>RDZY01000031.1 GCA_004294135.1 Sphingobacteriia bacterium
AAAGAAATCGGCTCTCTACATTTTCAAAAAAATAAAACAACTTTATAGTGATATATAGGGTTCTAGAGGATATTTTATTTTTTAGTGTCAAACTCAAGATGGCCAATCAAAATTTTTCTTCTTCAAAAAAGAAAGGCGGATTCAACGTAACACCCAGAAAAGCTTCTTAATTTCTGGTTCGTTGATTTCTATTGATCATATGTTTTGCAAAACATTTATTAAGGTCAACAACAGTGGTATTACAAAATAATAGCCCGATACCCTTCAAACAATTCGAAGTGCATCGGGCTATACCAATTTTAAATTTTATCTGCTACTCTATTGCTTTATAATCTTTAAACAGCTTTACTGGTGCGGCTTCTGCAAGTACTCGGTACTGATTCCAAACTCCTTCAAAAAAAGCATTGCCCTTCTTCACCACTTCACTTACGGCTTCTTCTGCATAATTCATCAAGCGCATTTCTTGTATGCCGGGTATGGTATTTTTACCCAATATTAATTGGCGCGCTTCCCCCAAAAGTCCATTCACCGTTTCTTGTGGAATATTTCCATAGCCTTGTTTTAACTGTGGCTTTCCATTGAGTATTTCACGAATTTCTTTTATTCCCTCTACTACCTGCTTTCCTACTTTGCGGATTGTATCTGCATTTATCTTATCCATATTCGTTAACCCTGTTTCTACCTTACGCATGATTTCTTCTGCTTCATTCATTCTATCACTCAATAAATTCAACCGAATAATCAATTTATCCATACTTGTATTGGCCTCTCGCACAGCTGTTCTTACTTCTTTAGATATGGGCGAATAGGGATCATCATTTACCACCACCATCATACTATCACGCAATTCTTTCCCCCATTTAATTACCGCTTTATAGGTTCCAGGATCTACCGCTAAACCTCCGGGCTCTGCTGTTACTGCTGTTGATCTTGCACCACCTGCTCTACCGCCTGCGGTTGACTGGCGAATTCCCCTTGCTTCCATACCCCAGAAATATTTGTTATACCCACTATCAGCTTTTACTATTAAGTTTCTAATGGAGACTCCACTGGCATCATAAATTTGAATCATCACTGAATCGGGTAAACTATTCTTGCCAGTATCTGCTGCTGCTTTATTCAGAAAGAAAACCAAAGGCGCTCCTGTTTTTTTATTTTCACCCTCATAAGTTCCATAACTACTGTATTCAATGCCCGATGCATTTTTAATTTTTGCTTGATAGGCTTGTGGAGTTTCAAAAGTCATCAACTTTTTTGCAAACAACTGCCCCTTATTAGCGGCTAATTTTCTTAGGGGACGAATATCATCTAATATCCAGATGGCTCTTCCAAATGTTCCTATTACCAAATCGGCTTCTCTTTCTTGAATGGCCATATCATAGGTAGATACTGAAGGATAACCATTCTTAAATTGTTGAAAAATATTTCCATTGTCCATACTCACCCATAAACCTTGTTCTGTTCCAACAAAAATTAAGTTGGGTTCTACTGGATCCTGTATGATACACAATGCATACCCAATTAATTTTTTTTCATCTACCAACTTCGTCCAGCTTTTACCATAATCTGTTGTGCGGAAAATATAAGGTTTCATATCTCCTCTTCTATAATCGTTTACAACTACAAATGCTTCTGCGGCATTGTAACGAGAGGCTTTTATTTGTGGAATCCACGCACCAATAGGCATTCCGGGTATTTTACCGCGAAAATTAGTCCAGCTTTTCCCCCCATCTCTGGTGAGTTGTACATTGCCATCATCGGTACCAATCCAAATCAACCCCTGTTCTTTTACAGATGGTTCAATGGTTAAAATAGTACAATGATTTTCTGCACCAGTAATATCTACTGATATGCCACCATTATTTTGTTGGTCAATTTTTGCAGAATCGTTGGTAGTTAAATCGCCCGATATCTGCTCCCAAGATGACCCTTTATTGGTACTCTTATTTACAAACTGACTACCATAATAAATTGTGGTTTTTTCAAAAGGATCCTGCGCTATGGCAGCATTCCAGTTAAAGCGTTGCTTGGTATTTTTATTTACTCGAGGGGGGCGAATACTCCACTGCTCGCCCGTAGAAATATTATAACGGGAAAGGGAACCACCTTGACTCATAGTATATACCCAGCTAGGATCTTCGGCATCTGGCACTACATCAAAACCATCACCACCACTAACGCTCTGCCAAAAAGCATTTCTTATTCCACTCCGCATCCATACGTAAGCTGGTCCATGCCAACTTCCATTGTCTTGCAATCCACCCATAACATTGTATGGAATTTGATTATCAACATTTATATGATAAAACTGGCCAAGTGGTAATTTTTCATCAAACTGCCAGGTCTTGCCCCTATCTCTTGAAATGCCTATACCACCATCATTTCCATCAATAATAAAATTGGCATCATAAGGATGAATCCACCAAGCATGGTGATCGGGATGTATGCCACTATAAGGAAGCACGGGCTTCCAAGTTTTACCCCCATCTTCACTCATATTTATAACTTGGTTGATATTGTAAATTCTGTTTTCATTCTTAGTATCAACTGCAATATCCTGAAAATAAAAAGCGCGATTGGTTACCACTGCAGGATCGCTGTTTACCAACTCCCATTTCATACCACCATCATCCGATTTATATAAACCATTCTTAGTTGCTTCTACCAATGCATATACCCTATTGGGTTCGGAGCGACTGATGCTGATGCCTATTCGTCCATATTCACCATCTGGCAAACCATCTGCTTTTCCTAATTTTTTAAAGGTTTTACCCGCATCATAAGTAATATAGAAACCACTTCCTGCACCACCACCTTTCAAGCTCCAAGGAGTGCGTTTGTGCTCATACATATTTACAAAAAATTTATTCGGGTTTGATGGATCCATCACCATATCACCCACCCCACTGTTTTGGTTGGTATATAAAATTTGTTGCCAAGTTTCACCACCATCGGTTGTTTTGTACACGCCTCGCTCAGTATGATCTGCAAAAGGATTTCCCATTACACCCACATAAATAATAGCTGGATTATTGGGGTCAATCAAGATGCGATGGATATTACGGGTTTTTTCTAGTCCCATACATTTCCAGGTTTTGCCAGCGTCCATACTTTTGTAAATACCTTCGCCGAGACTTATGGAATTGCGCGGATTTCCTTCACCTGTACCCGCCCAAATGATATTGGGATTGGATTGTACAATTGCAAGTGCACCTATATTTTGAATGGGCTGCTCATCAAAAATGGGTAGCCAACTACCACCACCATTCTCGGTTTTCCATACACCACCACTGGCAGTACCAAGGTATATTATATTAGAATTAGCCCATACCGCATCAATGGCAGTAACACGACCGCTCATACCAGCAGGCCCAATATTGCGGGGCTTCATATTTTTAAAATGTTTGGCCAGATCTACCTGTTGGGCTATTGCGTTTATTGCAGTGAAAGCGTAAAAAGCTATCATCAGTAATTTTCTCATAATTAAGGTGATTTTAAGAATTGGTAATTTCTGTAAATAAGTATTATTTACCAAATACTAAGGATGAGTGGCTTATATTTATCTATATAATTATTTATGCTGCAGCTTATCAACCCATCCAACGCTTCTAAATGAGTCAAAAAAACCGAATAGAAAAATTAAGTGCTTTTAAGTCGGGACTCTATGCTGCCCTCGTTGCTTTTCTTACTTATACCATGATATTCGGCTTTAGAAAATCATATACGGTATGTTTATTTGATGGCATCCATTTTTGGGGATTCCATTACAAAACACTACTTGTATTTAGCCAGATGATGGGATACTTAATGGCAAAATTCTATGGTATTAAATTCATTGCAGAGTTGAAGCGATTGGGTAGGTATAAAATCATACTCGTATTGGTAGGCATTGCATGGCTGGCTTGGCTATTATTTGCGTTGGTGCCAGCACCTTATAATATTGTATTTCTATTCATCAACGGATTTCCACTGGGGATGTTATGGGGTGTGATTTTTTCTTATATAGAAGGAAGAAAAACCACCGATTTTATTGGAGCGGCATTGGCGGTGAGTTTTATTTTTTCATCGGGATTTGTGAAGTCGGTAGGAGGATGGCTACTGCTTCATTTTAACCTATCAGAATTCTGGATTCCGTTTGCCACAGGATTGGTATTTATATTACCACTGCTGCTTTTTATTTACTTATTGGAAAAAATTCCACCACCTACTTCGGAAGATATTGCTTTGCGAATGAACCGAACACCAATGGATGCGGCGCAACGAAAACTATTTATCAAACAGTTTTTACCGGGTATTATTGCAGCAGTAATTATTTATGGTTTTGCCACCATATTCAGAGATATCCGAGACAATTTTGGTGCAGATATGTGGAGAGAAATGGGCTATTTAAATCAACCCGCAATTTTCTCACAAACAGAAACGCCTATTACCTTAATTATTCTGGTTTTAATTGGCAGTATGGTGATGATTAAAAACAGTTTTAAAGCATTGATGGTTGCCCATTTTATTATAGCACTTGGATTTGTATTTGCGGGTATTTCCACCTATTTATTTAGGCAAGAGTTGATTAGTCCCCTTTGGTGGATGACCTTGGTAGGGCTCGGATTGTATATGGTATATATTCCTTTTAACTGTGTGTTTTTTGAAAGATTGATTGCCGCATTTCGGTTTACAGGCAATGTTGGTTTTCTTATTTATATAGCCGACTCATTCGGGTATTTGGGAAGTGTAACGGTACTGCTTAGTAAAGAAATATTTAAAGTACAATTAAATTGGGTAACATTTTTTTCGAATAGTGTGATGGCTTTGTCATTGGTGGGAGTAATTATTACGGTGTATTGTGCAAAGTATTTCACCCAGAAATATAGCAAAAACACCTCTTTTTTATAGTATACTATTAATTTATCGCCTTTTTTTCATAGTATGCTATAAGTTTATCGTTAAATTGGTATAATGATACCCCGATACTTAGAAGCTGAAATTACTCATTTACTACCCTCAAAAAAAGTGATTGTGCTACTTGGCGCTCGGCAAGTAGGCAAAACAACTTTACTCAAAAAGTTGTTCCCAAATGCGTTATGGTTGAATGGAGATGATGCTGATACAAGGCAGAAATTAACGAACACGAATGAAATAATGCTGAAAAATGAATTGGGTGCTTATAAAATTTTGGTTATAGACGAGGCACAACGAATTCAAAATATCGGCATCACAGCCAAAATAATAGCTGATCAATTACCCAATATTACCTTAATTCTATCTGGTTCTTCTTCTTTTGATCTAGCTAATAAAATTAATGAGCCATTAACAGGAAGAAAATGGGAATTAAATATGTTTCCAATAAGCTATCACGAAATGATCGGTCACCATTCGGCATTTACTGAAAACAGATTATTAAAACAAAGATTATTATATGGCTATTATCCTGAAGTAGTGATGGGCGAAGGAAACCAGCAGGCAATACTTAAAGAAATTTCAGGCGCCTATTTATACAAGGACATACTAACATGGGAAAATATTAATAAACCAGATAAACTAGAAAGATTAATACAAGCCATAGCTATGCAGGTAGGGCAATTGGTTTCTTATCATGAGTTGGGACAGATAGCAGGCTTAAATTCAGCTACAGTAGAACGTTATATAAACTTATTAGAAAAAGCTTTTGTACTATACAGATTAGGCAGTTTCAATAGAAACCTTAGAAATGAGCTGAATAAAAGTCGTAAAATTTTTTTTTATGATAATGGATTGCGCAATGCCGTTATTAATCATTTTCAATCAATAGAATTGAGAAATGATATTGGCGGTCTTTGGGAGAATTTTTTATTGGCAGAAAGAACAAAATTCTTAGCAGCCAACAAAATATACTGTAATCGATATTTTTGGCGAACAAAAGATGGAGCAGAAATAGATTACATTGAAGAGTATAATGGGGAAATACACGCTTTTGAATTTAAATGGAATACAGATGCAAAATCCAAGTTCCCCAAATCATTCATAGAGGAATACAAGCCAGTAGAAACCAAAATTATTCATTCTGAAAATTATATGGAATGGCTGAAATAGTTTTTACCTATTCCCCCTTCTTTTCATTGTATTTTTTCTCTGCCTCCGCTGCCTTCTCAAAATCTAGTACCACTCCATTAATGCAATAACGCAATCCTGTTGGAGGTGGGCCATCCTCAAATACGTGGCCAAGGTGCGATTTGCAACGTCCACATTCTACTTCTGTCCGTTTCATCCCTAAAGTATTATCGGGCAAATAAATAATTGACCCTTTTGAAATGGGCTCGTAAAAACTAGGCCAGCCACAGCCGCTATCAAACTTAGTATCACTTTTAAACAATGCATTTCCACATACCGCACAATAATAAGTACCCAACTCCTTAAAACTTTCAAACTTACTGGTCCAAGGTCGCTCCGTTCCTTTTTCTCTTGCTATATAATACAGTTCGGGCGAAAGTAATTTTTTCCATTCACTCTCTTTTACTGCCAACTTAGATTTTTCTGCTTTGGAAAAATAAGGGTTGTTTGATTTACTGGTGCTGTCCATTTTACTTTTTGTATTTTGATTTTCCTGTGCAGTACATCCCGAGATGGTAAGGGTTGCTGCCAGCAATATAGATAAACATTTCATAAGTTATTTTTTATTGATTTTAGCCCTATGGAATTAGCTTCATTGAACTTCATTTCGCGAATTAACATTTTCGTTGGCTACAGAATTAGTTATGGCTCATTTCATCTATTGATTTTTAATGATACAATGAATTTACGTTTATAGACCGTCAAAAGTTTGAATCATTACAAAAAAAATCATTAAATAGCCCAAATCACCATAATTTTCAAGCTACACTCCCATTTGTTAAATGATTTTTAACAGTGGTTTAGTATATTTGTACCTCATTCAAGGTTAGTACGAATATGTTTAATATTATCTTATTTGGCCCTCCAGGAAGTGGCAAAGGTACCCAAAGTGAAAAGCTTATTGAAGCTTATGGCCTCAAACATCTTTCAACAGGCGACCTACTTCGCAGTGAGATCTCACGAAAAACCCCGCTGGGCATGGAGGCTAAAAGCTTAATGGACAAAGGTCAGCTTGTGCCCGATGAAGTAGTAGTGGGTATGATTCATTCTGCGCTAGAAGCCAATCCACAGGCCAAAGGTTTTTTATTTGATGGCTTCCCCCGTACAACCGCTCAGAGTGAGGCTTTAGACAAATTACTCAAACTTAAAAATACAGCAATAGGGGTGGTGCTGGCACTAGATGTAAGCGAAGAAGAACTGGTAAAAAGATTGCTTAATAGGGGACTAACCAGCGGGCGCACCGATGATAACAATGAATCGGTAATCAGGGCTCGTATTGTTGAATACAAAGAAAAAACAACCGTTGTAGCCAACTACTACGCACAATTTGATAAAGTAGTAAATATAAAGGGCGAAGGCACCGTAGAAGAAATATTTTCAAACCTTTGCAGCGAAATTAATATTCGAATGTCTATTATATAGAACTGTTAAAGTTTATTTGACCAATAACCAACTGCTTACCCGTCCGCCCTTGGCGAGACGGGTATTTTTTTGCCCCTTCTTTCTACCATCAACCCTTAGCTTTGTTGGGCTAAATGCTGCTATATGTACCCAATAGAAAACTATATACAAGGTAAATGGGTGAAGGGTGAAGGTGAGGGACAGTTGCTTTTCCATGCAATTACTGGTGCTCCCATTGCCACCGCCTCCTCCCAAGGATTAAATTTTGCCGATATGCTTCACTACGGCCGAAGCAAAGGCAATACCGCCCTGCGTAAAATGAGTTTTCATGAACGAGCACTTATGCTGAAAGCATTGGCTCTCTACCTCCGCAATAACTTAGATTATTTTTACCAAGTAAGCTACCAAACGGGTGCTACCAAAGCCGATAGCTGGGTTGATATTGAAGGTGGGATCGGTAATTTACTAGCCTATGCATCACTCCGTCGTAAATTGCCTGATACACCCTATTGCCTCGATGGTGAAGCCCATCCCTTTGGCAAATCCAATAGCTTTATGGGACATCATCTGCTTATTCCCAAAGAAGGGGTGGCCGTTCATATTAATGCCTTCAACTTTCCTGTTTGGGGAATGCTGGAGAAAATAGCAGTAAACCTACTGGCTGGTATGCCCGCCATTGTAAAGCCAGCTACCGTTACTTGCTATTTAACAGAGGCCGTAGTAAAATCAATTATTCAATCAAAAATTCTTCCGGAAGGCACACTACAACTCATCTGCGGCAGCGCTGGCGACTTACTCAATCATATAGGTTCACAAGATGTGGTTACTTTTACCGGCTCCGCAAATACGGGACTGATGCTTAAATCTAGTAAAAGAATTTTATCGGAAAATATTCCTTTTACCATGGAAGCCGACTCACTCAATTGCATCGTTTTGGGAGAAGATGTAAAACCCAATATGCCCGAGTGGGATTTATTTATTAAAGAAGTACGCAAAGAAATGACCACCAAATGCGGACAACGTTGCACCGCCATCCGTAGAATTTTTGTGCCCGCAAATAAATTAGACGAGGTACAAAAAGCACTTTGTAAAGCACTTGGCCAGACTATAATTGGCAACCCCCTAAATACAACAGTCCGCATGGGCTCACTAGCAGGTGAATCTCAGCGACAAGAACTGAAAGCACAGGTAGAAAAACTATTGACCTCTTCCCAACTTATTTATGGTTCGCCCAATTATGTAGATGCAATTGACGCCGACCCAGTCAAAGGTGCTTTTATAAGCCCCTTACTATTACTAAACCAGAATCCTTTCGGTAGCACCGATGTTCACGAAATAGAACCTTTTGGACCAGTAGCTACTCTAATGCCTTATAAGCATACCGAAGAAGCCATTGTATTGGCCAAAATGGGTAAAGGCTCTTTGGTAAGCACCATCGTTACTGCTGATACTACTATTGCAAAAGACTATATTCTAGGTGCTGGTACTTACCATGGTCGAATGTTGGTACTCAATAACCAATGTGCTAAAGAAAGTACGGGCCATGGCGCTCCTCTTCCCTTACTGGTTCATGGTGGGCCTGGTAGAGCAGGTGGTGGTGAAGAAATGGGAGGATTAAGAGGCATTAAACATTATATGCAGCGCGTGGCCATTCAAGGCTCCCCCGATATGATTACCGCTATTAGTCAAGTTTACCAACCAGGTGCCACTGGTATCACCGATACCATTCACCCTTTTAAAAAATATTATGAAGATTTGGTAATAGGAGATCAGCTTACCACCCAAAAAAGATTGATTACAGCTGCAGATATCAATGCTTTTGCTGATTTAAGTGGGGATCACTTTTATGCGCACCTAGAAAATACCGACTTTAACGGTACTATGTTTGAAAAACAAGTGGCACACGGTTATTTATTAATGAGCGTTGCAGCAGGATTATTTGTTGATAGTTATCAGAAAAATCCAGTGCTATTGAATTATGGTATTGATGATCTTCGTTTCACCAAACCTTTTTATCCGGGATCTGAGTTATATATTCGCTTCACGTGTAAAGAAAAAATTCGCCAAGATAAAAAAGAACCAACCGATATTGATAAAGGCATTGTAAAATGGTTGGTAGAAATTATGGATGATGCCGATGAACTGGTGGGTATTGCTACTATTTTAACAATGGTGGCCAGAAAGGGATGACCTTAGGCGGTGGACAAATTTAAAAAGTGTAAATACTATGATGGAAGAAACGAAAGATGGCTTTGTTAAAGTAGAAAGAGAAAATGGTATCAGTACCATTGAATTTTATCATCCACATAGCAATTCATTGCCCAGAAAAATATTAGACGCGCTTACCAAAGCAATTATTACTGAAGGCACTAACCCAACAATTAAAGTATTGGTGCTCCGTTCTCTAGGCGAAAAAATATTTTGCTCCGGTGCTTCTTTTGATGAATTAGCCGCTATTACAACCGAAGAGGGGGGACTGAATTTCTTCTGCGGATTCGCCAACGTAATCAATGCCATGCGTACCTGTGGTAAAATTATTATTGCCCGAATTCAAGGCAAATGTATTGGTGGTGGTGTTGGCCTTGCCGCTGCCGCAGACTATGCCATCGCCTGTGAAGGTGCTGATGTAAAATTGAGTGAACTAGCAGTAGGTATTGGCCCATTTGTAATTGGCCCCGCCGTTGAAAGAAAAATTGGCAGCTCCGCTTTTTCACAATTGGCCATTGATGCCGTTACTTTTAGGCCGGGCGACTGGGCTCGTAGAAAAGGTTTATTTGCTGAGCTTCACCCAGATATTGCTGGTATGGACGAGTCCATCATCAGACTTTCTAATACCCTTGCTAACTCTAATCCTAATGCTTTAAAAGAATTGAAAAAAATATTCTGGAACGGTACCGAACACTGGAATGATTTACTAAATGAAAGGGCAGCCATCAGTGGAAAATTAATTCTGAGCGAATACAGTCAAGCTTTTATAAACAAATTCAAACACAAATTATCTTAACCAATTTAACGAAGTAAGCCAGCAGACCACTCAATACCATAATTGGCTTTCAGGTATTTGATGCGCAATGCAACTAACTTTTCCGCGGTTTCTATCACCTTATTCTCTCGGGTATTGATAAGGAATAATGAACTCTCACCATTCTGAAATCGCAATGCTTCCGCGCGAAGTATTGCATTGAACCCATTGTATGCCTGTTGTGTTATACGAATTTGATCCTTTAATAAATTCGCTTCGTTGTAATAATTCCTGATTTTATTTTCAACCTCCCACTTCTTTGCAGAAAATTGATAGTTGGTCTCCTCTATTTTCAGCTTTGCTTTTTTATATTCCCCCCTACCTTCACGCAAAAAAATAGGCAGCTTAAAATCAATACCCCATAAATAATTATTTTGTAAAAGTGCACCATTAAATCCCTTCAATGCATTGTATCCACCATTTAAAAGATTGGCTTTTAGGTTCACCATTGGAAGTATATTCTGGTATTTTAATTTTCTTTCTACCTCCAATGCTTCCAATGTATAATCAATACTGCGGAGCGCAGGGTTCTCCGTAGTAGAGCGACTAATAATATCATTTAAAATACCCGTTGCAGTATATAAAGTAAACTGTACGGTATCAGGAACTGCCGTTTCGGGCAGCAGATAGGCGCTGTCGCTGTTATTCCACAAATAATTGGAAAGCTCCAATTGTGCTGTCACCAGTTTTACTTTAGCATCTGCTTGCAACATCTGAAAATTCTGGACTTGTGTAAGTGCTTCTATGGTATCAACTGCAGAACGATCTCCATTTTCAAATGCCAACTTCACCAGCCTAAAGCGATCTTTTGAAATATCTAAAAAACGATTGTACACACTGTATATCTGATAAGAACCCGTCCATTGCCAGTATTCTGTATACGCATCAAATAAAAGATCATTGACCATCTTTAATTTATCCTGCTCACTTTGTGAACGGAACAACTGAGCCTGTTGCAAAGCAGCCCTTCGTTTATCAATCAACAAACCTTTCACCAACGGTAATTCAACCCCGAGATAACTTGATTGCCCTTTGGTAACTTGATCGGTAATAAACTGCCCTCCATTATTTTCTACACCTGCTTTTATATCAGCACCACCCAAACGGGTAGGGACTTTTATTTCTGGATTGGTATAGAAATAATAATTTTTCCCATCGAATGTTTTTCTACTTGCCTCAAAAGTAATGGTAGGGTCAAATGCTCCGCGGGCAGTAGTTAAATCTGCCTTTGCCTTCTCTACTTTTATATTCGCCTGTTTGGCCAATGGATGATTCTCTCGCACCAACTGAATAAAAGATTCGGGCGTAAGCATCTGTGCCTGCGAAGCAGTGGTAGAAAATATGAATAAAAAAAATACTACTTTGTTCATGCGCTATTTTTTCTTATCCGATTCAATTTTTTTTGCGTCTGCAAAAGGTTTGTAATACTCTGGCGGGAATCCATTAATATTCCGCCACAACTCATATCCAATAGGCACATCTTTTAAAAGAGCAATACCATTTGCTCCGCCACCCATACGCAATTGTTTGGGCCATGGCTTATCATTGGGATCTTCTATTACCAGCAACCTAAACTTACCATTGCTACTCACCGAAGTTTCTACGGCTGCCACTTTTCCACCAAAAGTTCCATAAGATGCAGCAGGCCATCCCGTGAAAATAATGGCTGGAAATCCATCAAAAATAAACCGGATGGTTTGTCCAATACTAATTAAAGGTAAATCCATTGGCTCAGCAAATAATTCTACTGCATATTGAACATCAATTGGCACTACTTCTACCACCATTTCTCCCTCTTTCACCATTTCACCAATACCTGCTTTGCGAGCTTTGGTAATTTGTCCACTTTGAGGTGCCGTGATATAATAAAGTTTATTTCGCATATCATAATTACTGAATGCATTTTCTAGCTTGGCAACATCAGCTTCACCGCTTGCCTTATTAGACAAAGATCCAAAGCGCTCCCCATCTGCTTTTGCAATTTTATCGGTATATTCTTGCGTAGTTGCATTTTTTTCAATCCTTAAACTAATGAGCTCTTGTTTAGACTGCAGGTATTTATTTTCAATATTTATTTTTTTTGCAAAAGCATTTTGATAGGTCACTTTTCTTCGTTCAAAATCAATCAGTGAAATAACGCCACTATCGAGCATTAATTTGGCAGCATCTATTTGTCGCTTTGTTACACCCAACTCATTTATAGCAGCGTTTAATTCGTTGCTATCACTGGTTACTTTTAAATCTTGCTGACGAAGTTTGATGTCTATTTGAGACAATTTCAGTCGCTGCCCTTCTTCCAATGCACGAATCTGTGCTTCAGCAGTAACCGCTTTGCTTCCATAACCTTCAACCGCAATTTGTTTAGAGTTGATTTGTTTTTGGGTACGCTCTAATAAACGGGGATCAAAATAATCTACTTTTACCTCACCCAACTGTAAAATGGTGTCTCCTTTTTCTACAAAATCACCTTCTTTTACGTACCATTTCACCACCCTTCCAGGGATGATGGTATTTAGTTCTTGGGGTCTTTGCTCTTGACGTAAAGTGGTGATAGAACCTTTGGCTCGAATATTCTGTGTCCACGGCAAAAACAAAATCACCAGCATTCCTATTAAGATAGCCCATAGCCATTTCTTTACGTTGCTACTGCGGTAAATATGGTAAATCGACTTATAAGAATTCAACGAAGTATGTTCTACTTCCGATTCAATAATGGTTGATATAAAATGATGATCAGACATAAATTAGTTTATTAACGGAGCAATTTCAGACCATTTTCCTACTGCTTTAACCATTCCTTCATTCAGATAAATTACTTGATCACATTGCTCAGCAATTTTTCGGTCGTTGGTTGCAATTATTACAGTTGCCGTTTCTTCTTTTAACAGAAAATCTTCTATATGTTGTTTATAGGCAGTCTCCAGAAAATTTAAGGGATCTTCGAGCAATAAAAGTCGCCGCTTACCCAATAAGGCCCTCAACAATAAAATATCTTGTCGTACTTTACTATTTAACTTTTTACCTGCGGGGTCTAGTTGTGTATCATAACCTGAAGGCAAGGATTGTATAAAAGAAGTGAGCCCACAACGCTCTACAATATCATTTACATTACTATAGGTGAGGGACTTATTACCCATGGTAATATTTTCCCAAATTGTTCCATTGAATATATCTTGCTGACTCAATAAAATACCTGTTTGTGAACGAATCGAATGAAGGGTATAATTACCAATTGGCATACCATCAATTAATATAGAACCTGTAAAATTTTTAAAAGCACCAGTTAATAATCTAAGTATGGTGGATTTTCCAGAACCAGCTTTACCCATAATACAAATTTTTTCGCCAGCAGTAATATTGAAATTCAAGCCGGTAAGTACCTTATTATTATTGCTGTATGAAAAATTCAGTTGATTGAATTTAATGGATACACCTACATTAGTATCTTGTAATACCGCAGTGCCTTCTGTCTCAATTTCACTCTCGGTAATTTTACTCAGCTTCTCTACAGAAGTAAGTACATCATATACTTTATCTAGGTTACTGATTAGTTTTTCAACCGAAGCAATTACACTTAAAATTACAATATCAGCAGCAATAAACTGGCCGATATTAATCTCTTGATCTACCAATAGAACGGCACCAACAATTAACATAGCAGCAGTAATCACTACTTTAAAAGCAATCAAGCTCCAATATTGGGTGAGCAATACTTTAAAATAATTGGTTCTTGCACCTAAGTATTCTTTTACAATTCCATCTGTTTTGTCAATATTTAAAGAAGTTCCTCTAGAATATTTAAAAGTCTTTATCACCCTAGCCATTTCTTCTAGCCAGGCAGCAGTTGCATATTTTTGATTACTGGCTTCTATACTGGCTTGAAATCCATCTGGCAATGTATATCGCAGAATTAGGTATAAGAGCAGTAATAATATTGCACCAAATCCAATAAATACTGGATGGTAAAATGCCAATAGTGTTACTCCAAAAAATATTTGTATTACGGCGGCAGGTATATCAAGCAATAATTTTTCTATTCCTTTTTGTAAGGAAACCGTATCAAAAAAGCGATTCACCAATTCTGGCAGATAATAAGCATCTAATTTTTCTATATTCAGTTTTGGTAAGCGATCAGAAAATTCAAGCGAATAGCGTACAAAAATTTTCTGTTGAATTTTCTCTGTCACCTGAAACTGGCGGACCTGTAATAAGCCATTAATAAATACTGCTCCTACCACCAATACAATCAGAATAACAATTGAAGTAGATACAGAACCAGCCATTACAAAGCTGATAATGGTTTGTATTCCCAAGGGCATTGCCAATTGAACCAATCCTGCTAATATGGCAAAAACATAGATTGCAGACACATCTTTCTTATCGAGTTTGAGTAACTCTAAAATTTTTTTTGCTGCTCCGGCTGGAGATACTTTGCTTTGTGCTGCCATATGGTTTTGGTCGTATGATTGAAACTGGTTTCAAGCGGAATATCATTTCACAAGGATTGTGCCTGAATACCAATTGGCCGTATTAATAATTTGCAAAAATACACCCCTATTTATAATGAATGCGAATATAATCATCAGTAATCTAACCAATCCAGTACTATTATTCTTTATTTTGGGCATTTTTGCTGCTTTTTTAAAGAGTGATCTAGAAATCCCCCCTTCAAGTGCTAAGTTTATTTCATTGTACCTCCTTTTTTCAATTGGCTTCAAAGGTGGCCAAGAATTGGTTCACTCAGAAATCAACAGTCAAATCATTTTAACACTTTTATTGGCGCTTATATTTTCTATTGTAGTTCCAGTTTATGTATTTTTTTTATTAAAAATGAGGCTAAATGTTTACGATGCGGGTGCAGTAGCATCGGCATACGGATCGGTTAGTGCAGTCACTTTTATATCTGCCGCTTCTTTTTTGGAGATGAATAATACCAGTTATGGGGGGCATATGGTTGCTGCAATGGCTTTAATGGAAGCTCCAGCCATTGTAATTGGGGTGGTATTGATACGTAAATACGATCAATCCACTACTAAAAGTGGTAGTATAAAGACCATTTTACACGAAGCTTTTACCAATGGATCTGTGATGATGATTCTAGGTAGCTTGGTAATTGGGTTGATAGCCGATAGCAAACAGGCTGAAGGAATTAAACCATTTACTTCGGATATATTCAAAGGATTTCTTGCCATTTTTTTATTAGAAATGGGAATGGTAGCAGCTAAAAGATTTAAGGCATTTGTTCAGTATGGTTGGTTTGTAAGTTTGATGAGTATTGTAATTCCAATCATAAATGGAACGGCAGTAGTTTTAATTACAACTTTGGGAAATATAAGTACGGGCGACCGATTCATGCTGGCCATACTTGCAGCAAGTGCCTCTTATATTGCTGTGCCAGCAGCAATGCGTTTGGCCGCCCCAAAAGCTGATCCTGGGTTGTATATACCTATGGCATTGGGTATAAGTTTCCCTTTTAATATTAGTATAGGAATGCCACTGTATTGGATGCTTATTCAAGCTCTCCCCTCAACCCACTAACTAAAGATCATCAAATTCATAGATGGAATCAATACTGGTACCGGCCTCCATCTCAAAAATGGGTTTTGTAATTCCATCTTTAATATCATATACCCAGCCATGTAAATGTGGTAGTTGTGTATGTTTCCATGCTTTTTGAATTATAGATGTCTTGGCCAAATTCATTACTTGCTCTTTCACATTTAATTCAATCATTCGATTCAATCGAAGATTCTCATCGCCAATAGAATCAACTTCCTCCCTATGAAGACGGTGTACATCTTTAATATTACGCAACCATTTATTAATAATACCCATATTGTGATTGGTCATGGCAGCTTTTACACCACCACATCCATAATGACCACAAACAATAACATGTTTCACTTTTAAAACGTCTACCGCATACTGTAATACACTCAACAAATTCAAATCGGTATGCACAACCATATTGGCTATATTACGATGTACGAAAATTTCACCGGGCTGAGTACCTGTAATTTCATTGGCTGGAACCCTACTATCACTACAACCAATCCATAAAAATTCTGGTGATTGTAAGTCTGCAAGCCTATTAAAATAGTCAGGATCATCGGTCAATTTTTCCTTTGCCCATGCTTTATTTTCTAAAAATAGTCGCTGATACGTATTCATTTTATAAGTTATTATTCAGTAAACAATAAATGCATTGGCTTATGAATACTTTTTTTAACTTCAACCCTTATATTTCGAGTAGAAGCATTAAGCATAAAATTATTTACTTCTTCTATAATATCCTTGTCTATGAAATCGGCTCGAGTGGCATCAATTAACACAAAACAATCATCTGGCAATGCTTCTAAATGCTGCTTGATGATGGGCTTATTTAAAAAAGAAACATCTTTCCTAAGTCGAATCAAGTAATTATTCTGGTCGTGGGCAACTAAAATAGCTGATTGGAAATTACTTCTTACCAAATAAAATAAGCTAACTACTATTCCAATCATTATACCAATCAATAAATCAGTTAATAAGATAGCAATTATTGTTGCGCTAAACGGAATAAACTGATCCCATCCTTTTTGATAAAATTCTTTAAACAATGAAAACTTAGCCAATTTATACCCTGTAAAAATCAATACTGCAGCCAATGCACTCAAGGGAATTTTATTGATAAGAAAAGGAATAAACATTACAGAAAGCAGTAAGAAAATCCCGTGAAGTATAGCAGATAATTTAGTCTTGCCCCCTGCACTTACATTGGCCGAACTCCTTACAACGACTGATGTTACTGGAATTCCACCCAATAATCCAGATACTATATTGCCAATTCCTTGGGCTTTTAATTCTTGATTGGTTGGGGTGATTCTTTTTAGTGGATCAATTTTATCTACCGCTTCTATACCCAGCAATGTTTCCAAACTGGCTACAACAGCAAGGGTGAATGCAGAAGTCCATACAATAGGATTGGTGATGAACTTAAAATCAGGAAATGTGAAGAAGGAAAAAAAGTCAATCAACCGATCTGAAATTGGCAATGAAACCAAGTGCTTATTTTCTAATGAAAAATCAGGCAGAAAGTTTATGAAATAATAATTAACCAGCACTGCCACCAGTACAACTACTAGAGGGCCTGGTATGGCAGATAAGATTTTTCGGGATTGAACTATTTTCGTCTGCCATATTATCAATAACAATAAAGAAGCAACCCCTATAATAGCAGCAGATGGAGTGATGAATCGAAGTGCTTTTAAAATTTCAGTAAAAGTATTCTCATCATCACCTTGAGAAAAAGATTCATCTCCCTCAAAATCGGTATCATATCCTACCAAGTGGGGCAATTGTTTCAATATTAAAATCAGCCCTATGGCAGCAAGCATGCCTTTAATAACGGAATTTGGTACATAGTGGCCAATAATACCCGCTTTTAAATAACCAAAAACAAGCTGTATCAATCCCGCAATTACCACTGCCAACAAAAACGCTTCGTACACTTGTAATTTGGTGATTGAAGCAGCAACAATAACTGTTAAACCTGCTGCAGGACCACTTACACTTAGTTGGGAGCCACTCAATATTCCTACTACAATACCACCAACTATACCCGCAATAATACCAGCGAACAATGGAGCTCCAGATCCCAATGCTATTCCCAAACAAAGTGGTAAAGCAACGAGTAATACTACTATGGAAGCTGAAACATCAGCACTGAGATTACTAAAATATTTTTTCATTTATATTATATATTCAACCCGCCACAGGCACTAAGCACTTGTCCCGTTATATATGAACTTAGATCACTTGCTAGAAATAAGGTAGTATTGGCAATTTCTTCTGTCTTACCAAATCTGCCCAATGGAATTTTCTGCAAAAATTGCGCCGCACCTTCTCCATCCTTCAAATAATGCGTCATATCTGTGTCAATAAATCCAGGTGCTATGGCATTGCAACGAATATTTCTCGAACCCAATTCAGCGGCAATAGATTTGGTGAAACCAATAATACCAGCTTTACTAGCTGCATAACTACTTTGTCCTGCATTGCCGCGAATACCAACAATAGAACTCATATTAATAATGCTGCCCTGCTTGGCTTTCATCATGGGACGAATGACTTGCTTAGTCATATTGAAAATACTTTTTAAATTAATGTCTATCATATCATCCCATTGTTGTTCGGTCATTCTTAACAAGAGGTTATCTTTAGAAATGCCCGCATTATTTACGCAGATATCAATTACCCCAAACTCTTTAATAGTATCATTCACCAGTGTTTCACATTCTGCAAAAACACCTGCATTGGTTTTTACTGCTTTGGCCTTAACACCCATTGCTTCCATTTCACTTACCAAAGCTGCTGCTTTATCACCACTACCTTCGCTTATATAAGTTAGTATAATATTACTTCCGTGTTCTGCTAGTTTTAAAGCAATGGCAGCACCTATTCCTCGCGCTGCGCCGGTAACAATAGAAACTTTTCCTTCCAACAATTTCATAATCAATTTATTTAGTTCAGATGAGCTACAAATAAAAGAAATTTAATACATAGAGTGGCATAAAATTGACAACCAATTTCTACTTATTCAGTAAAAGTTTAATTTCTTCTAGGTATTTTCTTTCATTACTCAGTCTTGGCACTTTATGCTGGCCGCCTAGTTTTCCTTTTTGTTTTAGCCAAGCACTGAATATTCCTTTTTCAATAGCATGAACTACAGGCAGCCCAAGTGCAATATCTTTATATCTCTTTGCTTCGTAATCACTGTTCAGCAATTTAAGTGCACAATCCAGCTCATAAGCAAACTGATTGATGCATGCAGGGCTAGTTTCAAATTCAATCAACCACTCATGCGCTCCGCTGTTGTTTTCTCCAAAATAAATAGGTGCTGCCGTATAATCATTTACTTGCAAGCCAATTTTTTCAGCTGCAATAGCAATTGCCCGATCTGCATTATCGGCAATTAATTCTTCCCCAAATGCATTGATATACTGTTTCAATCGACCAGTTACTTTTATCCTAAACGGGTGTGTAGTGGTAAACTGAATGGTATCACCAATCAGATACCGCCATAATCCACCATTGGTACTAATCACCAAAGCATAGTTTTCACCAATAACCACATCTTTTAATCCAATTGTTTGAGGATTTACTTTACCATATTCGCCTACAGGCATAAATTCATAAAATATACCATTCTCTACAAATAGCAACATGCCATCATCATCTGGATTTGCCTGTGCAGCAAAAAAGCCTTCGCTGGCATTGTACATTTCTAAGTAGCTGCATCCTGCTCCAATTAATTTTTTAAACTGTTCGCGATAGGGAGTAAAAGAAACCCCACCATGAATATAGAGTTCAAGGTTGGGCCATACTTCTCTTAAAGTTGTTTTACCAGTTATCTCCAGTATGCGTTTAATAAGAATCAGGGTCCAGGTAGGAACGCCAGAAATAGAAGTAACATCTTCCTGTATGGTATGTTTTGCCAGCATTTCAATTTTTTGTTCCCACGCATCCATAAGTGCAATGGAGAGTTCTGGTGTTCTAATCCAATTGGCCCAAATGGGTGTATTTTGCAAGAGTACGGCACTTAAATCGCCGAATTGCATATCATCATTAAGTTGACTAATCTGGTGGCTTCCACCAATCACCAAGCCTTTACCCGTAAGTAAGTCGCTTTCATTGCGATTGTTATAATACATGGTAAGCACGTCTTTCGCACTTTGAAAGTGGCAATCTTCTAGGCTCTCTTGGGTAATGGGAATGAATTTACTTTTATCGTTGGTAGTACCGCTGCTTTTGGCAAACCAGTTAACGGGTGTGTTCCAAAGTATATTCTCTTCGCCTTGCATAATCCGGTCGATATAAGGCTTCAGTTGATCATATTCATGAATGGGTATACGTTCTTTAAACTCACGAATACTAAATAATTTATTAAGCCCATATTTTCTGCCAAATTCTGTGTATTGGCCATGGGTTACCAAGTCTTGTAACACTTCACGTTGCGCATCAATGGGGTTTTGAATCCACTGCTCAATGCGCCAATGGCGCATTCGAGCTAGTCTTGATATGGCGGGACTGAGTAATTTCATAATAAGGTATACAGCAAAATACAGATTCTGAACGATACTAAGCAATATACCTTATTCAACATTGGGTTGAATTATTTAAATAGAGGGGTTGTCTCTTGCCATATCAATAATCCAGTCTTTGCGTTTCAGTTCGAAATTAGTACCCAAATACAAACGACGTACTTGTTCATCATCTGCCAGTTCTTCTGCTGTTCCATGTTTAAAGATTTTACCTTCAATTAATAAATAAGCCCTATCGCAAATAGAGAGGGTTTCATTCACATTGTGATCGGTAATAAGGATGCCAATATTCTTGTATTTTAACTTAGCAACTACTCCTTGTATATCTTCTACGGCAATTGGATCAACTCCAGCAAACGGTTCATCGAGTAGTATAAATTTAGGATCAACCGAAAGAGCCCGAGCAATTTCGGTTCTTCTTCTTTCTCCGCCACTGAGGCTGTCTCCATTGTTGTGCCGAACATGGTGTAGGTTGAATTCATCCAATAAGGATTCTAGTTTATGGGCGCGCTCTGCTTTGGTAAGTTTGGTCATTTCAAGAATGGCCATAATATTGTCTTCTACTGTAAGCTTACGAAATACACTGGCTTCTTGTGGCAGGTAACCAATACCCATTTGCGCCCGCTTGTACATGGGCAGCTTGGTAATATCTTCATCATTTAAAAAAACCGAGCCAATATCTGGCTTAATCAACCCTACCACCATATAAAAGCTGGTCGTTTTTCCCGCACCGTTGGGGCCAAGTAAACCCACAATTTCACCTTGTTCTACGGAAACAGATACATTATTTACAACGGTTCTGCCTTTATAACTTTTTACAAGGTCTTTGGTATGTATGGTAAGGTTCACAGTAGATACTTTGCACAAAAGTAAAGGGAAACCCAATACTTACGCAACTGTGTTTTTAATGCAGACAAGTATTTAACGAAGCATTCCCAACTTGTTTTTACCAGTCCACACACGAAAGCCCACAATTATTTAAAAAGAAAATAGTGCCACTTAGGCTATGACTTACTCTAATTGAGACTTAATGGATACAAGCTTTATCATTCCTATTTTATTAAAAAGTTTGATAAATGGATAAACAGGATCTAATTCCCACCATTTGGCGGCAAAATTTGGCCTTGCACCAGCATGGTGGTGATTGTTCTGGAACAATTCACCAAGCATTAGAAAATCAATGATAAGTGTGTTTCTAGATTGGTCTTTTTCATCAGGAAAATTTCGGTAACCATATTTATGTCCCGCCCAGTTTACTACTGCACCTTGTATAGGACCAATCAGGAAATGTATTGGAAGTAACAAATACATCCACCATTGCGTGGCAAATACTATATAAAATGCAATGTATAAAGCTGCAAAACCTAGTCTAGAAAACCAACTATCTGCTATCTTATCAATTTTAGGGTAGACTGGAAAGTTCTTATCAAACTTCTTTTCAAATTCAAATGTGCCATTAAGAACACCATTGTACACTTTTCTAGTATACATCATCATGGTAAATGCCTCTTTAAAAAAATGGGGCGTATGTGGGTCTTTCTCGGTATCACTATAGGCGTGGTGCATTCTGTGAAGAATAGCATAAGCCCTAGCATTGAGGTAAGAAGTACCTTGGGTAACCCAAGAATATATATACCAAAATTTTTCCCAGAATTTATTCATAGTAAACATCTTATGCGCTGCATAACGATGCAAATAAAATGTTTGTCCAAAAAGCGAGAGATACCAATGCGACACTAAAAAGATGAGAATAATCATTCGGAAACTGCTTGTTTTAAGATATAGAATTTAAGAACTGCAAATATTGCGCTTTATATTTAATAATTATTTTTTTACGAATATAAAAAAACAGCTATGCTTGTTAATATTAACTTAATACCCAAAAAATCTATTCAATATATAAGAAACACAAATCCAATTCTAAAATAACTGTGTTTGATTAAATTTTTAACAGATTAATTGATGCATATTACTTGAAATAACAAAAATTATAGATAAAGGTTTTAAATCACTGAGCTTAAAAAAAGCTTAAAATAACTATATTTGCAATTCAAGGTTTAATTCTTCAATAATGATCAATCTGAAATCAATGAGCAAGTGGCTTTTTAGTATATATACTTTTGGAGTTATTGGTATATGCTTGTCCTGCAAAAACGAAAAAACGAAAGTAGAATCAGTCATTTATCCTGAACTGCCAGTTGTTATTGTGGATCAAAAAGATACCCTATTACAAAACGACTATGTATCTGATATTCAAGCTGTTAAAAATGTAGAGATCCGGGGAAGGGTACAAGGATTTCTTGATCGGATTTTTGTGGACGAGGGACATGAGGTTAAAAAGGGACAGCCAATGTTCCAGATCAACGATATTGAATATAAAACCGAATTGGCCAAAGCAAAAGCCAATGTTTCTAATGCTGTA
Organism: Sphingobacteriia bacterium; assembly: GCA_004294135.1. Classification (GTDB taxonomy): domain Bacteria; phylum Bacteroidota; class Bacteroidia; order Chitinophagales; family Chitinophagaceae; genus Sediminibacterium. The sequence continues at coordinate 23,012 of RDZY01000031.1, forward strand.
GCCGAAGCAAAAGCGGCTGAGCTTGAAGTGAATAGAACTCGACTATTGGTTGAAAAAAACATCATTTCTAAAACTGAAGTTGAACTGGCTTCCGTTAAACTAACAGCCGCCAAAGCAAAAGTAGATGAAGCAATATCGGTGCAACAGGGAGCCGAAACCAAGCTCTCTTATACCTTTATTAGGGCTCCATTTGATGGTGTCATTGATCGGATTCCCCTTAAAATCGGCAGTCTTATTGACGCAGGTGCTTTGCTCACTACCATTTCTGATGTACACAATGTGTTTGCCTATTTCCATATTTCTGAGAACGAATACCTACAATTTAAAAAATCATTGTCAAAAGGTATCCAACAAAATAAAGTCATTAATCTGATTCTTGCTGATGGCTCACCTTACCCTTATTCAGGAAAAATTGAAACAATTGATGGTGAATTTAACGATAATACAGGTGCAATTGCTTTTCGCGCAAGATTCCCGAATCCAAATAAATTACTCAAACATGGTGCTTCCGGTAAAGTAAGGTTAATAAGCGAAGTTGATAATGCCATTATTATTCCGCAAAAATCTGCTTTTGAAATCCAAGATAAAAATTATGTATTCGTTGTAGGAAAAGACAATATTGTTAAAATGCGTGCTTTCAAAACCAGTAGAAGGGTTGCACAATATTATATAATTGAAGATGGCCTTATGCCTGGTGAACATATCGTTTTTGAGGGAATGCAAAATGTTCGTCAAGGTGCAAAAATCAGCCCAAAGTTGATGAATATTGACAGTTTGATGCAACTAAATACCAACCTCAATTAATCCATTGTCGCTTTACAGATTCAACCATTTACCATGCTGGAAACCTTTATAAAAAGACCGGTACTTTCGCTGGTCATCTCAATCATCATTACACTCCTTGGTGTACTGGCTTTGTTCACCTTACCCATTACACAGTTTCCCGATATTGTTCCGCCGTCTGTTACTGTAACCGCCAAATACACAGGAGCAAATGCAGAAGTATGTGCAAAAGCGGTTGCCACTCCACTAGAAAGAGCCATCAATGGAGTCCCTGGAATGACTTATATGTCTTCAGTTTCTAGTAATAACGGAATAACCCTTATCACTATTTCTTTTAAGGTGGGAATTGATCCAGATGTTGCTGCTGTGAATGTACAGAACCGGGTTACAACTGTACTTGACGAATTACCAGAAGAAGTAATTAAAGCAGGCGTTACCACAGAGAAAGACGTTAATAGTATGTTGCTTTACCTCAATATAATGAGTGAGGATACCGCCGCAGATGAACAATTTATTTACAATTTTGCCGATATTAATATTCTCCAAGAACTGAAGAGAATTGATGGAGTTGGTTTTGCAGAAATTATGGGCCAGAAAGAATACTCAATGCGGGTGTGGCTTAAACCAGACAGAATGCTGGCTTATAATATTTCTGCTCAGGACGTTATTAACGCATTGCGAAACCAGAACGTAGAAGCAGCTCCTGGGAAAACGGGTGAAAGTTCTGGCAAAAGCCCGCAAGCACTTCAATATATCTTACGCTATACTGGTAAATTTTTTGAGCCATCACAGTATAAAAACGTGGTGATAAGGGCAGAAAATAATGGTTCTATCCTATACCTCAAAGACGTTGCAGATGTTGAATTCGGTGCAATGACTTATAGTATGATTTCGAAAACAGATGGCAAACCATCTGCTTCCATCATGCTCAAACAAAGACCAGGATCCAATGCCAAAGAAGTAATTGAAAAAGTAAAAAGCAGGATGGCAGAGCTTAAAGAAAGTTCATTCCCTCCAGATATGAAATATAATTTTGCCTACGATGTTTCTAGGTTTCTAGATGCTTCCATTAGCGAAGTAATAAAAACCTTAATTGAAGCATTTATTCTTGTATTCATTATTGTATTTATTTTTCTGCAAGATTTTCGATCCACGCTTATTCCTGCACTTGCCGTTCCAGTGGCGTTGATTGGAACACTCGCTTTTATGCAGGTTATGGGGTTTTCTATTAATTTACTCACTTTATTTGCTCTTGTATTAGCAATTGGTATTGTTGTAGACGATGCTATTGTTGTAGTAGAAGCAGTTCATTTAAAAATGGAGGAGCAACATCTATCTCCCTTAAATGCAACACTAAGCGCCATAAAGGAAATTGCTGGTGCAATTGTTGCCATTACCCTTGTAATGTCTGCTGTATTTATTCCTGCTGCTTTTCTTTCTGGTCCAGCAGGGGTTTTTTACAGGCAATTTTCTCTTACACTGGCTGTATCGATTGTTATATCTGGAATTAATGCACTTACTCTTACACCTGCCTTATGTGCTATCTTAATTAAGGAAAATCACCACCCTAAAAAGAAAAATATATTGGGTAGATTTTTTAACGCCTTTAATAAAAAGTACGAAGCCACCGAGCACAAGTATTCAAAATTAGTGGGCTGGATATCAGCCAGAAAAATGGTAACAATTGGGGTAATTGGTTTATTTATGATTGGAATTATAGGTATTAATAAAATACTTCCTAGTGGCTTTATTCCTACTGAAGACCAAGGTATTATTTATGTAAATATTTCCACACCGCCAGGTGCTACAGTTGAAAGAACGGAGCAGGTACTGGTAAAGTTGGAAAAAATAATTAAAGACCTGCCTGCGGTAGAAAATATTACCACCCTTTCTGGATACAGCCTTATCACCGAAGCAGCAGGTGCTTCTTACGGTATGATGATGATTAACTTAAAATCATGGAAAGAAAGAAAAGAAACCGTAAAAGAAATAATTCCTATTTTACAGCAAAAGTGTAAAATAATTACCGATGCATCCATTGAATTTATGCCACCGCCTACCGTTCCTGGTTTTGGCAATACCAGCGGGTTCGAATTAAGAATCATTGATAAAACAGGTTCAGGGAATTTACAACAAACAGCACGAGTAACCAATCAACTGATTCAAGATATTAAGTCGGCAGGTGTAGTTGGTGCTGCATATACCGGCTTTGATCCGAGCTTTCCACAATACATGATTCATATTGATTATGATATGGCTGCAAAAAAAGGAGTATCGGTTGATAATGCAATGACCGACCTCCAAACCCTCATCGGTAGCTATTATGCAACCAATTTTATTCGCTTCGGACAAATGTATAAAGTGATGGTTCAGGCTTATCCTAATTTTAGGGCAAAACCCAACGACTTACTCAATCTCTATGTAAAAAATAATCGAGGTGAAATGGTGTCCTATGCTACTTTTATTAAACTTGAAAGGGTTTATGGACCTGAACAACTTACCCGTTACAATATGTATAATTCTGCCATGGTAAATGGAGACGCGGCAACCGGATTCAGCAGTGGCGAAGCCATACAATCCGTAGAAAAAATAGCCAAAGAAAAACTGCCTCGTGGGTTCAGCTATGAATGGTCGGGTATTACCCGCGATCAAATTGCCTCTGGAAATCAAGCCAGTATCATTTTTATTATTTGTCTCCTTTTTGTGTACCTAATTCTTTCAGCACAATACGAAAGCTTTATCATGCCTCTTGCGGTAATTTTATCCCTGCCGACTGGAATATTTGGAGCTTTTTTCGCGTTGAAAATATTGGGACTAGAAAATAATATTTATGCACAAGTTGCTTTGGTTATGTTGATTGGACTACTTGGTAAAAACGCAATTTTAATTGTTGAATTTGCCATGCTTCGCAGAAGCCAAGGCTTCTCCATTATGGAATCTGCCAAGGAAGGTGCTGTGTCTCGTTTAAGACCCATTCTAATGACTTCATTTGCATTTATTGCGGGGCTTATTCCTCTCTGTATTGCATCCGGTGCAGGCGCAATTGGAAATCGATCTATCGGTACTGCGTCCGCAGGTGGTATGTTCTTTGGAACCATTTTTGGCGTGATTTTAATTCCAGGCCTTTATGTAATTTTTGCCCATCTCGCTGAACTAACAAAAAGAAAAAAAAATAATTCATCCGTTCCTGTAATCATTGACCATCCGGAACAATCTAGTGACAGATAGCCTCTTTATGAAAAAAATATATACTTACTCTTGCAGCATTATTTTCACGGCATTACTAATCGGATCCTGTAGTATACCCCAAAAAACAGTAATAAAATACAATGATGGACTACCAACCCATTTTGAGGATAGTATAAATACAGTGGCAACAGAAGTCATATCAAAAAAAATATTTTTTCCAGACAATACACTGCGAGAATTGGTTGACACAGCTTTGAAAAATAATCCTGACTTATTGATTGCGCTTCAAAAAATTAATATGGCAAAGTCTGGGATGCTTATAGCAAAAGGATTAAGCAGCCCTTCCTTAGATGCCGTTGTTTCAGCAGGGCTAGATAAGTTTGGAGATTATACGATGAATGGCATTGGTAATTACGATATGAACTTATCGTCTAATATTAATAAAAATCAGCGTATCCCATTAAATATGCCCGACTTATTCATCGGTTTTAGAACTAGCTGGGAAGCAGATATATGGGGAAAGCTATCCGAAAGAAAAAAAGCAGCTTATAGTCGCTACCTCGCTACAATAGAGGCACAACAATGGATGGCTACTCAATTGGCAACAGAAATTGCTGTTCGGTATTATGAATTACTAGCACTTGATAATGAACAAGAGATTTTACATAACAATATTCGATTACAAGAAAATGCGGTAGAAATTGTAACTGCTCAAAAAGCTGGTGGACGTGCTACAGAGTTAGCTGTTCAACAATTCAGTGCTCAATTATTAAGTACTAAAAGCATTCTGTATAGCATAAAACAACAAATTGTTACTACTGAAAACGAAATCAATGCACTTACTGGTAAGTTTTCCCAAAAAATAAATCGAGGAAAAAAAATAACCGATTTAGCTATACCAAATTCTGTAAATACTGGTATTCCATCACAATTATTAGTGAATAGACCAGATATAAAAGAAGCTGAATTATTATTAGTAGCATGTGGAGCTGAATTAGAAGCCAGCAGAAAAGCTTTTCTACCATCATTAAATATGACTGCATATACTGCACTGAATAGTTTCAATCCTTCTTTTTTAATAAGCCCTCAATCAATTGCTTACGGTATATTAAGTGGTTTAGTTACTCCCATATTCAGTAAAAATCTATTAAAGAGCAACTACGCTTTTGCCAATGCTGCTCAAGAAGAAGCATTTCAACAATATAGAAAAACTGTTCTAAACGCTTATAGAGAGGTAGTTACCGAATTAAAGGGTATAGAATATTTTAAAGAAGTATTCGCCCTTAAACAAAAAGAAACAGCAATCTTACAGTCAGCCGTTACTACTTCAAAAGAATTATATCTCACAGGATATGCTTCATACCTAGAAGTAATTACCGCTCAAAGAGGGGTTCTTGAAGCTGAATTAGAATCAATTAACAGTAAGAAAAAAATCTATGTATACCTGCTAAATTTATATCGTTCACTTGGTGGCGGATGGAAATAAATTTTCATTCACATCTATGGTAAACCCCAAATTCTACTGCATAAGTAATTATTCCAGCAATACTTTTGGCACCTACCCTCTCCATAATTCTAGTTCGATGACCTTCAATAGTACGTTTACTTAGGCTTAGTGTATGAGCAATTTCTTTGCTGGTATATTCCTTGCAAATCAATTTTATGATTTGAACCTCACGATCAGTAAAAACAATATTTAGCTTTGGGCGAAGCTGATATTTTTTTTCAACAATTTTAGTGAGCTTACTAGTAATTTCATCGCAGAAATAAGGTTTATTCATAAATACAGTTTTTATGGCTTCAATAATTTCACAGGGATGTGCTGTTTTAGAAACAAAACCCAATACGCCTGCATCAAGCATTTGAATAATAATATCGTCTTTAGCATACTGTGCAGTAGCAATTACCTTGGTTTCAGGTAAGCAACGAATAATTTCTTTTGTTACAAATACTCCATCTAAAATAGACATTCTCACATCAGTCAACACTATATTGGGCTTTAACTCAATTACCTTTTGTAGTAGAATTTCCCCATTAGATGCTTCGCCAATTACTTGTATATCTACCTGATAGTTTAGAAACGTTTTTAATCCAGCCCTAAAAACATCTTGACCATCTGCAATCAATAATCGTATGGTGGAAATTGGATTCAAGTAGATAGATTTGGTTTAACCTAATACTTGCAATATGCAAGTATTATCAATTACACCACTCCGTAGAAATACGGGGAGTTTTACACTTTATGATTTTCTTAACAATTGATTTTTACTTGAATTTAATACCTAAACTCAATCATATTCCTGTATAAAAGCTTATCTTGTATTATGAAAAAAATCATGCTTGCCGCTTTTCCGCTTCTACTACTCTCAGCACTAAACTCCAATGCTCAAAAAAAAGTAGATCCTGATAGTCTTGTAAATGAAGCAAAAAAGACAGAAGTATGGGAGCCAGTGCCCGCTGTTGTAACTCCAGGAAAAACAAATGCTGATGCACCTTCAGATGCCATCATCTTATTCAATGGAAAAAATACAAATGCCTTTCAGAAAACTGATGGTACTGCCATAGGTTGGAAAATTGACCAACTGGGAATTCTGAATGTAGTAAAAGGTTCTGGTTATATTCAAACCAAAGAAGTTTTTGGCAGTTGCCAATTACATATTGAATGGAGAACACCACTAGCTATTGCTGGTAGTGGGCAAACAAGGGGTAATAGTGGTATTTTTTTAATGGGTAGGTATGAATTACAGGTACTCGACTCTTACAATAATCCTACCTATCCAAACGGCCAAGCTGGAAGCATTTACAAACAATTTATTCCGTTGGTAAATGCCTCCAGAAAACCAGGAGAATGGCAGACTTACGATATCATTTTCACAGCACCTCAATTTTTTTCTGATGGTACTTTACAACAACCTGCCTATATCACTGTATTACACAATGGCATTCTTGTTCAAAATCACGTGGCTATTAAAGGAAATACCGAATGGATTGGAGCTGCTGCCTATAAAGCACATAATGCCAAAGAACCATTGGCCATACAAGACCATGGATTAGATGGTGGCAACCCAGACAGCTTCCGAAATATTTGGATCAGACCTTTGTAAATGCTAAGGCTGGTGCACTTTTTTTATGCCTATGTATGCATTGATTTTTCTTTCCATAAAACCACAGTGTCCACCAGATTATGAATATCTGTCTTAAATCAATAAAATCTCCCTCATTATGCCTGTTTCGCTTAATTCTTCTATATGAAAAAAGAATTTGCAAAATCAACTGGGATAAATGCTATGTATTTCTCCATTAACTACCAGGAAATTTAGTCCACTTTAGGTTTTGAAGCATTGTCAAATGAATCATTATTGGCAAAGATATTGGTAAGCTATTTTTTTTACCTTCACTATATGACAGGAAACAAATACCTTAAATATCTGAATGTTTTATCACTGTTTAATACAAATCGAACCAGGGATATTTTTAAAGTAAATCCTACAGTTACACCTATAAGGCAAGAAGCCGACCAGATTGTGGTTAACGTTTTTAATTACTCCCCATCATTCTTTGAAGAAAAAACATATCAAGATATTAGTAATTGCTTTTCTTGTAAAAACAATCAGCTAATTAGTTGGATTAATATTGACGGTATTCGAAAAAAAGAAGTAGAAGATATCTGCATCCATTTTGGTATTCACGCTTTAATTACTGAAGACATTCTAAGTATTGACCAGCGGCCGAAAATGGATGAGATTGATCCAGTTCTTTATTGTTTGTTGAATATGCTTTATTTTAATGAGCAAACAGGTGCTGTTGAAACAGAACAGATCAGCATTATTTTAGGAAAAGAATTTGTAGTCTCTTTTCAAGAAGATGCTAAAAGAGACGTATTCAACCCTATTAGAGAAAAATTGAAAATAGCAAATTCTAAACTAAGACAAAATAAGGCAGATTATTTATGCTATGCCATGCTGGATATGATAGTAGATCATTATTATTTGGTGATGGAAAAAATTGGTGAGCGAATTGAATTACTCGAAGAAAAAATTATCCGTAGTAGCAATACAAGGTCTCTTGCCGAAATAAATGCACTAAGAAAAGAATTAATTGTGTTGAAGCGCAATGTGAGTCCCGTTAGAGAACTTATAAGTGGATTCATTAGAAGTGAAAGTGAATTATTAGAAGATAAAACTACCAAATACTTTAAAGATGTATACGACCATATTGTTCAAGCCAATGATTTAGCAGAAAGCTACCGAGACATGATGATCAATTTACAAGATCTTTACCTCAGCAATGTAAACCTTAAAATGAATGAAGTAATGAAGGTAATGGCAATTGTTACTTGCTTACTTGCTCCCGCCACAGTTATTGGCGGAATTTTCGGAATGAACTTTGACAAGCTCCCATATATTCACCATGAATATGGATTTTATATTGCAGCAGGTTTAATGACGGTAGTCCCCATTATTATGGTATTTATATTTAGAAAGCGGGGATGGTTTTAATAATACCCCCGCTTTTATCTAAACCTTTACTGTTTTCCATTTCCCTTTCCGGAAAAGAATCATACTTGTAACTGAAATACCCGTTTCAGTAATTACTATCGCAAGAAAAACACCAGTTGTTCCAATTGCCAAATATTTTGACAGGAAGTAAGCAAGTGGAATTTGGAATATCCAAAACCAGAAAAAATTAATAATGGTGGGAGTTCTGCTATCACCAGCTCCATTAAAAGCATTGATCATTACCATTCCAACTCCATAAAAAATATAACCAAAGCTGATGATTCGAAGTGCCCTAGACCCAGTTTCAACCACCGCAGGTTGATCATTAATAAGTGCCACAAAAAAAGGTGCCGCAATTATAAACACCAAAGAAATGGTGCCCATAAATATTGCATTGTATTTAGCCGTTTTCCACACAGACATTGCCGCTCTTTCGGGTTGATTGGCACCTAAATTCTGACCAACTAAAGTAGCAGCAGCATTGCTCAACCCCCAAGCAGGCATCAGACAAAAAATAATTAACCTAATTGCAATGGTATAGCCAGCTATTGCGTCACTTCCATAATCAGATACCAGCCTAGCCATAAATATCCAACTGGCAGATCCAATTAAAAATTGAAGTGTACCGGTAGTAGCCATTTTTAGTATAGCTTGAAGTATATCCCAGATAGGTTTAAAATGATTCCTGTGGAGGCGGATTATTCCTTTGCCCTTTCCCAAATAATACAATTGGTAGCAAACTCCTACACCCCTCCCAATAGTTGTTGCTATTGCAGCTCCTGTTAATCCATAATAATGAATCAACAAAGGGCATAGGATGATATTGCAACAATTCGCTATCCAAAGACTTTTCATAGCAATTGCTGCATCACCTGCGCCTCGGAATATTCCATTGATTAGAAATAACAACATAATTACTATGTTACTAGCTAGCATAATAGTAGTATAGGTTTTGCCTATTGCTATTATTTCTTGAGACGCACCAACCAATGAAAGTATTTCTCCTGCATAAATGATTCCAGTCGCGCTGATTAAAACACTAATTACCAAACAAATCAATAAGGCCTGAGCACTGGCTTCAGCTGCTGCTGCAGGATTTTTTTCGCCCACCCTCCTCGCTACCATAGCAGTTACTGCCATACTCAAACCTATAGCAATTGAGTAAATAATGGCCAATACCGATTCTGTTAAACCTACTGTTGCGGTTGCATTGGAACCCAATTTACCGACAAAAAAAATGTCTACTACTGCAAATACAGATTCCATACACATTTCTAGTATCATGGGGATTGCCAGCATGAAAACAGCCTTACGAATATTTCCAGTGGTGAAATCTTTGCCTTCTGTATTGAGTGATTCTTTGAATAAAATATAAACAGCACGAAGTGCCTTATTAATTGAATAAGCAGTCATTAACTTATATTTAAAATTAGGATGATTCCACAGAAACCTGCGGATTAAGATCAAGTAAAGATGAACCGTTTAACGGTTTACATAACGATGCTCATAGCAAATAAATTCGTAAAAGAAAGCTGTTGATTGCAGTTATGCAGATCTACTTTTGAAATGTAAAACTAATAAAAAAAATTAAACAGAAATTTTTTCTGCTATAATAGCATACAAATCATTGGGATTAAATGGCTTTGAAACACAGCCATTCATGCCAATTTCAATTGCTTTAACCTCTATATCGGTGGTAATAACAGACGCTGTTAATGCTACAATTGGGACAGATAAATTAAATTCTCTTATTTTTTTTGTAGCAGTATATCCATCCATAATGGGCATTTGTATATCCATTAAAATAAGGTCATAATTTCCATTTTTTACTTTCTCCACTGCCACTTCCCCATTCTCTGCAAGCTCAACTTGTGCGTTCCAATTTTTCAACATTCGCTGTGCAATCATCACATTAAACTCTACATCTTCTACCAATAATATTGTTTTGCCAGCCAAATTAAACTTAAGGTCACCGCTGTTTTTTGCTTCTTCTCTAATTTCAGCGGTGCTTTTCTTAAAATTTAAATGAAAGAAAAACTTAGACCCGACTCCTAATTCACTTTCTATATATATTTCGCTGTCTTGCAATTGCAAAAGCCTTTTGATAATGGTTAAGCCCAAACCTGAGCCACCAAATTCTCTGGTAATATTATTATTTGCTTGTGTAAATCGCTCAAAAATCAGCCCTTGCTTTTCTTTAGGAATACCTATTCCAGTGTCTTCAATTGCAAAATAAAGTTGCACATCAGTTTTTGTAGACTTTTTCAATTCAACCCTTATAACAATGGTTCCACCTTTGGTAAACTTGACTGCATTTGAAACCAGATTATTCAGAATTTGCCCCAAACGAACATCATCACCTACTACAAATTCAGGAATATCATCGTCGAAAATAATTTTTATTAAGTTCCCTTTTTCTTCTGCCTTAACCCGATTGGCCATTTTAATATTCTTCAAAAAATGAAGTACATTAATATTCCGCTCCGCAAAAATAATTTTACCTTCTTCTAATTTGCTAAAGTCGAGCACATCATTAATTAAACTGAGTAAATTTTCAGAAGAAATTTCCATCACATTTAATAATTCCTTTTGATCTGGCAGTAAATCTTGGTACTGTAGCAACATAATTGTACCTATGATTGCATTCAGTGGCGTCCGTATTTCGTGACTCATAACTGATAGGAACTCACTTTTTGCCAAGGCAGCCTTCTCAGCTGATTCTTTTGCATGAATTAAATCTTTTTCCAGCTGTTTTGTATTTTGAATCTGCTCTTCTAAAAATGAAATGATATGAATTAAGTCATCATCGTCATCAGAAAATTGTTGTGGAGCATTTGGATCTAGTGATCGAATTGCTTCTTTCAATTTTGAAATAGATTGTTGACGTATAGCATTTTGCTCCTGTAAATCTTTAGTAGCTAGTTGGTATTCCTTTTCACTCACATCAAAAGCATGCTCGGTAATTTTACGATCCCGATCAAATGAAGTATAGCTCTTACTAATGGTTTCAAGTAAAGTTTTAATTGCTTCCGTAGAAAGATATTCCGGACTTAAAAATTTTTCAATTTGCTTTTCTAATATTGGATGGTATGCCATATAATTATGCTTCGATAAATGTAGTAATAGTCATTGTTTGATTGTGCAACTCGCAATTGGAGTTTGGATTGAAAGGCGATAATTCACCATAAGAGTAAAACCCTGTGATGCTAGTTAGTTTTCCAAAAATATTCTTTGCTGCCAATACCTCTTCACTGGTTCGCTCTTGCAAAATTAGTTTTCTTCCAACGCAACTGATTAATATGGCTAAGTCGGGACTTAGATTTCCTCCGTCTGTAAAAGATTTTTGGGCTGCTACCGAAGATCCGTCAATTATTTTTTCAAAATTAGCTTTCATCAACCTAACCTTACTTCCTTCAGGCATATTTCCTGCAAAAACCATTGCTTGTTTTTCTTCGTCTACGTTCAGAATGGTTCTCACTAAAGTTTCTCCTGAATCTTTGGTACGCATCGACAATGGAAATAATAAGGCAGAGCCAGGCAACTCGTCTACATAAGGGCCAAGGTATTCTTTGTACAACTCTAACGCATTTCTGCCATCAATTTCATAAAGAATATTTTTATCAGACTTGGTAATCACCCTTTCTTTACCAAATTCATCCCAGCCTCCAAATGAACTATGCCCAACCGTTAATGCATCTCCATAAAATCCTATGGCCACAATATTCCCCTCAATAGCAGGTGTATTCAAGCCCACATAGGTTTTTAAAAACCTTGCCGCATCACCTGCTAATCCTCCCGTTATTGGAATGCCCATAGTATTCATAGCATTCAAACCATTTACCAGCTCACTTCCATTTATGAAAGATCCCTCTGAAATAACCAACACGGCTGTTAATTGATCTCCCAAAAGCGACTGCATCAATTCCTTTCCAGTTTCAAAACTGTTTACTTCTTTATTAATCCTAATGGCAACAGTACGAATGGTTGATTTTTCAAACTCAATAGCTGTTATCACTGCCGTATCATCGTACACTTGATCGTTCAAAATTTCACCAGAAGTAGAGCTAGATACAATATTGGCATTGGGGAACCGTTTTGATAATTCGTTGTAAAACTCGGCTTTACTTATAATTTCACTAGCACCAAATACCAAAACCAGTTGGGCATTTTGTGCAGAAAAATTAGAAGATTCGGGCTGGGTTAACCAGCCACCTGATTGATAATGGATTTGTGTAGTTTTCATATGGCAGCATTATAGAATATACAAGATAGAATATTTTTTATAAATTCTATTAACATAGAGCATTTTTAGTGTGGGCAATCATCACTATGTGCACGATCATGCTTTCTGCAAAGCCTATAATTAAGGTAATGAGCAGCAATAATTAACAACACAGATGGAATCAACAATATGAATTCCCAATTGTGGAAACTAACTTTTAATACCAGTAATCCAATTCCGGTCGTAAATAAAAAAACGGGTGTCCAACTGTGATGATGCTTACGAAAACCATGGTACAATGCATAGATTCCTACCCCAAACGCCAAGGCTAACATTATATACTCAAACCATAAATTCTCTATAATATTTACCCCAAATAAGGGTAAACTACTTAAAAAAAGCGGCAATAGAGCACAATGAATGGCACATACCAGCGAAGTAGCAATACCCAGAGCATCCCAATTTATTTTTAACTTCATCAGCTAACAAAATTACATCATTGCAACTTTGTTGCAAAATATTTGTTGTTCTATACAGTGCTACTATACAATAGAAGAATCTAGTGTACCTTTATCCACTAATTCAATCATTGAAATAAGCTATATCGAAATTTTTTGCCAACGGAAATATTGATGCGCTAATTCTCTGGCTAAAACCATATATCTAAACATTATGAATAAGAAGTTATTGGGGTATGTAGGATTTTCTCTTGTTTTAGTACTTTCTTTCTATTTTTTTCTGTTTAAGGGGACCGATAAATGGAAAAAAAAACTATCGGTAATCAGTTATGTTAAACCATTTCAATTCACTACACAAGATGGGCTTCCATTTACCGATCGTGATATGCTGGGTAAAGTAGTAGTGGTAGAATATTTCTTTACAACTTGCAAAGGTATTTGCCCCAAAATGAATAACAATATGAGACTGGTTTATGAGGCTTTTAAAAACCAGCCTGACTTTATGATTTTGGCTCATACCTGTAATCCAGAAACAGATTCTGTGGCTACTTTAAAAAAATACAGCGACTCACTAAAAATAAATTCCCAAAAATGGGTTATGGTCACAGGTAGAAAAGACAGTCTTTACCGAATGGCTAGAAGTGCTTATTTACTGGACGACCCAAAAAATAGTGTAGATAAAATTGAAGACCAATTTATTCATACCCAGTTTTTTGCATTGGTAGATAGAGAAGGAAAAATACGTTCTCAGATTTACGATGGTTTAAAAAAAGGGGAATTGGAAAAATTAAAAAAAGATATCAAAGAGTTGCTTTCAGAAAAGTCATCCAGTAATAATTTTGTGAATGGTATTTTCAATAATAATCCTTAATTCATGCACACAAAGCTTTCCATAATAGACACTTTAAAAAAACATCAACTGAGTGTAACAGATGCGAGAAAAAATATTCTTTCATTGTTTTCCGAATCGGGAAATGCCCTTGCACATGCCAATATAGAAAAGCAAAGCAGTGCTGAATTTGATCGTGTTACCATATATAGAACTTTACAGACTTTTGTAGAAAAAGGGATTATACATACCATACCATCATCGGATAATTCAGTAAAGTATGCACTTTGCAAAGACGAATGTGCTGCTGGTCACCACCATGATGATCATATTCATTTTATTTGCGACTTCTGTGGTATTACTTATTGCTTAGATCAAATTACGGTTCCAAAAATAAAATTACCCAATGGGTTTAAAGCCACACAAACTGATCTTATTGTGAGCGGAACCTGTAATAAATGTGAGCAATGATTTTAGTAACAGGCGGCACAGGCTTAGTGGGTTCCGAACTACTACTACAACTTTTGTTAAAGGGTAAACCAGTTCGAGCTATTTATAGAAATACCATCCCCTTAATTCCTGGAACAGAAAATATAGAGTGGGTTAAAGCCGATATTTTAGATATTCTTGCGCTCGAAGAAGCTATGCAAGGAATTCAGCAAGTTTACCATTGTGCGGCAATTGTGTCTTTCAATCCTACAAAGAAAGCACTTATGGAGAAAACCAATATTGAAGGAACAGCCAATATTGTAAATGCATGTATTAATACTGGTGTGGCCAAGCTATTATTTGTAAGCTCCGTTTCAGCTTTAGGGCGAATAAGAATAGATAAACTTATAGACGAGACCATGAACTGGAGCCCCGAGACCAGTAACAGTGAATATGGCAGAACAAAATATATGGCAGAACTAGAAGTTTGGCGTGGAATGAGTGAGGGGCTTTCTGTTGCCGTTGTGAATCCCGTAATTATTTTAGGTTCAGGAGATTGGGAAAGCGGATCATCTGGTATATTTAAATCAGCCTACCATGAATTTCCTTGGTATACCGAAGGCATGAGTGGCTTTGTAGATGTTAAAGATGTAGTAAAAGCCATGGAGCTGATTATGGATTCTGATTTAAATGGTGAAAGATTCGTTCTCAGCGGCCATAATGCATTTTTCAAAGATGTATTTACACAGATAGCAATTGCTTTTAATAAAAAACCTCCTTTTAAAAAAGTGACTCAGTTTTTAACCGCTATTGTTTGGCGAGTGGAAGCTGTAAAAGCTTTTTTTAGCAAGAAGGACCCATTGCTGACCAAAGAAACGGCTAAAACCGCACATACCAAAGTGAGTTTTAATAATGCCAAATTACTTGCACACTTTAAGGATTTCTCCTATACACCATTAGCTATTTCTATTGAAAGAGTTTGTAAAGAGTTGAGAAAAAAATATAACTTAGGGTAATTTATCTTCTTGAAATTACTCCTCGCCATATTAGTTTCCTTATTGCTTTACGCTCCTTCTGTAAGCCAGCTACTTCGCCTTGCAGACTGCTCCGCCCAAATATTGGCGAATACAACTCCTATTCTTTGCAATTGTAGTAACGTGAAATCTATTTTTGAAATACCAATTTCTGGAAAACAAACACAAAAAGAAATTAGTCTAAATACTGTTTGGAAATATACTATCACAGAAATAACTAATCAGATAGCGTCAACATCGAAATTAATCAACAATACATTTCCTTCTGCTGCTATATTGAGGCCAATTAAAAGCATATCCTTTATTTTTCATCCTCCCATTGTTTAGAAACTCAGAAATTCTTCTAGTTTTTAAATCATTAAATAAGCCATAACAGTTTTTCTAAGCAACCAAAATGTTGATTATTGAATTCTGTTGGGTCAAAAACCAAAAAAAAATATATGAACTATAAATTATTATATACTTTACTATTTATGTACAATACGATTACGCCTTCACTATCAGCTCAGGTATTCACTCCTGTGCAAAATACTGAAATAAAAATAGAGGGAAAACAGCCCATGCTTTTAGGTCACTGTTCAATAGATGCATTTCTAAAAACACCTTATAACAGTTGGTTTACTACTAACTATAAAAATTATTCGGTAGATAGTTTAGCCATTATTGAGCTTAAGCCCTTACTAAAGAAAAAGAAAATTGATTTGTTCATGGGTACTTGGTGTGGAGATAGTAAAAGAGAAGTTCCAATTATGATTAAAATTCTTGAAGCCGCTGGCTTTGATACCTCATTGCTTTCAATTGTATGTGTTAGCAACCAAACAGATCAATATAAAAAAAGCCCCCAAGGCGAAGAAATAGGTCAAAATATCTTACGTGTTCCTACGCTAATAATTTACCATAAAAGAAAAGAAATAGGTAGGATTATTGAATCCCCAATTGTATCTATTGAAAGAGACCTGATACGGATACTTAAACAGGATGGCTATATTCCGAATTATGCAAATTTAAAGTCAGATTAAATCGGAAACAGTTAGAATTATAGCGTTACTTACTAGCCAAAATAAATAATTAATCGAAACAAACTTAGAAGCTGTTTGAGTTAATTATTTGATATCCCTTATGTTATTTTTGGGGCTGCAACTGCGTTGAATTTTTCGCCTTAGGCGTTTAGACTAGGGCTACATATCCATAATCTATTCTAAACAAATAACTCAAACAGCTTCTTAAGATTCCATCATTTTTTTCCAAAGTTCGGGAATTCGTTTAATCCAAACGAGTTCCCGTCTTTTTTCACCCGCTAATTCAGCAGGAAAGCCGAGATAGGTTTTTCCGCCTTCTAGGGAATGGGTTACCCCACTTTGTCCCATTACAACCGCATTTGCACCAATAGTGATTGTTTTATTTACGCCAACCTGACCCCATAGGGTAACGCCATCTTCTAAAATAGTTCCTCCAGCAATGCCTACTTGTGCCGCCAAGAGACAATTTTTACCAATGGTAACATCGTGGCCGATATGCACCATATTATCAATCTTGGTTCCAGCTCCAATTCTTGTCTCCGCTGTAACACCCCTATCAATTGTACAACCAGCTCCAATTTCTACCGAATTTTCTAATACCACATTTCCACAACTCAGCATTTTCTTATACCAGTGTTCACGATTTTTTTTAGTATTATAATAAAAAGCATCGCCCCCTATTACAGTTCCCGATTGTATAATTACATCATTTCCAATAACGGTAGAATCAAGTATTGTAACGTTCGGATATATTATACAGTTATTCCCAATCACCACATTTTTTCCAATAAAAACAGCTGGCATAATAATAGTACCTTCTCCAACTATTAGGGTATCACTTATTTGTTTTTCAGTAGCTAAATACGGTTGAAAATATTTTATAATTGTTAAGTAAGCTTCAAAGGGATCTGCAACAATAAAAATTGTTTTTCCTGCAGGTATAATAACTTCTTTGGTATTGATGATGATAAAATCGGCGGGACTATTTAAACAAGTATTATAGTACTTAGGATGATCAACAAAAACCAAATCACCGGGCTCTACTTTATGAATTTCGTTAATTCCTTTGATCATTGAATTGGCATTACCAACAATTTCTGCTTGGATTAATTCGGCAATCCACTTTGTTGAAACGGGCGACGGAAACTTCATTTGATTGATTTTTAAGCAAATAAAGGTAGTATTCATGCCCTTCACTAAAATATTTTTTTAAGTGGTTGATGTTTTAACCAGAGAAATTATTGTGTGGGTTGGAGTATTTAAAAAACACCAATCAGAAATTCATTTTAAAAAAATTATCTGATACAACCCTTTGTTAATAATGGTTTCAGCAATTAAATAAAATTTAAATCTCACTTTAATAGAAATAAAATACTAAATTTTAGTGCCATATCTACCCATATTATTCTGTTATATTAACAACCTGCACGAAAATGTTAATAAATTTGTCTAAAAAAATTTTTGCATTAGATGAAAGTCTATTTAATATTGTGATAGGAAACTCGTTTTCCAGTACTTACTAACCCATACATATACAAGGTCTCGCAATTGCGAGACTTTTGTTTTCAGAGAGGCACAACAAAAAAATATGAGCACGACAAATTTTTCAGAACAAGAATTAATTAGGAGAGAGAAACTTGCAAAAATTCAAACAGCAGGCATAGATCCATTTCCTGCGGCACTATATCCTGTGAATATATATTCTGTTGATATAAAAAACAAATACACGGAAGAACTAAAAGAAAAATTCACCAATCTTTGTGTTGCTGGTAGAGTCATGAGTATCAATGATAAAGGCAAAGTTTTTTTTATTAAAATTCAAGACTGCAAAGGCATAATTCAATTGTATGTAAAACGAGATGAAATTTGTCCCTTAGAAGATAAATCATTTTGGGATAATATTATTAAACACGGACTCGACCTTGGCGATATCATCGGTTGTACTGGTTACGCATTTATTACAAAAACAGGGGAGACATCTGTACACGCCGAAACCATCACACTTTTAACCAAGTCATTAAAGCCACTTCCAGTTGTAAAGCGAGATGAGGAAGGTAATATTTTTGATGCAGTAACCGACCCTGAATTCAGGTACCGCCAGCGATATGCTGACCTGATTATTAATCCAAGTGTGAAGGAAACTTTTGTTAAACGAACTATTATTATCAATACCATACGCGAGTTCTTAAATGCTCAAGGTGCACTTGAAGTAGATACGCCTGTTTTACAGTCCATCCCTGGCGGAGCCGCTGCAAGACCATTTACTACCCATCACAATGCATTGGACGTTCCTTTCTATTTAAGAATTGCCAATGAGCTTTATTTAAAGCGTTTGATTGTTGGTGGATTTGATTGGGTATATGAGTTTAGTAGGAATTTTAGAAACGAAGGAATGGATCGTACACACAATCCTGAATTCACAGTTTTAGAATGGTATACTGCTTATAAAGATTATATCTGGATGATGGAAATTACCGAAACATTAATTGAAAAAATTGCCATTACCTTACATGGTTCCACTGAAGTATTACTGGGCGATAAAACAATTAATTTTAAAGCACCTTTCAGAAGAATCAGTATTCACGATGCCATTAAAGAAAACACTGGCATTGATGTGAGCAATTTAGATGAATCGGGTTTAAGAACGGTTTGTAAAGATCTTAAAATAGACGTACCTCCAAGCATTGGTAAGGGTAAGTTAATAGATGAAATTTTTGGGGCAACGAGTGAACATACATATATACAGCCAACATTTATTATTGACTATCCCGTTGAAATGAGCCCGCTTACAAAAAAACATCGTACCAAACCCGGTTTGGTAGAACGTTTTGAATTAATGGTAAATGGAAAAGAACTCGCCAATGCTTACTCAGAATTAAATGATCCGATTGACCAGCGCGAACGTTTTGAGGAGCAAGTAAAATTAATGGAGCGTGGCGATGATGAAGCCATGTTTATTGATTACGACTTTCTCCGTGCCTTAGAATATGGAATGCCTCCTACTGCTGGCATTGGCATTGGTATTGATCGTTTGTGCATGATGATGACCAACCAAACATCTATACAGGACGTATTATTATTTCCACAGATGAGACCAGAAAAATTTGAAGAATAGCCTTATTTGAACCAATAAAAATTAAACACAAAAATTGCTGCAATTAATCCACAAATAAATCACAGTATAATTGAGCCCCTGGTACCACTGAATATTTATCTAAATCAGTAATACCCTCATTGGCAAGTACTTCCTCATCGGTAAATGTATTACCACTGCAATTGGCAGCGGTTTTAGAGAGTAAATAAAATACACTATCGGCAATAATTTCTGGGGTTCTGCTCATATTAGCCAAAGCCTCCCCACCCAGTAAATTTCTTACTGCAGCAGTATCTATGGTTGTTTTAGGCCACAATGCATTAGAGGCAATTCCAGCACTCTTTAATTCTGCTGCCCATCCTAGGGCTAGCATACTCATATTGTATTTGGTAATAGTATATGCAATATGGCTTCCCAACCATTTAGGACTCATACTTATTGGAGGTGAAAGAGTGATAATATGTGGATTTTTACCTTTTTTTAAATACGGAATACAGTGTTTTACTACTAAAAAAGTTCCACGTACATTAATTTGTTGCATCAGATCAAAACGCTTTGTTTCTGTATGCTCCGTATTAGTGAGCTGTATGGCAGAAGCATTATTAATAACCACATCAATTCCCCCGAATTTATCCACCGCTTGTTGAACAGCTTGTTTAATTTGCTCTTCGTCTCTAATATCAACCTGAACGGCCAAAGCCTTACCACCAGCAGCTTCCACTTCTTCGGCGGCGGAGTAAATGGTGCCGCCAAGCCGAGGGTCTTCTGATACACTTTTTGCAGCAATAATAATATTAGCTCCTTCACTTGCCAAACGAAGTGCGATGGCTTTTCCTATGCCTCTACTTGCGCCGGTAATTAAAATAGTTCTGTTGGTAAATAGTGACATATAAAAATTTAAATTGAATTTAAGTGAAACAAACTTACCAACCGAGAAAATCTTTGATTAATTTTTCGGTCTCTGCACAAGCCACGGCCAAGTCCTTGTTCAAAATAGTTTTATGAAAGTGATTGCGGAAAGACATTTCATAGCTGGCCTTGTTTACCCTATTTGCTAGACTTTCAGCTGTTTCCGTCCCCCTGCTCATAAGCCTATTTTTCAACTCTTCAATAGAAGGTGGCTCAATAAATATAGAAAGGCAGGTATCTCCAAACTGCTGTTGTAAATGTATTGCACCTTTTACATCAATATCTAAAATAGGGATTTTGCTCAAGTCCCAAATTCTTTGTAATTCACTTTTTAAAGTCCCGTAATAACTGCCCTGATATACCATTTCCCACTCTACAAAATCATCTGCTTCTATTTTTTTTCTAAAATCAGATTCACTCAAAAAGTGATATTGCACTCCATTTTGTTCACCCTCCCTAGGCTTTCTAGTGGCAGCAGAGATAGACAAACTGAGTATGGGATACTTATTTAATAAATATTTAGTAATGGAAGTTTTGCCCGAACCGGATGGTGCTGCTATAATTATTAGTTTATGAGCCTGATTATTCATACCTTAATTTATTGCAAATAAACAGTTAATTTGCCAAAATTAAATTCCATCCAACTATGAACAGCCATTTATTTATTCTAATCGATTGCCAAATATGAATAGGTATGACGCATTTATGTCATCTTCTCCGAACGCCCATATTTTAATTAATAAAAATGGAAGCATTGTTTATGCTAACCCAAAAGCATTTAAGATTTTTAAATATGATGAAGAAGTATTTTATAAGTTGAATATTGATGCATTAATCAATCTTGAAGCAGCAAATACCCGTTCAATGGCATTCGCAAAGGGTAATATTCAATTTCCAGTTGCAGTTTCTTCCCTTCAATATTTTGATGATGAATCACAAACAGATCTAATTGCTATTACCATTACAGATCTTTCAACCCTTCATAAAACGGAGGAACTCTTGTTAGAAACCAATAGAATTGCCAAAGTTGGTGGCTGGGAATATGATATTCAAACACAAAAAATTTACTGGACGCAGGTAACTAGAGAAATTCATGAAACATCAGATGATTATTCACCTGAAATTCTATCTGCAATTGATTTTTATCATGGCGAAGCCGCAAAAGCTACCATTACGCAAGCGCTTCAAAACGCCATACAAACAGGGGAGCCCTTTGATGTTACTTTAGAAATTTATACCGCTAAAGGCAATATTAAGCAAGTAAAAGCAATGGGAAAAGCAGATTACTTTGAAGGGATGGTAACTCGTATTTATGGAACTTTTCAAGATATCTCAGTATGGGTTGAAGAACAAAAGAAAATGGCTTATTTGGCCAGTAATTTTAACCAAATAATGAATACTTCCATTGATATTATCTCTGTGGTAAATGAAGCTGGTGAATTTGTAATGTTGAGTAAATCTGCTGAAGAAATTTGGGGCTATAAAATAGAAGACGCTATCGGTAAAAGAGCACTGGATTTTATTATTGAAGAAGATTGGGTTAAGGTTCAGGGAATTATTGAGCAACTAAAAAGTGGTATTAAAGTTGCTAATTTTGAAAATAGATCTAGAGCCAAAGATGGGAAAATTATTACAATTTCTTGGTCTGCTTGCCTAGACCCAACCACCAAATTGAGGTATGCAATTGGAAGAGATATTTCTGCTAAGGTTGCAAGTGAAGCGCAGATGAAATTATTACAGTCCGTTATTACCAACTCAACAGATGCTGTAATTATTACGGAAGCAGAGCCATTCGAGTTGCCAGGTCCAAAAATTATTTATGTAAACAATGCTTTTACTAAGATGACTGGCTACAGCGCCGAAGAAGTATTGGGAAAAACGCCTAGAATTTTACAAGGCCCAGAATCAAACAAAGATGAGTTGGATCGCTTAAAAAAATCTTTGGCAAATTGGGAGCCATGTGAAATTGAAATTATTAATTATAAAAAGAATGGTGATCCATTCTGGGTTAATTTTAGTGTAGTTCCAGTTGCGCGCGAAGACGGTTACTACACACATTGGATTGCTATTGAAAGAGATATTACTCAAAAAAAGAAAGAAGAGGCAGAAAAAACGAAATTAATTAATGAATTGGTTCAAAACAACAAAGACCTTAAACAATTTTCTTATATAACCTCCCATAATCTTAGAGCACCTGTTACCAACTTAATGGCATTAATAAAATTATTGGATTGGTCGGATATTCATGAAGATCAAAACCGTATTTTACTTGAATCTTTTGAAAAATCTACCAACCAATTAAATGATACCATCAATGATTTATTGAAAATTTTAATTGTTAAAGAACAATCAGAAATTACTACTACTACCGTTTCATTGACTGAAGTTTTAAACACTTCACTTCTTGCATTTACTTCCCTGTTTAAGGAATTGGATGTGTCTCTAAAAATTGACTTTAAGGAAGCCAGAACCATTAATTTTAATAAGGAATACTTAGAAAGTATTTTTATAAATTTAATCAGTAATGCGTTAAAATATAATTTAAAAGGTAGGAAACCCATAATTGAAATTACCTCAAAAAATATTCCTGGCTTTGTTCAGATGAGTATTAAGGACAACGGTATTGGAATTGATTTGGCGAAAAATAAAGACAAAATATTTAAACTTTTTCAGACCTTTCACAGTGGAAGAGACAGTAAAGGAATTGGCTTATATCTTATTCAATCACAATTAAACGCATTGGGAGGAAGGGTAGAAGTAGAAAGCGAAGTTGATAAGGGTACGGTATTTACTATCTTTTTTAAAAAATAACTATTTATTGCGGTTTGCTGTTTCTTCCTACCGCATAATGTGGTTTGAGCGATTGATAAATCTCCTCAAAATTTGGTATTCCAGCTGCTGTTGCATTTTTTGAATTATTATAATATGCACGCGATTGCTGAAGAATTTCATGACCAATCAGTAATTTTGCATCTTCCAGCTTTGTTCTTATTTCTTCTACTTCTACAATTAACTCAGTATATTGACTGTACAAATGTAAATAGGTATTGCATAAAGTAATGTCTACATATGATGGTACTGTACTCGGATTTTTTCGCATATTTTGAATTGCTTTTTCTACAAAAATCTCCCTTTTTGTATTCAACTTAAACATACTCCTTCGCTCACTTGGTTTTAATTTAACCGAACCAGGAATCATATTACGCAATGCAGCTATATTTTGTCGTATCGACATAAGCTCTGATCCAATAAAGCTTCTGAAAGATGCCATAGATTTTTTTTAATAAAACGCTTTTAAGAATAAGAAAATTGCTTATTCTTAAAACTATACCAAACATTGCTTACAACCATTAGCTATATGCTTTTTAATAGCATGGCATACGATTTGATAAAAGATATCTACACAATATATCTATTCAATTAACGTTGATATAACTTGAAACACTTAACACCACTTTTATTATGAAAATGAAATTGTACACATTTGCTGCACTGTTATCCCTTGCTCTGTTTTCTTGTGTAAGTCCCAAACAATTAAAGCAAGCAGAAGCAAAATTTGGCGAATTAAATGGCGCTTATGCTGAATTGCAGGGTAAGTATAGAGCCCTTGAAGAAGAATTAAATAAATCTAAAAATCAAAATTCCAATCTGGCTACTCAAAAAGCTGCTTTGGAAGCCCAGCTTGCTTCTTCAGATAAACAATTAGATTATGTTAAGCAAAATAATAATACAGTTCTTAACCAGTTAAAAGATCTTTCAGTTGTTACTGGTGCTCAAGCTGAAAGTATTAGAAAATCGTTAGAAAATATTGGCGCAAAAGACTTGTATATTCAAGATCTTCAGGGTTCTATTGCACGTAAGGATTCTTTAAATATGGCATTGGTAATGAACCTAAAAGGTGCTATTGGTAACCTAGATGATAAGGATATTAATATAAAAGTTGATAAAAGCGTTGTTTATGTTGATATTTCTGATAAGCTTTTATTCAAAAGCGGTAGTTATGATGTAACCGATAAAGCCAAAGAAGTATTGGGCAAAGTAGCCAAAGTGTTGAATGCGCAACCTGAAATTGAATTTCTAGTTGAAGGTCACACCGATTCTATTCCAATGCGCGGCGGTGCACTTACCGATAACTGGGATTTAAGTGTGAAAAGAGCTACTACCATTGTACGTATTTTGCAAGATACTTATGGATTAGATCCTAAAAGAATGACCGCTGCTGGCAGAAGTCAATACATTCCACTAGGTGATAATAATACCCCCGAAGGAAGAGCTGCTAATAGAAGAACAAGGATTGTAATTCTACCTCAACTCGATCAATTTTTTAAATTGTTAGAAAGGAAAAAATAATTAATTATATCTAGATAAATGAGCCTCGACTAATTCGGGGCTTTTTTATGCCCTATCATACAACACAACAGCCTATCTTGCATACGAAAGAGACTAGTATGGAGGATTATTTAATAGGAATGAATGAGCCGCAAAAAGAAGCGGTAATATATTTAAAAGGGCCCTTGATGATTGTGGCTGGTGCGGGTAGCGGCAAAACAAAAGTATTAACAACGCGAATTGCACATCTAATGCATAAAGGTGTAGATGCATTCAATATTCTTGCACTTACTTTTACCAATAAAGCCGCTGCAGAAATGAAGGAGCGGATTGAAAAAATTTTAGGTAATTCCGAAGCCCGAAATTTATATATTGGAACCTTTCACAGTGTATTTGCACGCATATTAAGAGCCGAAGCTCACCGCCTTGGTTATCCCAATAATTTTACAATTTATGATACCGACGATAGCCGCTCTGTTTTAAAAACGGTTATCAATGAGCTGAATCTAGACGATAAACATTACAAACCAAATATTGTAGGAAACCGAATTTCTTCTGGAAAAAATAGTCTGGTTGGTCCCGCAGAATATGCTGTAGATTATTATATTCAACAAGAAGATATGCGCGCCAACCGACCTGCAATTGCACAAGTTTACCAAGCTTATGCCAACCGTTGTTTTAAAAATGGTGCAATGGATTTTGACGATCTCCTACTGAAGATGTATGAGCTGCTTAAAAACCATCCCGAGGCATTGTACAAATACCAACATAAATTCAAATACATTTTAATTGATGAGTACCAAGATACCAATGCAGTTCAGTACCAGATTACCAAACTTCTGGCCGCTGTACACGAAAATATTTGTGTAGTTGGTGATGATGCGCAAAGCATCTATAGTTTTCGCGGTGCAACCATAGAGAATATTTTACAGTTTCAAAAAGATTACGATGATGTGAAAGTGGTGAAGCTGGAGCAGAATTATAGAAGCAGCCAACAAATTATTAAAGTAGCCAACCAAGTTATCAAGAATAATAAAGGGCAGATACCAAAAAATTTGTGGACAGACAACGCAGAAGGAGAAAAAATCAGTCTTGTTCGTACCATGACCGATAATGAGGAAGGTAAGTTTGTAGCAGATACCATTCAAGAACAGAAATTACGCAATCATTTTTTTAACCGCGATTTTGCCATACTCTATAGAACCAATGCACAGAGTCGTTCTTTTGAAGAAAGCCTCCGCCGTATGGGTATTCCATATAGAATTTATGGCGGTGTTAGTTTTTATCAGCGCAAAGAAGTGAAAGATATTCTGGCTTATCTAAGAGTTATTGTAAACCAGCGCGACGAGGAATCATTGAAGCGCATCATCAACTATCCAGTTCGCGGTATTGGAAAAACCACCATGGAAAAATGTGTGATTTTTGCCAACGAACAAAATATATCTATGTACGAGGTAGTGAGTCGCGCTGCCGAATTCGGTTTCAAAGCTGGAACATTAGAAGCTTTGCAGAATTTCACTACCATGATCCGTTATTTTCAAAGCATGCTTACCGATAAAAATGCTTTTGACCTAGCCACTCAAGTAGGTAAACATACCAATCTGGTAAAAGACCTTTTTAACGACAAGACTACCGAAGGATTGGCTCGCTATGAAAACGTACAAGAATTATTCAACTCAATAAAAGAGTGGACAGAAAGTCCCAGCAATGAAGACGGTGAATTAGGCGATAAATCGCTCGGTGCTTATTTACAACAAATTACCTTACTTACGGACGCAGACGATAATAAAGAAAACAGTGATGTAGTGAGACTAATGACCATTCATGCAGCCAAGGGCCTTGAATTTGGTTGTGTATTTGTAGGAGGTGTTGAAGAAACCCTTTTCCCCAATGCAATGAGTATTAATACCAGAGAAGAATTGGAAGAAGAGCGAAGGTTATTTTATGTTGCTATAACTCGAGCCAAGCAAAGACTTTGGCTTACTTATTCAAATTCAAGGTACCGTTTTGGCCAGCTTGTTCAAAACGAACCGAGCCGCTTTATAGAAGAAATGCCAGAAGAGTCTATCGACAAAAGTTTTGCTGGAGGTGGTGCAAGAAATAATTCCAGCACAAATTGGGGCGGCGCATACGAAAGAATGCAGCGTGGATTTAATAATAATGACAGTAATAATACAGCAAAAAAATACGGCCCTCCTCCCGCCAAAAAGCCCAATTCTGCAAAGCCAGCATATATGCCAATAGCCACGCCCAAGATAACGACTCATATACCATCGGTAGATTTTATTGCAAGCGATACATCTGGTTTACAAACGGGGCAAAAAGTGGAACATCAGAAATTTGGTTATGGTTTGGTTACTAACGTAGAGGGTTCAGCCCATAATCCCGTAGCCACCATCCAGTTTGAACAAAATGGAGAAAAAAAGATCATGTTAAACTATGCAAAGCTTAGAATTGTAGAATGATTACTGGTTATTGTATTTGGCAATTCTTACCCCTTTCTCTGCGCCCTTGGGTGTTGGCTTATACAAACCACCATTGGGCTGGGGTAATAAAATGGTTCCAGGAAGAAATAAAAAAGAAACGGGGGGTAATTCAGGTTCAACAGTGGCTGCCGCTTTAATCATTAATTTTGGGTCGGATTCATTGCTTGCAGTAACCGTTTTTTCTTTCCACTCAACCCCTGTTAAAAATTGTTGTAATACTTGCATTTGCGGCCTTTCGGCTTGCGCCAAAGGATATACAGAAACCGGATTGCTGCTTAACCTTCTTCCGGATGAACAGTACTGCGCACTGATATTTTTTTCTTTCAAAAACTGAAGAAATTTTTCCATCACAATAAGCCAGCGTTGATCTGTATCAGGTACCCCAAACTGTCCCACAATACCACGTTTATTATTTTGCTTAAGCCATTGAATAAAGGGCATAACACGAATAATGCCAGCTGAATCAGTCGCCTGATTTTGATCATAAGAAAAAAGATACTTTCCAGTAAAATCATTATCGAAATAACAGTGTGCTTTGAAAATAATTCTATCTTGGGGATCTTTTAAATTTTTCAATTGGTCACTGTATTCCATCCAACTTTCAGAAGCTGCATAATTGTTACCAGATATGATAATGGCGTTTCTTCTATCCGCTTCTCTAATGGCATTAATGGCCAGCTGGGCAGTAGTAAACCAGTCAAAAGCTTGCATATCATGCGGTTCTGCCATGATATCAAATCCATAAATATTAGGATATCCAGAAAAAGCATTGGCCAGTCTATTCCAAACATTTGAAAAATCATTTCTACTAACCGCATAACCACCTACAATATAATCGACTCCATTCTTGCGGTATCTTCCAGCATTGTTCATGCTTAAAATAACACTGATATCTCTTCTGGCAGCCCAAGCAACTACTTTGCGAATTTCTCCTATTTCTCCAAAATCAAGGTCGCTGCTGAGGGTTTTCTGAACTCTTTCCCATCTAAAAGGAATGGTAATTACTTTGAAACCTTTTTGCTGAAAATAGGCCAGTTCTTCTTCTGTGGGGTAAGCATAATGCTCATTGTATATTCCAGGTAACTGGTTTTCACCTAATTCGCCTCCTCCCAAAGTAATACCTAAATTAAAAGCATTGCCTTGCGCTGATAGCTGCAAATGAATTGATGCGAAGAGTATTATTAATAATACATTTTTCATATACGACCAGTATTCGAGGGTATCATATAAACGAAGCAATTAGGGTTTTTATTGGATTTACTTTCGATATCCGAAAAATAAGTCTTTTCAACCATTTTGTGAATGCTTTTAAACATCCCTGCGCTTGTTTTGTTTTAAATTTGTATTTTAACGCCGTTGAGTTTAAATTTCACAATATGATTAAGACAGGTAACCCAGTAATTAGTATCTATACAGAAATGACGCCTAATCCTGAAACCATGAAGTTTGTGGCCAACAAATTACTGTATCCGGGAAAAAGTATTGATTTTGCAGAAGAATCGCTTGCTGCTCCATCTCCGCTAGCAAAGGAATTATTTAGTTTCCCTTTTATTAAAAGTGTATTCATTGCAAGTAATTTCATTACAATTACTAAAACTGTGGAAACTGAGGACTGGCAAGATATTATTCCTACCATTAAAACCTTTCTAAAAGAATACTTAGAAAATGGTGGCATAGTGGTAAATGAGGAGGAAGTAGCCAAAGTGAAACAAGAAGCCAGCAATACGGTAAGCGCAGATGACGATGATATAGTAAAGCGCGTAAAAGAGCTTTTAGAGAACTACGTAAAGCCAGCTGTAGAAATGGACGGTGGTGCTATTCAATTTAAGAGCTATAATGAAGGGGTAGTTAACCTAATGTTACAAGGTAGTTGTAGTGGTTGTCCTTCTTCAATGATTACCCTAAAAGCTGGTATTGAAGGAATGATGAAACGCATGATTCCAGAAGTAAAAGAAGTGGTAGCAGAGGCAGAATAATTTAGAGGCTTTATTTTACACTCTATTGAACAACTGCATAGTTGTAATTCCTAAAGGAGGGTATTTATCAGATGAAGCATTTTATTTTACCCATCGTTCAACATTATTGGAGTGCTGCACTTGCAGCAGCCATTGCATTTGTATGGATTGCTTTTTATACCAAGCACAGTGGTATTGGCATTTCACCAGATTCAGTAGCATACCTAAGTACAGCCAACCATATTGCCCAAAATTTTATTTTTACAGACTATACCCATAATTCATTTGTAAATTTCCCTTTGGGTTATCCCATTTTTCTTGCTTTACTCAACTATACTGTTTCTTTACCAATAATAAGCCTCGCCCCTTTTACCAATAGTTGTTTATTAGCAAGTGTCTTGTTCGTAACAAATCATTTGCTAATAAAAATAAGCATTAAGTCAGGATTGATAAAACTATTACTATTATTACTAATACTCAGTAGTCCACCCCTACTAGAAATATACAGCATGCTCTGGTCTGAAACTTTATTTATTCTATTCGTTTTATTATTTTTTTGTAGCCTTAATAAATATGGGAGCACCACTTCAATAAAATGGTTGTTGACTTCAGCCCTACTTGCCTCATTGGCTACTGAAATAAGGTATGCTGGTGTAACTATATTAATTACTGGGATAATATTTATACTGTTGAAGCGTGAAATTGGTTTTGTAAAAAAAATATTTCACTTACTTATTTTTGGAGTATTAGGGTGCATATTGCCGAGTACCAATATTATTTATAATAAACTGCATTCGGGCACCTGGGCTGGCGTTAGACAAGTAGCTACCAGAAGCTTTAGCAATAATCTAGTAGATTTTACAGCTGTTTTGAATGGTTGGTTTTCTTTACCAAAGGCAATCAATATTATTTTGATGAGCATCTGTATTTGTTTAGTTCTATGCTACTGTTTCTATCTTTCTTATAAATTTTCACGACAGCATTCCACACAATTTTATATTGTTATTTTAAGTTGCTTTAGTATCGTATATGGATTATTTATGCTCTTTATTGCATCAGTATCCCGCTTTGAAACGCTTAGTAGTCGACTCATTTCACCCATTTATATCCCATTAATGGTTGTATTGATCTATTGGATTGCTAGTTTTATTCGAAGTAAATTGGGTTGGTGGAAAAGGGGGATTGCTGTATTTGTAGCCATTCTCTTTGGCTTGCAAGCTCAACACCATTATCAGCTTCATGCAGCAGCTTGGGAAGGAATTGGTTATGCAGGTATACCTGGATATACAGAAGACCAGTGGACCAACTCTGCAATGATACAATATTTGAAAAAGGAATATCGGAACTATTCATCACCCATTTATTCGAATGCCAATGATGCCATTTATTTTTTAACAACCACACAAGCTTTCCCCCTGCCTCACAAAGATCTACCAGAAGAAATAAATTTATTCTTTAAGCACCCATCATTTTATTTAGTTTGGTTTAATGATGGGCAGAATAACGATTTAATTAACCTTCGATTCATACTTCAACAAAAAAAGTTGAAGTGCCAGTGGAAGTTTGAAGATGGCACTATTTATTATTTCACCAATTAATAAAGCAACCACCATTCATGGTAATAGCCAGCATTTTAGAACAGTTTTTACAAGGTATTTTAGATACTGGAATGGTTGAGTTTATTGCTGTAATAGCAGGAATTGCCAGTGTTTGGTTTAGCAGGAAAGCGCATATATTAGTGTATCCTATTGGGCTCATCAATACACTTCTTTATATTTACCTAAGCTTTAAGGGAAGTCTATATGGAGAAGCCAGTGTTAATATCTATTACAGTGTTATGAGCATCTATGGATGGATCCAGTGGAGTAAAAAAGACCTGCAAACAAATGATTTAAAGCTCCAGATACAATTCAGTAATCGGAAAGAATGGATTGAGCAGCTTTTATTTTTTAGCTGCTGTTATGCATTTATTTTTTCGGCACTTACTTGGCTTAAGCAATCTTTTGCACCTGCAGCAATTCCTTGGGCAGATGGCTTTGCCAGTGCAAGTGCATTCACAGGAATGTGGCTGATGACCAGAAAAAAAGTAGAAAGTTGGATCTGGTGGACAGCAACAAATATTGCTTCTATTCCCTTGTATTTTATGAAAGGATATGTATTTACCAGTGTGCAATTTATGGTATTGCTTGTACTTTCCATAGCGGGACTAATTAGTTGGAGAAAAAAAGTCATGTATGAATTGTGTTAAAAAAATTGTAATCATCGGACCTGAATCAACTGGAAAAAGCACCTTGTGTGAGCAGTTGGCACAGCATTATAAAACTGTTTGGTGCAATGAATTTGCAAGAGAATATTTGCATAAAAACGGGACCAACTATAAGGTAGAAGATTTACTATTAATTGCAAAAGGTCAGTTGGCCTTGGAAGCAGAAACAATGTTAAAAAATTCTTCATCGCTGCTATTTATTGATACCGACCTCTACGTAATAAAAGTGTGGAGTGAATATGTTTTTGGTGTTTGTGATTTTTTTATACTTGATCAGATAGTAAAAAAGCAGTACGATGGATATCTATTATGTGATATTGATCTTCCTTGGGTAAAAGATGAGTTAAGGGAATATCCAGATGAAAAGCCGCGTCAGGAGTTATTCAGCATGTACAAAGATTTGTTGATACATCAATCAACACCATGGGCGTTAATCACTGGTGGGTATGATGATCGATTACAAAATGCAATAAAAGTGGTAGATGGTTGGAATGAATTATAGTTTTATTTTAAACCAATTGAGATGACTTAGGTTTTTTTTTACTCTTAATTTGCTTTTGGCAGGTTAAAATAAAACCTGCTTCCTTTTCCTAATTCGCTTTCTACTGAAATGGTACCCGCTTGCGCCTCCATAAATTCTTTGCTGATAGATAATCCCAAGCCTGTGCCTTTATTGGCAGTTCCAGGAACTTGGTAAAAACGATCGAATAGCTTTACTAAATATTCTGCGGGTATACCATTGCCTGTATCGGTTACAGAGAAAATAAGTTCATTATTATTTTCTTTTACATCTATATATATCGATTCGTTTTCGGGGCTATATTTTATGGCATTGGTAAGTAGGTTTACCAGAATCCAACTGGTTTTTTCCACGTCGGCTTTTACCAACGGTAAATTGGTAGAAACCGCCTGAATTAGTTGGATATTTTTTTGTTGCGCATTATTGGCTACAGCTTCTACTGCTTTTTGTACAATAGCGTCTGCGGCCACAGCTTCTATATTTAATTGAATTTTTCCACTTTCTACTTGTGATAAATCGAGTAGTTCACTAATTATTTTTAAGAGCCGTTGGTTATCGCTTTTTAAGTTTTTTACCAATTCTTTTTGTTCTTCATTTAGAGTACCTATTCTTTCGTCTTCTAATAACTTTAAACTGAAATCACTGCTGGATAAAGGCGTTTTAAGTTCGTGGGATATAGTGGCAATAAAATTAGTTTTAGCTACATCAAGTTCTTTAAAAGGAGTAATATTTTTTAGAATGATTACAGAAGCAATATGCTGGCCATCTTCATTTTTAATTTCAACAGTTTCTTTGGTGTAAAAACTTTCTTTATTATCTACCACAATTTTGAAGGGCTGATTGGTTTCTTCCGATTGTAGATAACGGAAAAGGTCGTTTTGCTTGGCAATATCTACTTGTTTTTTTCCAATAATTTCTGCTTCTTTCAGGTGTAATAATGCAAGTGCTTGTTGGTTGGCAAAAAGAACTAACCCGTTGCTGTCTATTCCAATACTGGCATCTCTTAGCGAATTAATTACAGTTTCTGCTCTTTTCTTTTCAAATAAAATTTTTGCTAGATTGCTGTGCTCATATTTATCAAGCTCCTCAGCCATAGTATTGAAGGCATTGGCCATTTCGCCAAATTCATCTTTACGGTTTAGGTGTATGCGTTGCTCGTATCGCTTATTAGAAATAGCCTTAATACCATCCGTGAGTTTTGCAATTGGGTTGGCAATAAAGCCCGGAAAATTAAATACAAATGTAAACCCTGCTAATATACAAATGGTGAGTAATAGAGTAATCCAAAATTTTGCTTCATCGGCATTGGTTTGTACCCGACTATTTTTTCGGATAATGGCTTGTAGGTTTATTTGCATAATCCTGTTAATATCATTTCGTACCTGTACAATCTTACCCGATTCTTTTCGCCAATCCTTAATATCTGTATAATGTTTAGTGAGGGTTTTAGTTGCTTCTAGTTCTCCCTGTTCTGTAATATTTGCTTCCTGATTTTTTAAATTTTTCTCGAATATTTTTTGGGATTTAATAGTGTCATTACCCCATTCGTCTAAAGCCTGCAACATTTGCTGGGTATATTCTAATGTTTCGTAATTGTCTTTTAAAATAATTTTCTGGTTATCTATGGTTTGATTGAGGTAATAAAAACAAATACTACCTACTAAAATTAGCAGAGAAAATAAAAAGGCAACCCCAAGGGCAATTTTGGTTTTTAATTTTATCATGATTAAGAAAGAATAATTAAATCTATATCATTTGTCCCCAAGTTTTTTAATAATTTATTAAAAACGCTGGTTCTAAGAATAATTTGAAGCAGGTTAAGGTGTGGTTTACCAATACATACCGTGGTTACTTTTTTTTCTAAACACTGTTCCATAATAGCTTCGGCAATACGGTTGTGTTTTATTTGTAATACAGTTGCGCCGCTTTCTGTAGCAGTTTTAAAATTATTAATTAAATGCCTTTGTGCTGCCAAAGGTATTTTGTCTGCGCTCTCATTAGGTAGCTGTATATAGAGCAAAAACCACTGGCTGTTGTAGTAAGAAGCGAGTCGCGCAGTTTTCCGTATAATTTTTTGGGCTACTAAATGATTGCTAGAAATACAGGCTAAGAATTTTTCGTGACGTAGGCTTTTATCTCTTACTACTTCGTGGTCTACTTTTCTCTCTACCTGAACCGCCACTTCTTTTAATGCCAGTTCACGCAACTGCAAAATTTTCTCAGGCTTAAAAAAATTAGTCAGTGCTTGTTCAATTTTACTTTTATCGTATATCTTACCTTCTTTTAGTCGAGCAATTAATTCATCGGCTGTAAGGTCAATATTTACGACTTCATTCGCCAGTTGTAAAATTTTATCTGGTACCCTTTCTTTTACTTCTATACCAGTAATTTTTTTTACTTCTTCGTTAATACTTTCTATATGTTGAATATTAACGGCGGTAATTACATCAATACCAGCTTCTAATACATCAAGTATATCCTGCCATCTTTTTTCATTTTTGCTACCGGGTATATTAGAATGGGCAAGTTCATCAATTAATACAGTTGTGGGTTGTAATAATAAAATACTTTGAACATCTAACTCGTCTAATAATTTTCCTTTATAAAAAACTTCACGCCTAGGTATAATACTCAACCCTTCTACCAATGCTTCGGTTTCTTTGCGACCATGGGTTTCTATATAGCCTACTTTTACATTTATGCCATTGCGCTGAAGGTTATGGGCTTCTTGCAGCATGCGGTAGCTCTTACCTACACCAGCACTCATGCCGATATAAATTTTCAACTTACCTTTTTTTTCTTTGGCAAGTTGCGCTAACCATTTATTTGCTGCTTCGCTACCCATATTTATAAATTCTTAGTTATTTTAGTTGGTCTAACGCAATATTTACTTTCAATACATTTATTTTTTGAATATTATTAAGGCTTGATTTTTCAATGTTCATTTCAATAAGACTGATTAGTTTTTCTTTATTGATATTTCTGGTTTTGGCAATTCTGTCAACCTGAACCATTGCTCCTTGTAAAGAAATATCCGGATCTAAGCCACTACCGCTGGCAGTAACCAAATCGGAAGGAATTAGTTCTTTTTTTACAGTAGGATTGTGTACTAAAAAACTATCAATACGATCTTGAACTTGTTGTAAGTATTCTGGGTTAGATGGGCCTTTATTACTGCCCGAAGAAGCCGCAGCATTATAGCCAGCAGCAGAAGGGCGACCATTGAAATAATGATCATTGGTAAAAGATTGACCTTCTAATAGGTAGCCTATTTTTTTTCCGTTCACTACAACTGTTTGTCCTTCACCGTGAGCAGGAGCCGCTTGTGCAATTAGCCAAATTAAAGCTGGATAAGCAATGATGAATATTACAATACAAACCAAAGTAAGTCGAATAGCAGGAAGGATATTTTGTTTCATGTGTTAATATTTATTTTTTTTAATGGCCATCCCGAGCAATCGGGACAAGCCATGGAATTCGCTAATTAATATTTCGGTTGGTAACAAATTCTTGTTATGGCTCATTTCATTTTTTTAAATTTTAGTTTGTTTATTACCCTTCAGGGGATAGGGTTTCAAAACCAAATACTCACTACTAAATCTATCCCTTTAATGCCAACAAAAGGAATGAATACACCACCAAATCCGTATATCAGTAAATTTCTTCTGAGTAATGCACTGGCACCAATGGGCTTATAAGTAACACCTTTTAACGCCAGCGGAATCAACATTGGAATAATGATGGCATTAAAAATTACTGCTGAAAGAATAGCACTTTCGGGACTGTGTAAGTTCATGATATTCATCCCTTGCAATGCAGGAATAGAAGCAATAAATAAAGCGGGTACAATGGCAAAGTATTTTGCAACGTCATTGGCAATTGAGAAAGTAGTAAGTGTGCCTCTCGTCATTAACAGTTGCTTGCCAATTTCTACAATTTCAATTAATTTAGTAGGGTCGTTATCCAGATCAACCATATTACCTGCTTCTTTAGCAGCAGCAGTACCGCTGTTCATAGCAACCCCAACATCCGCCTGAGCTAAAGCAGGCGCATCATTGGTACCATCTCCCATCATAGCTACCAGTTTACCACTTTGCTGTTCTGCTTTAATATAATTCATTTTGTCTTCGGGCTTCGCTTCTGCAATATAATCGTCAACCCCAGCTTTTTCTGCAATGAATTTAGCGGTGAGTGGATTATCACCTGTAACCATCACCGTTTTTACACCCATTTTACGAAGTCGTTCAAAACGCTCCTGTATACCCGGTTTAATAATATCTTGTAATTCAATAACACCCAATATTTTTTCATTCTCACTTACCACCAGTGGGGTACCACCATTGGAAGAAATGGCTTTAACCCTATCTGCAGTTTCGGCAGGAAAGTTATTACCCGCTTTTTCTGCCATATTTCTAATGGAGTCAAAAGCACCTTTACGAATACGGATACCGTTGGGCATATCAATACCACTGCTGCGGGTTTCGGCAGTAAATTCTATGAAATTTGCATGGGTAGTATCAAAATTATTTTTGTTGAGACTGGCTAATTCAATAATTGATTTTCCTTCTGGGGTTTCATCAGACAATGAACTGAGTACACAAGCTTCAATGAAAGTATTTTCTGCAATATTATTGGCTGGCCAAAAATGGGTTGCTTTTCGGTTACCTATGGTAATGGTACCTGTTTTATCGAGTAATAAAACATCTATATCACCGGCTGTTTCAACTGCTTTCCCACTTTTTGTAATTACATTGGCGCGAAGGGCTCTATCCATTCCTGCTATACCAATAGCACTTAACAAACCCCCAATAGTAGTAGGAATTAAACACACAAAGAGTGATATAAATGCGGCAATGGTAATAGGTGTTTTTGCATAGTCGCCAAAAGGTTTCAGTGTTACACAAACAATTACAAATACCAAAGTAAAGCCAGCTAATAAAATAGTGAGTGCAATTTCATTGGGTGTTTTTTGTCGCGATGCGCCTTCTACCAGTGCAATCATTTTATCGAGAAAACTTTCACCAGGTTCTGTGGTAACCTTTACTTTAATTTTATCAGATAATACTTTAGTACCACCGGTAACACTGCTTTTATCGCCACCAGCTTCTCTAATTACCGGAGCTGATTCGCCAGTAATGGCCGACTCATCAATGGTGGCAATACCCGATATGATTTCGCCATCCATCGGAATGGTATCACCTGTTTCACAAATAAATATATCGCCTTTTCGCAATTGAGAAGAAGGAACCATTTTAATTTCTTCTACATGAATATCGCCCAGCACCAATTGTTTGGCAGGTGTTTCTTCCCTAGTTTTTCGCAAAGAATCGGCTTGTGCCTTTCCCCTTGCTTCGGCAATTGCTTCTGCAAAATTGGCAAATAATAAAGTAATAAAAAGTATGGCAGTAACAATAATATTATAGAGTAAGCTACCTTGGTTTTGTTCACCTGCGGCTATCCATATACAAACACCAGCCATTACAATGGTACCGATCCATACGGCAAACATTACTGGATTGCGAAACATGGTAACAGGATGGAGTTTAATGAGCGACTGTTTTAAAGCCACACTTACTTGACTTATCTCAAAGAGTTTATTCGAAGCTTGATTGGTCATAAAAATTATTTAATCGTAAAGAATTCAGCAATAGGGCCTAATGATAATGCAGGAAAGAAACTTAATGCAGCAATAATAAAGATTACTGCAAATACCATAATACCAAATGTGGTAGTATCCGTTTTAAGTGTACCTGCACTTTCGGGTATATATTTCTTTTTAGCGAGACTACCAGCAATAGCTAAGGGACCAATAATGGGTAAGTAACGCGATAAGAGCATCACAATACCGCAGGAAATATTCCAAAAAGGTGTATTATCACCCAGTCCCTCAAAACCGCTGCCGTTATTGGCTGCAGAAGAAGTGAACTCATATAATATTTCACTAAAACCATGGTTGCCTGGGTTGGCCAACCAACCTGCATAAGCTGTTGGATTATGGGCGTAAAGCCAACTGGATAAAGCGGTACCAGAAAGAATGAGTAATGGATGAAGCAGTGCAATGATAGCTGCAATCTTCATTTCTTTTGCCTCTATTTTTTTACCTAAAAATTCTGGTGTTCTACCCACCATTAACCCGCTGATGAATACGGCAATAATAATGAATATATAAAAATTTAAAAAACCAACACCTACACCGCCGTAAAATGCATTTACCATCATCCCTAACAGGGCAAACATACCCGATAAGGGTGTTAAGCTATCGTGCATGGCATTTACAGAACCATTGGAAGTACTGGTAGTTGTGATGGCCCAATAGGCAGATGCTGCACTGCCAAAGCGAACTTCCTTCCCTTCCATACTACCCAAAGGCTGGGCAATATTCATTTTGGTAATAGCGGGATTGCCATTCAGTTCATTGTAAATTGTTGGCAATAGCAGCAGTAAAAATCCAATCGTCATTACCCCAAATACCATCCAAGCAAATCGTTTTCTTTTGATGATAAAGCCAAGCGCAAATACCATAGCAATGGGAATAATCAAAATGCTGATATTCTCTATTATATTGGTGAAATAATTGGGATTTTCTAAAGGGTGAGCAGAATTTACGCCAAAAAAACCACCTCCGTTAGTCCCCAGTTGTTTAATGGCAATCATAGCTGCAGCAGGCCCACGCGAAACATTTACGGTATCAGCTTGTAAGGAAATAAATTGGTCTTTTCCTTTAAAAGTCATTGGAGTACCATTAAATACAAGAACAATTGCAACCACAATTGATAATGGAAGTAAAACGCGGGTACAGCTTTTTACAAAATAGTTGTAAAAATTGCCTAATTGATCGGTAGTTTTTTCTTTCATGGCTATGAATACAACGGCACATACGGCCATACCTGCGGCGGCACTAATAAATTGAAACAACATTAATACCATTTGTCCTAAATAAGAAACCCCGCTTTCGCCACTATAGTGTTGCAGGTTGGTATTGCTGATAAAACTAATAGTGGTATTAAAAGCAAGGTCGGCACTCATACCCGCATTCGCATCTGGATTAAGTGGCAGCCAACCCATATTCATGAGTACGAATATGCTGAACAGAAACCAAACAGCGTTTACGGTTAATAAAGCAATAAGGTGTTGCTTCCAGTCCATTTCTTTAAGTGGATTAATGCCCGATAGTTTAAAGAACAAATGATCTAAAGGGTTTAAAAAACCATCGGCCCATGTTTTGTCGCCATTGTACACTTTGCCTATATATTTTCCTAGTGGAATGGCCAATGCAATGGTTGCCAGAAACATTGTTACAACGCCTAAAATTTCTGAGTTCATTTTGTTTGTTTTTGATATAAATTTCTAAAGCGTATTTTCTGTTGACTTAACTAGCTGCTAAAATTTTTCCGGCTTTACTAAAACATAGCAGAGGTAAACGAAAACAAAGATGGCAATGATAAATAGTATGGTCATAATTTAAATTTTTTCGAACCAGTCAATAAATTTGAAAAATAGTGCGAAGCCGATAAGGGTGCCGATGATTAAAATAGCTGCTAACATAAATTTTATTTAAATCATAAGTGCCAAAGCAATGCCAGCTATTTATAGCTGGATGGGAAGCCTGTAAACTCAATCAGAATAAGGGTTTACGAATATTAAAGTTATTTTGCACCATGAGCAAAAAATAAAACCCTTCCATTTTGAAAGGGTAGTTGTTCATTTTGGAAGGGTTTTATAATTAGATCAACCTAAATTGGTAGCTGGTATTCTTCTAATTTTCGGTAAAGTGTGGTAAGCCCTATTCCCATTAATTCTGCCGCTTTGGTTTTATTACCTTTTGTATATTGTAGTACTTTTTGGATATGGTTTTTTTCTACACTGGCAAGGCTTAACTGATCTGTTGTATTTGGTTGCTGCTGTTGTATATTATAAGGTAGATGCTCGGGTAAAATAATATTTCCATCACTCATAATGCAGGCTCGCTCCAATACATTCTTTAATTCGCGGATATTTCCCTTCCAAATATGGCGCAGTAATATTGCCATTGTTTGCTGCTGAATTTGTGGACTATTTATCTTTTCTTTTGCAGCATAGCTTTGTAGTAAATATTGCGCCAATACTGGAATATCTTCCACCCTACTATTGAGTGATGGCAGGTTAATGGTAAAGCCGTTAAGTCGATAAAACAAATCTTCCCTAAAATTTCCCTTAGTTACCTCGTCAGCCAAATTTCTATTGGTGGCAGCAATAATTCGTATATCTACCTTAGTGGTTTTTTCATCTCCTAATTTTATGAACTCCCCGTTCTCAATCACACGCAATAATTTGGCCTGTAGTTCAATATTCATCTCCCCCATTTCATCTAGTAATAAAGTTCCCTTATGCGCCAATTCTATCAATCCCTTTTTATCTTTTACTGCCCCAGTATAAGCACCTGCTTTGTGACCAAATAATTCTCCTTCTAATAATTCTTTGTTGAATGCACTGCAATTAATGGCTATAAAGGTTTCTGTACTTCTTTTGCTTTCGGCATGAATGGCATTGGCAAAAACTTCTTTACCCGTTCCTGTTTCGCCTAATAATAAAATATTGGCATTGGTAGGTGCAATTTTTTTAGCAAGTGCAATAGCTTCTAAAATGGCTGGACTATTGCCGATGATATTTTTTAGACTGTAAGTCACAGTCGATTTTACACTGATGATTTTTTTTCGTTGTAGTAAAACTTTATCTACCGCCTGGTGCAATAGTGGAATAATCCGATCATTGTCATCGCCCTTGGTAATATAGTCTAAAGCACCTTGCTTAATAGCAGTTACTCCATCAGAAATATTGCCATAAGCAGTTAATAAAATAACTTCAGCAAGGGGATGCTTCATTTTAAATGGCACTATAAAATCTACCCCACTGCCGTCGGGTAATTTCACATCACAGAGTACTACATCAATACACTCTTTCTCGGCTATTTTCCAACCTGCTTTTAGTGTTGCAGCTTCGTAAACAGTAAAGCCTTCTAGTTGAATGATGCGACTTAATAATTTTCGCAGGTTATCTTCATCATCAATTAATAAAATACTCCCTGCCATATTGCTTTAATTTAATTCCATCAACGCACTTACGTTATTGTTAATATCAATGGTAGCAATGCAAATGCGATTGCCTGTTGCTGCTGGAATTTTAGTGAGGTCTATCAACGCTGTTTTATCGGTTATAATGAGTTGTACGAGTTGACTATTAATGAATTTTATTTCCTGATCTCTCGCCAATACAAAAATCCCAAACCCTTTAATGCCGAGGGTTCCGTTATAAGTAGCTTCAATTTCTTTCATCGATTTTTTCTCCAATACCGGTTGCTCTGGTGCATCATTATTTAGCCAAGCCATAGGAGGTACCAATGCAGGATAGCGGTAATAATTGGTTCTCAAACTATCATTCCATCCATTCGGATTTTTTTCAAAAATCTTACTGCTGAAATAAATACTTCCTTGCGTTGTGTGAAAATTTCGCAGCTCCTGTATTTGATATGGAATTTGGTTTTTATCTTTCCATGCGTCATTACTTCCCGCACGATAAATGCCCATACCTATATAAATATGTTTTCCATATCCATTTTCATTCCACCATTTTAATAAGACATCATAATCGGCTAATTTATGGCCACGCTCCCAATAAAGCTGAGGTGTTACATAATCAATCCATCCCTTTTTTAGCCACAATAAAATATCGGCGTATAGATCATCATAATTGGTTTGTCCCGCTTTGGTATTACTACCCATTGGGTCTTGACTTTTATTTCTCCATACGCCAAAGGGGCTGATACCAAATTTTACCCTTGGGTTGGTACTATGTATGGCGTGTTGCAACTGAACAATAATACTATCACAATTACTTCTTCTCCAATCGTCTTTTTTTAAACCGCCGCCATATTGTTCAAAGCTGGCTTGATCGGGAAATTCTTTACCCGCAATTCTGTAGGGATAAAAATAGTCGTCCATATGAATCGCATCAATATCGTATCTATTCACCAAATCTTTAACTACCCTAACCGTATGTTCTCGCACAGCTGGTAAGCCAGGATTAAAATATTTTTTATCGCCGTACACCAAAAACCATTCAGGATGAATTTTGGTGATATGTGAAGGAGAAACAGACGATTTAAAAATATTGAATACCGCCCTATATGGATTCAGCCATGCATGAAATTCCATGCCTCGTTTATGGGTTTCAATTATCATAAATTCCAGCGGATCGTAATAAGGCGTAGGAGGTAAACCTTGCTTGCCCGTTAAGTATTCACTCCAAGGTTCATACTGCGAAGGATAAAGTGCATCACCCGAAGGCCTTACCTGCATTACAATTGCATTCATTCCATTGGATTGATGCAAATCTAATAACCGAATAAAAGATGATTTTTGTTCTGCAACTGATAAGTTTCTTTTTGCGGGCCAATCAATATTTTCTACACTGGCTACCCATACCCCTCTGAATTCGTAGTTGGGACTTTGTTGGGCTTGAAGCCTTGGTGCCCATAGTATAAAAGCTAGTGCAAAAATAGATTTAATAGGGTTTTTCATGTAATATATTGGTTTATGGTGTTGGGACTTTACAGCGCATTTTATCGAGTAAATCACTCAGAATAGTCGCTTCATCTGATGATAGTTCCGACAAAATTTGATCTAGTTGTTCGTTTTTTTCGTCCATCCTACTCAATAACGCTAAACCTGTTGCTGAAATTTTAATATCCACCAATCTTTTATCTGCGATACATATTTTTTTTTCTACCAGTCCTTTTTTCAGCAATCTCTGAACTATTCTGCTGGTATCACTCATTTTATCGAGCATCCGTTCTCTAATTTGTAGGGTGCTGAGTGGAATTTTACTTCCCCTAAGAATGCGGAGTATATTGTATTGTTGAGAAGTGATATCTTCTTCTTGCAAAAACAGTTTAACTTGTTCTAGCAACCAGTTGGTTGAATAGATCAGATTTACCGTTAATTTTTGGTAAATAGTTCTAAATTGTTTTTGTTGAATATCTTTTTCAATTCCCATAATGGTGAGTGAATTAGTCTATTTAAAATCCATCAATCTTCCCAAACACTTAGTCCTTCACTGCAATTAGCGCATATATCAATATTTTTTCTACTGGTCATTAATTCCTTCCTGAACTGCTGGTAGTTAGGGTTATGCCAAGTTTCTTTAAAGGATTGGGTTTTTAGATTGCCCAATTGGTGCGTGGCATCTTTGTCAAAGCAACAAGGTACTACTATTCCATCCCAAGTAATTACATTGGCGTGCCAAAGCTTCCAGCAATAATTATTTAAGCCACTTTTTACTTTCATATTGCCACTTGCATCTTTTTTATAGCGACTGTATTTGTTGTTGGTAGGAATGAGTTGGTTGGGATCATTTTCATAGTCGTATACCTGTGCGGTTTTAAACCGCACTTGGTCTACCCCTATTTCTTTGCCCAGTTGTTTCACTTGTTCAATTTGGTGTTCGTTGGGTTTTACTACTAAGAATTGGAAGAATATAAAAGGAGTCTTGCTGTTCAATGCTTTTTTCCACTTCACAATATTTCGGGCACCTTCGAGTACTTTTTCCAATTTGCCACCCACACGATACTGTTCATAAACATCTTGGGTAGTACCATCTATTGAAATGATGAGTCGATCTAACCCACTCTCAACTGTTTTTTTAGCTTTTTCTTCAGTAAGGTAGTGTGCATTGGTAGAAGTGGCGGTATAAATACCTTTTTGATGGGCATAAAGCACCATATCCAGAAAATTAGGGTTTAGGTATGGTTCACCCTGAAAATAAAAAATAAGGTAGAGCAGGTCTTTATAAATATCGTTGATGGTTTCTTGAAAAAAATCTTTTTGTAGCATTCCTGTGGGGCGGGTAAATTCCCTTAACCCGCTGGGACATTCGGGGCACTTAAGATTGCAGGAAGTGGTGGGTTCAAAGGAAATAGAAATAGGGTATCCCCACTGTATGGGTTTACCGATCATTCTCGAAAGTTGATAACTCGAGTACACTTTTAGGGCATTGAAAAGCCGTCTAAAAGTTATTTTAGATAAAAAATTGCTGCTGTCGTTCCAGTTAAAATATGGCATATAATTGTCAAAAATACGATTTATGGCTAAAACCAAGGTCTTAAAGCCAATTCCTGCTTCCTTTAACAATTTATTATTAGTAAATTGATGTTTTATTCAAAAAATTATGCTGAACTTTATGAGGTAGTAGTAATTAAAGAGATTTAGATGTGTTGAAATTTAAATTAACAAATTCTATAATGATTGCGGCACGAGGTTTGAAATAGTAATTATAAATAAGCAAATAACAATTTTCTCATAAGCAGTTAGTTTTGGTTGCGGCCCCTGTTTCCACAGGGGCCAACTTTTTTTTAGCAACGCCTATATATCAAATAGCAGATAAAAAAAATGAGGCATCCACTTGTATCAGCCAAAATATCTTTGATCTCAAAAGAGCGGCCTTCAATTAAATTATCCTGTATAAATTCTATCGCTATACCATATCCAACCAGTATAAGTATCATTACAATCACGCCCTTTTTTTTAATTGGTGGAAAAGCAGCAGCAAGCCAAATATATAAACTGGTAGAAAGAGAAAAGAAAATAATGTTGTGAATAATTTTATCCAGATGCGGAATATTCAGCCATGAAATAGTTGGCACTTTGCTTCCAGGGAGT
The DNA here is from genome assembly GCA_004294135.1 of Sphingobacteriia bacterium. Lineage (GTDB taxonomy): Bacteria > Bacteroidota > Bacteroidia > Chitinophagales > Chitinophagaceae > Sediminibacterium. The sequence goes on from RDZY01000031.1 coordinate 67,725, forward strand.
GTAAACAATACGAGACTTGTGAGGAGTATACTAAAAAATAAGAGCGACTTAAGCCGTCCATTTTTCCAAAACTTTTCTAAGTTGTTCAATAGTGAATGGTTTGGTTACAATATCTTTCATGCCTGCATTTAAGTATTCAGTCTCCGCTTCTTTTACTGCATTTGCGGTCATTGCTATGATGATGGGGGATTCGCTATTGGCTGTATTTTGTAAGATTGTTGAAGTAGCTTCCAGCCCATCCATTTCAGGCATATGAATGTCCATAAAAACCAAGTCGTATTTCTTCTTACCAACCATTTCAACTGCCTCCTTACCATTATTGGCTATTTCAATGGTGTAGCCAATTTTTTTGAACATTTTTGTTGCAAGTAGTTGGTTCATGCCATTGTCTTCTGCCACAAGAATGCTTAAGTGTTTTAGTTCGGAACTGGCAATGGTATTGACTTGTAGCGTAGGGGCTTGCTGATTTTTTCTCACCAAGTTTATTTGAACAGGTATAATAAATTTAAAGGAAGAACCTTTGTCCAACTCACTTTCAATCCATATACGTCCGCCCATCTCTTCAATAATTTTTCTACAGATTGAAAGGCCAAGACCAGTGCCGCTGTGTTTACGAGTAGCCGTACTATCAATTTGTGTAAATGGAACAAAGAGGGTGTCAATATTTTGTTCGCTAATACCGATGCCTGTGTCTTTTACTTCGAAATTTAGTTCTTGTAAAGATTCATCAATTAGGGTAGCAGATACAGTAAGGGCAATACTACCATTTTCAGTAAACTTAATGGCATTGCCTACTAGGTTAATTAAAATTTGTTTAATTCTGCTTTCATCGGCAATGATTTCAGCTTCTACATTTTTATCGACAGCAGCAGTGAGGGCAATATTTTTTTTGAGTCCACTTATTCTGGGTGTATTAATAGCCATTACCTGTTGAACAATTGTATTTAAGTTACAAGGACCCTCAAATAATTCGAGTTTATCGGCTTCAATTTTAGAAATATCAAGCACATCATTTACAATTTCTAATAAGTGTGTGCTGCTCGATTTTAGGGAAAGCATCAGCTCTTCTTGTTCAGCAGAAAGCCGGGTATGTTGCAATAAGTCAATGGTTCCAATAATACCATTGAGGGGGGTTCTAATTTCGTGGCTCATATTGGCTAAAAACCTCGACTTTGCCTTGGTGGCTTCTTCGGCTTGTAGTTTGGTTTCAGAAAGGTATTCGCGGGACTCTTCTAGGTCAATCGATTTTTTAATTAAGCTGTTGCGATCAATATCATAAGTTCTTTTATAGAGACTTACACTGATAGAAATAACAATCAAGTATAATAGTGTTGTAATTACCAGATCAATCTGTTTAATTTCTTGCGAGCCATAAGGAATAACCCAATGCGGATATTTTGATTCTAAAAAAAATAGGCTTAATAAAATAAGCATGGTAACGCCTATAAAAAAAGAATGGAATTTTTTGGGGAGAATCATCATGGCGGCAACCACAATCATTAAGTATGCCGATTTTGTAGGCCCTTCAATACCGCCGTTGGTGAACCAAATGGGAACAAAAAACAACATACAGAAGGCGATGTATAAAACACCCATTGGAATAAATCTGTCTTTGTACCTAGAAATATAAAAGAAATAAAAAGAGGTAACAACCAATAATAAAATAAGGGTAAGAAATAGGTTATTTCTGCCGAGGGCAAAGTTGGTAACCAAGTTAATGGTCATGGTTATGAATATCAAAAACGAAATCAGATTGAATATCTTGTTTTCGAGAGAGATAACTGCTTTTTTAAGTCCCAGTATTTTTTTAATATGTTCGATATTCATAATCTATAGTAATGCAGTATAAAGATAAATGTATTTGGTAAGTAACCGAATAAATCTAGCTTACTTTACCAGCAAGATACATTTCTGTTATGGTAGGAATGCTACTTCCACCCTTTTTTTCTAGGGTAACGGCAAACATAGTAGCACTGGGAATATTTTTCATTTTGCACAAACCAGCACAGTCACCAATCATACCAGCATCAACGGCTTTACCATCCACCATGGCCCATAATTGGTATTGTTTGCCTAGCGTAGGTTGGGGTAATTTATTGGGAAGAATATAAACATCTTTAGACTTAGTATCCCAAAAAATGGTGGCATAATTTTTTTCTTTGCCGGGCATACCGGGCATGGAAACTTTAAGCATGTTGGGATCGGTCATCATTTGCATGCTGTTAAACAAATCGAGTGCCTTGGCTTGAATTAACTGGTTATTGGCCTGAAGGCTTGTTTTTTCTACTAAAATGGCTTGGTATTGGGCTGAACTATTAGATAGTTTAGTGTAGAGATACAGGTTCATAGCACCACTTATTACAAGCAGTATGATGGAAGCTGCGGCTATATATTTGAGAAAGGGTTTAATATCAAAAACCTTAGCAGACTGCTTAGTGGGGGCAGACATGAAAACTGGGTGAACAAATTCATCTTTTAGCGACTCAAACAATTGGACTTTAATGGTAGAAGGAGGGTTTATAGGATTGAGTAGTGCGTGCTGTTCAAGAGTTGCTTCAAAAGCAGTTACAGCAAGCTTGATGTCGGGATATTCTCGGCAGTACTGCTCTAATTCAGCAGATTCAATTGCATCGGTCATGCCTAAAACATAGGTTTCAATGATGCCACTTTCTATATATTCCTGCGTATTCACTTTATGGTTTAATGATTTTACTTAAAGCTGCCAAGCCACTTCGGAGACGGGTTTTAACTGTACCGAGGGGAATATTCAGCATTTTGGCCATTTCATCTTGTGTATATCCTTCAAAATAAGACAATTCTATTAAAATCTTCCATTCATCTTTAAGTGTATGAACAAGTTTCCTGAGTCCAATTGCATCGGTTTTCATTTCAGCCGATCCAGCTTGTTCATATACGTTTTCGGTGAGTTCTTGGTTTTGGCGACTATTTTTAACACCCTTGCTTCTAATAGCATCAATGGAAGTATTTCTGGCAACATTCAGCATCCAAGTATACAAACGCCCTTTAGTGGTATCATATAGGCTAATTTGTCGCCAAATTTTAATGAATACTTCTTGCAAAACATCAGTTGCCAATTCTTCTTCTTTAACAATAGACAAAATGATACTGAATAAGGCACCAGAATAATGGTCATACAGGTAGCTGTATGCTTGCTCATTTCGTTGCTTTAACAACCATACAAGTTCTTGTTCGCTGTATTTTTGTGGTAGTTCCAAAGAAGATGGCTTGGGTATTTTAAACTACTAAGAATTATCCAACCAGATCTGCGTAGGCGTTTTTAGACAAAAGGGCAGCAACAGATGCAATATCGGTTACCGTCATTTTAATCATCCAACCATCACCATAAGGATCTGTATTTACCAATTCAGGTTGTTTATTCAGCAGGTCGTTCACTTCTGTTACGGTTCCATGAACGGGTAAGAAAAGGTCGCTCACTGTTTTAACAGCTTCAACTGTACCAAAAATTTCTTCGGCGGCAAGTGTTTTGCCAACGGTATTCACATCAACATAAACAATATCACCTAATTCATGTTGGGCAAAATCGGTAATACCGATGGTGGCGATATTGCCTTCCAATTTAATCCATTCATGGTCTTTGGTGTAGTGTAGTTCTTCAGGAAAATTCATAAAGCGTTGTTTTATTAATGCAAATATTGAATAAAAAACAATGAGAGAAAATTAAATATAGCCATAATCTATTCTAAACAAATAACTCAAACAGCTTCTTAGAAGTCCTGCTGATCAAAATAAAGCAGTACATGGTCTTTAATAAAACTTTCCTGTTCAGGTGTACTCATATCGGGTAGTTGTTTCAATTGTTGAAAATGAGGCCAGCCCTCATCATCCTTGCCTTCTACCAAATAGTAGCCGCTTTGAGCCAGCACGGTACATATAGCAACGTGCATAAGGTCTTGTTTTTGTTCTTTGGAAATTTTTTCAGCGTTAAAATCAGTTTCTTGCAATCCAATTAAGAATAAAATAGCTTCGAGGTCGGGCTTTTTACCAAAACGTTCTACCAATTTGGCTTCAAGAGCCCACCAGCGTTGTTGTAAGTCGTCTGTTATAAACATAACTGCAAAGGTAAACACTGTGAGAATGCCATGATCAACCTGCAAAAGGTATATTTGCAGCAAAATTGGTACTATGTTACAGGTGAGTGTATTGAAAGCAGCCCCAGAGCGGGTGAAGCAGCAACTGAAGAAGAAAAATTTTAAGCAGCCAGAGTTGGTCGACCGTATTATTGGGTTAGATGATGCTCGTAAGAAAATACAGGCAGGTTACGACGAAATACAGTCAAAAATAAATACTGCATCAAAAGAGATAGGAATGATGATGGGCAAAGGCGATAAAGCAGGAGCCGAAGCGATAAAAATGCAGGTAACAGCTTGGAAATTGGAGTTAGAGCCATTGAGAGAAAGCATGGTAGAAACCGAAAAGCAATTGGTTGATACATTGATATTATTACCCAATTTACCGGCAGATGAAGTGCCAGAAGGTAAAACTCCCGAAGAAAATGAAATCGTAAGAACAGGTGGAGCTATACCAGTATTGGGAGCAGATGCGGTGCCACATTGGGAGTTAGCTACCCGCTACAACCTAATTAATTTTGAGTTGGGCAATAAAATTACGGGAAGTGGCTTTCCGGTATATATTGGTAAGGGTGCCAAATTGCAGCGTTCATTGATTCAATTTTTCCTCGATTTTAATACTGCGGCCGGTTATACCGAATACCTCCCTCCTTTTATGGTAAATGCAGAATCGGCTTATGCAACGGGGCAATTACCCGATAAAGAGGGACAGATGTACCACGCAACAGAAGATAACTTGTATTTGATACCTACGGCCGAAGTACCGGTTACCAATGTGTACCGAGATACGATATTAAAAGAGAGCGATTTTCCGGTGAAGATGACAGCCTATTCTCCATGTTTTAGAAGGGAGGCGGGTAGTTATGGAAAAGAAGTGCGGGGATTAAATAGGGTGCATCAATTTGAGAAGGTAGAGATTATACAGATTGTGCATCCCGAAAAAAGTTATGAAGTGTTGGAAGAGATGGTAGTGCATGTAGAAAAATTATTACAGCGTTTGGAATTGCCATATCGAATACTTCGGTTGTGTGGAGGTGATATGGGATTTGCAAGTGCCATTACTTACGATTTTGAAGTGTACAGCGCTGCGCAGCAGCGTTGGCTAGAAGTGAGCAGTGTGAGTAATTTTGAAAGTTTTCAATCTAATAGATTGAAGTGCCGTTTTAAAGGGGCAGATGGAAAAACGCAATTGGTTCACACGCTTAATGGCAGTGCGCTGGCATTACCACGTATAGTGGCGTGTTTATTAGAGAACAATCAAACTGAAAGTGGAATTGTGTTACCGAAAGTATTACAGGGTTATTTTGGTGGGGCGGGAATTTAAGTCAACAATATTTTAGTAGCACCCAGATAACTACAAAAACTATTATTGTGCTTAAACAACCACCGCCAATTTTTTGTACTATATAGCACCTGCTTGGCACAATTCCATTATTTCAACAGATTCTCTAATTAAACCATCTATAGCTTCGCATTTTTTTGCAACAGCTTTCTTGTTAATTGATTCAAAAACATCAACTAATCTGATAACTTGGTTTTCGGTTTCTGCAAGATGAGTTTTTAATGCATTCATCAATTCCTGAGAAGTTGCGTTTTTAATCATCTTAGGAATATCACACAATTTAGGGTAATGGTTGTATCATTCACATATTTATTTGAAAAATGGTTTTTTTATTGCATTGAGATGAGCAACTGATGCAGATTATGAGGGATGAAATGGAGCTAATAATTATTTTTTAGCCGCTCTTTTAATCGGTTTTTTATACTTTTTCTTCATCTCATCTTTGCGACTGGTTTTTATATTGTGCTTGCTATTTTTTGCTGATTTTTCATGAAATGCAGCACCAGCATCCGTTTTCTTTTTAATTTTTACATAGGGTATTTTCATATACACTTTGGGCTTCTCATCTTCTGTTAATTCTGTAGAAATCAACAAGTCCGCAGGAAGCGGAAGTATCGCAATTGTATATTTCATCAACTGTTCAATAGCATCTTTATGGGGAGCTTCACTAGGACTCGTAAAAGTAATGGAGATCCCTTTTTTATCTGCCCTGCCCGTTCTGCCTATTCTGTGAATATAGTTTTCGGGAATATCGGGCGTATCAAAATTTATTACGTGTGATACTTCAGCAATATCTATCCCACGAGCAACAATATCGGTGGCAATTAAAAAGCGATAATTACCTTCTTTGAATTGTTTAACGGTATTGAAACGATGATTTTGTTCTTTATTGGAATGTATGATTCCAACCCTACCTGAAAATGAAGGTTCCAATTGTTCATAAAGTTGGTCGGCCAGTTTTTTAGTGGCTGCAAATACCAATACTTTCGTCATTGAAGCATCATTCAATAACAATAATTCTAACAAATTTACTTTTGTATAAAAGTTAGGGACAATATAATTCGTTTGTTCAATATTCTCGAGTGGGGTTCCAGTGGGTGCTGCTTCTACTCTTACGGGTTCATTAAAATAAGAGTCCATCAGTGCTTCTACTTCTTCTGTAATGGTAGCAGAAAACATAAGGTTTTGCCTTTTCTGTGGCAAAAGATCCATGATGTTTTTTAATTGGGTCCGAAAGCCCAAATTCAGCATTTCATCCACTTCATCTATCACCAATTTTTTTATGAATTTGGTTTTAAAAGATCCATTCATAGCAAGGTCAAATAATCTACCGGGTGTAGCCACTAAAATATCAACGCCCTCTTTCTCTAATTCAAGCGCTTGGGTATTGATGTTTACACCACCATAAATTCCCTTTACAATCAAACTCATATAAGGAGACAGTTTTTTAATGTCTTCCACCACTTGTGCAACCAATTCTCTGGTTGGAACAACAATCAATACTTGGGGGTCTTTGTTCTTATTGAATTTCCATTGTTTCAAGCAAGGCAATAAATAGGCGATGGTTTTACCTGTACCCGTTTGGGCAATACCACAAATATCTTTACCAGACATGGCAATAGGAAAAACCTTGTGTTGTATGGTAGTTGGGTATATAAATCCCAAATCATCTAGGGCGGAAAATAAAGCAGTATTAAGGTTGAGGTCTTGGAAAGTTATGCTTGTCATATTTGTGAAGATAGAATTAAAAAGCTTTGGAGCTCTAATCCAATATATATTATTGCTAATTACTATTGAATACTTTTAAGATATAGCTGAATTAAAGGAATTGTTTTTATTCGCATTGATCTTCGGACCCCTCCCCATTAATAATTTTTGGAATTTTTAAATCTACTTTTTTATTCATGTTGACGAAAATAGAGCAAAGAACTTTTTTGTTGCTTCAGTAATAATTCATTTAATGCAAGTTGCAACAATAGAATTTTCATTGAAAATTGCTATCCACTTTTATAAACTAGCGGTAGTATTCTTCTCGTAAAAAAATATTTTAAAAACTGCAATTATTCATTTCTTTAGTAAATATATCAGGCGTAAACAGCTAATTCATCCTAGAAGTGTGTTTCTCTATTTTACAGAAGCTTTCATATTTTAATTATTTGAGTATATCTTTGCAAAATCTTGAAATTAGACATAATATATAGATACATAACTGCAATTATTTTTTTTGCAGCTTTACTTGTTCAAACATTCAGTAAGTCATTTGTTATGGCTGACTATTATACCAACACATCAAAATACGCAAAGAATTGTGTTAACAAGGCAAAGCCCAAAATGCACTGTAACGGTAAATGCCAAATGATGAAAAAGTTGCAAGAAGAAGAAAAGAAAGACCAAGAAAAACCAGAAAGAAAAGGCGAAAACAAAGGCGAAGTTATTCTTTCCTCAAAATCTTTTTTTGCGATAGTTTGTAGAAGCTACAATATAGCAATCTCTAACCAGTTGTTTTCACACGTAACAGATAGTTATACATACAACTGTACCAAATCGATTTTCCAACCACCGAAGGTTTAAAGCACCATACACAGGTATTTTATTTTTAAGCCAAACTTATTTTTATGGTACAGCATTTTAAAAATGATGCTGAACGTGCTACTGCATATAATCGTAGTAGGTATTTCGTTACAGCCATCCTTATCGTTTTAATTTCTTTAATGACTTATACAGCTTACAAAACATTTTTTAAATAACAAATAATGAAACAACTTATATATACAATGCTTGCAACATTTTTACACATAAATTTGCAAGCCCAAATAATCAAAGGTAAAATTTTAGATAATGAAACCAAAGAACCTATAATAGGGGCTTCAATTCAATCAGTTTTTGGTTTACAATCAACAACAAGTAATAGTGAAGGAGAATTCAGTATTTCAACAACAAATACTGCAGACTCACTAAAGATTTCTTATATTGGATATCAAACACTGGTAGTAGTTAGTAAAGCAGAATTAGTAATTTCTCTCAGCCCAAATACACAACAATTACAATCAGTTATAATTACAGCCAATAGAGTGGCTGGCCTTAGAACCCAAAGCCCCATAGCTATTTCTAAGTTATCAGCTAAATTAATTGATGAATCAAAAGCAAATATGGTTTTTGAACTAATCAATAAAACTCCAGGTGTTATTATGCCAAGTTATAATAACGAGCAACATGGCATGGCTATTCGCCAACCTATGGGTACAAGTGCCTATTACCTTTACATGGAAGATGGTATACCTATCAGACCTTTAGGAATTTTTAATCACAATGCTCTCTTGGAGATTAATCAATTTGCTATAAGTAGTATTGAAGTTGTTAAAGGACCAGTTTCTTCAATTTATGGCCCCGAAGCTGTAGGGGGTGCTATTAATTTCATTATGCAAAAGCCCACATTAGTTCCAACTGCAAAAGTTGGGGTTCAATTTGATAACTGGGGTTTTCGCAGGATTCAATTTGGAGCAGGTAGTAAGATTAAAAAGTTTGGTTTTTACATTGGAGGTTTAAGCAGCCAACAAACCAATTCTTGGATGGCTAATTCCGACTATGATAAAACATCTATCAATGCCAGGCTCGAATATAATTTTACTGAGAAAACACGTGTTATTGGAAATTTCATTTACGGGAAGTATTACTCACAAATGTCAGGTAGTGTGGATAGTACTGCATTTTATAGTCGAAAATATTTAAGTACATCAGATTTTACATATAGAAAATCAAATGCTACCCGTACTCGTTTAACTCTGGAGCATGATTGGAACAGCAATTCAAAATCATTTATTACTTTCTTCCAACGCAATAATAAACATGGTCAAAATCCTAGTTATGGCATAAGGTGGAATCCAACTCCTAGTACTACTAATGACCCTAAAAAGGCAAGAGGTGAAATTAACTCAAATAATTTTGAAAGTTATGGTGCGATAGCTCAACATAGTCAAAAATTTGATTTTCTGAAATCTAAACTTATTGTTGGAGGTGTAATAGATATCTCCAAAAACGATTACTGGTCATATAGAATTGATTTAAATGCAGAACTTGACCCAACTAATAAGTTTGTGGAAAAATATACAATTGATAAGGAACGACCAGAATTACCAATAGCTAACTATAATGGAAACATCAAAAATTATGCGGTCTATTTACAATATGACTTTGAGCCGTTGGCAAAACTACGCTTTTCAATTGGTGGCAGATATGACGTTATGGATTTGGATTATATAAACAACGTAAATGCAACAACCGGTAATATTACCTATCAGAGATTTACACCTAAGTTGGGTGCTACTTATGATTTAGGCAAGGGGACATGTTTGTATGCTAATTATTCTCAAGGATTTTCTCCTCCATCTTTAACAGCCATCTTTAGACCAAAACCTAACACAACCCCAGTTCAATTTTATACTAACTTAAACCCTGCATATTTTAATAACTATGAAATTGGAGGTTGGGTTTCACTATTAAAAAATAAGATTTATGTTGATGTAACCCTATACCAAATGGATGGGCAAAATGAGTTACTAAATATTCGCCAACCTGATAATTCCTTTGATTATCAATCAGCAGGGAAAACACTACACAGAGGAATAGAATTTGGAATTACAGCTAAACCAAACGAGCAGTTTTGGTTTAGATTTGGTGGAACAACAGCATTACACCGTTTTGAAGATTTTGAATTAAGTAAAAACCCAGCTGATAAATATAAAAATCTTCAAGGTTTAGAAATGCCCAGCTCTCCTAGATGGAGCTGGAATACGGAATTTACTTATTATCCAAAATGGTTTAAAAATTTCCGTACCTCTTTAGAATGGCAGTACGTTTCAAGTTGGTATCAAAACCAAATTAATACAGTAAAATATGAGGGTTACAACCTTTTGAATTTTAGAGTAGGGTACAAATGGAAAGGCATTGAGCTATATTCAAATATTATGAATATAACGAACGAACTATTTGCTAATTCTGCATCCAGAGGTAATAATGCTACTGACCGTACTACTTTTAATTCTGGCACTCCTAGAACTTTTGTGTTTGGTGTACAGTACAATTTAGTTGGAAAAAAATAAATTTAAACACAGTTGTAATTCATTAATCACTTCATTGGCATGACACGCTTATATAGCTTGTACTTTTTAGGACAATTTTTATAAGAGTGTCATACTTTTAAATATCAAAAATGTTACGAAAAAATATTTACAAATGGCATCGCACCACAAGCTTAATAATTTCCATACCTGTTTTATTGTGGGCAATAAGTGGCTTTATGCACCCTATAATGACTTCCTTTCGACCAAAGGTTGGCACACAGTTTTTGCCGCCACAAATAGTAGATAGCAGTAAAATAAAATTACCATTACAAACTGCATTAGCGCAAAACCAAGTAGCCACAATTGCCAATTTTAGAATAGTACAAATGGCGGGCAATTATTTTTACCAAATACAATTGCCTAATAATAAAGTATTGCAATACTTAAGTACACAAACGGGTAAGCCCTTAAAAAATGGCGACGATTTGTATGCTCGATATATTGCTAAACAATTTTTACAAGGAGTAAAAAAAGATGAAAATCGATTATTAGCAAGTACAAATGCAGTAATGACTCAAGACCCACAAAAAGAAGCGGAAACAATACACGACTGTTGTGCAAATACTACCTCATCTGTTATGAATGATACCAGTGGCGCAAGAGTAATATCAACGGAATTTATTGAGAATTATAACGAAGATTATAAAAATATAAACAGGTTATTACCTGCCCATAAAGTAAGTTTTGACAGATCAGATGGAATAAGAATATATGTAGAAACAGCACAAGATCGTTTTGCATTTGCAATGGATAACAAACGAAAAGTGTTTGATACTATTTTCGCTTGGTTTCATACATGGAGTTGGTTAAGTTTTTTAGGCAAAGGAAGATTTATAGTTGAAGCATTATTATGCTTATTAGCTATTGCTACTGTAGGCTCCCCATTTTCAGTACGATTTAAAGGTAGCGCTTTTTCTTTTATTTTAAACTCAATTTTATTTGCTTCACTCCATGAAGTAGCTAATTTAGCCACAAACTCAGGCCCATTATCCATTCTTATTTTTTGTGGTTTTCCATACCGATTAATTAAATGCTTTAGCACCCAAATTACACGACTACTCTTTAGTGAATAATCATTTTCAATAAACAATACTTCGCGGTTATAATCATCAATTACATTAAAGGTCCTGAACTTCGTTCCATTACTCAATGCATCACTCATAAAATCGATACTCCATGTTTGCGTAAATGCTTGTGGTACTTCTAGTGGTTCTTTAACTCTTGCTGGTAAACGCTTCTTTACTTTACGACGTAACGGTAATTTCATTTGTTTATAAATGCGGTGCAACCGCTTGTGATTAACAATATCACCTGCATTTCTGATGCGGCCATAGCACTTCCAAAAACCCTCTATTGGATGATCCTTTGCGAGTGTTTCTAACCGATTGATTACCCACTCATCATCCTTTAATGATTGATAATGCAAACTACTTCTACTGATCCTTAAAATCCGACACGCCTTACC
>RDZY01000032.1 GCA_004294135.1 Sphingobacteriia bacterium
TGCCAACGGATCTATCTGCAAAAATCTTCCGATCTGCGCATCATAATTCCTAAACCCATAATCCAACCAGTTCAGCTCCCCTTCTTCACACAACTCCTTATCGTTGTAGCCATATTCATTCTTCAAAGAACCTTCTAAACCTGTATCGAGTTTTCTACTGCTGATGCCTACTATCTTCAAACCATAAGCATAGTAATGATTCTCTTCTATTATCCGCCCCCTTGTATGCCCTACTTTAAAATTATCGAAATATACCCATTCATCACTCTCATTACTTACATAAATATACGCATATCCGTTTTTTGGTGCTTTTATATTTGCCAACGTTAGTGCCGCATTGCTATTATCCGCTCCTGCCACCCTTTGGCTCGTACTACCCTCCCCCACAAAATTAAATCTTTCATCGAAAAACAATACACTTAAATACGATTTGGGGATATTGTCTGTTGCCCCTGACTGCGGATTGGTCGCATTCACAAAAGGTATATTACCCGATAACTGTCCCGTTATATTTGCGGCCGATGTTTTGGTAATACCACTCGTAGCAGCTCCTCCTGATATCGCTTGTAGTAAGGATGACAGTACATCAGTTGCCAACTGATTCGTGCCACTGCTATTGCTTACCGCACTCTTGTAAAAATACTGCGTAGTAGCACTTAACTCATCGCCCGCCATTACCTTTAATAAACTATTCGGACCTACTTTATTGGTGAGCTTACTCAACCTACTCACACTATTGCCTATACTCCCATTGTTCCAGCCATTGCCACTCTGCTGACCAGGTATAGTCGTTACTGCATACCTTGTTTGGCCTAGTTCATTGGCGCCTCCTGTTTGTCCAAATACTGGCTCTTCTATAACAGCCCTACCCGTTTCCATGGTGGCTGTTCCACTGCTAAAATGCGTTTCATCGGTTAAAACCATCCGCACATTTTGCTGGTAGTCTCTTATATAATAATCCCATACTCCTTTCTTCCCATCGGGCATGCTTAATGCCCCATCTATACCCACCGTTTCATATCCATTGTTCTGTGCTTGGGGGGTGAGCAACCTTACCCTCCCTTCTTCCATTTGTATATACTGTAAGGTATTTGATTCGTACACAAATTGGTTGATATAACTGGTGGTTTTGGTAACTCCTCCTTCAGGGGTATAACTGCGCTCGAGTTTATTACCATCTGCATCATACACTATTTTAATGATGCCCTTACCCGCTATCTTTATTTGTTCGGGCTTATCTAAATGATTATACAGTATGCCCGTAGCTCCTGCTATGCCCGTAATATTTTTGTTGAGGTCTGCTATTAAATTGCCGTTGTTATCATACATATAATCATCGGCACCGCCATTGCTGCCATCTTTAAAATCGCCCATTTTACCATTGGTATATAGTTGCCACCCAATTTTTTATTTAAATAAGCACTTGGTTTTTTTACCTGCGCTGTTAACTGCGCTAGTTTGGCCGTAGTGCCACTGAACAAGACCGATGCTTTGAGGGAATCTTTTAGGAATACTGCTTTTTTTAAGGAAGTTTCTCTTTTTTCTAGCTTACCCAACTGCTTTAATAAGCCCTTGGTGATACTCGCTTCCATCGCCTCGTATTTGGCGGTTATTTTGTCGACTGGCAGTCGCTCCAACTGCATCAAGACCCCGCAATCCCAATATCGGCATAACCAATACAATCATTACCAAGCTGCTCAAGTAGATTTTTTGTAGGGCTGGCATGAACGGATTTTTGTACTCCAATATTACCCTTTTAACTTTTATTTATATTGTAGTATTTAGTAAGATTTATTTGTAGTTAACCTACTACAAATGATGTTTCGTTCGGGACTTGTTCGAGTGTGGGTCGGGGTTTTCCTTTGCTAGCGCGGGTTGTAGCACCCCAACCCCGAAGCTGTCCCGAAGCTGATACGGCAAAACACCTAGTAAAATCAGGAAAAAAGGAAAGACACTGATCTTACCCACCCGCTGAGAATTCCATCACAGTTTTTCCCCGAATCGGTAATTAAAATTACTATTTACAGCAATAAATCGACCTTATTCCATACCAACTTGTAGTGATTTTATTAAAACAAAATCACCCTAATCAATTGTATTTAGCAAAAAAATGCGAGAATTAAATTTACACAATAGATTAGTATTGAGCTTTTTATGAGACTTAATAAAGATAAAAGTTAAAGAAGAGTGGAACGATGTACAACAATTCTTCTTTTAATTTAATTCAATTTACACAAAAAAAATAGGAGATTTACATTCCCTCATATTAATCCAATATGACTATGTGTAACCAAAAGTTATACAAATCGTTTACGGAATTATCCAAGGATATACCTTAAACGTTGGGCGGAGAATTTTATTTTATCTGACATCAAAAATTTATTATTATGTCTCGTTTATCAACAGGCATCATTTCATTGGGGGTTATTTTACTGGTTAGCTGTTCAGGCGGCAAACATAGTTCCAGCTCGAAAGGTTATTTAAAAAGCAGCTCCCCCCAAAATAATCCAAATGCCAATAATGAATACACCCCACCTACTAATGCTGCTGTGGCAATTGATAAAAGTCAGTACGTAGCATTCTCTCGTGAACTACAAATGCGCTTGGCTGCTTACACGGTTGATGTTAAACGTGTGCAATTTTATATTGATCAGAAACTGGTTCTTACCCGTTTTCTAGATAGCGCTAAAGCTGAAGTTTCTTCTGGTACCGTTCGCTTTATCAATGGTAAATTGATTAATGAAATTATCATACCCGCTCATACGCCTGGTATTATTGAATCGGTTGACGCATACGGCCTTCGTGTAAGTTTTGAGAACGGAAACTCCATACTATTCGTTCCTGCTGAAGGTGAAGAAAGATATGTTGTTGCTGGATCTAATTGGGACAATGGAACCGTTGAAATTCCATACGATAAAAGTATTTATCGTGTCGGAACGGGCACCACAAACGGCAGTGTTGCCGATGTAAGATTGGTTGTTAAATTAACCGATGTAAATAAAAGCGATAAGAAAACACGTACCCTTCCAGGTAGAAAACTAGGTTTATAAGATTTTTTGATTTTTAATCCCTTCCTTGATAAAAAGCACTTTCGGGTGCTTTTTTGTTTTTTAATACGCCTTATTGTTTGAAATCAAATAATGTAGCTGTAAATATTGCCCTTTCACGCTTCTTAAAAACCACATCCCAATCGCCTTTGTAACGCAAGGTTTTAGGGACTATTAAATTATTAATCCGCGTCATTTCTACTTCCATACTCACGTCAAAATCATAAACTCCTGCCTGATAACTCAAGGAATAATTTCTGGCCACCACTTCCATTGTACGCATATCAAACCAAGTCACCATTTGATCTACCACCACTTGGTCTTTTTTTAAGAAGCTCAATGTTTCTTTGGGCAGAATGGAAAAAACATAACAAAGCGACCCCTTATACTCCTGTACATCTAATTTATAATTATACAATTTATGCGCATTATCATCGTACAAATCAAGCTTATCCCCAATAAAAGGTATGCCTGCAATTTTTTTTCCAGGATTAAAGAAGAGCATTTTTAATTGCTCTTTGTGCTTTTCTATTCCCCGCTTATCGGCAAAATTGCGTACCCTACCTTTTACGATATTATTCTCTCCGCAAATACTGCCCTTTGTAAAAAATAGGCTGGCATACAATTCAGGAGTTGTATAATTGTAATTCTTTTTAGCATCATAAAAATCGCCCGTTACTTTCTCTTCCAACACTTCCATTGACCTACATCCGTTTAATGTATTTTGTCGCGTTTTACTGGACAATGAAGCTTGCACTTTCCCTTTTTTATCCATCATCTGGATATCGTTATAGGCGCTGAATCCAAGTATGCGCAAATTTCTAAACGCTTTATAAAAAGTAGTATCTTCTTTAATCTGTGCCAACAATCGCTTGTAATCAAAATTATTTCGAACCACTACTTCAGATAAAGTAAACCGTTGTTCATCTATCACTACAGAACTATCCTGCGCCACTAGTTGGATGACGAAAAAAAATGCAATACTAAAAAATATCAAATACCTCATTTAGCAAAACTCATTTTATAATCTACTTTCACTTTGCCTTTACTAATATCATTGAGTTTTCCTTGCAACATTTTTTTTCTCAATGGCTTAAGATAATCAATAAATAATTTGCCTTCTATATGATCATACTCATGCAGAATTACCCGAGCAGTGATGCCAGAGAATGTAGATCGATACGGTTTAAAATTTTCATCCAGATAAGTGATGGTTACCGATTCTCCCCGCATAATATCTTCCCTTATTTTAGGAATGCTGAGGCAACCTTCATTGTACGCCCATTCTTCACCCTGAATTGATTCTACTTGGGCGTTAATGAATACTTTTTTTATACCTGGCCGATCGTTATAAGTGATTTTTTCTTCTTCGTCCATATTTTCGAATATCTGTTCAGAGTCCACCACAAATAGCCTTATATCCTTATTTACTTGGGGTGCAGCCAGTCCTACCCCATTACTAGAATACATGGTTTCCCACATATCTTCTAAAAATTTAGCCAGATCGGGGTAATCTGCTTCAATGGGTTTACTGAGTTTTCTGAGTACTGGTGCCCCATATGCTACTATCGAAAGAATCATCTTAAAAGCTTTAATAAAGCTGCAAAACTACCTTGAAACAGGCAATGAACAAGGGATCAACTACCTATTTTGCAAGTATTCTTGTAACATCATGGTAGCAGCTATCTGGTCAATATTGCCTTTCTCCCTCCGCTGCTTCTGTTTCATTCCCATATCTACCATGGCTCTTAGCGCCATTTTAGAGCTGTATCTCTCGTCCACCGTTTGAATGGGAATATGCGGAAAAATTTTTGTTAAATTTCTAATAGCTGCTTTCACCAAAGGAGTTGCGTGCGTGGGTGTATTGTTTAGATTCAAAGGCTCTCCTATTAGTATTAACTCAACCGATTCTTGCTTAAAATAATTCTGTAGAAACGGAATTAGCTCCTTAGTTGGGATGGTGGTTAATGCAGTCGCAATAATCTGCAATGGATCGGTTACTGCCAATCCAGTTCTTTTTCCACCATAATCAATGCAAATAATTCTAGCCAATTTTTTAGTTTATTACCAACCGTACTGTAAAAATAAGGAAGCAAGCACCAGTATTCCAAATACCATACTGGCAATGCCATTCGCCGTCATAAAAGCAATATTTACTTTTGATAGATCATTGGGTTTCACCAGTGTATGTTGGTAAACCAGCATTCCAATAAATACCAATGCCCCCAACCAGTACAACCAATGGAATAAACCCCAAAACCCACCTACAATAATACAAGCACTACTAAGCAAATGAAGCAATTCTGAAACCCTTAATGCCCGCTTTTTACCCAGCTTACTGGGTATTGAATACAATTGATTGCGCTGATCGAATTCAGTATCCTGCATGGCATAAATAATATCGAACCCACTTACCCAAAAAACGACTGCCAAAGAAAAAATAATGGGCAATAGGGCAAAAGAACCCGTAACTGCCAGATAGGCTCCAATAGGTGCTAGTGAGAGCCCAATTCCAAGTACAAGGTGACAAAGCGCTGTAAAGCGTTTGGTATAACTGTAAAATAAAACTACGAATAAAGCAATGGGTGAAAGATAGAAACAAAGCGAATTAATAAAATAAGTGGTCGTCATAAACAACAGTGAACAAATAACTGTAAAAAGCAGTCCACCCTTGGCAGATACAATGCCAGCAGGTATTTCCCGAATAGCAGTTCGGGGATTGAGGGCATCAAAACGTCGGTCGAGGTAACGATTAAACGCCATAGCAGCGCTTCGTGCGGTAATCATACAAATAATCACCAATACTAATTTACCCAGTATAAATGGGGAGACTAATCTGCGCATGGATGCTTCCCCTAAAGCATGTTCAAGTGCTTCTTTAGGAAGGGTCAATTGGGGTAAAGCAATAAAAAATCCAATCATTGCAAAAGGCATTGCAAAAATGGTATGGGAGAATTTTATGAGACTGAGGTAATTTTTAAAAGTGGACAAATGCTTTTATTTAGGGTTAAAAATCAGTAGCGTAAATACATCAAAACCTGCCCTCTACTAGTTTCCACAGCACAATGCCAACCGCGACAGAAATATTTAAGGAATGTTTTGATCCAAACTGGGGAATTTCAATACAACCATCGCACAATGCAAGCACTTCATCACTTACCCCATCTACTTCATTGCCAAAAACTACTGCTAGCTTACCTGTTTGTTGGGGGAACTGATGGAGTGAAATACTGCCTTCGGCTTGTTCCACCGCAAAAACAGTATAACCCTGCTCCTTTAATAATTCAATAGTGGCTACGCTACTTGCTGCATAATTCCATACCACCGTTTCAGTAGCACCTAAAGCCGTTTTTTGAATATCTCTATGCGGAGGTTTGGGCGTAACCCCACACAAATAAATAGATTCAATTAAAAAAGCATCCGCTGTTCTAAAAACACTCCCCACATTGTGCATGCTCCTTATATTGTCTAACACAATCACCAAGGGTATTTTACCCGCCTCTTTAAAATCGGCCACGGTTTTCCTACCCAATTCCTGCATGGTCCATTTACGCATATGGCAAAGGTAAAACCATCTATTCAATTACGCCTTACTTTTCCACATCAAGCGCAGCAATTGCTAGGGATTAAAGTGCATCACTATATTTGTCAACTATGGCAAAATCGGGCAACGACACTCCACTCATGCAACAGCACCGGGCTATCAAACAAAAATATCCCGATGCAATTTTGCTTTTTAGGGTCGGCGACTTCTACGAGACCTTTGGAGAAGATGCCATTATTGCTTCGAAAGTATTGGGTATTACACTCACTAAAAGAAACAATGGCGCAGCATCTTCTAGTGAATTGGCGGGCTTCCCTTATCACTCTCTGGACACCTATTTGCACAAACTGGTTAAAGCTGGCTACCGAGTAGCAATATGTGATCAGTTGGAAGATCCAAAAACAGTTAAGGGTATCGTTAAACGTGGCGTTACAGAAATGGTAACACCGGGTGTGGCCACCAGTGATAAATTACTGGAATATAAAAGCAATAATTTTTTAGCCGCCATACACTATACAGAAAAATATACGGGTATTGCATTGATGGATATTTCTACAGGAGAATTTTTTGTAGCACAGGGTAATGAAGAGTATATTGATAAATTATTGCAGAGCATGAAACCCGCTGAAGTTATTTTTCAGCGCAGCTATCAAAAGCAATTCAAAGAAAGTTATGGCAGTAAGTTCTATACTTATACCATGGAGAGCTGGATTTTTGATGAAGCATTTGCAACTGAGAGTCTACTCAAACACTTTCAAACGCACTCCCTTAAAGGGTTTGGTATAGAAGACTTAAAAGAAGCCATTATTGCAGCAGGTGCTATTCTGTATTATCTGAAAGAAACAGAGCATCCCAACTTACAGCATATTACCCACCTGCAAAGAATTGAAAGAGAAGATTTTTTATGGATGGATAGATTCACCATCCGCAACCTGGAATTAATGCCAAGTGGTGGAGATCAACATACCAGTCTTTTGCAAGTGATAGATCATACAGTGAGTGCCATGGGTGCCCGTTTACTGAAACGATGGATGGCATTTCCTTTGAAAGACCTCACTAGAATTAACGAGAGATTAGATGCAGTTGAATTCAGCATATTGCATACCGATCTGCACCTGCAACTGGCTCAAGCCATTAAAATTTGTGGTGATATTGAAAGAATGGTGGGTAAAATTCCCCTTAAAAAAATCAATCCTAGAGAAGTTGTACAACTGGCAAGGGGACTGGAACAAACTGCCATCATAAAAGTATTATTGGCGGAGGCAGAGAACCCTTACTTTCGAAAATTGTGTAACGTATTGAATGCCTGTGAATCTATTGTTGAACAAATAAATGCACAGGTAGTTGACATTCCTCCCATTCTGATTAATAAAGGCGGAATCATTCGAGCAAATGTGAATGAAGAATTAGATCAACTCAGAAAAATTGCGAGTGGTGGTAAAGAATATTTAGTAAGCATACAACAAAGAGAGGCTGAACGAACTGGCATTCATTCCTTAAAAGTGAGTTTTAATAATGTATTTGGCTACTATTTAGAAGTAACCAATTCGCATAAAAACAAAGTGC
Source organism: Sphingobacteriia bacterium (assembly GCA_004294135.1). Taxonomy (GTDB): domain Bacteria; phylum Bacteroidota; class Bacteroidia; order Chitinophagales; family Chitinophagaceae; genus Sediminibacterium. The sequence goes on from RDZY01000032.1 coordinate 8,158, forward strand.
CAGCAGATTGGATCCGTAAGCAAACACTTACCAATGCTGAGCGGTATATTACCCCTGAACTTAAAGAATATGAAGAAAAAATTATTGGGGCGGAAGATAAAATACTCAGCATAGAGACTGCTATTTTTACTGATCTATTAAATACACTTCAATCTTTTATAGCACCCATACAAGTAAATGGACATACACTAGCTACCATTGATTGCCTGCTTTGTTTTGCTGAAATTGCCTTGCAATATCAATACAAAAAGCCAATCTTACATGAAGGCTTGGAATTGGTTATTAAAGAAGGCCGCCACCCTGTAATTGAACGCAACCTTGAAGCAGATGAGAGTTATATAGCCAACGATATACAGCTTGATCCGGCAAATGAACAAGTAATTATTTTAACAGGGCCAAATATGAGCGGTAAGAGTGCTTTATTGAGGCAGACCGCCATTATTACCCTCATGGCACATATGGGTAGTTTTGTACCAGCAGCACTGGCATCCATTCCATTGACCGATAAAATATTTACGCGTGTAGGTGCTTCTGATAATTTAAGCGGTGGGGAATCTACTTTTATGGTGGAGATGAATGAAACGGCTAGTATCATCAATAATATGAGTACTCGTAGTTTGATTTTATTGGATGAAATTGGTCGTGGCACTGCCACTTATGATGGAATTTCTATTGCTTGGAGTATGGTTGAATTTATTCACAACAGCAACTTCAAACCAAAGACTTTATTTGCAACGCATTACCATGAATTAAACGAACTGGAAGATCGATTAGAAAACGTAAAGAACTACCATATTACGCATAAAGAACTCAGTAATAAAATTATTTTTCTACGCAAAATGGCTCCCGGCGGAAGTACGCATAGTTTTGGTATACAGGTGGCGCGCATGGCTGGCATGCCCATTTCATTGATTAATAGAGCCAATACTATTTTGGCACAATTAGAACAGCAACACGTTAAAGAAGAAGGCAAAGAATCTACAACAAAAGTATTGAAACAAATGAGTGCACCCCAGGTACAACTCTCTATTTTTGATGCGCATTCCCAAACTTTTGAAGACATTCGAAGCAAGCTGAATGCTATTGATATCAATCGACTTACACCTGTAGAGGCATTGATGAAACTGAATGAAATAAAGGACTTATTAAAATAAGATTAAGCAGCAAAACGTACAACACTATTTAGAAACTGTTTGAGTTAATTTACCGCAGCATATTCTTTTAGGTATCTAAAGTTATTGGTCACTTTACCTTTATAAAGTATAGTAGCATCTTCAATAATAGGAGAACCTCCAATCCGAATATCATTTAGAATATACTTAATCAATTGTTCACCAAAATACCTGCTGGCATCGCGCGGCAGTTCATTGGGTAAATTACCAACTGCCATAATATCTATTGAATCTTGAGCATAAGGAATTGTTTTTTTACCCGTTTTTTTATCAACCCCATAAATAGGATCCTCAATAGTTGCATCGCCTAAGTTGCAGGGTATGCTTCCATTTTTATCGTCGGTTATATCAGCAATGGTACTGATGCGAAAATCAGGCGCTTTCAAGTCCCCCCAATTAAATAAGCTTGGAATTTCAGAAGCCCAATACACCCCATTCATCAATAGATCTGTTTCAGAACAATATTTTTTAAAGAGACAAATATATTCAGCAGGAGCTGCGTGAAAATGATCTCTATTGTAACTGTTTGAACCTGAATGACGATATAAATCAGCGCCTTTTAAATGGACATAAACGGGATAATCAAATTGTTTTTTGAGGTATTCTTCCGGTTCTACTTCTTGGATATCCATAAGGTTCATAATTTCTAAAATTCCGTGAGCAACCCTCCCACTTCCAGTAACTGCTATTTTTATGGGTGGCAATTTTAGTCCAAAATAAGTATGCAATAGTTCTCTATAATCTTTTACATGAAACACCCGATTCAAACTGAAAGCACCCGTTCTTTTTCCATAGGCCATTATTCCGTTGTGTGCACCAACAATACCAGCAAAAAAACCAAATCCAATAATTCGTTGTCCATCTTTGTGAGCCAGACATTCATAATCGATCAAAGTAATTTCTTTTCGCACCATTTCCTGCATCAATGCACGATTATAGGGTTGCTGCTTTTTTGTATGAGAGAAGAATAAATAAGTTTTTTGCTTGATCAATTGATTTATTGGAATTTCTTTTATTCCCAATATTATATTACATCCGCTTAAATCATCGGTTATTTCCACACCCGCCTGTTCATATTCTACATCAGCATAACACCTATGCGGTGAGGGCTGGACAAAAATATGAATATCACTGAAATTTTTAGTGAGCCATTTGCACTGTGCGGGTGTAAGCGCCACCCGATTATCGGCTGGAATTTTGCCCTCTCTAATTAGTCCTATACGCAGCATCTACCTGATTTTATACAAGATAAGTAATATGAATTGATGCAAGTTAAGTAATATGAATTGATGCAAGTTAATTGCATTTAAATCAACAAAAGCATCACAGTACAAGATAGATAGTAATTTAAAAGAACTACTTTCAAAAAATTGCTTGCAAATAGCGATATTGCAAATTCTTAGAAAAATCGCTTTATAACCATTTATAGAAACCTATTTTATGTTACTAACAAAGAATAAAATTGATCAACACAATACTGAGTTGATTGCGGCACATAGTAAGAAACTGGACTATTGCAGAGCCACTATAGAACAGTCAAATCAGATCATTGAGAAGCTTTCTCTTTTTCAAATTGGCATACCCAGTTGGGCTTTAGGAGCTGGTGGCACTCGATTTGGGCGTTTTTCTTATGGTGGTGAGCCTAGAAATATTGAGGAGAAAATGGAGGATATCGGGTTATTGCATCAATTGAATAAATCAAGTGGAGCAGTATCGTTACATATTCCATGGGATATACCAAATGATATTCCTAAACTTACCAAACTCGCAGCCGAATATGGGCTTCAATTTGATGCGGTAAACTCCAATACTTTTCAAAATCAACCCTCGCAAGAGTTGAGTTATAAATTTGGTTCCTTACAGCACGTAAACAAAGCAGTGAGACAGCAAGCCATTCAACATAATATTGATGTTATAAAAATAGGAGAATCACTTGGTTCAAAATCTTTGACGGTCTGGTTGGCAGATGGATCCTGCTTTCCAGGGCAATTGAATTTTAGAAAAGCATTTCAAAATACATTAGAAAGTTTAACAGAGATATATGCAGCACTACCTCACGACTGGAAAATTTTTATTGAATACAAAGCTTTTGAGCCAAATTTTTATTCGATGACTGTTGGTGATTGGGGTCAATCCTTATTATATGCCAATAAACTAGGTCCCAAAGCTGCTACGTTGGTAGATTTGGGTCATCATTTGCCCAATGCTAATATTGAACAGATTGTCTCTATATTATTAAATGAAGGCAAGCTGGGTGGGTTTCATTTTAACGATAGTAAATATGGGGACGATGATTTAACAGTTGGATGCATAAACCCCTATCAATTATTCTTAATATTCAATGAACTCATTGATGGCATGAATGAAAAAGGGCTCGACCATGCTACTGGTCTAGCCTGGATGATTGATGCGAGTCACAATATTAAAGACCCTTTAGAAGATTTGCTACAATCAGTAGAAGCCATCAAAATAGCTTACGCACAGGCATTATTGGTAAACACTGCATCTCTTAGAGATGCCCAAAACAACAATGATACCGTTCTTGCGCAAGAAATTTTGCAGCATGCTTTCAGAACCGATATCCGACCCTTGGTTGCAGAATCAAGATTGGTTTCTGGTGGCGCACTTGAGCCAATTAAACTATACAGAGATCTAGCTATTAGAGAATCGCTCACGGATATACGAGGATCAAATAATACAGCTACTGGTTTATAAATAAACGATTGTGATCATTCCTATAATTTAATACCCTTGAGCAAGCAGCCAGTTATAGCAGTTATTGATGTAGGCAAAACGAACAAAAAGATTTTTTTATTCGATGAGCAATACCAAATTGTATTTGAGAAGTCCGCTAGGTTTAATGAAATCACCGATGAAGATGGTGATATATGTGAAAATATAGACAGCCTTAAGCAGAGTGTTATCAACTCAATTTCGGAAGTAATTGGGAATAAAAATTTCGATCTGAAAGCGGTCAATTTCTCAACTTATGGAGCCAGTTTAGCTTATGTAAATAAGGCAGGAGATCCAATTGCTCCTTTATACAATTATTTAAAACCATACCCCCCAATATTGCAGGAGCAATTCTATAATAATTATGGTGGTGTAAACGATTTTTCACTGCGTACGGCTTCACCTGCACTGGGCAGCTTAAATTCTGGAATGCAGTTCTATAGAATAAAGCAGGAGAACCCTTCTTTATTCGCACAAACTCATTTTGCCCTTCATCTGCCCCAGTACCTCAGCACCATTTTTACTAAAAAATTTTATACTGATATTACCAGTATCGGATGCCATACCAATTTATGGGATTTTAAAAAAAATAGTTACCACGAATGGGTAGAGAAAGAGGGGCTTATAAGCAAACTTGCGCCCATATTAAGTAGTCAGCATACTTTGCAAGTAAATTTTCAGAAACGCAATTTCGCATGTGGCATTGGGTTACATGATAGCTCTGCTGCGCTTATTCCCTACCTAGTAAGTTTTCAGGAACCATTTATATTATTATCTACCGGAACTTGGTGCATCAGCCTTAACCCTTTTAATCAAAACCCGCTCAGTGCAAATGATCTTGCACATGATTGTCTTTGCTTTTTATCTTATAAAGGAATACCAATTAAAGCATCTAGGCTTTTTGCAGGTCATGAACATGAACAACAAACCAAAAGAATAGCTGCACATTTTAATCAAAATATTATTCGTTATCGAACCATTGATTTTGATCCAGCCCTGATGAATAAATTTATTGAAGAAAAAAGAAAGCCCACCAATGCATACCCCATCAAATTCGCAGATCGTAATTTGAATGATTTCGTTTCAGATACCGAAGCATATCATCAATTGATATTAGACATTGTTGATCAACAGTTTTTATCAACATCATTAGTAATAGAACCGGGTAAAACAAAAAGAATATTTGTAGATGGAGGATTTAGTAAAAACAACGTATTCATGAATTTATTGGCATTCCGATTTCCGTCCATTGAAATTTATGCTGCATCAATGGCTCAAGCAACCGCCTTAGGAGCTGCCATCGCTATTCATGAATCTTGGAATAAAAACTCATTGCCGAATCATATAATTGAGCTAAGGTATTATGCAATTAATCAAAAAATTAACCCATTATTTTTACCAAGCAGCTGATTATATTGATACTTTTTTCTATTAAAGAAAATAATTAAGCATATTTTAAGCCATTTATGGCTGCAAAATCTATTGATATAGTTCTATTTATCAGGTTCAAATAAGTTTGGCAGATATTTTGTAATATAGAATAAGAATAAAATCATATTACAAAAAATATTTAAATGCTAAACGCTATTTCAAATATCTAAAACAAACCCTATGAGAACAACCATTGCTATATTATTAGTGATATTTTGCTCACTCCACCTTAAAGCACAGATTTACTATTCATTTTCTGCTACACAGGGCAACTACAGCAGTTTAACCACAGCAACAACCGCTCCTCTCACAGCAGCATTCCCATCTGCAAAGAATTTATTGGATGAGTCATTTTCGAACAATATTCCAATTGGATTCAGTTTTAATTATAATGGAACCAATTATAATACTATTCATTTAAATAGTAATGGGTATGTATCCCTTGGCGCAGCTTTTTTGGCAAGTAGCACTTCTAATCCTATGTATGAAATAAATGAATTGAGAAATGGAGTAGGGCTAAAAGGCGCTACTCGTCCTCTTATTGCTCCTTTTTGGGACAATCTCTTACTCGGCTCACAAGCAGATATTAGCTATACCACATCAGGTAATACCCCCAATAGAATTTTTACAACACAATGGAAAAATATGATTTGGGAATCTGGCACACCCGCGCTATCATTCCAGCTTAAGTTGTTTGAAACAAGTAATATTATTGAATTTATATACCAGTCAGAATCTGGATTGGGGGGAATAAATAAGTCAGCTTCAATTGGAATAACATCTTCAACCGTAAGATCATCAGCTTACAACTCCGATTCATTGAGTTTTTTGTCTGTAACTAGCACTGGAGCAAATGCAACAGCAAATAAATTTATAGAAACAGATACCATTAATAAAAAGCCAGAAAGTGGACAAATATTTAGGTTTACCCCATTTGCGTGCACGCCTCCTTCAAATATTAAATTGAGTGGAACCAGTGGCATCAGTGCTATTCTCAAATGGGATCAGCTTAGTACTAATGCTGTTTATGAATATGCCATCAGCAATATTTCAATACCTCCTTTTGCGGCTACTAGCACTACAAACAATTTTATAAAACTAGAAGGGCTAACACCTAATACGCAATACTATTTTTATTTAAGGAATGCGTGTGGAAGTGCTTGGAATATGTTTAACTTCAAAACAACAACAACAGCATCGCTGCCTTATCAGGAAGAATTTGACCAAACCATTGATATTGCAATTCCCGAAACTATGACGGCACAAAATAACAGCAATAGTTTTGCAAATATTTACTGGCAAACGTCGGCTTTACCCGTTGCAGCAAGTGGAACAAAAGTAGCTGTAAATAGTGCCCCATTTGTACCTGCTAAAACTTGGATTTTTACTCCAGCTTTTAATTTTATTGCTGGAAACACTTATACTTTGTCTTTTAAAAATGCTACTTCGGGTGGATTACATGCTATGGAAGTAAAGTATGGAAGATATGCGGGCGAAGATTCAATGCGCTATACCATTTCAATTGATAGCAATATTTCGAATACTGTTTACTTAGATAAAACATTCAACTTCGTTCCAGAATTCTCTGGCGATTACTATATTGGCTTTGGATATAAAGCCGCCGTTAACAATGAACTATTTTTATTAGACGCAATAAATTTAAAATCTATCACAGTTGCATCTGGTGAATTGGTCCAGTTTAAAGCTACTTTAATTAACACCAAAGAAGTACAATTAGATTGGCAAACAAAAAATGAAAGAAATATTTCCCATTTTCTAATAGAGCGAAGTGCTGATGGCATTAATTTCAAATCAATAGGCAGGGTAAACTCACTTAATAACTCAGCCACAACTAATAGCTATAACTATATAGATAAAACGCCCAATGTAGGTAACAATTATTACAGAATTAGACAAGTTAATACGAGTGCTGGTTTTGTGTTATCGAATATTGAAGTGGTAAAATTAACTAATATTCCTGCGGCAGAATTATTTCCTAATCCAGGCAGCTCTCAAGTATTTTTAAAAGTAGACAATGCCACTGATGCAACTGTAAAACTGTTTACAACAAGTGGAATTGAAATTCCAATTACGAACAGTATTGTAAATAGCAATCTTTTTAAAATAATTCCAAAACAAGTACTTATAAGAGGTATTTATTTGGTGCATTTAATATCACCTACCAAAACAATGGTTTTAAAATGGATTGTCCTCTAAAGATTAAACAAAATAAATACCAACACATGAAATATTTACTCTTATTCTTATCTTGGATCTTCACTTGTTTTGCAAGAGCGCAATCTACGAGTGGTTCTCTCTCCAGCCAAATTTCAATTTCATCCTTACAAACAAGTATGAATGAAAGTTGGCCTACTCCCATCACCATTGTAATTAGAAGAAGTGGTGGAGTAAAAGCGGTTACTGTTCCAATAAAAATTGTAGGTACTGCAACAATTGGAGTTGACTATCTAAGCTCCGTTGTATCAAGTGTAACCATACCAATGGGAAGTAGGGAAATATGGTTACAATTGCAACCCATTGCCGACAATCTTGTTGAGGGCACAGAGACAGTCGCTATAAAACTACTACCCAATCCAGAATATACCATCTCAGGGGTAGATTCAACGCTGATAAATATTCTAGATAAAACTACTATTCCCACAGACGATGAAGCCAGTAGATTTTTAATTCAAGCTGGTTTTGGCGCAGACCCCGATGAATTGGCATTGGTGAAACAACTTGGATTTGAAGGTTGGATTGATTATCAATTGAAACAACCAAAAGGCTATTTACAACCTGTTATTAAAAAAAGAATTGCAGACGGCAAAGATGTTTTTCATCCTGCCACCAAAATTGCATTGTGGACGCAAGTAATGAGAAGAAAAGGAAATCCCGATACCACTGATATCCTTAGGCAAAGAATTGCTTACTCTTTGCTGCAAATTTTTGTGGTCTCTCAAAACCTAGATGCCCTTTTATTGAACTCAGAAGGGGTAACCAATTATTATGATAAACTCATGGATGGTGCATTTGGTAATTTTAGGCAACTTCTATTAGATGTAACCATGCATCCTTGTATGGGTATTTACTTAAGCCATTGTGGAAACAAAAAACCAGATAGTGCCAATAATATTTTTCCAGACGAAAACTACGCTAGAGAAATCATGCAGCTTTTCAGTATTGGGTTATGGGAATTAAATCAGGACGGATCCCGAAAACTCAGAAATGGAGAACCTATACCTACTTATACCAATACTGATATTACAGAGTTCGCAAGGGTTTTTACAGGCTTAAAATGGGGTGGACCAACCAATTCAAATTCATATTTTGAATCCGCGTATGAAGAGTATAAATTTCCCATGAAACCCTATGAATCCTTCCACGACACTAACCCCAAAAAATTATTGAATGGTACTGTTTTACCTGGTGGAAGAAATACAATGCAAGACATTAACTCAGCAATAGATAATCTATTTAACCATCCCAATACTGGTCCTTTTATTAGTAGACTTCTTATTCAACGTTTAATTACATCAAATCCATCACCCGAATACATTGGTAGAGTTGCTGCTGCATTTGCCAATAATGGCAAGGGGGTTAGAGGCGATATGGGTGCTGTTGTAAAAGCAATATTATTAGATGTAGAAGCGAGAGATATTGAAAAAACCAAAGATCCTAGTTTTGGAAAAATGAGAGAGCCCTATATGACATTGATGAATATGGGCAAAACGTTTAACGCACAACCTCCAAGTGGTGATTATGAAAGTGCCACTTATATGTATGAGTTTTACTTACAAGAACCATTTCAGTCGCCTAGTGTATTTAATTTTTATTCTCCCAATTTCCGCCCCCCAGGTGAATTAACCACCTTAGGTAAGTTTGCACCCGAATTTCAAATATTAACTGCTGTAACAGCAGTTGAAACTCAAAATAATCTCTTGAATTCTGTAGAAAATCAAATTGCCAGATGGGGTGCGTCTACTCCAGCAAATGAAATGAAACTTAATTTTTCACAAGAGATTGCCATAGCCAATGATCCAGACGCTTTAATTCGCCTACTGTCTACAAAACTAACGGGAGGTGCTTTGCAACCTAAGGGTTTTCAAATTGTAAGAGAAGCCATCTTAAAAATACCTGCCACAGGAAATACTTGGCAAAGAGATAGGGTGAATATGGCTGCATACTTAATTGCCGCTAGTCCAGAATTTAACATTCAAAAATAAATACTATATGTCAACAAACTACATCAATCGTCGCCGTTTTCTTGGTCAAGCCAGCTGTGCAGCCGTGGGGTCTACCTCATTGTTGAGTACCCTTAGCAATTTCTTACTCACCAATTCGGCAGTTGCTCAGAATATAAATAATCTTACTGACTATCGAGCACTGGTCTGCTTTTTTTTACCAGGAGGCAACGACTCCTTTAATATGCTCGTTCCAACTGGTAGTGCTTATGCAGAGTATCAAAAAGTGCGACAAGATCTTGCACTTTCTCAATCTGCTCTTTTGCCCATCTCTCCCATTAATAATGCTGGAAGACCACTTGCACTTCACCCTGGCATGGCGGGCATAAAGAGTTTGTTTGATTCTGAAAAACTTTCTTTTATTGCAAATATTGGGAGTCTTGTTAGGCCCACTACGCTTACCGATTATAACAATGGTGCTTCACTGCCTTATGGTATTTTTTCTCACAGCGATCAACAAGAACAGTGGCAAAGCTCAATCCCCGATGTTAGAAGTGGATTAGGTTGGGCTGGAAAAGCAGCCGATTTACTGGTAAATGCAAATCGTGCATCAAATGTTTCTATGAATATTTCTATATCGGGTAATAATCTTTGGCAGGTAGGCAATAAAGTAGTTCCCTACACCGTAAACGCCAATGGAGCTGTTGCGCTAAATGGATACGAGGGCGATAATGGTTTTAACGCAATTAGAAGAAGTGCTATTGATAACCAACTTGCACAAGAGTACAGCAACGTTTTAGAAAAAACATACAGCAATATGAAACGTAATTCTATTGATGCATATCAAGAGTTTAAACTGGCAACCGCAACAACACTTCCTGCTGATACTCTTGGAACAGATTCATTGGGTAATTCATTGCGACAAGTTGCAAAAATTATTGCAGGTAGAAATACATTGGGGGTAAAAAGACAAATTTTTTATGTGCAATGGGGCGGATGGGATTTTCATGATAATGTAGTGAATAATATGTCAACGATGATCCCAATTATTAGTGATGCCATGAAATCGTTTTATGATTTGATGGTTGCTATGGGAGTACAAAATAATGTAACACTATTTTCCGCTTCAGAATTCGGAAGAAGCCTCACTTCAAATGCAGAAGGAAGCGACCACGCTTGGGGTGGACATCAATTTGTGATGGGGGGAGCTGTAAAAGGAAAAAGAGTTTATGGAAAATATCCTGACTTATTTCAGGGGAACAGTCTCGACACAGGCCGAGGACGAATTATTCCCACTACATCAGTAGATGAATTAGCTGCAGAATTAGCGCTTTGGTTGGGGGTTCAAAAACGTGATCTACCAATGGTGCTGCCAAATATCAGCCGTTTCTATAATTTAAGTAGCAGCGATTCCCCACTTGGGTTATTTGTGTAGTGAAAGCATTTATTGAACTGTTTTAAAACCGCTTAAAAATGGTGTGGCCTATTTAGCAACTGTTTGAGTTATTTGTTGGCACTAAAAATGAATGGCCTTGAAGATGTATTTTTAATACTATAGAGGTCTGTTACGGCCACTTCGAGTCCCCAATCAAATAAAGACTCAAAAGATTCTGTTTTCGTCATGTCCATTGCGGCACAATCCGAATTACCTACACCCCAGCTCCAAGCAAGCCAACCAATTTGTTGCTGCTGGCAATATTGTAAAATAAATTTGTAGGGAATACAACATTTACACTTTACTTCCATAGGTGCAAATTCACCAATTAGAAGATTAATATTTAATTGAATGGACTTTTGAATAGCAGTTTCAATACGAGTTTCAGAAATGCCTGCATCCCAAATATGCCAAGAAAAAATAAGGTTGTGTAATGGGTCAGCAGCCACCAGTTCTTTGGCATTGGTTAAAATATAACTTTCGTTTCTTCCCCAATTGGCAGCGTCAATCATGAGCGGAATATGAATACCAGCCCCTCTCATTCGCCTTACAATTTTACCGTAGGTAGCAGCAAAACTATGTTGAGAAACGGTATCAGTTCCAGCTTCATTGGCTATATTAAGAAGTAAATGGCGTTGGTATTTTTGAATGATGGTTACTACATCTTTTTGCAACCAAAAATCAACACATTCATCCAGCTTATTCCACTTACCAGTTGCATCATGAAGTTCAATAATAGGAATCATCTGATGTTTGATACAATTCCCAATAATAATATCCAACTTCTCTCCATTACCACCCCAAGTTGCCCACATGATTCTTACGGTATTGGCGCCTGTTTTAGCAATTTCTGGAAATGATTTTTCTCCAGTAGGATCGGTTACTACATTCATTTTATTAATTCCCCTTAAAATAATTTTCTCCCCGTTTGGAGCATACAAAAAACGACCATTAACGTAGCAAGTCTTTCTAGCTATTCCTTTTTGATCATTAAAAGAAAGCGTTATTAATGCGATAAAAAGTAGGGGTAAAAAAAGAATATTTTTCATTGTAGTTGCTGCACTTATTTTGTAACCTAACTATTTTACTGAATGAATTAAAGCATTGGTTTATCACCCATAGCATATTGAATACCCCCCAATAAATGATTTAAAAATAGGGGCTCCTCAAAACTTTCTTTGGTATGACCTAGTTCTGTATAAAAAGACCGCCCGCCATCATATATATGATACCATGCCATCGGATGATTTTCACCATTCTTACCCCCTTTATACGACGATTCATCAATGGCAAGTAATACTTTTGTATTCAAATTGAGATTTTTAAAATTATACCATTCATCTTTTCGTTCCCAAATAAGGGGTAAAGATTTTGTAGATAAATGAGTGGCATCTTTTACAACCAGTTTAGCCATTTGCTGTTCTGGGTGCGATTCAAAACTGGCACCAACAAGCCCTATATACCAAGGCCAGGTATAACCACAATCGGTTGCGGCATGCACACCTACGAATCCACCCCCATGCTGAATATACTGCTGAAACACTTTTTGTTGTTCAGTCCCCAATACTTCTCCTGTAGCACTTAAGAAGATCACTGTTTTATACTTCTTCAAATTGGCTTTGGTAAAAAAAAGTGAATCTTCGGTTGCGTCAACGGAAAAATTATTTTCGGCTCCTAATTTACGAATGGCCGCTACTCCAGCTTCAATACTTTCATGCCTATAGCCATTGGTTTTTGAAAAAATCAATACCTTTTTCGACCTTTTTAAATGATTGTCGTTTTTGCCATCAGAAAAAGTAAATCCACAAAAAACGAGTGAACAAATTAACAATGTAAAGAAGGATACTTTATTCATTTTTTTAATTTAGAAGCTGTTTGAGTTAATTATTTTCAATTTATTGAGGTAATTTAAAATGGCTATCAATCTTCCAATAAGCAATTATTTTGAGGCAGCTATTCTGGCAGCAAGCATATCTTTCACTTTATCAACCCATTCACTCCTCAATATACTCAACACAATTGAATTTCTTCTACCACCTCCATATTTTAGCAAATTATTTCTCAAAATACCTTCCTCAACACAACCAATTTTTTTCATGGCAGCAATACTCCTTGCATTATCAGCATCAGCCCTAAATTCTACTCGTTCCATCTTTATTTCATCAAAGGCAAATTGAAGCAACAAAAATTTACAATGCAGGTTTAACCCCGTCCCTTGAAAATCTTTCCCATACCAAGTGTATCCCAATTGAAGGGTATCCTGATGCAATTGAATATCATAGTAACGAGTACTTCCAGCATAAGCCTGCGAGCGCTTATCAATAACAATAAATGGGTATTCTTTTTCTTCCTCCCTTGCTACAATTGCTTGCTCAATATATTGCTTTAAGTTCTCTTCCCCAGATGCAGGAACAAGCGAATATTTCCAGATTTCAGGCTCATTTACAGCAAATTGCCGCAGGTTTTCAAAGTCGTTTCGCTGCAATGGTCGCAGTAACACGCAATCGTTCTCTAAAATAGTTTCTTTAGTAAATATAGAAATTTGCATTTTCGTAATTTTAACAAATGTAATAATCTTTGTTATGGTTGACAAACAACGGTTTATTCATTAAAAATAATTAATCTTGCAACTAAACTTGCTTAAATATTATGTGTGGAATTGTAGGTTATACCGGACCGAGGGAAGCGTACCCCATTATTTTAAAAGGATTGAAAAGATTGGAATACAGGGGCTACGACAGTTCTGGCGTTGCCTTATTGAGTAATAATAAACTCAAGGTCTACAAAAAGAAAGGTAAAGTAGCGGAGCTAGAAGATAGTGTAATTGGCCTTGACTTACAAGGAACAATAGGAATTGGACATACCCGTTGGGCTACCCATGGTGAGCCTAGCGATAGGAATGCGCACCCGCATCAATCGCAGAGTGGCGAATTGGCCATGATTCACAATGGTATTATTGAAAACTATACCCAGATAAAAAAAGAGCTGGAATCTAAAGGCTATCATTTTAAAAGTGATACCGATACTGAAGTATTGCTGAATTTTATTGAAGACATTAAAATTAATAATAACTGCGCTTTAGAAGAAGCTTTGCGCATTGCATTAAAAAGAGTGGTTGGTGCTTATTGTATTCTACTCATTTCTAACGACGACCCCACTACCATTATTGCAGCTCGCAAAGGAAGTCCCCTTGTGATAGGCATAGGCAAAGGAGAACATTTTCTGGCAAGCGACGCCTCTCCTATTATTGAATATACCAAAGAAGTGGTGTATGTAAACGATTATGAAATAGCTATTGTAAAGCCCGATGAACTGATTCTTAAAAATTTGGGTAATGAAAAACAAACCCCTTTTATTACCAAACTAGATATGGAACTGGCTGCCATTGAAAAAGGCGGATATGATCACTTTATGCTCAAAGAAATTCATGAGCAACCCAATAGTATTTTCGATTGCTTACGCGGTAGATTGCTTCCACAGAGTGGACAAATAATGATGGGTGGTATTGAGAACAATATGGATGCCTTTATTCATGCCAACCGCATTGTAATTGTTGCTTGTGGCACCAGTTGGCATGCTGGTTTAATTGCCGAATATTTAATTGAAGAGCTTTGCCGTATTCCGGTTGAAGTAGAATATGCTTCCGAATTCCGTTATCGCAACCCAGTTATTCACAAAGGAGATGTAATCATCGCCATTTCTCAAAGTGGTGAAACAGCAGATACTTTAGTTGCACTAGAAAGTGCTAAAGAAAAAGGTGCGTTTATTTTTGGTGTGGTAAATGCAGTAGGCAGTAGCATTGCCCGATTGAGTAACGCTGGCGCCTATACCCACTCAGGACCTGAAATTGGCGTTGCCAGTACAAAAGCATTTACTGGTCAACTGGCTGTACTCATGATGATGGCCTTGAAAATTGGTTTTGCTAAAAAAACCATTGACGAAAAAAGGTATTTACAACTCATGCGCGACCTAGAATCTGTTCCAGAAAAAATAAAAGAAATTTTAGCAAATACCAAAGAGATTGAACGCATTGCTGAAAAATACAAAGACGCCAGCGATTTTCTTTTCCTAGGAAGAGGATATAATTTTCCGGTTGCATTAGAAGGTGCATTGAAGCTAAAAGAGATTTCATATATACACGCCGAAGGTTATCCTGCTGCAGAAATGAAACACGGCCCCATTGCATTGGTAGATGAAAAACTACCCGTAGTTTTTGTGGCCACCAAAGATTCCTACTACCAAAAAATTGTTTCCAATGTGCAGGAAATAAAAGCACGTAAAGGAAAAGTTATTGCAGTGGCAACCATAGGAGATGATATTATTCCTGGAATGGCAGACGACGTAATGCTGGTGCCAGATATTGATGAAGTAATTGCGCCGCTGTTAAGTGTAGTACCCTTGCAGCTATTAAGCTATTATGTTGGTCTCTATAAAGGACTAGATGTTGACAAGCCACGCAACCTTGCTAAGAGTGTAACCGTTGAATAAAATAAAGATGGTGAATAATATTACTAAAACACCCCTGCATTCTTTAGGGTATAATTTTATTAAAGGCCATCATATTCCCAAGGGAAAAGATGAATTCTATCTGCGCAATATGCAGATTAAAAACGGCATTCATTATAGAACCCTTACCGCTCAGGAAATTGAAATGCTGGTACGCAATGGGAATACAACGGACGACTGGAATCATATCCTTGTATCCGATTCTTTCAATCCCGAACTTGTTAAGAATTGTAAATTTCATGGGTTGGTACGCATTGGCAAACTAGAACCACTATACTTGGGCTTTAGCGACCTGAAAGCACCAGTGGGACTGTATAATTCCACCATCATCAGTTGTGACTTTGGAGACAATGTTGTAATAAACAATGTTAATTATCTCTCGCATTATATTATTGGTACTGAAGTAATCATCACCAATGTAAACGAATTGGTTACCACCAATCACGCTAAATTTGGAAATGGTATAGTGAAAACTGATGAGGACGAAGACGTAAGAATTTGGGTAGAGTTGTGCAATGAAAATACGGGTAGAAGGGTAATGCCTTTTAATGGTATGTTACCCGGTGATGCTTATCTCTGGAGTAGGGATAGAAGCAACAAAGCACTTCAAGATAAATTCAAAGAATTCACAGAGAAAAAATTCGACAATAAACGAGGTTATTATGGCAAAATTGGCGATCGCAGCGTTATTAAAAACTGTAATATTATTAAAGATGTTTGGGTAGGCAGCGACGCCTATTTTAAAGGTGCCAATAAATTAAAAAACCTGACTGTAAATTCTGGCCCCGAAGGCAGAACCCAAATTGGTGAAGGATGTGAAATGGTAAATGGAATTGTGGGTTATGGCTGCCGCATTTTCTATGGCGTAAAAGCGGTTCGATTCATTATGGCCGATCACTCACAATTGAAATATGGGGCGCGACTCATTAACTCTTATTTGGGTCAGAATGCTACTATTTCTTGTTGCGAAGTACTGAATTCACTCATCTTTCCTGCACATGAACAGCACCACAATAATTCTTTTCTGTGTGCTGCACTGGTGATGGGTCAGAGCAATATTGCCGCTGGTGCCACCATCGGTTCCAACCACAATAGTAGAAGTTCAGATGGTGAAATCATTATGGGTAGAGGCTTCTGGCCTGGCTTATGTGTAAGTTTAAAACACAATTCTATTTTCGCCTCTTTCTGTATGATTAATAAAGGCGACTATCCCGCTGAATTAAATATCCCCATTCCTTTTTCTTTAATCAGCAACGATGTGGGTGAAAATCAACTCACCATTATGCCCGCTTATTGGTTTCTGTATAATATGTATGCACTGGCTCGCAATGCTTGGAAATATATTGATAGAGACCAACGCACCGATAAAACACAGGTATTAGAATACCACTATCTGGCACCCGATACCATCAACGAAATTTTTATTGCACTCAACAAACTTGAACTATACACTGGCAAAGCGTATTTAAAAAGCCAGCATCAACCTACCAACGATACCACAGAAGCAATTGCGGTTGGCAAACTTCTGTTGAAAAGTAAAAATAAATTGGTAAACCAATTAGAGATAAAGGCTGATGATATAGAGAATAGTAAACGAAAAACGGTGCTGGTAAAAGTACTAGCAGCATATCAAGTATTTGAAGATATTTTATTGTACTATGGTGTGGAACAACTGATTGACCTAATACTAGAAACCGACCCGGCAGACTTAAGCGTTTTGCGCAATTCCATCCCCGTTAAATTGGCAAGAAACAACTGGATTAACCTTGGCGGGCAATTAATGCCTGAAAGCGATGTGGACGATCTGAAGAAAAAAATTATTGGCAATAAAATTAAAGGCTGGGATGACCTCCACCTTCAATATGCTAAAAAAGGATTATTGTATCCTTCACAAAAAAGAGCAGATGGTCTCGCTACTTTAAAAGAAATAAGTGGACTGAATCTTCGTACACTTGATGAGCACCAACTCAGCTATTTGTTAAACCACGCAATTGCCACTAAGGAGTGGGTCACCAAAGGGATTCATGATGCTCGTGCAAAAGATTATTCCAACCCTTTTAGAAAAATGGTCTACGAAAATTTTGCTGAAATGAATACCATTATTGGCAAGTTGGAAGACAATAGTTTTATCAATCAACAGACCAGCGAATTAAAGAATTTTAAAAATAGCATTCAACAAATTAAAAAGAATTTAAAGCTTACATAAGAATGCCGCATATAAAATTTATATACGGCAATTCGTTCGTCATAGGTAATTATTTATAATCGTATGCCAACTCCCAACTGAATTTGTTGGTTGGTCCACTTATTTTTATCATCATAATCATTTATATTCTGTAAGCCAATATTATACCTGCCATATACCCGCAGCATTTTTAAATTAAATTGTCCCCCCAATACCATTGCAAAATCTCCCTGTTTAAAAGCTGCTTCACCATTTTGCAACAAATTGTTTTTGTGATTTACCAATACACTGAATTGTGGGCCTGCCAATAAAGTAAACATATTATTTACGTTATAGCGAAGTAAAATGGGTATTTGTAAATAGTCCAGTTTTATATCATTAGGAAGTGATTGATAAACAAGAGGCAACCCGCTTGCTTTAGTAGTAGTTGATTGGCTCCAGAGCAATTCTGGTTGAATTCCTATCTTTTTGGTTAAATCAATTTCTGCAAAACCCCCTACATGATAACTTAGGTTGTAACCTTCTTTAAATGCTTGTCCCGAAATTTTATCGGCATTCGCTCCGGCTTTAATTCCGAATCTAAAACCAGCTTGGGCATGTAGTGCTACAGTTCCGATTAGTAAAAATGCAAAAAACAAGGTAAACTTATTCATAAATTTATATTTATCGAATAGAGTCAATTTGTATGCCAAACTTTTAACCACTCATCAACCTTTTACATTCAGCGTTATCAGCGTAATCTCAGGCAATACGCCCACCCTTCCCGGATAGCCTATAAAACCGAAGCCCCTGTTTACATAGAGTTTCTGGCTTCCATCTTCATACAAGCCTGCCCATTGTTTGTACATCCATTGCACAGGGCTCCATTTAAAATAGGGGTTTTCAATACCAAATTGCATGCCATGTGTATGTCCACTCAGCATTAAATCAATAGTTGGATACAAGGTTTTCACTTGGGCATCCCAGTGACTGGGATCGTGGCTCAACAATACCTTAAAAGGAATTTTTTCTGTGCCCGCATACGCTTGATCCATCTTACCATATTTGGGGAAACGACCTTTTGCCCCCCAATTTTCAATGCCAATTAATGCCAGCTGTTCTTCCTCTTTCCCAAATAAAATATGTTCATTCATTAGTAAATACCATCCCATTTCTGCATGAACCTTTTTTAACTGGTCTAGATTAGCCATTTTTTCTGCTTCGGTTGGCCAGGATACATAATCACCATAATCGTGGTTGCCCAATATGCTATAAACACCCATAGGGGCTTTAAGGCGACGAAAAATGGCTTTATATTCATTCATTTCGGTGGCACGATCGTTTACCAGATCTCCTGTAAATAAAATCAGGTCTGGATTTTGTGCTAAAATAAGGTCTACCCCCTTATTCACCGCATTGGGGTTTTGAAAACTACCGCTGTGGATATCGCTGATATGCACCAGTTTTAGTCCATCAAATGCTTTTGGCAAGCTATTGAATGTAAGGGTGATTTTTTTCAACTGGTAATTGTATTTATTACCAAAACCATACAATAGGGTTCCAAAAAGGGTTCCGCCGAAAGCCAGACCCAGCCAACTCATAAAAGTAGAACGGGAGATGGCTTGCCCATCACCCAAAAACTGACCGCCAGTATTGCGAGAGAATTTGGTAATAGCCCAAAGTGCCAGTCGCCTTATATCATCGGTAAGGAATAAAACAGATGCGATTAATTTGGCCAGAAATAGTCCCGCTAATATGGCAAAAACATAATTGCGGAAAATTTTGGAAGCCTGCAATACGGGAACAAAGGGAAATGCGAGCAAAGCGAGCAGGGTAAGCACTGAAACTACCCAAAAAGCAGCATGAATATAGAATTTAGCTCGCTCAGAGAGCGGCTGGGTAACGGTTTTAACTGCCTGAAAAACATAGCAATCCAATAAAAATAAGATTAAAGCGATCATCCAAAAAGCACCTGTACTTCGCATAAAAATAATATAATTAGCAAAGATAGAGCATGCAGGTAAACCAGCATAAAAAGCCTAAATGGGCATTGATGTTGAAAACTAAGGCTCATTATATAACAGCTATTAGATAATATTGTTTGAGAGCTGTGATTGATGCCGTATTTTTGACAACTAACCCCAAAGGAATAAATATTATGGCGAGAATTATTGGTGTTGCCAATCAAAAGGGAGGTGTAGGTAAAACTACTACAGCCATTAATGTTGCTGCGAGTTTGGCTGTATTGGAATATAAAACCTTATTGGTTGATGCTGATCCACAAGCAAATAGCACTACAGGTGTAGGGTTCGACCTGCACAATATTACCAATAGTCTCTACGATTGTATGGTGAACAGTGTGACTGCCAATGAAGTGATCTTAAAAAGCGACGTCCCTAACCTAGATATTATTCCTTCACATATTGATTTGGTTGGTGCTGAAATTGAAATGATTAATTACCCGAATAGAGAAAATGTAATGAAGGGTATTTTAGAGGCAGTAAGGGATCGATATGATTTTATTATCATCGACTGCTCTCCTTCTCTGGGCTTAATTACGGTAAATTCTTTGGTTGCTGCAGATAGTGTTATAGTTCCAGTTCAATGTGAATTTTTTGCCTTGGAAGGTTTGGGCAAACTATTAAATACCATTAAGATTGTTCAGAACAGGCTAAACCCTGCTTTACAGATTGAAGGTATTTTAATGACGATGTACGATGGTAGACTTCGTTTGTGTAACCAAGTAGTAAGTGAAGTAAGAAGGCATTTTGATGATATGGTTTTTGCTACTATCATTCATCGGAATACAAGATTAAGTGAAGCCCCAAGTGTGGGCAAGCCCGTTATTTTATACGATGCTGAAAGTAAGGGATCGGTAAACTACCTCAACCTTGCAAAAGAAATTTTGCAGAATAATGGGATGACTAAAATTTCTAATCAGGAAAGAATGATTCAATAAATTTTGAGCTAAAAATTTATTCCTGTCAATGATTAATTGTTATTAAAAAATGAGTACGCCCAAACAAAATAAAGATTTAATTGGTAAAGGACTGCGCTCTTTACTTCAGAATATAGATGAGGATCTGAAAAATACGTCTGGCAGTTTAAAATCTGCCGTTGTGGACCAAGCAACTACCAGCAACAGAATTAATTTAACGGATATATTGGTAAATCCGAAACAGCCACGCCGCGATTTTGATGAGCAGGCACTGCAAGAATTGGCCAGTTCCATTAAAACGCATGATATTGTTCAGCCCATAACAGTGAGTAGACTGCCTTCTGGAAAATACCAGTTAATTGCCGGTGAAAGAAGGTTCAGGGCTGCAAAACTAGCTGGCTTAAAGGATGTACCTGCCTATATTCGTCAAGCCAACGACCAAGAACTACTTGAGCTTGCCTTATTAGAAAATGTGCAACGTGAAAACCTGAATGCGGTTGAGTTGGCACTGAGTTTTAAACGGATGATGGAAGAGTTGGATTATACCCAAGAACAAGTTGCAGAAAGAATGGGCAAAGAAAGATCTACTGTTACCAATTATATCCGTCTCTTAAAACTGCCCCCAGATATTCTTGCAGCAGTTCGAAGCAATAGCCTTAGTATGGGACATGCACGAGCGTTGGTAAATATTGATACCATAGATAAACAGCTCTATGTATTTAAAGAAATTCAACAAAAAGAACTCAGTGTTCGGCAAACTGAAGAATTGGTAAGAAAAATGTACAAGTCAGATAAGACCGCTGCCGCCCAAGTAAAAACTGACTTGCCACCTGCCTATCAAAAAATTGAAGATAATTTAGCTTCCCATTTCAGTACCAAAGTAAAAATGGTACACAATAAAAAAGGTTATGGAAGTATTAATATTGAATATTATTCATTGGATGAATTAAACAAGCTGCTAGATTTGATGAATATTACCGTTAGTTGAGTTTATGATAAAAAAACAATTGACCATATTATTATTGTGCTTAATAGGGACTTTATTTGTGAAGGCACAGACCAATATTGACAGC
Source organism: Sphingobacteriia bacterium (assembly GCA_004294135.1). Lineage (GTDB taxonomy): Bacteria > Bacteroidota > Bacteroidia > Chitinophagales > Chitinophagaceae > Sediminibacterium. The sequence goes on from RDZY01000032.1 coordinate 29,791, forward strand.
CTCAATAGAAGCAAGTTTGTTGTTTCAGTTGATCAGAATATAGCTCGTTTCTTTGATTCTTCTGGTTACAAAAAAAAGATAAGGGATTCTGTTAGGCAAGCCAATCACAAACCCAAAATTGCTACCAGAAGATCCGCAATGATACCCGGCTGGGGACAAGCTTATAATAGAGAGTATTGGAAAATTCCGATTGCGTATGGTATATTGGCCATACCAACGGTGGCATATTTCTATAACTCAACCTATTATAAAAGAACCAAATTTGCCTATGAAGCCCGATTCAAAGCACAAAACGGTAATTTCAGTGACACAGCAGATATTCACCCAGAGTTAAAAGGATTGAGTATTGGATCATTGCAGAATTATAGAAATTCTTTTAGAAGGGATCGCGACTATTCCATTCTATGGTTCATTTTAGCCTGGGGACTACAAGTGGCAGATGCTACTGTATTTGCGCATCTAAAACATTTTGATGTGAGCAATGACCTGAGTATGCAAGTAACGCCACAGTTTAATCCAGCAACCAGAACTCCCGCCATTGCATTCAACTTTAATTGGAGGGAACGGGCAAAGAAGCCTATCAATATCACCCGCTAATTATCTATATATCTAATTTAAAATTCTATGAACATCGCTTTAATTGGTTATGGTAAAATGGGTAAGGCAATAGCGCAAATTGCATTGGAAAAAGGCCATCAGGTTGTATTAAAAATTGACTTGAACAATGAAGCCGATTTTACAGCAGAGAATTTGGCAAAAGCAGACGTAGCTATTGAATTTACGGGGCCATATAGTGCCCCAGCCAATTTAAAAAAATGTTTGTTATTGGGCATACCAGTAGTATGTGGGTCAACAGGTTGGCTTGATCAATGGGATGAGATAGCTTCACTTTGCCTAGAAAAAAAAGGATGTTTAGTATATGCAAGCAATTATAGCATTGGGGTTAATTTATTTTTTGAAGTAAATAAATATTTAGCCACTTTAATGAATGGTTATGGTGAATATGATGTAACGCTGAAAGAAATTCACCATACAGAAAAAAAAGACGCCCCTAGTGGTACCGCTATTTCATTGGCAGAACAGGTATTGGAAAGAATCAATCGAAAAAAAGGATGGAGTAGTACGGTAAATATCAATAATACTGTTCCATTGAATATTATTTCGGAGCGAATAGATCCTGCCCCGGGTACACATCATGTAAAATACAGCTCACCAATTGATGATATAGAAATTATTCATACCGCTCATAATCGGATTGGCTTTGCGGGTGGCGCAGTGAAAGCTGCGGAATTTGCTTTTAACAAAAAGGGGATTTTTGGCATGAAAGAGGTACTGGGTTTATAATTGTACCATAAAAATAAATACCTTAGTGTTGCAAGTAGGAATTTTATTGTAATAATTATTCAATTGTTATACCTTAATTATGCTCTCAAAAAAAACCCAGTACGCATTTAAAGCGCTCACATATATGGCTGAGCAGAAAAATGATGGGCCTTTTTTAATCGCTGATATTGCTTTAAAGAAAAAAATTCCTATCAAATTCTTAGAAACCATTCTGCTGGAATTAAAAAAAGCTGGTTTGCTTGCCAGCAAGAAAGGAAAAGGTGGAGGTTATTTTTTTAATCAACCTCCCGCTACCATTAAATTGTCGGCAATTATGCGATTGATAGAGGGACCAATTGCACTTCTCCCCTGTGTAAGCCTTAACTTTTATGAGAAATGTGCCGATTGTAATGAAAAGAGATGCGGCCTAAATAAAATTATGAAACAGGCTAGAGATAGTACCCTGAATATTTTAGAAAACAAAACCATAGAAGATTTAAAAAACCATTAATCACTTTACAATCAATCAAATGAAAAAAATTATTTTACTGTTACTCTGCTTCCCGATGCTGATAGCCAATGCGCAAAAATTAATTGGCGGAAGCAATATTATAAAAATGAATCTGGCTTCTTTAGCGGCACGAAATTATCACTTCACTTATGAGCGTCACATTTTTAAAAGTATTTCCTTTTCAATTAGTTATAGAACAATGTCTAAAGGCCCTATTCCTTTTCAGGCTCAATTTGAAGAAGCCATTAATAGCAATGAAATAAATTTCAGCAAGTTCGAAATTGGCAATACAGCCATCACTCCAGAGCTGAGAATTTATCTTAGCCTTGGAAAAATGAAAGGCTTCTACCTAGCGCCCTATATGCGTTTTGCCACTTTCGATTTAAGCGCACCCATTAAATACACCAGTAACCTCGGTTCAAAAGAAGCGGTATTTAATGGTAAAGTAACTTCTACCAGTGGTGGATTAATGATTGGCTATCAGTTTCAACTGTTGAAAAAATTAGTCCTCGATTTTCAAATCATTGGTGCACATTATGGTACCAGCAAGGGCGACTTAGATTTTGCTGCCACGCTTAACAATTTTGAGCAACAGAGCCTCCGCGATAATATCAATAAAATTGAAGCAGAACCATTCAGGTTTACAAGTACTGTAACTGGAAATGGAGCTCAAATAAAAACAGATGGTCCTTGGGCTGGTATTAGGGGACTCAATCTTGGTCTTGGTTTAAGGTTTTAGTAGCTTTAAGGTTATTGAACATATCATCCGTCATTTTTTGCAAATCGTATTGGGGCTTCCAGCCCCAATCTTTTTTAGCTACCGAATCATCAATACTTTGGGGCCAACTATCGGCAATAGCTTGTCGAGAATCGGCTTTATAATGCATATTGAAATCTGGTAAATGCGTTTTAATGCTCTCAGCAATTTCATTAGGAGAAAAGCTCATACCCGAAATATTGTAAGCCGTTCTAATTGATATATTTTCGGCGGGAGCATTCATTAATTCAAGCGTAGCACGAATGGCATCGGGCATATACATCATGGGTAAATAAGTGTTTTCACTCAGAAAGCAGTTGTATTTGTTGTGATCCAACGCTTCTTGATAAATCTCAACTGCATAATCGGTAGTGCCGCCTCCGGGCGCAGATTTATAACTGATTAAGCCAGGATAACGGATACTTCTTACATCTACCCCATACCTATTAAAATAATAATTACACCAAAATTCACCCGCATATTTACTAATACCATAAACAGTAGATGGTTCAATAATGGTTTGTTGGGGACAATTTATTTTAGGTGAAGTAGGGCCAAATACGGCAATACTACTGGGCCAATATACTTTATGCAGTTTTTCCTCCCTAGCAATATCCAATACATTCAGAAGACCTTGCATATTTAAGTGCCATGCCAAGTTGGGATTTTTTTCGCCCGTTGCAGAAAGCATCGCTGCCAATAAATAAATCTGGGTAATATTCTGCCGAATAACCTGAACGTGTAGCATTTCTTTATTCATCATATCGAGACTCACATAGGGGCCTGTATCTTTTAACAGTGCGTTCTCTTCGCGCAAGTCAGATGCAACTACATTGTTATTCCCATACTGCTTTCGCAATGCTAGGGTTAATTCAACCCCAATTTGTCCCGAAGCACCAATTACCAATATTTTATCTTTTCGTAAAGGCATATCTATTTTTTAGTAAAGCAAATATAAGCAGCTGATTGACTAACTAATTGAGAATAGATTGCCAATAGCAGCTATTTGGTTATTTTTGCAATTCATATAATAAGTCAACAAATAATTCTACATGCTACCCTCCTATTTACAAGATCTTTTCAAGCACCAGCAATACAATCCCGATACTTTTTTTTTAATAGCTGGCCCCTGTGTAGTAGAAAGCGAAGAGCTGGTAATGGAAATAGCGGACAAAGTCTACAATACCTGTAAGCAATTGGGAATACCCTATGTATTTAAAGCCAGTTATAGAAAAGCAAATAGAACCAGTGCCAGTTCCTTTACAGGAATTGGAGATGATAATGGCCTCTCATTAATTAAAAAAGTAGGTGATACTTATCAACTACCAACCACATCTGATATTCATGCACACGAAGAAGCTGCCATTGCAAGCCCTTATATTGATATACTTCAGATACCTGCTTTTTTATGTAGGCAGACCGATTTATTGGAAGCTGCTGCCCTTACTAATAAAATAGTAAATGTAAAAAAAGGTCAATTTTTAAGCGGTGCTTCTATGAAATTTGCAGTCGAAAAAATTCAGCAGGCGGGCAATCAAAAAATACTGCTTACCGAGCGTGGAACTACATTTGGTTACCAAGATCTGGTGGTGGATTATAGAAATATTCCCATCATGCAAGCGCATGGCACTCCTGTTGTGATGGATTGTACGCATTCGCTTCAACAACCCAATCAAACCAGCGGCATTACTGGTGGAAACCCTCAAATGATTGGTACCATTGCAAAAGCGGCGATTGCCACTGGGGCAAGGGGGCTATTTATTGAAACACATCCCAACCCTGCTATAGCCAAAAGTGATGGTGCAAATATGTTACCGCTTCATTTATTACCAGCGCTACTTGAAAAATTAGTGGGCTTACGTGAAGCTGTAGTAAAATACGGAGGCTGATGCTTTTGTTAAAGCGTATTTTATAAATTGTTAAGATATGCGGCATAATGATTGCATGTAATGATCAATCAATTAATTTTATTCAAATTCCACTTATGATAAAGTATTTGTTTATTGGATTATTTAGTTTTTTTATGGCAGGAGCAATAAAAGCACAGTCGCTAGAAGGGTTATTGAACAAGTCAAAAAAAATATTAGCCCCTAAATTGGCAGATAATGGTTCCAATGAAATTGCGGCTGGGTTAAAGCAAGCCTTATCGATAGGTGCAGAAAAAGGAGCCAATCTTTTATCGCAGAAAGATGGCTTTTTTGCAAATGCTGCGCTTAAAATTTTACTTCCCCCAGAAGCGCAGAAAGTAGAATCTACCTTGCGCTCCATTGGTATGGGGAAATTGGTAGATGATGCCATACTCAGCATGAATAGAGCCGCGGAAGATGCCTGTAAAAATGCAGCTCCTATTTTTATAAATGCCATTAAAGATATGAGCGTAACGGATGCACTTGGCATTTTAAAAGGAAGCGATACAGCGGCTACAGCGTATCTGCAACAAAAAACCACTACTCCATTAACGAGTGCATTTAGGCCAGTAATAGAAAGTTCATTACAGAAAACAGAAGCAACAAAATACTGGAATACATTGGTTAGCGCATATAATAAAGTTAGTTTTAAAAAAGTAAATCCAGATTTAGCGGCTTATGTAACTGAGCGATCTATGAGTGGCGTATACCAGCAGATTGCAGTGGAAGAAAAAAATATTAGGAAGAACCCTATTGCAAGAACCACTGATTTGTTGAAAAAAGTATTTGCCAAATAACTGTACCAGCTTCTAAGCTTTAGAAAAAATACCGTCCAGATTATTGGTCTTCTTCACAATGCTTCTAATCTGCATATCAAGTTCATTGGCACTTTCAATGAGGTGATCGAATATTTCCTTATTGTGAATAGAGTTACTACCATTCAACACTTCAATTACACCTAGAATATTGGCAAGGGGGCGGCGTACTTCATGAGATTGAATAAAAGCAATATCTCTGAGTACTTTATTTTGGGTTTTGAGTTTTTCTTGAACCGCAATATCATCGGAGATATTCCTATTGGTTCCAATTAAACGCAACACTTTTCCAGAGCGAGATTTTTTTACAATAGCATGAGATTCAATATGCCTAGTCTTTCCATTCGGCATGGTTATTCTATAAATTGCTGCATCAATATCTTTCTTACCGGCTGTTAAATCGCCAATAATATGTTCCATCATTGCTAAGTCGTCTGGATGCATGGCAGTCTTCCAGATTTTCTGTGGTGCGAAGGGCGTATTTTTTTCAAACCCATAGAGTTCAAACATTTTATCATCCCAGATGATTTTTTTATCCTTCAGGTCAATTTCCCATATCCCAATTTGAGCAGAATCTGTTGCCAATGTTAAACGCTGTACCAGTTCTTGTTGCACTTTCTGAGCTTGCCTTCTACGCGTAATATCGTTTTCTATAGACATGAAGCCAATATGCGTATTTGTTTCATCAAAAAGCGGCTGACAATCTACTTCCAGCCAAATAGCTGTTCCGTTCTTGGTATGCGTTAGAAATTCTTCTTTAAAAGCGAGTTTATTTTGGAGTGCATGTAGGAGCTTTGTTTTTGATCGTTCATCTGCTTTTGGATCTTCTAGCGAATAGCCAATTTTTTTATTTTTCACGTCCTCTAATGCATAACCAGTAATTCGGGTAAACCCTTCATTCACCCAAATAATATTTGCGTCTTTATCAGCAATGGATACGGAGTTGGTGGTATTCTGTGCCACCAATGCGAGGCGTTTTACTTCATCTTCACTTTTCACTAATGCAGCTTGCATTTCTTTCTTCTCATTTTGAAGAGAATGCATATTAGCAGTAAGCTCTTGGGTTTTATTGGTATTGCTATCGGTAGTGGTAATATCGTGACCAACAGACATAATACCTACCACATAACCTTGCTCATTTTTTACTGCTGATATTTCCCATTGCGTCCAAAAATAATCGGTTTCATCACTTGCTTTTCTAACCACAACGGTGGTATGTTTTTCTGGGTGGCGAATGCATTCGCGAGCCGCTTGATTGCATAAGCGAATATCATCAGCAAAAACGGTATCGGCAAAATGTATATTGGAAAGATTACCTGCTATATTAGAAAACTTATATTGGAATAATGGATTAACATACTGAAATCGCCCCTCGAGGTCGGTGATGACCACGGAGAATATCAATGAATTCAATAACTGCTCTGGAAGCAGATGATCTACTTTCAAAAGAGGCATAGTTGTTTACAATTATACCAATACACAATTGAATTACCCAATTGTATAAGGGACGGATTAAGATTTAATTGCTCAATTAGGGAAATTGAGCAATTAAAGATGTAAGATATTAAATTTCTTTCATCTACATTCATTCAACGCCATAAATACAAGCTAGTTGGTAGAAAATAAAAAAGGCCCAAATGGGCCTTTTAAACAGTAATTTTAATGATTAAATATCAATTGCTTCGCCATAAGCTGCGGCAGTTGCTTCTTTCAAGCCTTCACTCATAGTTGGGTGTGGGTGAACAGCATTCAAAATTTCATGTGCGGTTGCTTCCAGTTTACGAGCTACAACAGCTTCTGCAATCATTTCGGTAACATTGGTACCAATCATATGACAGCCAAGAAATTCACCATATTTAGCATCGTAAATTACTTTAACAAAGCCTTCGGTTGCGCCTGCTGCACTTGCTTTTCCGCTGGCCATAAATGGAAATTTACCGACTTTAATTTCATAGCCTGCATCTTTTGCTGCTTTTTCAGTGTATCCAACGCTGGCTATTTCTGGTATGCAATAAGTACATCCTGGAATATTATTATAATCCATTGCCTCAGGAGCATGGTGGAATTTCTTTTCTATATAACCAATATGTTCCGCAGCATTAATACCTTCTTTAGCAGCTACGTGTGCAAGGGCTTGGCCAGGAGAACAATCTCCAATGGCATAAATACCCGGCACAGATGTTTGTTGGTATTTATCTACTACTACTCTACCTTTTTCGGTCTTAATACCATTCTCTTCCAATCCAATATTCTCAATATTAGCAATTACACCTACTGCACTTAATAAAATATCTGCTTCCAATACAATAGTAGAACCGTCTTGTTTTTTCACGAGTGCTTTTACGCCAGTCCCACTGGTGTCAACGGATTCAACAGAAGCATTGGTCATTATTTCAATCCCTTGCTTCTTGTATTGCTTCTCTAGTTCTTTGGAAATGTCTTCATCTTCAACAGGAACAATGCGTGGCATGAATTCAACGATGGTAACTTTGGTACCCATACTATTGTAAACGTAGGCAAATTCTACCCCAATGGCACCACTACCAACCACAATCATACTTTTGGGTTGATCGGGTAATACCATGGCTTCTCTGTATCCAATTACTTTCTGACCATCTTGTTTCAGGTTGGGCAATTCACGGCTTCTTCCACCGGTTGCAATAACAATATGTTTTGCTTCTACTAGTTGTGTAGAACCATCTGCGGCAGTAACTTCAACTTGACCTTTTGCTTTAATTTTACCGTAGCCCATCACCACATCTATCTTGTTCTTTTTCATTAAGAACTGAACTCCTTTGCTCATTTTATCGGCAACACCTCGACTTCTTTTTACAACCGCACCAAAATCGTGTTGAACACCAGTAGCATGAATGCCATAACTGGCACTATGTTTCATATATTCATACACTTGTGCGCTTTTAATCAACGCTTTGGTAGGGATACAACCCCAGTTGAGACAAACACCACCGAGACTTTCTTTTTCAATAATCGCCACTTTAAATCCAAGCTGAGAAGCACGAATAGCTGCGGGGTATCCACCAGGACCACTTCCTAATACAATTACATCATATGCCATGACTAAATATTAAATTAATTTGATAAATAAATAGAATGCGGATGCGAAAATACTATGTTTATTCAAAGAATACACGAATGGTCTGGTAAAACCATTTATTTCCGTTGGAGACACCTGATTGCTGCATATGTTCATTGTAACCTTGGAGGCCAAAAAGTCCCGCCATATTACCATTTCTAAGGGCAATTTCAAGGTAACCAGCTGAATTAAACCAAGCCATTTTTTCGTGTTCAGGCACTCCAGCATAGTTATTACTTAGTTTTTCAATGGTTTCGTTTCTTTTAAACATGATTTTAAATCTTCGTCCTTTTCCATGTTCTTCAAAATCTTTTTGGGTGATATTGATCACCACATTTTCAAAATTGTCGATGAAAAGAATCTGTCCTTCAATCCAATCTGGCCCTACTGTGGGTCGGAGCGGATATTTCTCCACCATTTCGGTTGTAGGTGCACCTACGGCAGAGAGTTGACTGTACTCGTCCAGCTTATAAATAGCCGCTGCCAGATCACCTGTAATGGTAAGCATATTTGCATTTGGGGAAACGGGTATGCGAATTACTTCATTGGGTTTTTGTCCAATAATCATGGTAAGTAATCCATTGTCTGCACAAATAATATATTGTTGATTGTAACGAGCAATTAAAAAGTGATCAAAGGAAGATTCGTACTAAGTGATAAGTTCCGGGTGGATAAAATTTAAAAGCACTATCGCAAGTATAGGCGGCAAGTGGCAGGTTGGTTTGTGAGAGGTAGTGGGTAATATCTGCAATATTCAAGCTGGGCATGAGTTGCAGGAACTGACCTTTGATGGCGCCAACGATAAAATCTCGTTGGCCAATATCTGTTGTCAGGGTAAGGATGGGCATGCGGTAATATAACGGGAAAGCAGTCTGTATTATTTCACCAACTCGCCATTTTTAAAGAAAAACTTACGTACCAGCTTATCTGCCAATGCGGGAAGAAAGCGGTTGAGAAATACGGTTTGCTTACCTTGAAAAGTAAGTACCAGTGATCGCTTCCGCTTTTCTATGGCTGCAATAATATGGACTGCACACTTATCGGCGGGCATCATTTTACCTTCATTCATGGAAGATTCACCATGTGCATTGCCTTTGCTATTAAGAGCCACATTACGGATATTGGAAGTGGTAAAACCGGGGCAAACCCACATAATATTGGCGCCAGAATAAAGTAATTCAGTGCGCAAAGCCTCAAGCCAACCATTTACCGCATATTTAGAGGCGGAATAACCACTGCGGCCGGGCAAGCCTCTATATCCTGCAATAGAAGATACGCCTACAACCGTGCCTTTATTTTTAACGATATATGGCAGTGCTAGTTTGGTACAATAAACAGTTCCCCAAAAATTAATGTCCATAACCTTACGGATGGTATCTAGTTCAACATCAGCAACCAGAGAACGCATAGAAACACCTGCATTGTTGATTAAAATATCAATGGTACCAAATTGCTGAATCACCAGTTGAATAAAATTATTACAGTCCTGCTCCTTACTCACATCAGCGGTATGAATCAAAAGTGGTTTACCGGAATATTGTGACTGAAGCAGGTAAAGTTTATCGTAATTACGACCACAGGTAGCAACCTTAGCACCTAATTGAAGAAACGCGTCAACCAATGCTTTCCCAATTCCTTCTGATCCACCAGTAATTACAATCACTTTATTTCTAAATTCTGACATGGTAATTTGTTTAGATAGAAACAAAATTAAGCAAAGCATTGCTCCACAATCAGATAAATAATATAAAAAAACAATAAAAATTTGCCTATGATAATTTAATCCCTATTTTTGCAACCCAAAATAAAGATATCCTACGATACTTTATGATTCTGTAGCTCAGTTGGTAGAGCAATACACTTTTAATGTATGGGTCCTGGGTTCGAGTCCCAGCGGGATCACAAAAGCAGCTTAAATAGCTGCTTTTTTTATGCCCTTACTGTTAGCTGCTATTAATGGTGATGAGCAATTAATTTCACACAGCCCTTACCTATTTTTTCACTAAATATTATAATCCCAACCAAGCAGCCACTACCATTATTAAAGATTATTTGATTATGATGCTCAATAATAGCAAAAAACTGGGTGGTTAAGGTCAAAATTTGCCTAAAAACAGGTGCTAAAGCTAGGGTATCCTCATGGTATCCTCAATGTATCCTCAATATATCCTCAATAGTAGTTCAATGAAAGTTGCATAAAACATTTAGCCCTCCAAAAAAACGACTCATTTTAGGGGCAAAAAAAGGCTGGAATCTATACTGGCAAAGGAGTTTGTAGTGTTCTAAAGAACACTACAAACTTTTTGAATGGTTGATTGGTTTAGCTTTGCGGGGGAAAACCATTTTATTGG
>RDZY01000012.1 GCA_004294135.1 Sphingobacteriia bacterium
GAAATAAAGAGAAAAAAAATGGCAGGCTACTCACATCGCACCGCTACAACCGCTTATCCTTGCTGCATTCCTGCCCTGGGGAAGTTCAGCAGGAGCTGGTCGTGCGAGACCTGCCATGGCAAAAGTAACGATTGAATGCTATACTTTTGCAAAAAAATAAATAATATGGGTGTAGCAGATCAACTGGCACAAATAAAGGCCGATAAGGCAAATGCCAATTTAAAAGCAGGGCAGGATTTTTTAGCTGCCAACAAAATAAACGCAGGTATTGTAGAACTACCCAGTGGTTTACAATATGAAGTAATGATAGCAGGTGACGGAGCAAAACCTTCTGCTCATCATGAAGTTACTTGCCATTACCACGGTACTTTAATTGATGGTACCATTTTCGACAGTTCTGTTCAAAGAGGTAAGCCAGCATCTTTTCCACTGAATATGGTAATTAAAGGATGGACCGAAGGCCTACAACTGATGCCTACTGGCAGCAAATGGCGCTTTTTCATACCTGCTGATTTAGGATATGGCGACAGACAAGTTAGTGCTCAAATTGGCGCTAATAGTACGTTAATTTTTGAAGTTGAATTGATCAGTTTTAAATAAACTCACTCAATTCAAGCCAACGCATTTCTTTTTCTGTGAGCTGTGCTTCAATATTTAATAATCGGTCGCTTATTTTTTGAATTGATTCGAATCCTAAGGTTCCTGCACTCATTTCATTGGTAAGCGACTGCTTTTCTTTTTCCAAATCTTGAATTTCTTTTTCAAGTATTTCAAACTCCCTTTTTTCCTTAAACGACAACACCCTTTTCGAAGCAATTTTTGCAGCTTCGGGCTTCTGGGTTATCATATCTTCTGTTGTTGCCCCTTTTCGCTTTCCTGCCTCTAATGCATCCCACTTATTTTCTTTCTTCTCATTTTCTTTCTGCCACAACCTATACTGGGTATAATTTCCAGGGAAATCTCGCACTTCTCCCTCTCCTTCAAAAACAAATAAGTGATCTACCAATCGATCCATAAAATAACGATCGTGACTCACAATTAAAACACAACCTTGGTAATCATTTAAGAAATTTTCCAATACCGCTAATGTTGGAAGATCCAAATCATTGGTCGGCTCATCTAATATTAAGAAATTGGGATTCCTAAACAACACCACTAATAACTGCAATCGCTTTTTTTCTCCCCCACTCAAAGAATTTAAATAGGTATACTGCTTATCTGGGGTAAACAAAAACAATTCTAAGAATTGTGCTGCACTCATGGAAGTTCCATCGGCTAAAGGGAAATTCTCCGCAAACCCTTTCACATATTCTATCACCCGAATATTTTCCTTTATTACCAAGCCCTGTTGCGAAAAATTACCAAATACTACCGTATCACCAATATTTACTTTGCCACTATCTGCCTCTTCTAAATGTTGAATTATATTGAGAAAGGTTGACTTCCCTACCCCATTTTTTCCTATTATCCCAATCCGCTCTCCCTTACTGAAATTATAATCAAATCCTTTTAAAATAGGTAGATCACCATAAGATTTATACACTTTTTTAAGCTCCACTATCTTTCCGCCCAACCTACTCATTTTCATCTCCAGTTGCAATTGAGTATCTTCAATTTTTTGCTTGGCCCTCGATTCTACCTCATAAAAATTATCTTGCCTGCTCTTACTCTTCGTTGTTCTGGCTTTGGGCTGCTTTCGCATCCATTCCAATTCCTTTCTATACGTATTTTTGGCTTTATCAATACTGGCCTGCTCACTTTCTAATCGAGCAGCTTTTTGTTCCATATAACTCTGATAATCGCCCTGGTATACATACAGTTTCTCCCGCTCCAACTCCCAAATCTCATCACATGTTGCATCTAGAAAATAACGATCGTGACTCACCAACAATAAAGTAACCTTTTCTTGATTCAGATAATGCTCTAACCACTCAATCATTTCTACATCTAAGTGGTTGGTTGGCTCATCCATCATTAACAAAGTATGCTGATGAGAAAACCCAATATCTATAAGGGTCTTAGCCAATGCTACCCGCTTTCGCTGGCCACCACTTAAGTCTTTTACAGGATTGGTTAAATGATGAATATTTAACTTATCTAATATTTGATGCACTTTTGATTCAAAATCCCATGCACCAAGATCATCCATTGCTTCTATACCATCCGTTATTCCAACTGCATCTTCCGCCTCCATTGCAGCCTCATACTTTTTTATAGCATTGGTGACTGGGTGATTTAAGTGAAATATATTTTCAAGTACAGATTTTTCTTCCGCAAATTTTGGATCTTGCTCAAAAAGAGCCACCGTTACGTCTTTATGAACCCAATATTTACCAGAATCTGGGGTTTCATTTCCAGTTAAAATCCTTAATAGGGTTGACTTTCCAATCCCATTACGGGCAATTATAGCGATTTTATCACCTTCATTAACATGGAATGAAATATTGCTAAAAAGCGGATTAATTCCATAACTCTTGGTCAATCCTTCTACCGAAACATAATGCATGCTGCAAAACTAAGTATCTTAGAGGCTATTATAAAAAAATAACCAACCTGTTTCTCAACAAAATGATCAAGCCCCCTTTTCGCAACCTAAGCATTCGAAACAAACTCTTCTTATCACACTTTCTTATTCTACTCATCAATCTCGTGATCATCAGCATCACTTTAAAGGTGAACGATAAAAGAATATTGATTGAAAAGCTGATGAACCATGTAGAAAGCATTCAAATAAAAATTCACCAACAAAATGAAGCCAAACTCGATTTTTTATTGAATGATCGGCTTGATGAAGCTTTTTATATCAATGGCAATTGCGAATCTATTACCCAACATAATCACCTGCTTTTACAGATCGACCAAGCCATCAAAAGCATCAACAAACACCCACTTAGCAAGAAAAATATCATTGCCGAACAAATCTTATCCATCACCAAAAACATTCACCTACAAGATGAATTATTCAACCAATTAATTGATTCAGTTAAACAACTTGGATTTGGCAATATGGGATTGAGTGGCATTCTCCCCAAATATTCCCAAGAACTCGGAAACAGCAAACTCATTAACACCGCCGCTCTTACTGCACTTAAACTTCAAGAAGACTTGTTTTTTTTACATAGAAATGAAAATGCAGTTCTACGGTTCGATTCCATTGCCAACCGTATATTACTCGCTTACCAAAATAGCCCGTCTACCCTACTTATTTTAGGGGAATACCAAAAAACTTTCAAAAGAATGGTTAAGCTTGAACATACAATTGGATTGAATAAAAAATCTGGTATACAAAATGAACTTTTCATACAAACCAAAAGAAATGAAGAACAACTTCAACATACCATTGACGCCATAAATAATATTTATGAAGCTGACCTAAAAAAACTAGAATGGATTTTTTTAGGATCGATTGCTGTTACCTTTATAGGGGGATTACTATTAAGCTATATGCTTTCTGTTGAAATTACCAACCCATTAATTATACTGAACAAGGCTATTAAAGAAGTAGTTGCTACCAAGTTTAAAGACGATATAAATCCTCGCCTGATTGATCAAAATCGCAAGGACGAAATTGGTCAGCTTGCCTTTAACTTTAACCTAGCCATCAGAAAAATAAGAAGAAGCATTCGAATTATTCAGGACAAAACAGTTTCCCTTGAAACAAAAAACAAACAACTAATTGAGAACGAAGAAACCTTGAAACTAATCAATGCTCAAAAAGATAAATTCCTTTCCATTATTTCTCATGATATGCGTGCGCCGCTCTCTAGTATCATTAGTTTCCTAGACTATTACAAAGACAATTTTACCAATTTTACAGCAGCAGAAATAGATTTTGTTTCAACTAATTTAAGCACTCATGTAAAAAAAGTAGTGGAAATGCTAGATGAGCTGCTAATGTGGTCCAGAGCACAAACAGGAGAAATTCAAGTCAACCTTCAACCGATTGATCTTACCAAAATAATTACCGACACAGTGGAAATATTAAACCAAAGTGCCGTAAATAAAAAAATTACCATCACCACCGATATTCACAGTCAACTTATTTGGGGCGACAAAAATATGACCGCATTCATCATTCGTAATATCATTTCAAATGCTATTAAGTTTACCCATGAAAATGGAAATATTTTAATCAATACCAAAAGAAATAAAATCAATGCTTTTGTTACCATTAAAGATTCAGGAGTAGGCTTGTCGCCCGAAAATCTTGGTAAATTATTTCAGGGCAATACCAGCTTCTCTACTTTTGGCACCGCCGAAGAAAAAGGAATTGGGTTGGGACTGGTTCTTTGTAAAGATTTTTTGGACAAACAAAACGGAAGTATTGAAATTGATAGCGCTCCTGAATCAGGTACTACGGTTAACCTTTTATTTCCAATAGTAGGCAAGCAATAGCCATTTAAACAACAAAGCCAGTATAAGAATGACTCTTACCCCACATAGGTATTTTCTGCTGAACAAACCATACAATATGGTATCACAATTTGTAAGCAGCCACCCCGTAAATTTACTGTGTGATCTCCCCTTTATTTTTCCAGATGGTATTCATGCTGTAGGCAGATTAGACCATCATTCCGAAGGGCTATTGATTTTAACGACCAACAAAAAACTAACCCGATTGCTTTTTCAAGGTAAGCTGCCACATGAAAGAACCTACCATGTATTAGTGAATAATACCGTGACTGAATTACAGCTATCACAATTACAATCTGGCGTTCAATTTAAAATAAAAAATGCTGAACTATATACCACCAAACCCTGTACTGTAAAAATTATTGATCGTCCACCTTTCAACTATCCATCAACTTATATTGCTTCCGATCGGGTACCACATACATGGCTTAGTATTACCCTCACAGAAGGTAAATTTCATCAAGTAAGAAAAATGCTGGCCGCTGTTCAACTCAAATGCAAAAGGCTGGTACGTACCAGTATTGAAAAAATTAATTTAAATGATTTACAGCCCAGTAACATAAAAGAGATTCCTGAAAAAGAGTTCTTTGCCGCACTAAATATTGACGAATATTAATCCCCCTCCAATTTCTACTGCTCAACTAAACCCTTACCTTTGTTGTTTAATATATTATGAAGCAGTTTACCATTCCCAATATATATAGGAGTCAACTTATTAGCAGTATTAAAGAAAGCAGAAAGGCTGCAGATAAGTTAAAAAAAGACTTTACACCTACCCTAGTAGATTTGGGTGCTGTTAAAATTTATTTGGCCCGGCATTTTGGATTCTGCTACGGTGTAGAAAATGCTATTGAAATTGCGTTCAATACAATAGATATGCATCCCGGTAAGCGCATTTTTTTATTGAGTGAAATGATTCATAACCCACAAGTAAATGCTGACCTTGTTGCCCGTGGAGTTCAGTTCTTACAAGATACTTATGGCAAACAAATTATTCCATTTGAATCTTTAACAAGCGAAGACATTGTAATCATTCCCGCTTTTGGTACAACCATAGAAATAGAAGCCAAGCTTTCTGCAATAGGCATAGCTATTGAAAAATACAATACTACTTGCCCTTTCGTAGAAAAAGTATGGAATAGAAGTGAGCAGATTGCAAAAAAAGGGTACAGTATCATTGTTCATGGCAAACCCAAACACGAAGAAACTCGTGCTACCTTCTCACACGCTTCTGTTAATACTCCCACCATTGTAGTAAACGATATGGCTGAAACAATTGAATTGGCTAAATATATTACTGGAGAAAAAAATAGTACTGACTTTTACAAAACTTTCCAAGGAAGGTATTCTTCTGGTTTTGACGTTCAGAAACACCTACAACAAATTGGTGTAGTAAATCAAACTACTCAACTAGCTACAGACACACAAGCCATTTCTGACTATTTAAAAGAAGTCATTCTTACTCATTACCAACTTACAGAACAAACAATTGGTGAACGTTTTGCAGATACCAGAGACACTTTATGCTATGCAACAAACGACAACCAATCCGCTGTGATTGGGATGCTTGAAACCAAAGCAGATCTTGCCTTAGTAATAGGTGGGCATAATAGTAGTAATAGCTCTCATTTAGTTGAATTGTGCGAAACCAAACTACCTACTTATTTTATTGACTCCCCAGATAAACTTATTAGTGCAACCCAAATACTACATTGTAACTGGCAGACTAAACAAATCAGTACCATTGATCATTATTTACCTACCAATAACCCCATAAGTATTTTAATTACAAGCGGTGCCAGTTGCCCCGACGCAGTGGTTGAACAGGTTATTCAAAAAATAAGTTCTTTCTACCAAGTAGAAAAAAAACTAGTCGATTATACACAATCACTCACCGCTATTTAGAACAGATTAAAAAAAGTATATTCCAGTTTTAATATAAAGCCATCGGTGGCCGTTCGTTGCATATTGCTGTACAATTGCTTCCGATAAGCTAGGTCAATTCTTGCTTGACTATTAATAATTAATTGAGCGGCAGGCGCAATATCTAAATACGATTTTCCATTGCCATTTAAACGTTGCCCCAACACTTCTAACATCAAATTCAAATTAACCTGTTTGTAACTTTTATATTCCTTAGGCAATATTAGTTTACCTACTGACACCGTATAATTAAAAGCACTATTACTTTGAGCAATTGGAAATTTATAGTCGGGTTTATTATCACCTGCACGTTCATAACTCACCGACCCACTAATGGCCACTTTGTTAAGTAACTGTGTGGCAATCATCCCCAATTCATAACCAGTATTATGACCTATGGTTTCAATTTCTTCTTGGTGAATATCTGCATTATTTTTGCTTAGCCTACCATAGGCAGACATTCTAAAATGACTGTGTACTTCATCAATACTTAAGAACCTGTACTTCGCATATACACTCCCACCCTCTGTTATTAAAGCGTTGTTGCGATTGCTAAAAAAAACTTGCAAATGCACCATCCAATTTTTATTGATTCCCCACATGACTTCTGGCATTAAATGATAATTGATACCACTACCCGCTGTTTGCTGCATAAATGAATGCATCGTTCTTATACCCAGTGTTTTTGCAGGCATATTACTGGCTGGCTCTGTTAATACAAATAGCTCTTGTGCGGATGCCTTAAATGCTATTATAAGCATCCCTACTATAATTATTTTTTTCATGTATTGATTTATATTGTTACATGAAAAATTCTTCCTATTCCTTCCATCGTGCCTGTCTTGTGACATTCCATCTTAGTATAACTATTGTATTTGGCAAACTGCTTTGAAGAAAGGAATTTTTTATCAATAATCTGAACCGTTTTTTCACCTTGTAATACTTGATCAGTCACATTAATAAAATGAAAATAATCATTTCCAATTTTTACATGCGCATCATTTTTAACAGTTAGGTTATTAAAAATCATGGTGACTTTAAAATCAGCCACAGAAAATCCGGCAGCACTTACTTTTTTTTCTAACGCGTCAAAATCTATTTTACTATTCGGCACAAACCCAATTATAAAGCTGGAATTTTGAATATCACTTTTAACTTCCGATACAAAAGTCAAGGTTTTTAAAGATTTAAAAATGGCATTGCTGCACATGCTGCAGGTCAACCCACTTGCCTGAATTTTTACACTTTTTATTTGTGATTGCGCAATGAAAGAAAGGATAACAAAAGACGATGATAATATAAACTTTTTCATACATAAATTTAATAATTGAATAATAAGTTAACATACCCAAAAAGGATAACGCTTAAATTATTCAATATCAAATTCTAAATACTCGGTTGAGTAAATACAATGAATTTGTACTAAGTGGAGGTGGATTGGGCTTTACACTAAAATACTTGAAAGCATTTGCCCATGGCATTTCCGCAATACAATAAATAGGAGTAACCAATATTGCAGTTAAATCAGGAAATATTGCAACAATTTGTGTAAGCGAATGATCTTCCTGAACTGGCTTTACCAATTTTTCTTCATCCCTGCAACATCCGCCTTTCTCTTTCATGCCGCATTTACTACATGGCTGATCCGAATTTTTAAACAAAGACACCCCTGCATATTCATCCATACAATAGTGCAAATTCAGCGTAGCTCCTATAGAAGTAAAGCTGTAAAGCACCAATAAAAATATAGATAAATATTTTTTCAAGACTTGAAGATACATTTTTTTGAATATTATAAAGGCAATATTCCCTATTTTACCCATCAATTAACAAAATTCCACCAAATACCTACCCTCGTCCATAAGGTTGGATTGGGGTAATCAGCAGCATTCGAATTTGGCTTGGTAAATCCAAAACCACTGGATCCTATATTCACTGAATTCAGGTTTTCTACTCGCACAAAGCACTTAAAGCTTTTAATTCTGAAGTGTAGAAACCCACTTATATCGGGCCTATTATTAAGTGTATTTGTATTTTGATAAAAATATTGTCCCAATAAAGGCGAATAATTATCTGCCTTGTAAGCAGTATGGAAACGAAGTTCAAGCCCCGTTGAAATAAACAAATTGGTATAAAAATTACCCTCAAAAGCAATTCTATTTCGGGTAAATATTAGAGGAATATTCACAGGTGGATTACCAGTGGTTTGTTGAAGGTGAATTTCTGTGTACCAATTCCAGTATTTAGATAATTTAATTTTTTTCTCTACTGAAACATGTAAAACATTAAACAGTTTTGTTGCTTGTTTGGCGGTAAAAAAACTATCGAAATACATATAATTACTTACCGCATAGTAACTACCGCTCAACTGAAATGCTTGTTTCGGATTTTCGTAGATTCCAAAAATTTTAATTGTATTTTCTTTCCCATAAGTAGATCTATTACTAACCGGAAAACTACTCATTGAATTTAAAATAAAGGAAGGAGAACGGTTTACATTTTGCAAGCCAATATTTAACAAGCCTATTTTTTTACCCAATAATCGCTTCATACTAATATAAGCATTATAATCGCCTGCATTAAATCCATTCAGGTATAGCTTACCCGTTGCTTCAATATCCCATATTTGGTTACGCGTTCTATTTCTGTATTCGCCTTGTGCATAAATATTGTAGAGACTGGTAGCTGCCAATGTATCGAATACCCCTTTAAGCGATTGCAATCCTATACCTGCTTTAATAAACTGCCGTTGATTGTTCTTATCGGGAAAAGTAATTAAGCTGAATTCGTTTTGAATACTTCGCCAACTGTCTTTAAACTGAAAAGCAGTTCCATTCCTGCTCACCAAATAATTAAAATAGTTTAGGTATTTATTAGAGTCCACATTGTTATCGTTGAACTGATAGAGCATCTGATCATACTTTAGCGTATGCTCTATCCTAAAACGGGGATAAAAAATTTGGAAAGTAGCAGAGTCGGTAACTACCGAATCTTTTTGTCCGAAATCATAATGGTGCCGAATCAATAGGGTGTTTTGTTTTTGCAAAATTCCTGTAGTCACCCCAGTATTAAATGGATTTCTAATAGCTGCCCCAGTCCTCCCAATACGGGTTTCAAGTTCAAAAGGATCGTTTAATGCAAGGCTATCAAGTTGTTTTACGTTTACCAATCCACCATTTTCAGAAGAAGCGGTTTTATTGGATAAATAAATAAAAAATATTTCGTATTTGCGGTTCTTTGCTAGGTAATGCGTTGTAAAACGAAAATTATTGTGACTGGCATTCTGATTTTTTAAATTCCCAGGAGAATTACTGAATCGATATTCGAGTCCATAATTGAAATTTCCTTTTCTATTTTGGGTATGCTTTAAATCAATCAATTGCTCAGCTTTACTTCCAAGCATATAGCCAAGTTCAGTAAAAGGTCTTGTTGTTTGATAAAATTTGGTATTCTCTACCGTAAATCTGTAAATATCATATTGATGAAAACCAGCGTCAAATCCCGATTTCATAAATGGATTAAACAACAAAGATTGGGCTGCTGTTCCATAATTTCCCAAATGGTGGTAATAATAGGGTAAGGGAAATTTTTTTGTAAAATCGTTTAGACTTGAATCTAAATTTCTATTTCTAGAAGAATCAAAATATCGGTAATAGATGGTGATGGAATCTGCGAGACTATTTCTGCTTTGCAAAGAATCTTTGGAGGACTTACCTTGAGACTGCCCCGATCCCCTCGATCCTGGAAACGACTGACCCTGCCTGAAGCCCTGCGCAGCAGCATCTTTCGATACTAAAAGCAATGTACCAAAGCAAATAAAAAATACCAGCCAGATTTTATTAGTCACTTCTTTATTCAGCATAATTGCGGATGGGTGAATGGGTTAGCGTAATTCCCTTATAAACACTTCACTATTTCCTTAAATAAGAGGGTCAACTTTGGCTCTGCTTCCTTTGCTGCCTGTAATACCTCTTCATGGGTAATAATATTTTCTTCTTCCCTAATTCCTAAATCAGTAATAACACTGGTTGCAAAAACTTTCATACCACAATGCACTGCCACAATATTTTCTTGTACGGTACTCATACCAACAGCATCCCCACCCAATACATGTATTAATTTATATTCTGCACGAGTTTCAAAAGTAGGCCCTGTTACGCCAGTATATACCCCTTCCTTTAAATCTATATTATTTGATGCAGCTATTGCCTTGGCTTTTTTGATCATCTCTTTGCAATAAGGCTCACTCATATCTGGAAAGCGGGTTCCCAAAACTTCTTCATTCTTCCCCAACAATGGGTTTACAGTAAAAAGACTGATATGGTCGTTGATGATCATCAAATCACCTACTTTAAAATCAGTATTCACCCCGCCTGCAGCATTACTTAGCAATAAGGTTTTCACCCCAAGCATATGCATTACTCTCACAGGATAAGCAACTTGTTGAGCACTGTAGCCCTCATAAAAATGAAATCGACCACTCATTACCCATACTTTCTTACCACTCAATTCGCCCAATATTAAACGACCAGTATGACCCTCAACAGTACTCACTGGAAAATGCGGGATATCGCTGTATGGAATGGCTACTTCTGTCTTTATTTCATAGGCTAAATTTCCCAACCCACTACCTAGAATAATACCAATGGCAGCATCTGCCTGAACTTTATCTTTAATAAAGGCAGTGGTTTCTGCCAGCTGTTTTAATAAAATGGACATCTTGCTATTTTAAAAAATATTTTAATAAAAAATAAGGCCATCAACAGGAGCTGATGGCCTTAGGTAAGGTATGATATTTAAGATTAACTTAAACGTTTTACATTTACTGCATTCAAACCTTTACGTCCCTCTTGTACATCGAAAATCACTTTATCGTTCGCCTCGATCTGGTCGATTAAACCATTTGCATGTACAAAAGTTTCTTTGTTGGAATCATCATGCTTAATAAAACCAAAACCTTTTTCTTCGTTAAAGAACTTAACTGTTCCTTGAATTTGTGTGTCCATTGTAAAAATTGTATATTAATTAAGGTGCAAAGATAGGGTTTTTAGCCTCCACTTCCTAATTCAAAAGTTAAAGTCTGCTATTGGCAGGTAAAGTATTAAGTAATTTATACCCTACCAATTCATCGTGCCTCCCTCCCAACGCCTTATAATATACAAATATGGCATAATTGTTTTCTGTCTCCCAATAATTGCCCTCGGTTGCTGACAAATCCACTTTTGAGCTATTATTCCCGAGTCCACTTGTTGCATAACAATAACTATAATACCCTTGCTTCAATAATAATTTCTTAGTATAAACCCTTTCTAAGGAATCAAATTCCATCAATGAGGTATCGCCCACCTGATTGCCAGTCAACTCTCCCATTAAATAGACCTGCTTATTTAAAAATGGCTGCCCCCCGTCTGGCGCAAACCTAAATATTACCGTTGCATAATCAGATTGCCACCATGGGTTAATGGACTCAGTGGTACGAATTTCATTAAATCCATTTAAATCCCGGTACCACAAGTAACGCATATTGCTGCGAACTACATCTGTTTTCACCATTATTTCGAGCGGAAAAGTGGTTCTATTCACGCGCTCCACCCGATCACTCTCAAAACGCAAACTTTGCAAATCAATCCACCTATATTCTTTTCCACCCGGAAATATACAGTCCTGTTCAGCATTGTATTCCAATATATTTCCACGTATAAACGAAGGCTGTAAAGCATCCGCATGATTGTTCCAGCGACTATTTTGCAGAATTACCGTTTTAATTTGTTGGGGACTCATTATATTCAATTGCCCTGTATTTAAAGCCAGTTGTATTTTCTGATTTGTACTTGCCAATTGGAAATCGAAGGGCTGTTGAATTTGTGCCGCAATACCAATTTTATTATCTACCACATAAAATCTTTTGGTAAAAAGCAATTTGGAAGTATCCCCATCTTGAAAAACTTTTAGTAAATAATTACCACTACGCGAAGGCATCGCATTTCGCTCGGGCAATATGGCCTGATAATGCACATACTGTGTTTTAGCAATAGAAGATACCCTGTACTGGCTCAATCGGTTCTGCTGAAATCCGCTTATAAAATCAAATGCACTCCACTGAGCCGTAGTCCAGTCTGCATTGCACAATTCGTAGGTATAGAAATAATTTTTGGGATAACTGCCAAGGTCGTCAAAATGCAATTCAAGCTGTTCTGTAGAATTTAAGTTGATTACAGGGATGGACTGTTGGTTATTCTGTGGAAATAACTTAATAGTCTTTATAGAACCCACAAATACCTTATCAGGTGCGCGCTGCGCCATTACAAAGGAACAGATAAACGAAAAAACAAATACACTCAGTAGCTTCATGATTAGATAAACTTACAAAAAGATATGAAATATAGAATTGATTTTGTTCTATTGGTAATAGCAATGTAGTTTTGAAAGAGTCAAAAACCATACCAGTTGAACTATTCCTTTTTTGTGGCCAAAAGGTTGGCTTTCAGTAGCCAGCAAAGTTTTTCTCGCTTTATCATCCGCTTATCCACTGGTGCTACTGCGGTAGGTGTTGCTGCCATGATCATCACACTTTGTTTTGTAAACGGTTTTCAACAAAAGGTATCAGATAAAATTTACAGTTTTTGGGGACATATTAGGGTGCAACATTTTGAGCCAGACAAGTCGATGGTAGCAGAGGAAATTGCCATTACCAACGACGATTCTATAAAAATGCAATTATTAACTAACCCATCCGTAAGTAAGGTTCAGGCTTTTGCAACCATATCTGCTGTAATTGAAAAAAATAAAAATATTGAAGGTATTCTACTGAAAGGAATAGAAGCCGATTACGACAGCAGCAAACTAAACCCGTATCTAACTGCTGGCAGGTGGTTGCACTTCAATGATTCATTGTACAGCAAAGAAATTATAATTTCGCAACCACTGGCAGATTTACTATTCATACAATTGAATGATACTGTTCAGCTTTATTTTGTAGGTCAAGCAGACAACAGTAGAACCTATAGAAAATTAAGGGTGGTGGGACTGTATAAAACAGGTATTGAAGAATACGATAAACTATTTGTAATTGGTGATTTAAAATTAATTCAGAGAATCAATAACTGGAACCAAGATCAAATTGGCGGATACGAATTGTTTTTAAAAGACTACAAAAATGCAGATACCGTTAATGCGCGTTTATCAGACGGGCTGCCTACGCAATGGATGAGCAGAACGGTTGCTAGTATTTATCCAAATATTTTTGACTGGCTGAATATACAAGACGTAAATCGTAATGTCATCTTCATCATCATGGCAATTGTTGCCATCATCAACTTAATCACTTGTTTATTGATTTTAATTTTAGAACGAACCCGCATGATTGGCTTACTAAATGCATTGGGTGCCAACCATAAAAATATCATGAAAATATTTTTGTATTACGGTGCAGCAATTGCTGGAGCCGGTGTTACCATTGGCTTTATACTCGGTATAGGCATTTGTTTATTACAGCAATCCACTGGTTTTATACAACTAGATGAACTGTCTTATTCTGTTTCCACTGCGCCAGTAAAAATTATCTGGTGGCAAATTGGCGCGGTATGCGCATCTACCTTAGTGATTTGCTATTTAATTTTAATTATTCCTGCACTGATCATCAGAAAAATAAACCCCATCACTGCCATCCAATTCCGTTGATTATTTTTCAACTAAATGAGATAATATTATACCTGCTGCTACCGCTGCATTCAATGATTCTGCACCGCCTATACGTGGAATATGAACAGGGTGAGTAATCAATTCCTGAATAGATTGATGAATACCACTGGATTCATTCCCAATCAACAAAACACCTTCTTTAACAGTAGGATTTTGGTAAATACTACTCCCTTTAAGCAACGCACCATAAATGGGTACTGGCGAATCAACAAGCATTTCATATAAATTACCATAGCAAATATTCACCCGAATAAAACTACCCATAGTGGACTGAATTACTTTGGGATTGTAAAAATCCGCAGAATCTGCCCCAACTAAAATAGTATCAATACCAAACCAATCTGCTATTCTTATCAGTGTCCCCATATTTCCCGGATCCTGAATTCCATCCAGTGCAATTACCAATTTCCCCTTTTCTGGGCCAGCTTTTTGAGGTATTTTCTGAGCAACAATTGCAAGCACCTGATTAGGGGTTTGTAGCCCACTTATTTTTTTTAATTCATCCGCAGAAACCTTTACCAGCGGGGCTTTATCCTGTTTAAGGTGCTGCCAGCCTTCTATTGCAAACAGCTTTTGGACTGAAAAATTACTGTTTAATAGTTCATCAACCCCCTTTATTCCCTCCACTAAAAAAAGGCCAGTTGCATCCCTATGTTTTTTTAAGGATAAAGATTGAATATATTTGGCTTCATTCTTGCTTAACATCTGCTATGAATTTTACAGTCAAAAAGACTTTTTTATATACTGGTAAATGGCTACTACTGTTGGCATTTTTCACTGTTTCTTGCTCCGAACAACGAAGAACAAGGGTTAGAAACTATCCTGCAAATACCCCTTTTGTTTATGCTAATAAAATAAACCTAAGCGGCAACCTCCCCAAAGATGAGAAAAAACGCTTACTTACCGAACTCATTAATTATTGGGACGATAGTTTGAAAGTTCCCAAACAACAGGAATTTGGCATCTTGTATAAGATTAAGTCGCCTCCAGCATTTGATTCTACCAATATTCTGAGATCAATTAATTTCATGAATGCTTACTTAAATTCACAGGGTTACTATTATTCCTTACTCAGCAATCGTTACTCTATAGATACGGTAAAAGATCAAATAAGGGTTTATGTAAGCATTCAAATTGATCCAGGAAAAAATATATCCATTGATACCGTTACCTATGACCTTACTGATACTACACTAAAAAAAATCACACTCGCTTCTGTCAAAAATGCTGTAATTGAAGAGGGCAAACCTTATTCTAAACAGGTTATCAGTAATGAGTTGGATCGGCTGGTAAAACTTTATAGAAGAAATGGGTTTTATAAATTTACTCGAGAAGATATTTTCGCTTATGTGGATTCTAATAATAGCAAGTTTCTCAAACTCACTGTCGATCCGTTTGAACAAGCGCGACTACTAGGTGAAATTGCCAAAGCAAAAAAACTGAATCCCAAATGGGGTATCAGTATCCAACAGCGGCCTATATTAGATAGCAGCAGGCTATTTCAATTTCATATTGGCAATCTTTATTACTATCCTGAAACAAAATTATCGGATCTGCCAGACAGTCTTATACAAGATAAAAATTTTAAGGAAACCAAAAACGGAGCTTCTATTATGCGTTACAAAAAGGGATTGTTTAATTACAAACCCATGAAAGAAGATACTTACTTTAAAAAAGGCGATTTATACAATGAAGAAAAATATTTTAAGACTGCCAATGCATTAGCCCAACTTCCTGCCTGGCAAAATGTAGATATTAGGCCAGAAATTAGGAATAAAGACACGCTTGACTTGTACTTTTTTCTCACCCCTGCCGTTAAACAGAGTTTCACAATTGATTTGGAAGCCAGTAGAAATATTGCGGATATAGGACTTACCAACCTATTTGGTATATCTACCAACTTATCTTATAACAATAGAAATGTTTGGAAAAATGCCATCCAATCCATCGCCACTTTTAGAACAGGTGTGGAATTGAATTTATTAAACAGCAATGATCAGTCAAACGACCTCCTACAAACTTTTTTAATCAATATTGGTCACACTTATATTTTCCCTAAAATTATTCAGCCCTTTAAAAAATGGAATACCTTAGAAAACGTAGATAATAGAAGAACATTATGGGCTGTAAATGCTGGTTATGTTGACCGAAGAAATTTTTATAGGGTTAGAAATTTTACGACAAGTCTTGGTTATGAGTGGAAAAAAGGAACCAATACTTTTCTTTATAAACCATTAAATATTGAATTATATTCGATTGATAAACTCGATTCACTCGATCAATTAATCATTAAAAATCCATTCCTAAAAGCCTCTTTTAATGAGGGAAATATTGTAAGCCAGAGTTTTTCCTTTATTAAGACTACTACCGGAAAGAACAATCCAAACAAAAGTAATTTTTATAGGTTGGGGATAGAAGAAGCAGGTGGATTGTTTGGTATTATACCGGGATTAAAAGGCAGTATTTATCGTTATTTAAAAACAGAAATTGAATTTCGACAGTCGCACAAAATGCGCAAATCAGAACTGGTCTTTAGAGGATATGGTGGCGTAGGATACAATTATGGGGGAGACACCATTATAGGCCCAACCATGCCTTTCTACAAACAGTTTTCTGCCGGTGGCCCTAATAGTATGCGAGCATGGCGACTAAGGCAGTTGGGATTAGGAAGCTCAGACCAAAGCGAAAAGGAAACTGCTAAAAACGCATTCAGAGATAGATTTGGGGATATGCAATTGGAATTCAACATGGAATACCGTTTTAATGTAGCATCTATTGGCAGCTTTAAAATAGGCAGTGCTTTATTTACTGACATTGGCAATATTTGGAATATTAGAAAAACAACTTCATCAGATCCTAGAACCATTTTTTCAATTAATAATTTCACCAAAGACATGGCAATAGGTATCGGAACAGGGTTAAGGTTTGATATGTCTTATTTTTTAATTCGACTCGACTTTGCTTATAAGCTGAAAGATCCGCTGCGTAAGACCAATGGAGGATGGGCAAGCCTCAAAGATTTTGAATGGACAGATACCAGAGCCAACGGAATTCAAGTACCTAACTTTGCTTTACAATTGGGTATTGGGCTCCCTTTCTAACGACCCTTTTAGTAATAGTATGTCCTGTTCAAATGCCAATATAGATGCTGCATCATCCACTGAAAAATCGCCAATACGCGTTCTTCTTAAACTACTCATATAGCCCCCAACACCAAGTGATTTACCAAAATCATGGGCGAGGCTTCTAATATAAGTGCCAGTAGAGCAAACCACTTTAAAATGAACAATGGGCAGCGCAATCGCTTCAATAGTAAACGAATAAATGGTAATCGGCCGTGGCGCTAATACTACATCTATTCCTTTGCGAGCTGCTAAGTAAACTGGTTTCCCATCTTGTTTAATGGCCGAATGTATGGGCGGTACTTGCATAATCAATCCAGTAAATGCAGAGGTAGCAGCTTGAATTTGTTCGGCAGTTAAATGGTCAACCGTAAGATGATTTTCCGGCTCGGATTCTAAATCATATGTAGGCGTAGTTGCGCCAAGTGTGAAAGTACCTTTGTACTCTTTCTCCATTCCCATGTACTCATTTATTTTCTTGGTAAACTTTCCGGTACAAACAATGAGTAAGCCAGAGGCAAGCGGATCAAGGGTTCCCGCATGCCCCACTTTTACAATGCGGGTAATATTTCTAATTTTCCTAACCACATCAAAAGAAGTCCACTCCAGCGGCTTATCAATCAAAATGACTTTGCCTTCCAGATAGGGTTGCAGCGCAGGATGAATTTCTTTTTGCTTCATATAGAATCTCTATCAACTTTAAGCTAGCAAAGTAATTGGGAGTTGATTTTTTAAATAAATACATTAATAAGCACGAGCAAAAAGAACGCGCTGGATAGATTTATTACCAGTTAAAATACAGACTCCTTCTTCAAGCGGGTTATCCAACGGAATACAGCGGATGGTAGCTTTAGAAAGTTCTTTTATTTTATTTTCTGTTTCGGCAGTACCATCCCAATGGGCAGATACAAAACCAGTCTTCTTATCCAACACTTCCATAAATTCATCCCAAGTGTTTACGATTGTAATATGTTCATCGCGGTATGCTTTGGCTTTGTTAAACATATTTATTTGAATGGTATTAAGTAAATGTTTGGTATATGCTGCAATACCATCAAGAGCAACCGTGGTTTTTTCTTTGGTATCTCTGCGAGCAACTTCTACCACTTGATTTTCAAGGTCGCGAGCACCAACTGCAATACGAATAGGTACTCCTTTCAATTCATATTCAGCAAATTTCCAACCGGGACGATTATTGTCGCCGTCGTCATATTTCACTCTAATACCCAATGCTTTCATACTGGCCATCATTCCTTGCACCACATCGCCAATCATTGCTTTTTGTTCATCGCCCTTATAAATAGGTACAATCACTACTTGAATTGGGGCAATACGAGGAGGAATAATAAGTCCGTCATCATCGCTATGAGCCATTACGAGACCCCCAATTAAACGGGTACTAACCCCCCAACTGGTAGCCCATACATAATCGAGTTTATTATTTTTATCACTGAATTTAACATCAAATGCTTTGGCAAAATTCTGCCCCAAAAAATGAGAAGTGCCCGCCTGTAAAGCTTTGCCATCTTGCATCAATGCTTCAATGCAATAGGTATCTTCTGCACCTGCAAAACGTTCATTGGGAGATTTAACGCCTTTGATTACTGGCATAGCCATCCAATTTTCAGCAAAATCAGCATATATATCCAACATCCTGCGGGTTTCTTCTACCGCTTCTGCTGCTGTTGCGTGTGCGGTGTGACCTTCTTGCCATAAGAACTCTGCTGTACGCAAAAATAAACGCGTACGCATTTCCCATCTTACTACATTAGCCCATTGATTAATGAGTAAAGGCAAGTCACGGTAAGATTGAATCCATCCTTTATAGGTATTCCAAATAATGGCTTCACTGGTGGGGCGAACCACCAATTCTTCTTCTAGTTTAGCGTCTGGATCAACCATCAATTTACCCGGATTTGCGGGATCATTCTTTAACCGGTAATGGGTAACCACAGCACATTCTTTGGCAAAGCCTTCTGCATTCTTTTCTTCTGCCTCAAATAAGCTTTTGGGGACGAATAAAGGGAAATAAGCATTCTGATGCCCTGTATCTTTAAACATTTTATCAAGCGCATCACGCATATTTTCCCAAAGTGCAAAGCCATAAGGTTTAATCACCATACAGCCACGTACGGCAGTGTAATCGGCAAGATTTCCCTTAATTATTAAGTCGTTATACCACTGTGAATAATCCTGCGCACGTGAGGTTAGCTCCTTACCCATATCATTTATTTGATTTTTATATTTATTAAAAGCTAGTTGGCATGTAATTTGGTGATAATATATTAAGTCAACAGCACGCAAATGTATGTAACTTCATGCAACGATTTTGATCATGTTAAAAGGAAGACTATGAAAAAGTTATTCATCAGTTCAATCATTACAGCAAGTTTATTAACCGGATGCAGTTCGGTTTATCAGTCAGGACAAACACCTGATGATATTTATTTTTCACCCGGTAAGGAGGTAGGGGTCGTAGAAGTAAAGCGGAATAATAACGACGAAGATCGTTATCAAGAATATACCAGCACCTCTGATAATCGTTACCTAAGAATGCGTGTAGCCAACAGAAATCGTTGGAGTAATATTGATGATTTTAGTTATTGGAATGATATGCGGTATAACTTCTCTCCTTTGGCATTCAATACCATGAATAATTTCAACAATTGGGGCTGGGGCAGTCATCCATGGGGTATGCAGTTAAATCCTTGGAATATTGGGTGCAATAATGGTTTAGGTATAAGTGCATGGAGCAATTGGTATGGCGGCGGCTGGGGAAATGGATTAGGTGGAAGCCATTTAGGATGGGGTAGTCCAATATTTAATGTGATTACCTACGCAAATCCAAAAGCAATCCCTGCTACTTATACTTCGGGTTCAAATATCAATGCTTATAGAAACAGGACTTACAATAATGCTAATATTATCAGTGGTGGAAAAGACAGTTGGTATGCACCAGGCAACTCAGCTAGCAACAATGGACTTGGCAACTTAGTAAAAAGGGTATTTACCCAACCCAATACTTCGGGCAATAATAACAATTCATATGATAGGCCTGCCAGAACATTTGGAAGTTCATCTGGGAGCAACAGTGCCCCCAGCAGCAATGCAGGTGGGTCTAGTGGCGGGTTTAAAAGTTCCGGATCCAGTGCCAGCACTCCGCGTGGTAGGGGAAATTAAATTAAGATTGGTTTCATTGAAAATACAAATGGTATCCCAACCAAAAGGGTTGCCCATATAAACCTATAGGTAAAAGCTTAGCCCAACCCGAAAACAATAAAAGTAACGCAATGAGAAAATTTTTTCCAATATTATTCAGCTTTTGTTTTTTTATTGGTAATGCACAAACCCCTGAAGACGCATTGCGGCTGGCTTGGTTTACCCAAAACGGAACCGCAAGAAATATGGCAGTAGGCGGTGTAATGGGTTCTTTGGGCGGTGATATTTCTTCCAACCATATTAATCCAGCAGGTATTGGACTGTATAAAACAAGGGAGATTGTTTTATCACCAGGTTTTTTATTCAACAACAATAAATTCAATTATCGGGGTAGTGATACCAGTAATAAAAAAAATAATTTCGGCTACGGTACTTCAGGAATTGTGCTGGCAGGAACTAATAAATATGGCAATAGCAAATGGACCAGCTCTGCTTTTGCCATATCGGTAAATCAACTGGCCAATTACAACAGCAGGGTTCAGTTCAAAGGATTTAACAATACCAGTTCATTTTCAGAAAAATATTTAGAAGAATTAACCCGAGATAGGGCTGATACCAATGCGGCACTCAGCAATTATATTTTTGGTTCCTCATTGGCATTTAGAACTTTCCTATTAGACACCATTCGGGGCGCAAATGGCTCCTTTGCTGGATACCAAAGTCTAGTCCCCATTTCAACAGGTGTGAATCAATTATACGACGCCACTAATACTGGCAGCTACAATGAAATTGCAATTGGCATGGCAGGAAATATGGCCGATAAACTTTATGTTGGTGCCAGTTTAACCATTCCCATTATTCAATATAATCGGGAATTATTTTACAGTGAACGTGATGCCACTAACAATACCAATAACCAGTTTAGCTTTTTTGAATACAAAGAACAATTCTCATCAAGCGGAATCGGTGTTGGGTTAAAACTGGGTGCCATTTACAAGCCTCAAGAATATTTTAGAATTGGATTTGCTTTTCACACGCCACAGTTATTGAGCATGACGGACAGAATTCGTTCTTCAATGATAGCCAATACAGAGTCTTTTAACGGTCAATTATCCGAAAGTAGTGATGCGCTGAACAGTGGGCAAGGGGGTAAGTCTACTTACAATATAACTACTCCTTGGAGAATGATTGGTAGTATGAGTTATGTGTTTCGCGAGACTTCAGATACCAGAAAACAAAGAGCATTTATTAGTGCCGATATTGAATATGTAAACTATAGAGCTGCTCGTTATTCGGCTGCTACAGAAAATGAAAATGATCCTGCCCTTCGCAATTATTATAATTTAATTAATGATGCAATTAAAGACACTTACAAAGGGAATGTGAATCTTAGATTAGGTGGTGAATTGAAATTCAATACTATTATGGTTCGTTTAGGAACTGCTTATTACAGAAGCCCATATCAAGATGAAGCCCTGAAAGCCAGTAGAATCATTGGTTCTGGCGGTATTGGATATAGAAACAAAGGGATATTTATTGACCTTACCTATTCGCATATCATGAATAAAGATGTGGCATTTGCCTATCGTTTAAACGACAAACCCAATACTTTTGCATCACAGAGCGGCAGCCGTGGAAGCTTGATGTTGACCGTTGGATTTAAGTTTTAAATTAAACCACGTCACCCTCTAAATCATAATCATACGCTTTGGTGATTTTTACCATAACAAAATCTCCAATGGTAAGTTTTTTGGTAGCATGTATCACCACTTCATTGTCTACTTCAACACTATCAAATTCAGTGCGGCCCAGATAGCGACCTGCTTCTTTTTTATCAATCAGTACTTTGAGTATTTTTCCTATTTTTTCTTGGTTCTTTTCATAAGAAATCTCTTGCTGCACTTCCATAATTTCCTGTGCGCGCGCTGCTTTTACTTCTGCGGGAATATCATCTACCAAATCATGGGCGCTGGTATTTTCTTCATGAGAATAATTAAAAATACCTACCCTATCAAACCGATGTTCTTGTAAAAACGCTTTCAATTCTGCTATATCCGCATCGGTTTCTCCTGGGAAACCAGCAATTAGGGTAGTTCGGAGACAAATACCTGGAACTCTTTCTCGAATTTGCTGAATCAGTTCTGTCATTTCTTCACGGGTAATATTACGGTGCATAGCTTTCAGCATATTATTACTGGCATGCTGCAAAGGCATATCTAAATATTTACAGATATTATCTCTCTCACGCATCACATCTAGAATTTCTAAGGGGAACTTACTGGGGTATGCATAGTGTAAACGAATCCATTCCAACCCTTTTATATCTGCTAGTGAATTGAGTAAGCGAGGGAGTTCTCTTTTTTTATAAATATCAAGCCCGTAATAAGTCAACTCCTGTGCAATCAGCATAATTTCCTTCACTCCTTTCTTCACTAGGCTTTCTGCTTCTTCTACCAAAGATTCAATGGTTCTACTAATATGCTGACCACGCATAAGCGGGATGGCACAAAATGAGCAGGTACGATTACAACCTTCGCTAATTTTTAGGTAAGCGTAGTGTTTAGGAGTACTAAGCATCCGCTCACCCAATAGTTCTGCTTTATAATCGGCGTTAAACTGCTTTAGTATTAAAGGCAGTTCAAGTGTACCAAACCATGCATCTACTTCGGGCATTTCAGCTTCTAAATCGCCTCTATACCGCTCACTTAAACAGCCAGTCACGTAAACCTTATCCAGCTTGCCGCGGCGCTTCAACTCCAACTGATCTAAAATGGTATTAACACTCTCCTCTTTGGCTTTATCAATAAAACCACAGGTATTTATGACAACCACATTATGGTCGAGCTTGGTATTCTCATGTACCACTGCATAATCATTGGCTGCCAATTGTCCGCTCAGTACTTCAGAATCTACCAGATTCTTACTACAGCCTAGAGTAATAATATTGACCTTATCTTTTTTAAGTGTTTTTGCCTTCATGAAACACAAAAATAAGGAAATAAGGGGTAGGTGCGGAAATGTGATGATGGTAGCCCTCGTTTTTACATTACCCAACGATGGTTCTGAAAGTAAGATTAATCCTAGGTTTTGTGGTGAGTTTAGTGGGTGGAAGCCTATGCAACCAATGCGTTTGGGTAGTATGTTTCATCAGCAATAGGCTACCATGCTCCAGAATTATTGAGATGGTTGACTGATCTTGTTTGTGCTTAAAAGAAAATTTTCGTTCTGCACCGAGACTCAAAGATGCAATTGCTCCGTCTTTCTTCAAATCTTTTTCTGCATCGCTATGCCAAGCCATTCCTTCATTACCATTATGGTAGAGATTCAATAAGCAAGAATTGTACTGCTCACCTGTTTTTACTTCAACCAAAGTTTTAAGTGCCAACAATTCATTTGTCCACGGAAGTGCATATTTTGTAGTATTGGAATAAGAATAGGCAAAACCTTTATCCCCATACCAAGCAACTTTTCGTTTTGTGATGATGCGTTTCCCAAACATAATTGCTTCATCATTTTTCCATTCGATGGTGTGAAGTAATAATTCAAAATAATGATTGGCATCTTTTAAAGAAAATAGCTTTCCATAATAATTTACTGTGCCTTCTTTTGGTAAAAGATTGGTGATTTCGCTGCTGAATAAATCCATCTTATAATACTTCTCTAATTGAGATAATAAAACAGTCTAGGTAGCTATTTAGTTCGTTTAATTTCTAATACATTGAATAATTTTAAAAAGCATGTCGAAATGTAACACCAAAAGTGCGAGGGTCACCCAAAACGGCTGCATAAAGCCCTGAGCTACCTGCTGCTGGCAAGAGCTGTTCTAAATAGTTTTGGTTCGTTATATTTCGAGACCATACCATTATTGTCAATCCATTTGAAGCTCGAAAACCAATTCGCCCATTTAGTAAAGCATATCCGTTAATATTCAAATATTTAGATTGGGAAGCACTTGATGAAAAAGAAGATCGAAAGTAGGTATCAAGGGCTAAAAAGAAATTTCCTTTTAAAGAAAACAAACTGCCTTCACCAGTCATTTCAATACCTAAAGAGCCAGCCCATTTAGAAATACCTGGCAACCTACTACCAGAGATATCTTTAAATGTGGCAGTACCGCCTACTTCTTCAAGTGGAACAGGGGCATTGGCGAATGAGATATATTTCCCATCGGTATAAGAAACTGCCGCTGTTAATGCAATATGATTGCGAATTCTGAGACTCCCCTCTAATTCTGCCCCTTTAACATTCACTTTTTCAGCATTGGCAAGATAGCCCCTATTTACGCCAATTTCTGCAGTTTGAACCTGCGTTTGGTAATCACTAATAGCAGTGTTAAAGACCACAAAATTAAGGTTTGATTGCGGGTTAGGTTTGGTTTTTATGCCAACCTCATAATGGGTAATATGTTCTGGTTTTACACTTGCTAATTCAAGTAAAGTAGTACCATTGGCCGTTGGCAATCCACCTAAATTTACACCAACAGGCTTATAACTATCGGCATAAGTTGCAAACGCATTTATATTTTTATTGGGTTTATAAGCGAGTGTAATTTGCCCTGAAAAATTAGCTTCTGCTATTTTAATATTAAAGGATTGATTCGTGTAAATACTGTTTTTTAGGGCTATTAATGCGGGATCAGTTGTTTGTAATCCCCCATAAGTTTCACGTTCATAGAAAACAAATTTATCATCATAGTTATAGCGAATACCCGGTAAAAAATGCAATTTTTCTGTGATTGCAAAATCTAGTTGACTATATATTGCTGCACCTTTCGTTTTAAGAATCGAAATTGTATTTGTACCAAAACCATCAAACAACTCTGGAGTTTTCCATAATGTAGAAGTTGAGCTTTGCGCAAAACGCCATTGAGCAGCACCAGACTCTTCTGTTTGTACTGGGTCTGATTTTAAATCTTGACTAATAAAAAAAACCCCAAATACGCCATTCAACTTTGGTGAAAGCTGACCTATATATTTAATTTCCTGCGACCATTGTTGATGCCTTGAATTACCTTGTGATTTGGTTAATACAGGAAGTCCAATAAAATCCCTATCATTGGAAGGATCCCAATTCCAATATCTCCAAGCAGATATTGAGCTAAGTTTGCCCTTACCCATTTTTATACCTATATTTATAGAAGTGCCTCCAAAATAGTTATTGGCTTTCAAAGGGGAGTTGGCATCGGTTATTCTATCAAAAGGATTGGTTGTTGGCAATTTATAGTTCAAGTCATTCACTATATGATTGAATTGGCGATATGTTGAACGCATAGTTTTTACAACACCAGCCACTACCGTAGCATAACCATCGGGGCGTTGTTGAGCATTATCTACTATAATTAAAATACTGATTTTATTGGTTGGCTTATAAAGCATTTGAGCTCTGTAACCCATATTATTAAGTGTATTGGTAGGTTTTTGAGTTGTTAAATTAAATATTGTTCCGTCACGTTGTGTTCCAGAAAACGATACCCTTGCTGCAATATTTTTACTTAAAGGGCCAGTAACAGAAGCTTTTGCTTGAATATAATTCAGGTTACCATAACTGGTTTCAAATGTACTACTTGGTGTAAAGCTTGGCGCATTGGTGGTAATATTAAAAGCTCCTGCGGTGGTATTTTTTCCATACAATGTACCTTGTGGACCACGAAGCACTTCAATCCTTTCTATATCTACAAAATCAAGCGCAGTAGCAGCGGGACGTGCATAATAAACACCGTCAACATAAAAGCCAACGCCAGGATCGATACCATCATTAGTAAGCCCAAATGTAGAACCCATACCTCTTATATTGAGGGTTGTATTTCTTGCATTTGATGAATACATTTGTATAGATGGCACCAATTCTTTCAGTCGATTGGGATTAAATGCTCCAGTTTCATTGGCTTTTGCACCAAGCACTACCGAAATTGGTATTGGAATATCTTGTAAAGTTTCCTGTTTGCTTCGTGATGAAACCACTATATCCCCTAACAGATTTAGATTTTTATCTAATTGGATTTCCAGCTTATTTTCACCCACAATGACCTCTTTTTTTTGATACCCAATATATGATACAACAAGTGTAAAAGGCAGTTTCTGACCTGTTATAAGAGCGAACTCGCCATTTATATCAGTTGCAGCGCCATTGGTGGTTCCTTTAATATTTACATTGGCTCCAATCAGAACCTCATTTGTGCGAGCATCCACCACTCTGCCCCAAACGGTTGCATTTATTTCGGGTTTATTTTGAGCCGCTATAAAAAAAGGAAAGAAAAATATTCCACCAAGAATTGTCCTTATATTATTTTTTTTCATTTTACTATTTTATTCATTTTACTATATAGCTTGATCTCAATAAATGGCTTAAAAGATTAGATGCCGATGTTGGGCAAATGTAACGATTTTAATTAGTCTATCAAATTAATAGACTAATAATTTAAAATAATATACTACTGCCAATAGAATGAGATCAGTTATATAATCTCATTTACTTTACTTGAAAACACTTTGAGAAAAATTAAATAAATCTCTCAATTAACTTCTTTATCCAAACAGTTGCTTATTTTGAGCTTTACAAATATGAGTAACAGATTAAATAATTTTTCTTTTTTAACGGGACTGGTCAAGTGGTTCTTCATCATTATTATAATTGGAGTGATTGCAGGCACTAGTGCTGCATTTTTTTTAGCCTCGCTCAATTGGATAACAAAGTACCGAGAAATGCATTTATGGATGATTGCATTTCTGCCAGTAGCCGGTCTCGTTTCGGGGCTACTCTATTATTATTATGGAAAAGAATTTGCTGCCGGAAATAAACTATTAATTAATGCCATTCATGAACCCAAAGGCATTATTCCAATCTTCATGGCACCAATGATTTATATCAACACCCTAATTACCCATTTATTTGGTGGTTCTGCTGGCAGAGAAGGAACTGCCCTACAAATAGCAGCTAGCCTTTCCGATCAATTCAGTAAGCCCCTAAACCTTTCAGTTGAAGACAGAAAAATATTATTACTTGCAGCGGTTGCAGCAGGTTTTGGAGCAGTTTTTGGAACACCAATTGCAGGAGCAGTTTTTGCATTAGAATTTTGTCTTATCAAAAAATTTAATTCAAAAATATTTTTTGTGGTAATTGCCTCCTCCATATTGAGCAATTGCATTGCTATGCTATTAAATACCAAACATACAAGCTATCCAATTCGTATAATTCCTTCAATAGGATTTATAGAATTGATATGGACGATTATTGCTGGTATTGCTTTTGGCGTGTGCGCAGTTTTATTCAACACCAGCATGCAAAAACTAAGTGGTTTATTTAAAAAGTATATTGTTTTCGCCCCACTGCAACCAATGATAGGAGGTTTTTTAATTGCAATTGCAGTATATTTAATAGGCACTACAAAATATATTGGCCTTGGTATACCCACGATGGTTGCAGCGTTTACCACAACGCTACCCTATTATGACTTTATTTTGAAAATGGCTTTCACCATCCTCACACTTGCCGCTGGATTTAAAGGAGGTGAAGCAACCCCACTTTTTTTCATTGGCGCAGCATTGGGAAATTGTTTATCGTTATTTATTCCATTGCCATTTGCGTTATTATCAGGAATGGGTTTTGTTGCTGTATTTGCAGGCGTAATGAATACCCCATTAGCCTGTGCCATCATGGCCGTGGAATTATTTGGAATTCATGCTGGTTTTTATGCTGCATTAGCCTGCCTAATTGCTTGTGGTGTAGGAAATATTTTAAGTCCACTTTTTAAACCAAATGATCCATTTTAGCAGAAATTTTAATTCGTAATTTTGCGTAGTAAATAATAGATTAAAGATTTCCTCGGTTATCTTGTTCTCTTTCAATGGCTTCAAATAAAGCTTTGAAATTTCCTTTGCCAAAACTTTTCGCCCCTTTCCGTTGAATAATTTCAAAAAACAAAGTAGGCCTATCCTCTACTGGCTTGGTAAATATTTGCAGTAGATACCCTTCCTCGTCTCTATCCACCAGTATTCCCAAATCTTTTAATGGTGCCAGATCTTCATCTATTTTTCCAACACGTTCAATTAAATCATCATAATAAGTAGAAGGTACTTTTAAGAAATCAATACCACGATTTTGCAATTCAGTTACGGTAGCAACAATATCATTTGTAGCAAGTGCTATATGTTGACAACCAGCGCCATCATAATAATCGAGGTATTCTTCTATTTGAGATTTTTTCTTCCCTTCGGCAGGTTCATTAATGGGAAATTTCACAAACCCGTTTCCATTGCTCATCACCTTACTCATTAATGCAGAATATTCTGTGGAGATATCATGGTCGTCGAATGTTAAAATATTTCGAAAGCCCATGGTGTTTTCATAAAACGATACCCATTCATTCATCTGGTTCCAACCCACATTCCCTACACAATGATCTACGTACAATAAGCCAGTATCCTTCGGATTATAATTACTATCCCATTTCCTAAAGCCTGGCATAAAAACGCCTTTATAATTTTTTCTTTCTATAAATAAATGAACAGTATCTCCATAAGTACAAATACCGCTCATGATTAATTCGCCTTGCTCATCCTGCATGGTAATAGGATTTAAATAAGACACGGCACCTCTTGAAGTTGTTTGTTGCCAAGAATCGGTAGCGTCTT
Source organism: Sphingobacteriia bacterium (assembly GCA_004294135.1). GTDB lineage: Bacteria > Bacteroidota > Bacteroidia > Chitinophagales > Chitinophagaceae > Sediminibacterium. Next base: position 28,949 of record RDZY01000012.1, read on the forward strand.
CTACCATCAATGCCAATATTTTAACCGCATCTCCGTGTTTGTAAATATGATCTGCAATTTCATTACCACTTCGCAATGGGGTGGTAAATATAAACGTAAGCTTGTGCTGGCGCACTACATAACTGGCCTTATCTTTTACACCTGTTTCTGGCCCCGCATAAGCAAGACTTTGAAACCCAAAAGCAGTTTTATAAAAATGGGCAGCCTGCTTGGCATTACCCACATAAAATTCTACATAATCAGTACCCATTAAGGGTAGAAAATCATTGAAAGCATCCATAGATGAAAATATTTTAAATAAGAAAATAAGGTAGAAAAATGCGTGATTCAATCACTAAAAAAGTGAATTAATGAACCCCACGCATGGCGAGTGCCTCCATGAGCAAACAATAACCTGTTCGGGTATCGTTAAAGCGTTTATGTGGATAATCGGGTAGCACAAGTATAAAAATAGTCCAATTAAACCAAGTTTTAATCATTTCAGGATTTATGGTTGATTATCTTCGCTTTTTCTCCATGATTATAAAATGAGCTCTTAGCGATTTTTTGGGGCGAATGATAAAAGGCTAAAATAAAAGAGAATATATATGAAGGTAGGTATACTTGGAGGCGGTCAGTTAGGCCGCATGTTACTGCAAGCTGCGGCTAATTACCCAGTTGACACTTATATTTTAGAAAACGATGAAAATTGTCCCTCCGCCCATCTATGTCACCATTTCACCAAAGGCGATATCACAGATTTTACTGCTGTATATGAGTTTGGTAAATCACTTGATGCAATTACCATTGAAATAGAATCGGTAAATATAGATGCACTGGAAAAACTAGAAAAAGAAGGGGTTAAAATCTATCCCAATACCGCTGCTATACGTACCATTAAAAATAAAATTGTACAGAAACAATTTTACAAATCAAATGGAATTCCCAGTCCCGACTTCGTAGTTACCAACAATATAGAAGAGGTAAAAAATCAAGTGGATTTTTTACCTGCTGTACACAAAATTGCGGAAGGTGGATATGATGGCAAAGGTGTTCAGGTATTAAACAACGAGCAGGATATTCACAAAGCATTTTCGGCGCCGAGTGTATTGGAAAAAAAAGTAGCCATCAAAAAAGAAATTGCTGTAATAATTGCTATGAATGATAAGGGAGAAAGCAGTATCTATCCCGCTTCTGAAATGATGGTAAACCCAGCATTAAATCTACTTGATTACCAGATTAGTCCCGCTTTACTCCCCGAAAAAATTCTGTGGGTGGTAGAAGCTATTGCCATTCAACTGGTGAAAGCACTTAAAAGTGCGGGGCTCTTTGCAGTAGAAATATTTGTTGATGAAAAGAATGAAGTATGGGTGAATGAGACCGCCCCTAGGGTTCACAATAGTGGTCACCATACCATTGAAGCCAATTATTGTAGTCAATATGATATGTTATGGCGCATTATATTGCAGTATCCATTGGGTAATACCGATCCTATTTTGCCTGCTGCCATCATCAATATTATTGGAGCAGAGGGATACAGCGGCGAAGCCATTTATGAGGGACTAGAAGAAGTGCTTAAAACAGATAATGCCTTTGTACATATCTATGGAAAAAAACACACCAAACCAGGTCGTAAAATGGGGCATATAACCATTATGCATAAAGACTATCAGGATCTAACCCATAAAGCCAATAAAATCAAGCATGGATTGAAGGTTATAGCACTTAATAAAATATAGTTTTATCGCAATTATGGTGTTGTATTTGTAATAACACTCCGCTTTACATTAAAAGGTTTGAGGTACCCTACTCCCACTAAACTCTTTGCCTGTAATGCGGGTGAACTTTTATTAGGGCCAAAAAGCTTTACATCATCATCATAAATTAAATCAAGGCTATACGTTGCAGAGAAATACTTGTTTATTTTAAAAGAAAAAAGATTCGTCATGAACAAATCAAAATTCTGCGGTTTATTTTGGTAGTTAGAGAATAAATCAATCCGACCCTTATAATTCACATTTTTTGCGATTATATTATTATAGTTTAATGTAGCGAAAGCACCTATTTGATTGAGTGAACTTGATCCTGCAGACACCCCATATACCCCCTTATCAGATAACGCCTTATTTGCCACTATAATCCATCTAGAAGTCAAGGGCGATAAGAATAATGACAATTTTGAATCGGGTTTATAATCAAACCCTGCCGACAAAATGATATATGCAGGCGATAATAATGATGAAGTAAAATCACTTATATTATTATTAAAATTGTACCCATCAAAAAATTGCGATCGAAAGTTAAAAAGTGAGGATATATACCACTTTCCCAATGAATCCATTTTATAACCATATTTACTCAGGTAATCGGCACGATCATCGTTTTTTCTTCCACCCAAACTGGTAGTTTGAACATAGCCAAGATTTACATCCACTGAATTATCCCAGTAGTGACGGTCTTTTTTAAAAAAGAAAAAATAATTCATATATCCATTCACGGTCATTGAGAAATTATCTCCACCAGATGCCCAGTTACTAAGTGACCCTTGTGCCAAATTAAAACTCATTAATCCACCTCTTTTCCAGTTCCATTCCAATGTGTCATTGTCTTTTTTAATGGTTCTATTGGTCTCACTTTTTAAGACCAGCACCACATTATCCTGTGCTTTAATGAGTGATCCGGAAGTTAACATTAGCGTTAAAGCCAGAAGAATTTTATTCATTTTTATGCTTTTCGGGTACAAATATACCGATTGGACGATATTTTCAAGGAATAATTGCTGACAAACTGGCATAAATACCAGTAATTTTGTAAGTTTGTAATCCAAATTTTAGATGGATGGAATTGGCAGCAATACTGAATAAAGAACACGATGAAAAGCGCCAGGGCGAGGCTCTATTAACCATAAATACCGCTACAGGCAATAACAAGAAATTCTATATAGAGAGTTATGGCTGTGCTATGAATTTTTCTGATAGTGAAGTAGTGGCTGCCATATTACAAGAAGAAGGCTTTGGCTCAACATTGAATTTTGAGGAGGCAGATCTATTACTTATTAATACTTGCTCTATTCGCGAGAAAGCAGAAATGACTATTCGTAAGCGGCTAACCGAATTTAGAAAAGTCAAGCGTGCACGCCCGGGCATGTTGATAGGTATATTGGGCTGTATGGCTGAACGTTTAAAAGCGCAGCTGCTAGAAGAAGAAAAATTAGTTGATCTGGTGATTGGCCCCGACGCATACAGAACACTTCCCGCACTTATTAAAGATGCAAATGGGGGACAAAAAGGAGTGAATGTATTACTCAGCCGGGAGGAGACTTACGGAGATATTTCTCCCATTCGTTTAAACAGCAATGGCATTACTGCATTCGTATCTATTACCCGTGGTTGTAATAATATGTGTAGCTTTTGTGTAGTTCCTTTTACCCGAGGTAGGGAAAGAAGCCGCGACAGTATTTCTATCCTAAAAGAAATTAAGCAGTTGGTAGATGATGGCTATAAAGAAATTACATTATTAGGTCAAAATGTGGACAGCTATTATTGGTTGAATGAAACTACTGGAGAGCAAGTAACTTTTGCATTGCTACTTGAACAAGCCGCTTTGGTGAGTCCCCTCCTCCGCGTTCGGTTCAGCACTTCTCATCCCAAAGACATTACCGATGATGTGCTTCACACCATTGCTAAATATGAAAATATTTGCAAGTGCATTCATTTGCCTGTGCAAAGCGGTAATACCCGCGTACTTCAGCTTATGAACCGAACTTATACCAGAGAATGGTATATGGCAAAAATTGATAGCATTAGAACCACTCTTCCTGAATGTAGTATTACTTCTGATATGATTGCAGGATTCTGCACCGAAACAGAAGAAGAGCACAGAGATACATTAACCCTAATGGATTATAGTAATTTCGATATGAGCTATATGTATTATTACAGTGAGCGACCTGGAACTCTTGCTGCAAGGAGGTTTACGGATGATATACCCCTAGAGATTAAGAAAAAAAGATTACAAGATATTGTAGACAAACAAGGTGAGCTTTCTACTAGGAGTAATATAAATGATATTGGTAAAACCTTTAAAGTACTTATTGAAAATAATAGCAAAAGAGACCAGCATGATTGGACGGGCAGAACCAGTCAAAATAAAATTACCGTATTCCCTAAAAGCAGTGTTACTGAAAAACCAGGCGATTATGTATGGGTAAAAATTCATGATTGCACAAGGGCAACTTTGTTAGGGAAAATTGTAGATCGAATTTAATATTTTAATTGACATTATGGATTTACAAAGTATAAAAAATAGGTTTGGCATCATTGGTAATTCACCTGCATTAAACCATGCATTGAATACTGCTGTGCAGGTTGCTGCCACCGACTTAACCGTATTAATTGTTGGAGAAAGTGGGGTTGGTAAAGAAGTGTTTTCACAAATCATTCATTCGCTTTCTTCTAGAAAGCACAACCCATTTATTGCTGTTAATTGTGGAGCTATACCCGAAGGTACCATTGACTCTGAATTATTTGGCCACGAAAAAGGTGCTTTTACCGGTGCAGTGGATAGTAGAAAAGGCTATTTTGAAACGGTAAATGGGGGCACTATTTTCATGGATGAAATAGGGGAAATGCCATTGGGAACACAAGCCCGTTTATTGCGGGTGTTGGAGACGGGTGAATTCATTCGTGTTGGCTCTTCTAAAGTACAGAAAACAGATGTAAGGGTAATAGCAGCTACCAATAGAGAACTATTAGAGTTTACCCAAAAAGGAAGGTTTAGAGAAGATTTATATTATCGCCTAAGTACCGTACCCATAAGGGTTTCATCACTCAGAAACAGAAAAGAAGATATTCTTTTATTGTTTAGAAAATTTGCGGTGGATTTTGCTGAGCGATATAAAACATCGCCGATTCAATTGGATGAAGAAGCAAGGCAGATGTTGATCAATTATCCTTTTCCGGGTAATGTAAGGGAACTAAAAAATATTGCAGAGCAGATCTCAGTATTGAGTCCTTCTCCACAAGTAGGCGGAAAAGAAATGAATGTTTTTCTTCCCGAAAAAAGAGAGAATAGGATGCCAATGTTGTCTGGTCAACCTACAATGCATGGCGACTTTGCAAATGAGCGAGAAATTCTCTACAAACTTTTTTTTGACATGAAAAAAGATGTCACAGAACTAAAAAAAATGTTTGTAGAAATTCTACAGAATCCATCACTTGCAGGAGCAGCGGCTAACTTCACCAACGAATCTATTTTAAATGATTTCAATAGTTTAGCCGATCAAGCAAATATCAATACTGTAAATCATAACCCTGTTGTTGCATCAAACAATCATACGGGACTGATTGCGTCACAGAATAATAATGGTCACGCAGTTTTATTAAGTAATGATGATATTCATTTGCATGAAGAAGTAGAAGAATCATTGAATATCATGGATAAAGAGAAGGAACTGATTATTAAAGCATTGAAAAAACACCGTGGCAAACGCAAGGATGCTTCTATGGATTTGGGCATTAGTGAAAGAACGCTTTACCGTAAATTAAAAGAATATGATATTGATGAGTAAATTAAAAATCAGGCGTATCACCCCATACTTATTATTTATTGCCGCCATCTGCTCTAGTTGCGGTATTTATAAGTTTAATGATGCGGTAATACCTACAAATATAAAGACAGTAAAAATTGGTTTTATTGAAAATAAAGCCAGGTACGTTAATCCACAATTGAGTCCTAAACTAACGGACAAACTACTTGTAAAAATTACCAGTCAAACCAAACTTACTAGAACCAATAGCGATGAAGCTGACTATATAATTTCTGGTGCTATTACCAACTACGATCCAAGTCAAACCGTTGGAGTTTCTGCACAGCAGGCAAGTACAAATCGACTCACTGTATCGGTTCATATTACCCTTAGAAAAACGCTTGAAAATAAAATAGAAGAATTTGATGTGTCGAGAAGTTTCGATTTTTCGGCCAATCTAACCCTTCAACAAGCCGAGGGCCAGTTGCTCGATGAAGTAATTCGAAATCTAACGGATGAAATTTTTAACCGTATTTTCAATAACTGGTAATTGATCTGTATCTTTAAATACTTATGAAGTTTACGCAAGAAAAAGCGCTCGCTCATTTAACTGGTAGTCCCGATTTGAACTCCCTAAAAATGGAAACGATTGAAAAATTGGTGCATGAATACCCCTATTTTTCTCCGGGTCAGTACCTATTTGCCGCAAAGCTTAAAAAAGATGATCATCCTTTGGTTGGTAGCCAAGCCACTAAAGCCGCTTTATATTTCACCAATCCTTATTGGCTTCAATTTCAGTTGGATGCATTGGTAGATCCTGGGGTTGATCAGGCTCCAAAAAAAGAACTTGATACCGCCTTACTTAGATCTATTCGTCAGAAAGACAAGGAATGGGATGAAATGATTAGCCTTCCTATGATTGAAGAAACCATGGAAGAGGCGGAGAAATCTTTTACCGCTCCAGTTCTTCCAAATCCAGATATTGCTGTACCTACCATAGAATCGGTGAAGGAATTAATGCGGGGAATTGATCCAATCACACAAAAAGGCACTATTATTCCGGTAATTAGAGACGAACAACCAATAACCCCAGCTCCAACACCGTCTCTGCCGCCTAAACCAGAAAATATATTCTCCCCAGTTTTTAGTGCAATAGCAGATTCAGAACCGTTGAAACCAGAAGAAGAGTATAGTGCCGAAGACAATGATAGTCACCGCGAATTACCTGACCGAGAAAAAAGTGATGCAAAAATTGCCAGTATTTTATCGGGGCAATTGGCTGCTTTTAGAAAGCCCATTGATGAGCATACCCAGCTTGAAATAGAATCTCCCAAAGAGAAACTCCATACGATAGACTATTTTGCATCACAGGGTATACAAATTGACTTATCTACAATTCCTCAAGATAAGCTTACTACTAAGTTGCGCAGATTTACTGATTGGTTGAAAGACATGAAGAACCATAATCCGAACCCAGTAGACCTTGGAACAAGTCCCGAATCGGAGAAAGCTGCGGCCGTTAATGCATTGGTTTCCAATGAATCTAAAGAGATATTAACCGAAACAATGGCGGAAGTACTGGTAAAACAAGGTCAAATTGACAAAGCAATTCAGCTCTTTATTAAATTAAGTTTCTCTAATCCTGAAAAAACCGCTTATTTTGCGGACAAAATTCAACAATTAAAAGGTATATAGTATGATTTATTTGTTTTTGGTTTTAATAGTTATTGCAGCAGTAGGTTTGGGTTTTATGGTATTAATACAAAACCCTAAAGGGGGTGGTTTAGCAGGCAATGTGGGTGGAATTGGCAACCAACTCATGGGGGTAAAACAAACAACCGATGTATTAGAGAAAGGCACTTGGATATTTGCTGGTATCATTGCAGTATTGGCATTGTTCTCTACCTTGTTTTTAAAAGGTGGTAGTAATGAAGTAGACAATTCTATTCTACAGAAAATAAATACCAACACCAGCACACCTGCTCCAATTCAGCAGGCGCCAGCTAATACGGTAACCATTCCAGCCGATTCATTAAAAAAATAATAAACAATAAGCTTTTCCAGCCCCGTCTTTTAATAGAGACGGGGCTTTTTCTTTATTTTACTGCCATGAAATAGTCTATAACAGATTTTTGTAACCATCCGAAATGTAGATTTGCGAGACAGAGTTCAGCTAAGCTAATTCAATTGCTTACTGCTATTTCCAGGGATGTCCATTGAAACCAACCGAAAATAAATATATGAAGCGCAACAAAGCAAAAAAAAAGAATACGCGTGGTCGTCTGTTGATCCTCTCAATAGGAATATTTCTTCTTGGGTTAGTCGCTGTTTTATGGTTGTTTTTAGGGTCTGCAACTGCTTTTGAAGAAAAAAGTAAAATGGTATTAATTCCGAAAGATCAAACGCAGAAATCGGCTGTAGTAGAGGCTTTTAAAGTAGCTGGCATATTGCGTTTCCCAAAACTACTGGGTATTGCAGGTGCTCCCTTAAATATTTGGGACAAAATGAAACCTGGTCGCTATGAAATAAAAAGGGGGCAAAGCATTATCAGCATTGTAAGAATGTTGAAAAATAGTAGGCTGGCTGAAATAAAACTGGTCATCAATAAAATTCGTACCAAATCTGATTTAGCGAGACTGTTGAGTAAAAATTTCCTAACAGATTCTATTACTGCAATGCAATTCATGGGTTCAAACGACTCACTCCGTCCCTTTAAAACCGATACGAGTAACCTATTTACCCATATCATTCCCAACACCTATATCTTTTACTCAGATGCTTCATTGAATACCATTTTTAGAAAACTAAGCGAAGAAAGCAGTGAATTTTGGAGTGAAAAAAATAGATTAAAAAAAGCTGCTGATTTAAATATGAGTCCGCAACAAGTATATATACTTGCTTCTATTGTAGAAGAAGAAACGAATTTTGATGCTGATAAATACAAAATTGCCAGTGTTTATATCAATAGACTTAAAAAATCAATGCTGCTTCAGGCCTGTCCCACTATTAAATATGCGATGAACGATTTTAAATTGACGCGTATTTATGAAAAATACTTGATCAACCCGTCACCTTATAATACCTATAAAGTGAAAGGTTTACCACCTGGCCCAATCTGTACCCCATCCCCTAAAACTATTGACATAGTACTTGATGCGCCAGCTACTAAGTATATTTATTTTGTTGCCAAAAGTGATTTTAGTGGTTATCATCATTTCAGCGACAATTATGCAAGTCATTATTTACTTGCAAAAGAGTACCAGCAAAAACTAGATTTATACATGCTAAAAAAGCAAGAAAAAAAACCATAAATCGTTGACTAAGATTGAACGAATCATATTAAATCTACCTCCTATTGCATTTATTATTCGAAAGAGTAAAGTCTTGTATATACCAGGCTTTGAAGGAATACCATTGTACGATGTAGTGCTTTTTTTTATTAAACAAGTAAATAAAATTGGACTGAATGAAAGGGCAGCAGCGATTGCATTTAATCTTGTGATGGCTTTGCCTGCTACCCTACTTTTTTTATTCTCAATCATCCCCTATTTTCCTGAATTTCTTGATTTAAGAATTTGGATTCTTTCTTTATTTAAAGATATTAGTCCCAGTTCCAATACTTACCGATTTATTGAAAAATTATTGGACGACTTAACCCAACAGAATGTCGGCGTTTTTTCATTCGGATTTGTACTTTTAGTCTTCTATGCATCCAATGCAATGATGGCATTGATCAGAACTTTTGATCGCTCCATCATGGAACATAAAAAGTTTTTTTTCCATCAACGCTGGAGAGCGATTCAATTAACCATCATCATCATCTTACTCATTATTGGATCTTCGCTGGTATTATTGGGGCAAGAACAGTTGGCATTGATACTAAAAAAGGTTTTTAGGCTGCATAAAAGCACTTTGCCTTGGTTTAACAGTGCGAAATGGATTGCCATTGTAGGTCTCTTTTTTTTTAGTACCGCTTTAATTTATCGTTATGCGCCTTCGGTAAAAAAGAGGTGGCATATTGTTTCACCAGGGTCAATTTTAGCAACTACGTTAACGGTAGGTACTACGTTAATTTTCTCTTATTGGGTAAATAATTTTGCCTCCTATAATAAAGTTTATGGCTCAATTGGAACGGTATTAATTTTAATGCTTTTGATTTATATCAACTCACTGATTTTATTAATTGGATTTGAATTGAATGTGAGTATTACCTATCTCACCAAACAAGCAACAGAAAGAAAATTGCAGGATGAACTAATCGCAAGTAATACTTAGAACCTATTTGAATTAATGCTTTCTCCACTTTGTTCGAACAGGTGGCTTGATGGTCCATTTTCTGTTCAGCGTATCGAGGCTTGGATGAGGCTTGCCTAGACCGTGATAGTGACCTGCATTATTTTTTTGTCTAAATGCCTCATAAATAGAAATGGCACAGGCTACGGAAATATTTAGGCTTTGAATCATTCCCACCTGTGGAATAATAAAATTTCCGTCTGAAAGCTTCCGAGTTGCTTCAGTCACCCCATCGTGTTCATTTCCAAAAACAAGTGCAATATCATCTTGAAAATTAATATCAAATACAGATATGGAATCGGCACATAAATGAGTGGTATAAATGGTTTTATACCTTGATCTGAGTGTTTTAAAACAAGTTTCAGCGTTATCATATTCGTGAATTGTCAACCATTTTGCAGCACTGCTACTACTCTTCGGGCCGAAATATTCGTGCTTGGCAATAACGGTATTCAACACATATATATCTTGTATACCCACAGCATCACAAGTGCGCATCACGGCTGAGATATTGTGTGGATCGTTTACATTTTCCATCACTACCGTTAAGCCAGGTTGCCGGTTTAATAAAACTGTTTCAATTCGATTTTGTCTCTCTGGGCTCATTTATATGTACCAAGTGGTTGGTATTTTAGTTCTTATCAAATTGATAATGGCAAAAATGCGAATTTGTATTGATTTATTGATATAATTTTACTGGTATCCGTTTTGAGTCCCTATGTCAGAAAAAATAATACGCTCAGAGAACCTTCTTTGGATTGTGCCCATTTTGTATGGCATGGTCTCCTACTTCACATCTTATAGTGATGTAGCGATGCTTTTTTTTGACAATTCCTATATATTACTTTCCTTCCCAGCAATTGTAGGTGTGCTATTAGCAACTATGATTGTGCCATATATGACTCATTTGATGCTTAGAGAAATTGGGGATCGAAGGTTTGTGATTGCATGGGCACATATTGGTATTTCAATTATTATGGTTGTGGCCATTCTTTTCATTTTCAGTTATTCATTACCCATTAATATCAAATGGCGTTTTTATGTTGGTGAATTGCCCGCGTTTAAAAAATGGTCTTACTATAATATTGTTGCAATTAATATCATACAAACATTTATTATTTTACAAACCATATATGTTGGTTATGGATTGGTAACACTTACATATCACTACTATCAATTGAATAAGCAGCAACGAAATTATTATAATCAGGGCGACTTAGAGATGGAAGATCAGGAAGCGGGTGGAGCAGTTGCTAGTATGATTGCCTAATAATTCCATCAACTTATTTACCCATCGCAGCTTGTTTCATACTGAATGCCTTTTCTTTCCCTAAATATTTTTCAATACCAGCTTCTAACAAATATATTAGTGGAGTAAGCAGAACCGCCATAGTAAACTTGTACATATAGTTAACCAATGCAATAGCCAATACCAGCTGCCAACTCCAATTATTGCCAATTTTAAACGCAATAAAGAGTACTACAAAACTATCAATCATTTGAGAGATCAAAGTAGAACCCGTTGCCCGCAGCCATACCCATTTTTCTCCTGTCATTCTTTTAATTTTATGAAATACGGCCACATCTACTATCTGACTCACCATAAATGCGGTTAGGCTACCTAGAATAATCCACATACCTTGACCAAATATGCCCGCAAACGCATCCTGCATATTGGGAATCCCGTTATTGGTTTTAGAATTTACCCAAAAATCAGCAGGCGGCGTTTTCATGGCCATGTAAAATATAATAAAAGCATAGGTAATGATTACTACTGCAGTATAACTGATTCTACGGACAGATTTTGGCCCATAATACTCATTTACAATATCGGTAATGATAAATTCTAAAGGCCATAATAATACTCCGCAAGTGAGGTTAAAGGAGAGACCAGATTGACCAAAAAAAGTAAAATCGGCGGGCTTCCAACCAAGAATTTTTTCAAACGAAAATATTTTACCTCCAATACATTCGGCAATCAATGCATTGGCAACAAAAAAAGCCATAATCCCCAAAAAAAGTTTGGTGGGTTTATCTTTTAGTATATCAGTAATCATAAAGGAAGTATAAAATAAATGATAAATTGAATAAAGAGAAAAGTCAAGTTAACCAACCATAACCAAATCGGCAAACGTTTATCAGATTTGTTTAACAATAACATTCCATACCAGCAATTTACCAACAAATTTTGAAAGGGGGCTACCATCCAACCCAGTAGAATTACCATGGCAGTAACCTCCTTATCTCCAATAAAATTAGTAGTTCGTTGAATGATCACACATACCAGAAATAATAGGTTACAAATAAAAGCCAGTCTTGAAGCAAATAAAAGTGGTTTCATTTGTTAATTTTTATTGATTTCATAGGGTAAATGTAAAACGGAATACGATAATTTCCTTAAATCTTCAAGCTTAAACGTCACTCCCCCAAACCTTCCGCCTTTTTTAGTAGGTTTGCTGCTTATAAATTAAGCATTCAAAGAGCCAGATAAAATAATTTGTTACGGAACGAAATACTTATTAGTAAATATTCTGGTTAAAATCAATAAAAAAAATCCCATGAATCGTATTAATTGGAAAGTAATCCTACCTCATCTTATTGCTGTAGCGGTATTTTTATTAGTCGCTCTTATTTACTGTAAACCTGTATTAGAAGGTAAAGTATTACAGCAAGGTGATGTGACCCAATGGAAAGGCATGGCTCAGAACTCTTTTCAATATAAAGAAATTAATGGGCATTTCCCTTTGTGGACCAATGGGATGTTTGGAGGTATGCCTGCTTACCAAATTACGGGCATCAGCGAAAACCCTATTTCAGTAGGCTATATTGGCTCATTGCTTACCTTCGGCTTACCCAAACCGATGGGAGTTTTCTTTCTCGCCTCTCTCTGTTTTTATTTTCTCACACAAGTGCTGAGAATCAACTCCTATGTGGGTATGGTGGGTGCGCTTGCTTATGCTTACGCAACTTATAACCCCATTATTTTAGCTGCTGGTCACGATACTAAAATGAATGCCATTGCCTATCTACCTGCCCTTATTGCTTCACTCCTACTCATCTACGATAAAAAATATTTAGTGGGAATGGCACTCACTGCACTATCTACCGCATTGCTATTGGGCGCAAACCACTTACAGATTACTTATTATGGCTTTTTGATTATTGCTTTCATGAGTGCTGCATTTGCGATACGCTGTATAAAAGAAAAAGAACTTGCACATTTAGGAAAAGCGGCGGGAACCGCAATAATAGCTGCCTTACTGGGCATTCTTGTAAATGCAGTAACCCTTTTTTCTACTTATGAATATGCAAAGCAAACAATACGCGGCGGAAGCGCACTAGCTGATGGTAAGAGTAATGCTACAAAAACTGGACTAAGCAACGACTATGCACTTAGCTATAGTTTTTACAAAACAGAGCCCTTGGTAATGATGTTCCCGCGACTATACGGTGGCAGCAGCAATAACTTGGAAATAGCACAAGAAAAATCCAAAGCCATTGAAGCACTTCAACAAATGCCACAGCAACTCTCTCAACAGGTTCAAAGTGCACTACAATTCTATTGGGGTGGTATTTCGCAAGGAACTTCGGGTCCTCCGTATATTGGAGCCATTATTTGCTTTTTAGCATTGCTTGGATTTGTAATTGTAGATAAAAAATATACAGGTTGGATACTAGCAGCCGTTATTTTTTCTTTGCTACTGAGTTGGGGTAAATATTTTGAAGGCTTTAATATAGCCATGCTTAAATACTTGCCTATGTACAATAAGTTTCGTGCCCCTAGCATGATACTGGTTATTCCTACTTTCTTGTTTTGTATGCTGGCCTCATTATCGCTTAACAAAATATTATTCACAGAAAATAAATCACTGCTGTGGGAGCAATATAAAAAAGGACTGATGGTTGTTGCTGGTGTATTTGTAATTGCTTTGTTGGTTTATGCTAGCGGCGACTTTAGTTCTGAGGGAGATAAAATGTTGATGGAACAAGTAAATAAAATACCTGATGCCACTCAACGAGAACAAATTGGCACACCAGTAAAAGCCTTTGTAAATGCGTTAAAAGAAGATCGCAAAAGTTTGTTTTTGGGAGATTTATTAAGAACATTTCTATTCTGCGCAATAGCCGCAGGTGCAGTATATATTTCTATCAAACAAAAAATAAATTCATTCGTCACTACTGCGGTAATTGGAATATTTGCACTGATTGATATTTTTACCATCAACAAAACTTATCTCAATGCAAATAATTACCAAGATGCTACTGAATCTGAGAGTGCTTTTACCCCATCGGCAATAGATACTCAAATTTTAAAAGATACGAGTTATTACAGGGTATTGAATTTATCACAAGGCATTTCTGCCGCATTCAATGGAGGGGGAATGTCAGCTTATTTTCACAAATCTGTGGGAGGATACCATCCTGCAAAGCTCAGTATTTACCAAGATTTGATTGAGAAGCAATTGTACAATTTCCCCAATTGCATGCCAGTATTAAATATGTTGAATACCAAATACTTTATACTTCCAGATCAACAAAGTGCACAGCCAATGGTTCAGCAGAACAGCAGTGCATTGGGTGCTTGTTGGTTTGTAAAAGCCATTCGCTTTGAAAAAGGACCAGCTGCTGTGATGAATGCACTCACCACTTTTAATCCGAAAGATACCGCCGTAATGGATGAAAAATATCAGTCAAATATTACTGGTATTAGCAGCGATAGTACTGCTTCTATTTTACTGGTATCAAACAAAAATGATCTAGTAACCTACCAATCAAAATCGGCTGTAAAACAATTTGCTGTATTTAGTGAAATATTTTACAATGCTGGCTGGAAAGCAAAGATTGATGGAAAAGAGAGTCCCATTTTTCAAACCAATTATGTATTGCGTGGAATGGAAATACCTGCTGGTGAACATACCATTATTTTCAGTTTTGAGCCAGCTTCAGTCGCCTTTGGAAATAAAGCCTCTATCGGATCTTCTATATTTATTTGGCTATTGCTTATAGGTGCTGCTATAGGTAATTTCCGGAAAATGAAAATAGCTTAGTATGCTTCAACCATCTGTTCTGGGCATTATTTCTTATAAAGTTTTCCCAGCACAGATGGGGGGGCAGAAATATATAGTGGACTATTACAGGGAACTATCAAAGCATACCAAAGTTATACTTGCTGTTTCAACAGAGAACCAAGTTAGTAAGCATTTACCAGTTGATAATCAACTAAATACTATTCCAATACTTTTTAATCATTGGTATGGCATATTCAACTTATTTCTTTGCTTTAAACTTGCTCGGTTAATCCGTAAAGAAAAGATCGATATAATAATGATTGATCATTCATATTTTGGATGGTTGGGTGTATTATTACGCACACTAACCCATAAAAAATTAGTCATTCGATCTGCTAATATTGAAACAATCAGATTTAAAGATATGGGTAGGTGGAGCTGGCGTATTTATAATTATTATGAACAGTGGGTACATAAACAAGCGGATAGAAATTTTTTTATAACCGACGAGGAACGTAAGTTGGCTATTTTGCGTTGGGGCATTAATCCTACCATTTCATTTACCCTTACTTATGGTACGCATATCAATACTCCAACCACACTAGAAACACATATACAGTGTCGTAAACAAATATTACAGGAAAACCAATTGAAAGGCAACACCAAACTTTTCTTGTTCAACGGCACACTAGATTATCTTCCCAATCAAGATGCGTTATACATTATTGTAAATGAATTAATGCATCGGTTACATTCCGCGCGTATTTCCTTTAAAATAATTGTCTGCGGCAATCGGATTAAACAGGATTGGGAAAAACTATTAACCAGCTATGAGGATATTATTTTCAAAGGATTGGTAAATGATATTGGCCTCTATTATAAGGGTGCAGATTGTTTTATTTGCCCCGTTACACTTGGCACTGGTATCAAAACAAAATTGGTAGAAGCAGTGGCTTATGGACAGAAAGTAATTTGTTGTAACCGAAGTGCAGCAGGGTTTTCATCATTATCATTAGACTCATTAATTACAGTGATTGCTGATTACGACTGGGATGCTTTTGCAACTGCAATGATTGAGCTTAACCCCAATCAACATCCTATAACACCTGATTCATTTTATAAGCATTTTAACTGGCAAACAATTGTTCATGAATCCATTTTATCTTTGCCAAAATAACGAATATAATGCCCGCAATATCCATCATAATCTGTACTTATAATCGAGCTGAGTACCTCCCAGAAGCATTGCTGAGTTTGTACAATCAAACATTGGCTAAAGATCTTTTTGAAGTAATTATTGTAAATAATAATTCCAGTGACAATACTATTCTTGTCTGTGAAAAATTTATTGCATCGCATACCAATGCTGCTTTTTATTTACTGAATGAGACAGAACAAGGTGCGTCTTACGCAAGAAATACTGGTGCAGCAATTGCCAAAGCATCTTTACTTTGCTTTATGGATGATGATGCAGTGGCATATTCAGACTATTTGCAAAATATTCTGAATTTTTTTGCAAACTACACTGGTGCTGGGGGATTGGGAGGGCGCATCATTCCTCGTTATATTCCTACTGAACCAAAGTGGATGAGCAAGTTTGTAGCATCACTTGTTGGAGATTTTCATTACAGCGAATCAATTAAAATTTTCAGTGCCAATAAATACCCACTAGAATCTAATATGATTGTACACAAAGCTGACTTTAATGCAGTGGGCGGGTTCAATACAGCGCTTCCAGGTGTGAAAGGAACCATCCGTATTGGTGGTGAGGGTAAAGACTTTTTCCTGAAACTTAAAGCAATGGGTAGAATTATTTATTATGACCCCAGCGTTGTGGTAGAACATATTGTAGAGACAAAGAAACTTACCCCAGAATACCTCTATCGAGTTGCTAGTGGTGTTGGAAGAGGAGAAAGAATTCGTACCAAAGCTATTGGTGAATTTGATTTCATGAAAAAAATTTTAGAATATTGGTTCAAGTTAGGTGCTTCAATTATTTTATCGCTTTTCTATTTATTACAAGGCCAACCAGCAAAAATGAAACCTGTTATTCAATTTAGGATTGATGCATTAAAGGGACTGCTTAACTACTGATAAATTTCACTCAAAATAACTGATCAAAATGCTTTTTAAAATAAAGTAAATGATAGTCTATGCTATTACCCCAATATGCAGCATTGTGCCCACCAGGACGCTCTGTATAATCGTGTGGAATTTTTTTAGCCAATAATACTTGGTGTAAAGCCCGGTTAACATCTAGAAAAAAATCATCTATACCGCAATCAAAAATCAAATTCAATTCATGAGGCTTTAATGTTGCTGCAATATTAACAACCGTATTTTTTTCCCAATTTTCCGCAGAATCATTCAGCGGCCCCAGCATTTTACTCAGCATCCAATTATTGGGGAACGGTCGTATATCTACCCCACCGCAAATACTACCAGCTACTCCATAAATACCTTTATGCCGCATGGCCAAATAGAATGCACCGTGACCACCCATGCTGAGTCCCGTTATGGCGCGACTATTTCTGTTTGTTTTAGTTGGATAAGCAGAATCTATATAATTCACCAATTCCTGTGTAACAAAAGTTTCGTATTTAAAAGTAGAATCAACGGGACTGTCAAAATACCAACTTCCAAATCCGCCATCTGGCATTACAAAAAGCATTTGAAGCGCATTGGCTTTCTGGGAAAGTTGCGGTGCTTCGAAAGACCAAGAAGCGTAGTTAGCACTAAAACCATGCAATAGGTATACGGTAGGAAAACGCAATAAAGCATCAACAGTATCTGGTTTTATTACTACTGCTTTTACTATTTTATGCATGGCTTTACTATACACTTTGATGGTGTCAACGCTGGCATAGCTTTGCAATACAGGGAAAGAAAAAACAATCAGGCAGAAAACAAATGATTTTTTCATTCCCTAAAAATACAAAATGCCAAGCATATTTCTATGGATGGCATTTGTACAAATGAATACTGTTATTTACTTAGTTTTCGGCATAGCACTCTGCATTGGATTAACGCCAGTGGACTGGCCACGGCCTCTTCCTGGACCAGCTTTGAACAAACTAAACTTGCTGGGTTCAACTTCCCCACTAGCAGGCCAAATATTATTGGCTTCATTAATATCTGCGGTCTCCCTCAAAGGATCTACCTTAATAGATTTTGCTTTTTTGGTAGTCATAAAAAGCTTGGTTACTTTATTTTCATTTTTTCTCCAAATCTGTGCAGGTATGCGCTCTATTTCAGTACTGCCATCTTCAAAGGTAAATTCAACAATAATGGGCATTACCAATCCCCCTTTATTAGAAAAAGTAACTTCGTATAAGTTGGTGTTTTTGTACTTGTCTTTGTCAGCATCTGATAATAGTTCCGGAGCAGCCATGGTAGGAATTGGATATTTTACGGTGGTATCATAAGCTTCAAGCCCCCTCGTATACCTCCAATAAAAATCCCTTAAAGTAGTATCCAGATCTGTCAAGAAAATAATACCCTTATCGCCCCTATTTCTGATTTTAGAAATATCATCAAAAGCATTTTTGCCGCTGAATAAAGGACGGTCTAGCCCACGCATTTGGGTAGCAGCAGTTGTTGGCAATACTGCATTGGGATCCATTACTGCAAACTTAACGGTATCAATCGCTATATCACAAGCATCAATGCTGTAGAACCAACCCCTCCAAAACCAATCTAAGTCTTCCGCACTTGCATCTTCCATGGTACGAAACAAATCGGCAGGCGTAGGATGTTTAAAAGCCCATCTTCTAGAATATTCCCTAAAAGCATAGTCAAATAATTCTCTTCCCATTACGGTTTCACGCAAAATATTCAATCCTGTAGCTGGTTTAGAATAAGCGTTTGCACCAAAGTTGATAATATTTTCACTATTGGTCATAATAGGCTCTAATTGGTCTTTAGGAAGTTTCATATAATCAGCAATACTCCATGCTGGCCCACGACGCGAAGGATATTTGTTATCGAATAACTCTTCTGTAAGGTATTGTACAAAAGTATTTAACCCTTCATCCATCCAGCTCCATTGACGCTCATCACTGTTGATGATCATTGGAAAAAAATTGTGGCCCACCTCATGAATAATCACCCCTAGCATTCCATTTTTTGTTGCTTCACTATACGATCCATCTTTATTGGTACGGCCATTGTTGAAACAAATCATTGGATATTCCATACCATTTGCAGCTTCAATACTTTGTGCAACAGGATATGGATAAGGGATAGTGAATTTAGAATAAGATTTGATGGTATGCGCTACCGCTTTGGTTGAGAATTTACGGTACAAACCATAAGACTCTTTGGGATAGCCACTCATGCACATTATTTTTTTGCCTTCAACGTAAATAGGCATTGCATCCCAGATATAGCGGCGACTAGAAGTCCACGCAAAATCGCGCACATTTTCTGCCTTATAAATCCAAGTTTTCTTTTGTGTACTTTTGGTATTTTCTGCCTTATTGGCCTCTTCTAGTGTAGCAATTTCAACGGGCTCTTTGGCAGTCTGTGCTTGGTTCCAACGACCTAATTGAATAGGGGTTAATACCTGTGGATAATTTTGGCAAACACCTGTACTCAATACAATATGATCCGAAGGTAAAGTAATGGTTACATCATAGTTACCAAAAGTGAGTGCAAATTCACCCCTTCCAGTAAATTGTTGGTTCTGCCATCCTTGAAAATCACTGTAAACACATAAGCGTGGAAACCACTGAGCCATAGTAAACAAATTATTTCCGTCTTCCAAAGTCTCAAAACCCCCGCGACCACCAATGGTCATCCGATTGGCAATTTTATAACTCCAATCTACATTAAACACAAATTTCTGTCCCGGCTTTAACGGAGCCGGCAATTCAATACGCATCATGGTTTTGTTGATGGTATATTGTAGGCTTTTGCCAGTAGCATCAGTGAGTTTGGAAATGATATGACCATAGCCATTGTCAACTTTTCGGTCTGCCAATTGATCTAGCTGGCGGGTGGTAACTGAACGCCCCATTGCAGATGCGTCTTGGTAGTTGGCATTATTCAACGAACTGTGTTCATTTTCATCTAATTGAAGCCAGATATAAGTCAACACATCAGGAGCGTTGTTATAATAAGTAACTGTTTCACTCCCTTTTAATTTTAAGTTCTCCTCGTCCAGCTCACATTTAATTACGTAGTCAGCCCTTTGTTGCCAATATTTAGGGCCAGGAGCACCGCTGGCAGTTCTGTACTCATTAGGCGTAGCCAGAATAGTACCCAACTGCTCAAACTTGTTGCCATGATTGGATGTTGAATTGTTTTGGATATTCTGGGCTTGTACATTGAATACTAGCAAAGAGACCCATAAAAACATTGCAATTTTTCTCATAAATCGTACCGTTTAAATTATAATTGATGAAACCGCTCTATACTCATTTGTAAAGCTAAAGCAAAAATACCTCCCGATAGCAGCAGCAGGTATTCTCTTCTATTTATTTTAAGTAGTGTGACAAAAATAAGCGACAAGAATAAGAGTGCTGTTACAATCAATAATTGTCCCGCTTCTAGTCCCAAATTAAACGCCAACAATTGTGTAACAATGCTGTGATCCTTACCCATCATACTTTTCAGGTAATTGCTGAATCCCAATCCATGCACCAGTCCAAAAAATAGTGCTAGAAAATAAATAAGGGGAAACCTAGATTTAAATACAAATTTCTTGACAAAGAGATTGCTTAGAGCAGTAATTACGATGGTTACTGGAATTAAAAATTCAATCCAATTCATGGAATAGTGAATAATTTCAAATACACTTAGTGCTAAAGTAATGGAGTGACCGATGGTGAAAGCGGTAACAAGTACTAAAAGTTTACGCCAATCGGCAAACTGATACCTTAAGCAAAGTGCCGATACAAAAAGAATATGGTCAATTCCTTTCAAGTCAGCTATATGCCGAAATCCAACTTCAAAAAAGATGCTAAAATCATTCATATTGAGCAAGTTAAATTAAACCCGACATTTGTAGTATTAAAAAAAATATGGGTGAATGGTAAATATTATGGTTCAATGGATATTGGCGGCATCAATGGCCGTGCTACATCCTTTTTTTATCTCAGTTATTGAAGTAAGTCACAATGCGAAGTCGGCGACTGTAGAAGTGAGTGTAAGGGTGTTTACCGATGATTTAGAGAAGACCCTACAAAAATATACCACTGCTAAAATTGACCTGATTCAACCCAAAGACCGGGCATTTATAGATCAACAACTGAATAGTTATATTGGTAAAACCCTGCGCTTGAAAATAAATGGGAAGCTCGTAATAGTTAAATATTTGGGTTATGAAATTATTAAAGAAAGTATTTGGAGTTATTTTGAGATAGAATCCATTAAAGCGATGAATACCTTAGAAGTTGACTGTAGTTTATTGTATGATTTTGAAACCAATCAAGTGAATATAATCCACGCAAAAAGTAAAGGATTAGAAAAAAGTTATAAGCTAGATTACCCGCAGCGGATGACCAGTTTCGGCTTCTAATTCCCATTGTGATAAAGTGGCTCGGTGGTGGTAACCAATACTTTATCAATGCGATGGTTATCCATGTCAACAATTTCAAAAGTAAAGGATTCCCACTTTAAGGTTTCACCAGTTTTAGGAATGCGTTCAAGGTGATGAATGATAAAGCCAGCAAGGGTATTAAAGTCCTGCTCCCATTTCTCCATCCATTCGGTTTTATCGAATTTACTGAGGAAGTCGTAAAAAGGAATTTGAGCATCAATTAGAAAGCTACCATCTGCTCGCTCCACAATTTCATAATCTTCATCTTCTTCCTGCGGAATATCGCCTACAATGGCTTCAAGTATATCGTTGAGGGTCATTAAGCCTTGTACACTACCATATTCATCTACAATAAAACATTGGTGAATTTTGGTCTGTTTGAATTTTTCTAATACTTGGTAAGCCGTATTATTCTCAGGCACATACATGGCTTCACGCATGATAGAAAAAACAGTGGCACCTTCATCTGATGTAAATAAATCCTTAATAGAAACCACCCCTTTTATATGATCAATATCTTCTTCACAAACAGGATAAACGGAGTGAATCATATCTTTTAATGCGCTGCGAATATCTCCTACTTTTATCTGCCCATCAATCCATTCAATATCACTTCTATGGGTCATTAATGAAGTAATATTCCGATCACTGAGGTGAAATACCCTTTCAATAATTTCTTGTTCAGCTTCTTCTATGGTTCCTTGTTCTGTGCCCTCGCTGATGATGGCTTTAATTTCTTCTTCCGTTACTTGATTGTCGTTGGCTTTTATGCGCAGCATTCGAACAATAATAGTGGATGATTTAGAGAGCAACCAGATAAAAGGAAAAGTGATAATACTGGCGAAGCGCATCATACCAGCAACAGATTTGGCAATACCTTCAGGATTACTTAATCCAATTCTTTTTGGCACCAATTCACCCAAAACAAGCGATAAATAAGTGATGATAATTACAATAATAGTAGTCGCAATGGTGCTACTATATTCGCCAATAAAGCTGAATTGACTTAGCCACAAAGCCAAGGGTTCTTTAAAGGTATCTCCTGAAAAAATACCTGTTAGTATACCAATAAGGGTGATCCCTATTTGAATAGTCGATAAAAAAGTATCTGGATGATTGGCGAGTTGAAGTGCTTTAGCAGCATCATGATCACCTTTTGCGGCTTGTGCTTCTAAACGGGCTTTACGGGCAGACACTAAGGCTATTTCAGCCATGGAGAAAACTCCATTCAATAATATTAGAAAAAGTATCAGGAAAACTTCCATCATTGGGGTAAAATTAGGTAAAAAACATCAGTCCGCACCCAGTGCATTCTTTGTTGCCCCATTCTGTTCTAATTCTAACTTGCCCAATAGGCTATGAAAGCCGATTGCGGTGATGTATCCAATACCTGTTCCCAGGATGCTTCCTACTAAAATATCAAGTGGATAATGAACCCCAACATATACTTGTCCATAAGCAATGGAAGCCGCCCATACTGGCAGCGCATATTTCCATTTGCCAATTACAAATCCCAAAGTTTTATAAACAAAAAGAGCAAAGGCAAAATGATTGGTAGCATGTGAAGAAGTAAAGCTGTAGCCACCAGAGCAGCCATTTAGCAGTAAGCGAATCTGGTTGGCCAGCAGGGGCTCATTACAAGGCCGCAACCGTTGAAAAAATGGTTTGATTAAGTGACTGCTGATTTGATCAGAAAGGGTGATGGTAAGAAGGGCAAATAAAATCCATCCAAGGGCTTTGCTTTTAAAATTTTGGAGCATGAAAACGATTAGGAATAAGTATAATGGTATCCATGCATTGCCTTCGCGCCACCACGGATACACTGCATCTAGGATTGGAGAAGTGAGAACCGTATTGATTTGTAGAAAGAGTTTTGTATCTAATTCATGGAGCCATTGGCAGCTTTTCTGCAAAAAATTTATATCCAAAATCATTATACTCATTTTACAAAATAAGGACAATTAAATACCATTTTCGTAATTTTTTGGGTGGGCAACTTACTGGATCAGAAAACAGAGCCTTTGAGCAAATTGGTTTTATCTAGATTGAATGATACTGCTAGTTTAACCAACCACCTATGCATGAATGACCACCCATTTACACACAATATTCAAGCTTATAATACGTTCTTACCAAATATATTGATTAAGCATAACTACATGAAAAATAGTCATTTTTTTCTATCTCTTTGCCTTATAGGTACCATTGTTATTAGTGCCTGTAAAAAAGAAGTGGACAAACCAGCAGAATCTTCCAGCAATAGCATTGCCACCAACCCGTTGATAGGCGGTAACGCAGTTGTTTTTAAAGACACAGTTTCCGTGAAAGATGGTGATATTACCATTGTTTTCAGTAAATCAAATGCCTGTTTCCCCAGTAATGAAATTTTTTCTTTTACCGCCACCGCTCCAAGTATTCCATCTAATGCAAAATTTGTTTGGGACTTTGGTGATGGTAAATTACTTACTGGCGTTACAGTTAGAAATATGTACATAAAACCAGCCACTTATACTGTTATACTTCAAATTAAAAGTGAGACCGATGCGCTGCTACAAAAAGCCTCTATTTCCCTTAAAGCCTTGGGTCAACAAGTGAGTCCCACTGCCGTTTTTTCCAGCGCCTTATCAGATATCAACTACCTTAACAATATGAGCTTCACCAGTCGCTCTACCGTTCCTACTGGTACCATTGTTGAGCATCTTTGGGACTGGGCCGATGGTACCACCAGCACCACATCAAACTCATTTATGCCAAAAAATTTTCCGTTGATTGCCGAAGACAAAACTTATCCTGTTCGGCTCATTGTTTCTGCCAACTCCGGTTGTAAAGACACTGCTACTGTAAATGTTTTTGTACCCGCATCTTATTCCATCAGTGGTAATTTTACTGCTGAGCAATTTGAAGCTTGTACCAACGAATACTTCATTTTCACCCCTACTGCTATTGGCGTTCCTGCGGGTGCGGTTTATACTTGGGACTTTGCAGATGCAACGGGACTTGTAACTGGCAATCCCGTAAAAAAACAATTCACTTACCAGAACGATTATGATGTAAAAATGACCATCACACTTAAAGGCAAAATCATTTATCAAACCCATAAACCAGTCAAAGTTTATGGTCAAAATATCAAGCCAAAAGCTTTGATGTTAAAAAATGTGGTAAGCTCTACTTCTACCGCAGAAAAATGGGCATTTTACAGTCAATCAAATATTCCCCATGGATTTCTTACCGCATATAGATGGGAAATGCCTTTTAATAGGATTGATGATAATTTCAATACCATTGTAGAACAGGAATATATTAAAGCAGCAACACCATCTAATTACACCATAAGATTTATTGTAACCAGCAATACAGGTTGCAAAGACACTGCACTTGCAAATATTACCATACCTGCTAAATAAGCAGTAGAATAATGAAAAAAAACATTGCGTTATATTTTTTCATCAGCGTTCTCTTGGGCCTTTGGGCTTGTAAGAAAGAGGCTGGTATTTCTGTAACTGATCTGATACAGATAGATTCTGCAACATTGAGAAATGGGGTAATTATCACCGTTTTAAGAGATACTACCACAGTTAGTCTCGGTAATGTGCAAGCAAAATTTAGTCAAACAAGTACTTGCTTTCCAGGCAAAGAAATATTTAGTTTTACAGCTTCGGGTGTAAACCTTCCTAGTGGTGGTTATTACCATTGGAGTTTTGGAGATGGTAATATTGCGGATGGAAGTATGGTGACTTATTCTTACCAAGCACCGGGATCTTTTGTGGTTACACTGGAAGTTATGTTGAATACCAATAATACACTTGCAAAAATGGTTTTTCCGATTAAAGCAAAGGGTCAACAAACAAAGCCTGAAGCTTCATTTTCTTTCAAGAGTGATTTCCCCAACAACCTTAACTACATTACTTTTAACAGCAGTTCTTCGGTAAATCATAGTGATATTATTCAATACAAATATGAGTGGGGTGATGGAAGTTCGCTGGTTTCTTCTATTGGTTTGATAAGACACGAATTTCCTAAGAAAATAAATGATACTACTTATCCTGTAAAACTTACCATCACTACCAATACTGGTTGCAGTGATGATACAACCATGCCAGTGTTGATTCCTGGCACTTACAATATCAAAGGCAGTTTTAAAGCAGTTGCATTTGAAGCTTGTACCAACGAAAATTTTATATTTACTGCTGAAGCAGAGCATGTTCCAACTGGAGCAGTTTATGAATGGGATTTCTCTGATGGAAAGGGATCAAAAATTGGAAACCCTGTTCAATATAAGTATAAATATCCCAATGATTATGATGTGATGATGTCGGTTAAATTGAATGGAAGGGAAATTTATAGGACTAATAAATTGGTTCGCTCCAAGGGAGAAAATCCAAAGCCAATAGCAGCTTTTGAGGAGACGCTGGTATGGAATTATCTCAACACACAACGCTGGTCTTTCAACAGCAGATCTACCATTGCAACCAGCACCATCGATACGTATAAATGGGATTTTGGCAACGGCAATACAAACAACGAGTTTAATAGTTTCATTGAAACCGTGTTCAATAAAGCGAGTACCTCCCAACAATTTAGAGTACAATTAATTGTAACAGGAAATGGTTGTGCAGATACAACAAGTAAGATAATCACTATACCGAAAATATAGATCAAGCATCCCAAATCTCATCCTTTCCTTCCAACCAAAGTTTTACCGATTCTGTAGTAACAGATTTCGGGCGCTCTAATGGAAAGCCCAATGCCCTATCCCAACAGAGACTAGAAAGTACTCCAAGGGCTCGACTTACCGCAAACAACACCGTATAAAATTCGTATTCTACAAAACCATAATGCACCAATAAAGCACCGCTATGCGCATCTACATTAGGCCAAGGGTTTTTAACTTTTCCCAATGATTGTAAAATTGGGGGCACTGTTTCATAGATTTTCCAGACAGTATTTACCAACTTATCATCTGGCATATGCTTTTTCCCAAATTCCATTTGTGCTTCAAAGCGAGGATCTGTTTTACGCAACACTGCGTGACCGTAACCAGGCACAACTTTTCCAGACGACAAAGTTTCTTGAACGTATTGTGCAATTTGATCATTGGATGGATCATCGGTTCCTAATTTCTCTTGCATTTCATAAATCCATTTAATCACTTCTTGATTGGCAAGCCCATGCAAAGGACCAGCTAATCCATTCATTCCAGCAGCATAACTTAAGAAAGGATCACTTAAAGCGGAACCTACCAAATGCGTAGTATGAGCAGATACATTCCCACCTTCATGGTCTGCGTGTATGGTCATGTACAAGCGCATAAGCTCCATAAAGCTCTCATCATCATAGCCCATCATATGTGCAAAATTCCCAGCCCAATCCAATAGACCATTCGGCTGGATATGTTCGTTATTTTTGTATTTTCTACGATAAATATAAGCTGCTATCCGAGGAAGACGAGCTATCAAATCCATTGAATCATCATATATAGTGCTCCAATACTCCTTCTTACTCACCCCTTTTGAATAAGCTTTCGCAAAATTACTCTCGGTCTGCAATGCCATTACCCCTACCACAAACATCGTCATGGGATGTGTAGTAAGTGGAAGTGCGTCAATAGTAGCAAATACATGGTTGGGTACATGACTTCTTCGCTGCCAAACACTAGTGATATGATTTACCTCCTCATCAGTAGGCAGTTCACCTACCAACATTAAATGAAATAGTCCCTCGGGAAGTGGCTCCCCGCCGACTTGAGCTTTGGGTAGTTTTCTTTGCAATTCAGGAATAGAATACCCGCGAAACCGAATACCCTCCTGTGCATCGAGGAGACTGGTTTCAGTTACAAGTCCCGTTATACCACGCATACCCTGATACACTTGAGACAGTGTTACTTCCCCAATTTTTTTATTCCCATGCTGTTTAAGCATTTCTTTGATTTCAATATTCGAAGCATCAGTTTTAGCCTTGAACCTGTCTTTAATAATTCCCATGAAATTAATATTTAATATTGGGTGTAAAGTAAATCTACTGAAGCAGCTTATTCTATTTCAGGTGTTAAAGATAATCTAAGTTCTATCTATAACAAAATTCGAGCCATTCTGTTGTTAGAAATTCGTTTTATTTAGGTGCTTTTCTATATAAGTACCCTATTACTAATATAAAAATAAAATTAGGGATCCAAGTGGCTAATATTGGGGGAAGATTTCCTTTGGTAGAGAAAATAGTAGAAAACCGATCGGTAATTATAAAAATTGCAGCAATTACAAAACCAATTGCCAAGTGCACCCCGCTTCCACCCCTCACTTTCCTACCAGCAATAATGGCTCCAATAATGGTGAGCAGCATCACTGTAGCACAAGTTGCGTCTCTTCTATAACGTTCTACTTTAAGTCCATTTAAGCCTTCTGAACCCCTAAGTTCTTCCAATTCAATAAATCGTTTTAGTTCAGGGGTTGTTAATTTATCCTTGGTATACTTGTCTTTGGTTAAATCGTACGGTTTGAAGTTAAAATTCATTTGCTTGGTAAATTCAAGCACAACCGATTCGCGCATTGGATACAGTTTTCTTTCAAGTACCAGATCCAATCTCCACTTTTTGGTGGCTGTATCCCAAATAATGGTTTCTGCTCGGAGGTTTTCAGTCACCTTATTTTGCTTAACTGTATACAAAAAAACAGGACCTCCGCGCTTGGTAACGGTATCATAAAAGTGAATGCCCGCATACGTGAATGAATCAATGCGTAGGTAGATATTACTGGACTTACCAAGAAGGGAATTATAGCTTGAATTGGCATCAATATATTTTGCTTCAAAATTACCCCGTACAACATTGGCATTGGGAACCACATATTGGTTGGCAAACCACAATAGTATGGCTAAGAAAATACCACCAACCCAATAGGGTCTTAACCACCTGGCATAACTGGTTCCACCAGCAAGTATGGCAATAATTTCACTGTTGCCCGCCATTTTAGAGGTAAAAAAGATGACCGCAATAAAAACAAATAAAGGGAATAATAAGGCAATTATATGCGGCACGAATCCAGCATAATAATCAAATACTATAGCGCGAAAACCCAGTCCCGATTTTACAAAATCATCCGTTTTCTCACTTATATCTACTACAATTGCAATCACTGCAAATAAAAAAATAGCAAAGAAAAAAGTAGTAAGAAATTTACGTAGTATATACCAATCCAGTTTTCGCATCAACTCAAAGATAGAAAAAAATACATCCATAGAAATGGATGTACGATTTTGGACTTCAGTAGGTAACGGATCAATAAGCATTGCTAAAATAGCATCTACCTAATTATTAGCCTTAATTTAATTTCGAAAGTGTATAAAAATAATGCACCCTCGCACTTATCCCCAACTTGGGGCATTATTTAATTAATGAAAAATAGGCAACTAACTATAACTTATGCTCTATTATTTTTAGCATTTGAGACTTCCAACTGCTATATGTACCATCCATAATATGGCGTCGCGCTTCTTTCACCAGCCATAAATAGAAGGATAAATTATGTATACTTGCCAGTTCCAATGCCAGAATTTCTCCTGCCACAAATAGATGGCGTAAATATGCTTTTGAATAATACTGGCTCATTTCTACAGGCAAGCCCGGATCAATACAAGAAAAATCCTTTGCCCATTTTTTATTCCGGATATTGATAACACCTTGTGTAGTAAATAACATCCCATTTCGGCCATTACGAGTTGGCATTACACAGTCAAACATATCAATACCCAAATCAATACATTCAAGCAAGTTCCAGGGCGTTCCTACCCCCATTAAATAGCGTGGCTTATTGATAGGTAAATTCTCTGCACATAAAGCAGTAAACTCATACATCATATCTGCTGGCTCTCCCACACTTAACCCCCCAATGGCATTCCCTACTGCATTTTTGCTGGCTATATATTCACATGATGCTTTGCGCAAATCTTTATATGTACTGCCTTGTACAATTGGGAATAAATTTTGTGTATACCCATATTTATCGGGTGTTTCATGTAAGCGAGTAAAACATCTATCCAGCCAACGGTGGGTTAGGTCCATACTTTTTTTAGCATAAGCATATTCACTCGGATAAGGTGGACACTCATCAAAAGCCATGATGATATCCGCACCAATACTACGTTGAATATCCATTACATATTCTGGGGAAAACAAGTGCTTACTCCCATCAATATGCGATTGAAATACTACGCCCTCTTCTTTTATTTTTCTATTAGAAGCCAGAGAAAATACTTGGTATCCTCCGCTATCTGTAAGGATGGGCAGATCCCATCCATTGAATTTGTGTAATCCCCCAGCAGCTTCCAGCACTTCTGTTCCAGGGCGCAAGTATAAATGATAGGTATTACCTAAAATAATTTGAGCCTGAACATCCAACTTAAGTTGTTGTTGCGAAACTGCTTTTACACTACCTACTGTACCAACGGGCATAAAAATAGGGGTTTCTATTATCCCATGATCCGTAGTAATGGTGCCTGCTCTTGCTGCGGTACCATTTGTTGTTTTTTTCAACACAAAAGAAAGATCAGCCATAACGCAAAAGTAAGGATTAGGTGATATACCTTAAAGCATCTTCCTTCAATCAAACCCCTTATTTTTGTGGGATGATCATTTCACCTATTGTTTGGATAATCTGTTTCGGGCTTTTTTGTACCGTTATTGTATTCCAGTTATTCTATTATCTCTATTTTTTTAGAAGGCTGGCCATATACCAACAAGTTTCTAAAGAGGAATCTGTTCAGCATCCAGTATCTGTGGTTATTTGCGCAAGAGATGAAGCTCATAATCTGGTAAAAAATTTACCCGGTATTTTGGTACAGGATTATCCGACTACGCATGAAGTAGTATTGGTAAACGACAACTCAAGCGATGAAAGCAAATATGTGATTGATGAATTCAAGCGTTCTTTTAAGAACCTGAATATGGTAGAACTTACTCAAGAAGCTAAAATGATTACTGGGAAAAAATTTCCATTATCCATGGGCATTAAAAGTTCCAAATATGAAATTGTATTACTCACCGATGCCGATTGCGTTCCTGCTTCCGAACACTGGATCAGCAAAATGCAGAATGCTTATCAGGATGATACAGAGATTGTTTTAGGGTATGGTGCTTACCATAAAAAGAAGGGCATTTTGAATAAATTAATCAGATTCGAAACCTTTCATACTGCGCTTCAATATCTCTCTTATGCACTGGCAGGTATGCCATATATGGGTGTAGGAAGAAATTTAAGTTATAAGAAAAATTTATTCTTTAAGAATAAAGGCTTTTCATCTATCAACCAAATTCCAAGTGGTGATGACGACTTATTCATTAACCAAGTAGCTACCAATACCAATACTGCTATTGAAATTGATCCAGATACATTTACCCTCAGTGAACCAAAAGCAAGTTGGAACGATTGGATGGCACAAAAATATAGGCACTATTCTACTGGAAAATATTATAAGTCCATTCATAAATTTTTATTAGGCGGATATTCATTTTCACTTTTCTTAGTCTATCCCCTTTTTATTTTATCCATGCTATTTTTTAACTGGCAATTGGCCATCCTATTCTTCTCAATTCGCTTTATTGTACAGGCATGGACCTATTTTAAAGTCATGAAAAAACTGGGCGAAAGTGACCTCTTCCCTTGGTTTTTATTATTGGATATTTGGATGTTTTTTTACTATTTATTTACTATACCCGCAATATGGAAAGCTCCCCGCAAAAACTGGAATTAATTGTTAAATACTTTGCTGACTTCTCAGAGCTACAATTAAAGCAGCTTGCATTACTAGATCCACTCTATACAGAATGGAATGCAAAAATTAATGTGATCTCTCGAAAAGATATAGATGCTATTTATCTACACCATATTTTACATTCCCTAAGTATTGCAGCAATTGTAGAGTTTGAAAAAGGAACCAATATCATTGATATTGGCTGTGGTGGCGGGTTTCCAGGCATTCCTCTAGCCATTTTTTTTCCAGATGTCAAATTTCATTTGGTAGACAGTATTGCCAAAAAATTAAAAGTAGTGGAAGCCGTTTGTGAAGGTGCAGGCATTCTAAATATTACCACGCAACATACCCGAGCCGAAGATATTAAAAATAGAAAATTTGACTATGCCATTTCTAGGGCTGTTGCCCCGCTTAAAGACTTGTTGAAATGGAGTATGCCCCTATTGAAAAAACAAGCAGGGAATTCTTCTGGTCCCGATACCATTCGGAATGGGTTGATCTCTTTAAAAGGCGGTGATCTTGCACAGGAAATTTTTGAAAGTGGCGCACGTCCTAAAATGATGCCCATTCGTAAAATATTTCCAGAAGAATATTTTGAAGAAAAATACATCTTACACATAGCACGTTAACAACCATCTAATCCGGTATAACCAATTTATTATTGGATCTATTCACGTCAGCCATCCGCATACTTGGATCTATTTCAATAGATTTAAGATCTTTAACAGCTCTCGATGTTGTAAAAATATAATCAGGGTGCGTCCATCTCCAAGCAGCATGAACTGTTAGTGGCATTGTATTTTCAGCCGGCTTCACCCCATACATCAGATTCAAGGGAATAGTATGTAGCTCCTGTGTACCATCTTTAAAAGTAAGGAGCACATCAATTGGCATTGGCATTTTTCCAATCCGCTTTATTGTAATGCCTGTTTTGCCATCTGATATTGCAATATCTCCCACACTATAATCAATTGTTTTGGTAGTATTAATCCAATATTCTTTGTACCAATCAAGTTCCATCCCACTTTCTTTCTCCGCAACACGAATAAAATCATTCGGATTGGGATGTTTGAACTTCCACGCATGGTAATAACTGAGTAGTATTTTATCCCTAATACTGTCCCCCACTATATAACCTAATTGTGTAATAAATACGGCACCCTTACTATATGCTGCGGTACTGTATGCATAATTGGTATTGAAATGATCTGCATGGGTACTAGCAGGTTCCTCGTATCCACTCTTTGCAAGAGAAAAATAACTTTTATAAGAAGCTTCATGCCAGAAACCAGGTTGATTTCTAAGTGATGCCATCACCCTCGTACTTGAATAATCGGTGAAACCTTCATCCATCCAAGGATATAAAGCTTCATTGGTTCCCAATATCATCTGGTACCAACTGTGCATCCACTCATGAATGGCCGTGCCAATACTGGCCGATTTAATTAGGGTAGCCATTGGATATTCCATTCCCCCATCACCACCCTGAATAAAAGTATAAGTCTTGTATGGATAAGCTCCAAACGATTTTGATATCAAAGGATAAGCCATGGCACAGGTATCTGCCATTTTTTGCCAACGGTTTTCTAAGGAGTCCACTTGCTTGTATATAATTCTAAGTAAAGGCCCTTTTTCGGTTGTTCTGGTAATCATTTTATAGGTTGGATCTGCGGCCCACATAAAATCGTGCACATTATGAGCCTGCCATTTCCAAGTCAGCATATTCCCAGTAATAGGCCTTGGCATTACACCTGCTTGCTGATACCCAAAACCGACTTCCTGAGCATTTAACAAATCACCACCAGCTGCTACCATATAATTTTTATCGATGGTAATATTCACCTCATAATCGCCCCAAACACCATAGAATTCCCTTGCAATATAGGGATTGGCATTCCATCCTTGGTAATCATATTCTACCATCTTAGGATACCACTGGCTCATACTGTAACGAATACCTTCCTTATTGTCTCTCCCACTCCTGCGTACTTGTAATGGAACCTGTGCCTCAAAAACAATATCAATATTGGTTTTTGATTTGGGTAAAATTGGTTTGCTCAGCACCACTTCTAAAATAGTTTCCTGTTCTTTTAATAACTGGGCTACGCCATTTATTTGAACTGATTTTACGCGTTGGTAACCTATTTCGTTTGGAGTAAGTCTGCCAATTCTATCTTTCACACGTGCATCCCAATCGAGTCCATCATTATTCTTTTTAGGATCAGCCAATACAGTCTTCCCCATCTCTTTACTGCGAACATCCATACTGCTATTGGGTTGAAATGCATTCCAATACAAGTGGAAGAAAATACGCTTCAAAGTGTCCGGCGATTGATTAAAATACTCCAGCTTTTCTATCCCGCTAAACCGATTGGTGAGTACATCTAATTTCACATCTATATTGTACTTTATTTTCTGTTGCCAACGATCAGGCTGGGCTGATAGCGTTGTAATTAGCAAGCTAAGCATACAGCAGATGGTTATTATTTTCTTCATAGATTGATATTATAATTTAGAAATAATATTTTTTATACCCCGAGTAGTTGTGAAGCAGATCAACTTGCTACTGTTTTCCGCCTACTACAATAACAATTTCCCCTTTCACTGTTTTTAATTTAAAATAAGTGGCTAGTTCTTGTAATGTTCCCTGCTTATTTTCTTCAAACATTTTGGTCAGTTCCCTACTCACAGAACTAGGTCTGCCCCCCCCAAAATAAATAGCCAATTCTTCCAGTGTTTTTACCAGTCGCATCGGACTCTCATAAAATACCATCGTTCTTTCTTCTTCGGCCAATTTTTTCAATAGGGTTTGTCTACCTTTTTTAGGTGGCAGAAAGCCTTCAAATACAAAGCGATTGGTGGGAATACCACTGTTTACGAGTGCAGGTACAAATGCTACTGCACCGGGTAAACATATTATTTTAATGGATCGTTGTAAACAAGTACGAACCAATAAAAATGCTGGATCAGAAATACCAGGTGTTCCTGCATCGGTAATCAGTGCCATTGTTTTACCAGCACTTAATTGATCAGCAATATGATCTACTATTTTATGTTCATTGTGTTGATGATAGGGCGATAGTGGCTTTTCTATTTCATAATGCTTGAGCAACTTAGAAGAAGTTCTGGTGTCTTCGCATAAAATTACGTCTACTGATTTTAGCACTTCAATAGCTCGGAGCGTAATATCTTTAAGATTACCAATTGGTGTAGGAACTAGGTAAAGCAAATTAATCGATTATAGCAATCTCAAAAAATTCCATCACTTGGTTGGCGAGCAATTGTTTACTCGCATTTTCTGCAATGGCTTTTGCCTCTTCCGCGCTGGCAGCTTCTATAGAAAGTGTGATATGCTTTCCAACTCTTACGTCTTCAATTGCATGAATACCCAAATTACCCAATCCACCCAACACGGCTTTTCCCTGCGGATCTAATAAATTTTTTAAAGGCATTACATTAATGGCGACTGTGTACTTCATATTTTTTTATTTATAATTGCTATAAGCCAATTATGACTGTTGTGTTTGCTTGTGAAAAAGCAAAGATAGAATTACATAAGTAAAAAAGCCGACTGAAATTGACAGCCAGCCAAATATTAGGGCAATCACAACAGAAACAGTTAAAATAATGAGAAAAGGGATGGCTTTTTTTAAGTTCAGTCCATTAAATTTCAATGCCAGCATAGGCAGCGAAGAGATCATACCATAACAAAAAACTAATATTAAAGCATACCAACACCATTTATTCATTAATAAATTCACCACCCACTCATCCTTAGCATACCAATATGCCAAGGGTAAGGAAGCAATAAAAATACCAACAGCGGGTATTGGAATTCCTTTAAATCCAAATTGTTGAGATTTATCTAGGTTGAAGCGAGCCAGCCTATAAGCGCCCGCGCAAGGAATAAGCAATGCAGGTAATAACCAGAGCGTGCTAATATCTAAACCACCTGCTTCTTGAGAGAAGCAAAACCTTAAAAATTGCAAGATAATAAAGCCAGGTGCAACTCCAAAACTTACCAAGTCGGCCAGTGAATCTAATTGTTTACCCAATTCAGAAGGCAGTTTCATCCATCTTGCTACAAAACCATCTAAAAAGTCGACTGCTGCTGCGGCAAAAATACACCAACTAGCCAATACCATTTTTTCTGGCAATACCACTAGGTTATCCCCTTCTACACTAACGGTTAAACTAAGTCCCGGTTGTAAAATAAATAGCACTGCTAAACAGCCTAAAAACAGGTTTAAGAGGGTAAATAAATTAGGTATATGTTTTTTCATTGTATTATTTTATGATTTCTCCAGACTCTACCGTCTCTTCATCAAAGATTCAATTTCTTCGACTGTAATTGGAATATTTTTCATTAAATCTATATTGCCATTCTTGGTAATCCAAATATTATTTTCTATTCGGATACCCATTTTTTCTTCCTCAATATAAATTCCAGGTTCAACGGTGAGCAGCATACCCGCACGAATGGGTTCATTTCGGGTTCCAAGGTCGTGTACATCAATGCCCAAATGATGTGAAATACCGTGGTATAAGTATTTGCGATAAGCGGGATTATCGTTGTCCCCATTTTTAATATCTGATTTATTCAGCAGCCCAATTTTCAGAAATTGTTGGTTGGCTTCGGCTCCTACTTTATCGGTATAATCAACAATAGAAATACCAGGTTTTAAAATAGATTTCGCATAATTGTGCAGATGAAGGCAAGCATTGTAAACTGCTTTTTGTCGCTTGGTAAATTTACCATTAACGGGAATTGTTCTGGTTAAATCAGCACAGTATCCACCATACTCTGCTCCAAAATCCATCAGAATTAAATCTCCATCTTCACAAACTGCATTATTAGCAATATAATGAAGGGTACGAGCATTATCACCACTGGCAATAATACTTGCGTAAGCGGGGCCCGTAGCGCGATTACTTAGAAAGCTATACCATATTTCTGCTTCAATTTCGAATTCATTTACACCGGGTTTTATGAATTGCAATAGGCGTTTGAAACTAATATCGGTAATATCAATAGCTTGTTGAACAACAGTAATTTCTTCTTTTGTTTTAATGGATCTTAAGTCCTTCATTATTTTTGCTGCACGCTGAAATGAATGCAAGGGATAACTGGATTTCATTTCATCTATAAACCTGTATTCTCGGGTTCTTACAGCAGATGCTTTTCTATCATTCTCATTACTATTTAAATAAATATGATCGGCAAGGTGAATCCATCCTTGCAAGAGTGCGTCAACACTATCCAACCAGATGATGGTAGGAATATCAGAAATGGATTTGGCCTCGGCAGCGCGCAATCGTTTACCATCCCATTTTTCTTTCAAAGTATTGGGTCTAACCAATACCAATACTTCGCGATATTTAGGGTCGGGGCAATCGGGGAATAATACCACCATTGAATCTTCTTGTACAATACCACTCAACCAAAACAAATCACTATTCTGCTTAAAGCTATGCAACGCATCCCCATTGCTAGGCCACTCATCATTGCTCACAAAAATGGCTATACTATTGGGTAACATTTTCTGAACAAATCTTTTTCTGTTCTGGGTGAATATGGCAGGATCTAGTGGCAAGTATTTCATGTGTTAATTTTTATTGTTTTTATAAGCTTAGTTATCCCGCCATTCCGTTTATTAATGTTTCTACAAAGTCAATAATACGTTTAAAAATTCTGTTTTAGAAAATTGTTCTTTTCTTGAATTGACTAAAGCAGCTTTATTCTGTTTTTCTGATATTTGTTTCTGGATGGCTTAATATTTTAATTCCCCAAGGTACAATTTACAATTGTGTTAGGATATTGAAAAATGATTCAAATGATTTTACTATAAATGCAATGGCAAATATGCCGTATACTAAAACCGAACGGTAGGGCATTTAACCGACTTGCCAGCAGAAGATGGAAAAATACCATATTTAACAATGGATAATTCATAAGCTCCACGAGTACCCAATGGGTTACTGAGTTTTGAAATGGTGGCATCGTAGTTCACCGTTATTTTAAGGTCGTTTATTTGATATCCCATGATTGGAATTACCGCTTCTGTATTTCTTACATACAAACCTATAATCATTTGCTGCATTCCATCCCCACTTAAATTTCTATTGGCATTAAAGCCCATTACCAATTCTTTTTTATTAATAACTTGACTATAATAAATATTGGGATTTACAATCCAAAGGTCCTGTAATTTAATACTGGCATTGGCAAAAAAAGTATACCTAAGATTTAAACGATCATCTGATATTCCGACTCTAAAAAAACTCTCATTTGGTCTTGTTAAATGCATGACAGAAATACCCGCATTAAAATAAGCATTCTCCGAAGCAAAATAAGCATAGTTTAAACCCATTTGTAAATCGAGATAGCCAACTTGACTAAAAGCAAATGGCTCATTGGATGGAATAACTACATCAAAAAATTTACCATTCCACTGATTGTCAAAACTAAATTTTGAAATATCTACTCTTTTAGCAGTGTACCCCACACCAAAACCAGCACTCAATAAACTTTTATATCCCAACATTTGATGATAAGCAACAGAT
Source organism: Sphingobacteriia bacterium (assembly GCA_004294135.1). Classification (GTDB taxonomy): domain Bacteria; phylum Bacteroidota; class Bacteroidia; order Chitinophagales; family Chitinophagaceae; genus Sediminibacterium. The sequence continues at coordinate 66,603 of RDZY01000012.1, forward strand.
ACCGTTGCAGTGGTTCTAGATAAGCTACCGCGCCCAGCTTCGTCTTTTAACAAAGACCCTCCAATACCCATCCATCCGTTTTCAAAACGATTGGCAAACAGTTTGGTATCACCCCAAACACTCATGGTTTTATAAGGCGTTGAATTAGCCGCCCACCACTGGTTTCTATAGTTGCCCCCTACCCTATAATCATAGTCGGGGTTAAAGCCAGTATTTGCAGGATTCACCACCAATGGCGCATTAAAATACTGTGAAAAATTAAGATCCTGTGCCAATATAGTCTTGCCACAAAATAATAAACTTAATAAAAAAATATAATTATTTTTTTTATACATAATCTATCGCAATAAAGTAATATCTCCTGTTTGTGTTTGCCTTTCTTTACTAGAAAATTCAATTTCTAATGTGTAATTGTACACTTCTTGTGGCTGTAATTTACCATTAAATTTCCCGTCCCATCCTTCAAATTGATCGGTACCAATATATACTACAGACCCCCACCTATTGTAAATTTTCCAAGTCATTTTAGCAATACCAAATCCCCTCACATAAATCCGATCGTTTACGCCATCCCCATTGGGTGAAAATGCATTGGGCACATTGAATAAAGGGTCTACAACCGCTTCTATATCTTCACATTTTTTTGCAATACAGCCCGCAGCATTAGAAGCAAAAAGGCAGACTGAATACTTGGCTGTTGCTGGAAAAATATATCGAATTACAGTATCTTTTTTATTGGTAATAAACGATTTTCCATCCCCCATATTCCATTGGTACTGTGTTGCGCCAATAGATAAATTAGTGAATTGAAAAAACTGATTTGGCTGTGTTGATCCCCTTGGAGTATAGTCAAATGAAGCAGATGGAATGGGACTCACCGTTACAGGAACAACAATGCTTTTTGACTTATTTACATCACAAGTATTGGGATCCGTTACCGTTAGTTTTGCCTGATACGTTATTGCACTAGGATAAGTAAATTCAGGATTGGCTTTTGTATCAGTAGCAGAACCATCTCCAAAAAAATCCCAGACAAAACTAGCACCCCCATTTCCGGTATACGTGAATTTAGTCGGTGAACCCAAACAAGCGGTAGTAGCAGTAAATTTTGGATCGAGGGCAGCAGATATTCGAATGGTGTGCTCAATAAAATCATCCTCATTACAAAACCTTTTGTCTTTCAATGTAAGCCGAACTATATATGATCCATCTGCTTTATACTGATAACGAACCGAGCGACCATCCGTTATTATTTTAGGAGAGCCATCCCCAAAATCCCATTCAAAAGAATTGGCTGCAAAGGTTTCGCCCTGAGGTGGCACCGACAAATTGGTGAATTCATAAATACGATCTTTACATGGTTGCACTACCACATAATTAAAAGCCAAATTCTGTACCGCATTGTTTTTTACTATAATGGTGATAAAGGAAGTTTCGCTCCCATTACAGGTAGTTAAATCTTCAGATTTTAACCGAACCCTATAATTACCTACTGCATTAAAAGTATGACTCACTTTTGGAACCGTAGTAATTACTTCTGGAGAGCCGTCACCAAAATCCCAATAGAATTTTTTACCGCGACTATCTTCTGTTACCGTGTCTTCAAAATTCACAGTTAATGGAACACAACCTGAAGAATCATTGGCTATCCCATTAATAGCAGACCGCACACCAGAGGCAACACCTGCTTTATTAAAATCAAATCGTACAGAAAACATATTACAAGCTGTGTTACCACGCAAAGGCGACCAAGCACCTGGTGTACCAATAATTTGACCGCTAATACCGGGACTTTCTCTGTTTGCACAGGAGCAAAGGGTTTGGTAAATAGCCCCATTCGGATCGAATCGGCTGGTACCTCCATCCACATGATCTGGGAAGCCGCCTGTCTGTCCAAAATAACTACCATATAACAAGTCAGTCCCATTTTTTTCCAACACAATAAAATAAAAATCACCTTCATCAGTATTACGCTGGTAACTATCACTTGATTGAGGCAATCCTGTTAAAGGGTCAAAGTCGTAGCCCCTAAAATTAAATCGGGTTCCACCCCAGCCAGAAACATAAAGTCGTTCACACCGATCCACTAGAAAAGCGGTAATAGAAAGACTTGGTCGCGTTGCATTGGCTCTTCCGTTACCAAAATTGGTAAAGAAGATAAACCCAGAAAGATCAGGATTCAGCTTGGCAATAAAATGCTTACCAGCAACCTGATCGGGAAATTTGGTATTGAATGGTGAATTTATTACAGGAAAAGTTCCAGTAGTAGTGCCAGTGATATAAGGAAAACCCAGTTTATCAAATTGAATCCCGAAAATTATATCTTCTCCTGTACTGGCAATATAAGTGGTTCTATTTATAGCTGATCCATCACTTTTAATGCTCATGACAAACCCATCTAAAGAATTTTTCGCACCCAATTTTGTAGGAAAAACAACCCCAGCTCCTGTTCCACTTAAATTATCACTACCTGTAACTCCCGCCACAAAAATATTTCCATCTGTAGGATTTACACTCAATACAAACGGCGCATCGTCTCCATTACCGCCCAAGAAAGAACTAAATATAATATTATCGAGTGCTGGATTCACTTTAATAAGTACACCATCTTGCTTAAAACCAGTAGTGAAACTTCCATGAGTCTTCTGAAATGCATTTGCAGTAGTGGGAAATTTTTCTGACTGGGTAACAGATGCTAATAAAATATTTTCATTCCCATCTAATATCACTTCACTTCTTGCATCATCCCCATAATTTCGTCTGGTAGAACTCATTCCACCCACACTTTCATAGTTGGGTGCAATATTTACGCCATCATTTTCTTTACCACCAATAATAATAGAAGATATAATACCCCCGTTACTATTTAATTTAGTGAGTACAATATCATATTGCCCCCTTCCATCAGTGGCTAAAAATGTTTTTAAATTACCCGCAGTAGGGTAATCCGCGGAATTGGTTCTGCCCGCAATAATAAGGTTGCCCATCCTGTCTGTAACCATACTATGTGGCTGTTCATTGGTAGCTCCGCCAATATAAGTAGCGTAAATTCTAGCACCTGTATTACTGAATTTCATTACACATATATCTGATGGTGCATCACCAGATCCACCTTTATAAGTAGACCCATTGGTAACCGGAAATCCTCCGCCAAAAACTACACCCCCTGAATACAAATTACCCGCACCATCATAAGTTGCAGTGAATCCCCAGTTGTCTGGTCTACTGCCAGAATAACTTGCAAATGCGGGACTAGGATCAATTACTAAAGTACCCGTATGATCATATTTTTCATTCAGTTTAAACGAAACAAAATTTCCCTTTACTGAATAACTACAAGCAATTTCTTTTCTATCGGTTTTACCCAATACATAAGTAGAGGGGATGGTTTCTTTGTTAACCGCGACAGAAGTTTTAATCTGCAAAGTATTTTGCTTAACCTTTAATCCTTCAATTCCATCAAAGTATAAAATCACTCTTGATGGATCTCCCCCAGGATGAACAATGATATCGTATTTGAGTGCTGCATTGTTGGTATAAAATCGAATATCAATATTCGGATACATATTTTTATAGGTAACCGCTTGGTAGATTTTACAATCAGATATCCACTTATTGGGATCGTTCCCAAAGAAATAATTATTCGAACTGGTGAGTACTTTATCTGGAACTATTTGAGGATTGGGATTGGCATTTAAAAATTTTACTTCATAAGTATGAGAACGAACCCCTTTTTCTTCAGTTTCTGCTATTGGGGTGGCATTTTCTCTAGTGATTATAGATTTGCCTTTGTTTGATTCATTTACCACCATTGAATGGTCGTGCGCCCCCCCTGTAACCCTTTGAAAATCTTCTGGATGGTATTGCAATACACGATAGCTATTGGCTTGGAGTACCAATGCCCCTCCAGGAATTTCAGTCTTAAATTTAATAGCAGCATCCCACTGACCCTTGTTCTCTATAAAATCTAGGTAGCCTTGAGAATAGAGCGACAATCCAAAAACCACAAACAGCAATATCAATCCCGTCCTTTTCATGTGCTACTATTGAATATTTTTATGAAATTTTACCCCAACCATATGCTACTTTCTGTGATTGTAAAAACTGCTTTAGCGTTGCATTGGATGAATTATTCAAGTACAAATCTTGTTCCACAATTTCTTCCGCTTTTTGCTTGGCCAATTCCAGTAATGCTTTATCATTAACGATGCTAGCGATCTTAAAGTTCAGTGCCCCACTCTGTCTGGTTCCCTCAATATCGCCTGGCCCCCGCATTTCAAGGTCTTTTTCGGCAATTTTGAACCCATCATTGGTAGCGCACATTATATTGATACGTTCTTTGGCTTCTTTGCTTGCTTTACTTCCCGTTAATAAAATGCAAAAACTTTTTTCCGTACCCCTCCCCACCCTTCCACGAAGCTGGTGCAACTGTGATAACCCAAATTTTTCTGCGCTTTCTATCACCATTACAGAGGCATTGGGTATATTCACCCCTACCTCAATTACAGTTGTACTTACCATAATATTGGTATCTCCACTTACAAATCTTGCCATATTGGCTTTCTTTTGATCTGCTGGCTGCCTACCATGTAACATACTTATTTTATATGCTGGTTCAGGAAAAAAACTTTTCACTTGTTCATATCCTTGCATCAAATCTTCATAACTCAATTTTTCACTTTCCTCTATCAACGGGTAAACAAAATAAGCCTGCCGTCCACTGGCAATTTCCTCCTTTACAAAACCCATCACACTAGCCCTTGCCATTTCATTTCTTTGAACAGTGGTAATGGGGGTTCTACCGGGAGGCAACTCATCCATAATACTGTATTCAAGATCACCATAGGCCGTCATCGCAAGCGTTCTAGGAATAGGCGTTGCAGTCATCACCAACACATGGGGTGGTATGGTAGCTTTGACCCACAAACGCGCCCGCTGCGCCACCCCAAATCGGTGTTGCTCATCTACAATCACCAGTCCCAAATTTTTAAACTGTACTTTATCTTCTATTACTGCATGAGTACCTACCACAAAATGAATGGTATCTTCCAGTAACCCCTTCAAAATTCGCCTTCGTTCTGCCACTTTAGTACTACCAGTAAGGAGCGCTATTTCAATGGGCATTTGTTGTAGCAATGCAGTCAAGCTATAATAATGTTGTTGTGCTAGTATTTCTGTTGGTGCCATTAAGCAACTCTGAAAATTATTATCTGCTGCAAGCAATATACTCAATAGTGCAACGATGGTTTTTCCACTCCCTACGTCTCCTTGTAATAAGCGATTCATTTGTCGCCCACGCGCGGTATCTGTCCTTATTTCTTTCAACACCCTTTTTTGTGCACCCGTTAATTTAAAAGGTAAATATTGATTGTAAAAATCATTGAAGTAGCTGCCTACTTTTTCAAATACTACACCCTTGCTTATATTGTTTCTTTGTAAGCGCACCAACTGTAACCTAATTTGTGCAATAAAAAATTCTTCGAATTTTAATCGCTCCACCGCTTTTTTATACACTGCTTCCGTGGCAGGAAAATGAACCCCTTTTACCGCTTCAAAACGGGATAACAATTTCAATTCACTCACCAAATCTGCTGGAATATTTTCCGTTAAATTCTGAGGTGTTAATATTTCTAATAGTGTAAAAGTGAATTTAGCCAATTGTCGCCCATTCAATCCCCTTGCTTTTAGTTTTTCTGTAGAAGGGTACACGGGTTCTAAAAAAGCTTTTGTACCCGCTTTTTGTGGAGCATAAGGTTCTATTTCAGGATGTACCATTTGGGCTTTCCCATTAAAATAACCTGTCTTTCCAAAAATCAGGTAATCAGATCCGATATACAAGCTTTTCTGCACCCAGTTTATCCCTTGAAACCAAGTCAACTCCAGCGTTCCGCTTGAATCTTTCAGTATAGCTACTAATCTTTTAGCCCTATTTTCGCCCAATACTTCAAACTGTACCAGTCTACCTGCCACCTGAATATAGTCGGTCTGAAAATTAATTTCATGGATGAGATTCAATTTTGTTTTATCGATATGCCGGATGGGGTAATGTTCGAGTAAATCACCAAACGTAAAAATCTGGAGTTCTTTTTTCAACAAATCAGCCCTTAAAGGACCAACTCCTTTAAGGTATTCGATGGGTGATGCCAGTATATTTTGCGCGACTGAAATAGAATAGTAATTAGGTTTCAAAAGCAAATTTCCGATTTCTTTTGATGCCAACCATAAAAAAACCAATAAGCATTACCAATCACTAATATTATCTTCGCCCCATGCAAAAAGAGGTTGTTGTAAGTGGAATACGCCCTACTGGGTTTCTGCACCTTGGAAATTACTTTGGTGCCATGCGCAATTATGTGCGAATGCAGGATGAATTTGATTGCTATTTTTTTGTGGCCAATTGGCATAGCTTAACCACCCATCCTGATACCAAAGAACTACAAAACAGTGTTTACCGGGTAATTGCAGAAAATATTGCTTGCGGATTAGATCCGGATAAAGTGGCATTATACGTACAAAGTGATATACCCGAAATTGCAGAGCTTTATCTCTACCTAAATATGTTGGCTTATAAAGGAGAACTGGAGAAAACAGTGACTTTTAAAGAAAAAGCAAGAGCTCAGCCCGACAATATAAATGCGGGACTACTTACCTATCCTGTTTTACAGGCTGCCGATATCATCATCCAGCGGGCAGTTAAAGTGCCTGTAGGAAAAGATCAAGAACAACACCTTGAGATGGCTCGCAATTTCGCAGAACGTTTTAATTATCGATATGGTGATATACTGCCCCTTCCTTATGCGTTTAATTATGGCGATGAATTAATTAAAATAATGGGACTTGATGGGATGGGTAAAATGAGTAAGAGTGAGAACCAGCAGTCCACCATTTATCTTGCAGATGAGGATGACGCCATCCGTAAAAAAATCATGAAAGCCAAGACAGACCAAGGTCCTGCAACGCCCAATTCGGAGAAGCCCGATTATATTCAAAACCTTTTTACCCTGATGAAATTGGTGAGTAACGTTGAGGCTGTAGCTAAATTTGAATTCGATTTTAATGCCAGCAGCACGGGCAATTGTGTGATTCGATATGGGGATATGAAAAAGCAACTGGCAGAAGATATGGTACAATTTATTACGCCCATTAGAGAAAAAGCCAATGCAATACTTGGCGACAAGGATCTATTACATAAATTAATGAAACAGGGGGCAGATAAGGGCAGAAGTAGGGCTGCAGAAACCTTAAAGATGGTTAGAAATGCGGTGGGATTGAATTATTAGTGTTAAAACCACCAAAATCAGATTAGTTTCATTAAGTTGCACAGCTTAAATCAGCAGAAAGAGATGGCAAAACCCAAAAAACCAAAACACGTAGCAATTGCCGGAAATATTGGCGCCGGTAAAACCACCCTCACAGAAATGCTGAGTAAACACTACCGCTGGATTCCACAATTTGAAAATGTGGATACCAATCCTTATTTAATGGACTTTTATGAGGATATGCCACGTTGGAGTTTTAACCTTCAGATTTATTTTTTAAACAGTCGCCTCAATCAGTTATTAGATATTCAACATGGTACCGAGACCGTAATACAAGATCGCACCATTTATGAAGACGCCAATATTTTCGCTCCCAATCTGCATGAAATGGGGTTGATGAGTAAACGTGATTTTGACAATTACTTTCATTTTTTTCAGACCCTAAAAACAATGGTGCAGCCACCAGATCTGCTGATTTATCTGAAAGCATCTGTACCCACGCTGGTATCTCAAATTCAAAAAAGAGGAAGAGAATATGAAGAAAATATTCGGCTCGACTACTTAAAAAAACTCAACGAATACTACAATAAGTTTATTGATGGTTATAAGGAAGGACAGTTGTTGATTATTGATTGTGATAAAAATAAGTTTGCGGAGAATGAAGAACAATTTGGAGAAATCATTAGCAAAGTAGACAGTATGTTGTTCGGTTTGTTTTAAAACAATTAATCCCCTCTATGAAATACGAAGAACTGATTAAGCACCATTCTGGTGAGTTAATAGATAAATTGGTTGGTCATATCATCAGCAAGGATCCAGTGGAAGTATTGTTTAATTTTGAAGACAACGACCAGTGGGCCATCATCTCCATGCACCAGTATGAAGAAGATTTAGAAATTTCTTTGAGACTTCATCCCAATGGAATCTTCGATTTATTCCTAGGTTATTATGATGATGAAGATGAGTTTCATGAATTGGTACACCTATTAAATGAGACAGAAATAGCCCAGCTTCCCGAAGGTTTGAAAAAAGTAATGCGCAAAGTGGCAGATGATGAGAAGGGAATGCGACTCTCTGGAAATTTTTTATCGAAATAAAGCAGAAAGCCTCCTCAAAAAATTGAGAAGGCTTCTATTAGCAAGCAATCGAAACAGCATTCAGCAGCAATTATATTTGCGCACTTTTAAAGTCCTTTAATTTCGCATTTATACAACAGGAGCAGCAGCTAAAATTTCTGGTGAAACACCAGCTGCATATTGGGCAAAATTTTTAATAAATTGAGTAGCCAAATTTTTAGCCATCGCATCATAAGCGGCTTTGTTCTCCCATGTATTACGTGGATTGAGTATTTCAGTTGGCACCCCATTGCAAAATTTAGGGATCATCATTCCGAATACAGGATGGGGTTCAAATTCCACTTGGTCTAATGCACCGCTCAGTGCCGATTCAATCATGGCGCGCGTATAACCTAATTTTATGCGATTTCCCGTTCCGTATGCTCCCCCACTCCATCCAGTATTAATCATCCAAACATTTACTTGATGCGCTTGCATCTTATTGCCCAACATGGCAGCATATTTACCGGGATGTAAAGGAAAAAATGGCGCGCCAAAGCAGGCACTAAAAGTAGATTTCGGTTCGGTAACACCTGCTTCAGTGCCTGCTACTTTTGCTGTATATCCACTAATGAATTGGTACATGGCTTGACCAGCAGATAACTTACTAACAGGAGGTAGCACACCATAAGCATCACAGGTTAAAAAGAAAATATTTTTAGGCAGCCCACCAATACTTGGCTCAATGGTATTAGAAATAAAATTCAACGGATAACTCACCCTAGTGTTTTCGGTAATACCTTTAAAATTGAAATCAATTTCATTGGAATTTCCAATGAAATTAATATTTTCTACCAACGCACCCGGTCTAATTGCCCCAAAAATTTCAGGTTCATTTTCTTTGGTCAACCCAATGGTTTTTGCATAGCAGCCACCTTCAAAATTGAAGACACTATTATTAGTCCATCCATGTTCATCATCGCCAATTAATTTTCTGCTTGGATCAGCACTCAAAGTGGTTTTACCAGTTCCACTTAACCCAAAAAACACTGCCACATCACCATCAACACCCATATTGGCACTGCAATGCATACTTAATACATTCTTCTCCTGTGGTAGAATATAATTCAAGACCGAAAAAATTCCTTTTTTCATCTCTCCAGTATATCCTGTACCACCAATTAATATGGTCTTGTGCGTAAAAGATACAATTGCAAAATTGTGTTGCCTTGTTCCATCAACAGCAGGATCTGCCCTAAAGCCAGGTGCTTGAATAATATGCCATTCTGGTTTAAAATTTTCTACGTCCTTTTCTTCGGGACGAAGAAACATATTGTAAACAAATAAATTACTCCAAGGATGCTCATTCACTACCCGAATATTCAATCGATAGTTTTGATCTGCACAAGCATATGCGTCTCTCACCCATATTTCTTCTTTAGCACCTAAATAATCCAACACCTTTTTACGCAGTTGTAAAAAGTATTTTTCTTCAATAGGAATATTAAAATTATTCCAGTCAACCGTATCTGCTGTAATTGCATCTTTTACAATGAATTTGTCTTTGGGACTCCTTCCAGTGAATTCGCCTGTGCAAATACACAATGCGCCTGTATTACTTAATTCACCTTGTTTTCTTAATAGGGTCTGCTCTATTAATGCTTCAGAAGATAGTTGGTAATGAATACCATTTTCACCTGTTAACCCCAATGCTAGAAATTTTGACCCTTCTAATTTTATGGTAGGTATTGACATATGCGAACAATCGTTAGTTAATTTACAAAAATACATTGTTTAATTAATTCGGGTTGTTTTTTGGACTTACTCATGCTATACTTTATCTTCAAAAACAAGTAATTATTTGTAAATCTTTTAAAAAATGAGCAGATAATATTAATATTCTGAAGGATAACTCGACTTTAATTGAATTTTTGAAAAAAAAAGTGCGTGAAACCCTTATTATTAAGTGGTTTTTGTGGGCAAGATGTATTTTTACCAAAATTTAAGGTATGTCCGCAGTTGTTACCCGAGGAAAAATCACACCAGCTATCTATCAACAGTTTAAATTAATTGTGGGAGCAGCCAATATTATGGCAGATGAGGAACAACTTGCACATTATGGCCACGATGAGACGGAACATCTCAGTTTTTTACCAGAACTAGTATTAAAGCCATCGGATCCTTCCGAAATTTCTGCCATCATGCAAATCTGCAATGCCAATGGCATACCCGTTACTCCTAGAGGTGCTGGTACGGGACTCAGTGGCGGTGCATTGCCTCATTTGGGTGGGGTATTACTTTCTACCGAAAAACTGAACAAAATTTTATTGATAGACGAGCGCAATCTTCAGATTATTACCGAACCGGGCGTTATTACGGAAGTGCTTCAAAACGCAGTAAAAGAAAAAGGGCTTTTTTATCCCCCCGATCCCAGTAGTAAAGGCAGTTGTTTTATTGGCGGTAATATTGCAGAAAACAGTGGCGGCCCCAAGGCCGTTAAGTACGGTGTTGTTAAAGATTATGTGCTGAACTTAGAAGTGGTGCTTCCGAATGGTGAGATTATATGGACAGGGGCGAATGTATTAAAAAATGCTACTGGATACAACCTTACCCAGTTATTGGTAGGGAGTGAAGGTACATTGGGTATTGTCACAAAAATTGTGTTAAAACTAATTCCCTTTCCAAAATTTGATTTACTCATGCTGGTTCCTTTTTCCTCACTAGAAAAAGCAAGTGAAGCAGTAAGTGCCATATTTCGTGCTGGTTTTGTACCCAGTGCCCTTGAACTGATTGAGATTGATGCATTAATGATAGTAAGTGAAATGGTTGGAAGTACTGCAGTGCCAGTGAACGACTCCATTGCTGCACATTTAATTATTGAAGTAGATGGAAATAATATGGACGTGCTGATGAATGAGATGGAATCTATTGCTGAACTACTCACCCAATTCGGATCAGGAGAAATATTTTTTGCAGATGATGCACAACAAAAAGCAGAGCTGTGGAAACTACGTAGAAGAGCCGCTGAAGCTGTTAAAACGAATGGTTATACGATTGAAGAAGATACCGTTGTTCCAAGAGCAGAATTGCCTACATTAATTAAAGGTGTTAAAGAACTGGGAAAAAAATATGGTTTTAAAGCGGTTTGTTATGGTCATGCTGGCGATGGAAACCTGCATATTCGCATCAACCACCCAACCATAAAAAACAGCCACGGTAATGTAGAAATGACGGCAGCACTTACTGCATTGTTTCAGCTTGTGAATAGTCTCGGCGGAACCATCAGCGGTGAACATGGAATTGGATTAATACAAAAACCATATATGGATACTGTATTTAAAAAAACCAACCTCCATCTAATGCGTGAAATAAAAAAAGTATTTGATCCTAACAATATTTTAAATGCAGGAAAAATATTTGACTAGCACGATTAACTAGCTTTACAAAAAATTACGAATGAAAAATATATTGTGTGTACTGATGCTGTGGTTTGTATCCTTTGCTGCCAAAGCGCAACTTGACCAGCCCGAAGAAATTAGAGGGTTTGATAGAAATAAGGTATTTGTTGGAAGCAGTCTGAATCTTGGGTTATCCAATAATTTTTTTAATATTGGACTGAATCCAGAAGTCGGCTACAGCTTTAATAAGTGGTTGGATATGGGTGTTGCTTTCAACCTAAATTACTTCTCTCAAAAAGAATCTAATTTCAGCAGTCTCAATATCAAAAATTTCAATTACGGCGGTGGGGCTTTTTTGCGCATTTGGCCCATTTCATTTCTGCATTTACAAATTCAACCTGAATATAACTGGATTAATTCAACCGAGAGAGACGTTAATACCAACCAGACCAGTAAATTTAAATTGATGGCTCCCAGCCTATTGGCTGGCATTGGTTATGGCAGTAGAGAAATCGGGAGTCGATTTTCGCATTTCACCATTATGATTGATCTTAATCAAGCATTTAATTCACCCTATAGAGACCGATTCGGAGATCCACAGCCTATTTTTCGTGGCGGTTTTGGCATCTACCTCAAACCAAAAAAGCAATAGCTTCTGCGGCATCTGAACAAACAATCAGCCGTTCTTGCCAATTGGCATACAAGAACCCCTGCTCGAACATGGTATTAATATGCGCTATTAGGTGATTGTAATATCCATCACAGTTTAGTAATACTATTTTTTTATTGTGAATTTTCAATGTATTCCAAGTAAGCATTTCAAATAACTCATCCAATGTTCCATTCCCACCAGGTAATATGATGGCAGCATCACAAAGATCATACAATAACTTTTTTCGCTCGTGCATATCGTTCACCACTCGCAAATCACTTACACCAGTATGTTGCGCCTCCCACTCCAGTAAAATCTTGGGAATTACTCCTATAATATTGCCTCCACTTGATATTACCGCATCTGCTACAGCCCCCATCAATCCTTTCCCACCGCCGCCATACACCAAGGTCATTCCATTGGAAGCCATTAAATTTCCCAACTTAGTAGTCTCGGCTATATACAATGGATTATTTCCCGATTTTGACCCACAAAAAACAGCAAGCTTTTTAATTTTCATTCTACAGATTAAGAACAGCAAAATAGCTCAAAAATTTTTACTACTTTACAAAATTCTTTATCGAACGCTTTAATCAACTTATATGTCACCATTACTCCTTTTTTCTTTTGTTATTGGCTATTTCCTAATCCTGCTTGCAGTAGCTTGGTATACTGGCAAGAATAGCAACAACCATTCTTTTTTTATTGGCAATAAAAACAGCAATTGGATGCTGGTTGCGTTTGGTATGGTTGGTACATCGTTAAGCGGCGTTACTTTTGTAAGCGTACCAGGTGCAGTGGCCAAAGAATCCTTTGCTTATTTTCAGATCACACTGGGCTACCTGATTGGATATTTAATTATTGCCTATATACTACTACCGCTTTATTACCGACTAAACTTGACTTCCATCTATCATTACCTGAGTACTCGCTTGGGCTTTAAATCATATAAAACGGGCTCCTCTTTCTTTATCTTATCAAGAGTGCTTGGCGCTACCGCAAGATTATATTTGGTGGTAAATATTTTACAAGAAGCCATCCTCAACAGTTTTAATATTCCTTTCTGGGCCACTACATTAATTATTTTGGCGATGATTTTATTATATACCTATGAAGGAGGTGTGAAAACGATTGTATATACAGATACTTTACAAACCAGTTGTATGTTGCTGGGACTCATTATTTGTGTAGTATATATTCTAACCCAAATGAATCTTGGCTTTACTGAAAGCTTGGCCGCTATGAGCGCAAAAGGTTATACCAAAATTTTCTTTACCGATCCCAATAGCAAACTTTTTTTCTTAAAACAAATTATTGCTGGTGCATTTATTACAGCAACCATGACTGGAATGGATCAAGAAATGATGCAAAAAAATATATCTGTAAAAACACTGAAAGATTCACAAAAGAATGTACTTTCTATGGCTGTAGTATTAATAGCTGTTATTCTATTATTTCTGTTTCTTGGTGGTCTGCTCTATCTCTACGCAGAGCAACTGGGCGTTACCGCAATAGGTGATAAAATATTCCCTACCATTGCACTCAACCATATGCCTCCTTTTGTATCTGTCATTTTCATTATTGCACTTATTTCTGCGCTATTCCCGAGTGCGGATGGAGCAATTACCGCCCTTACTTCTACTTTCTGTATAGATATTATTGGAATACATAGAAGAGCAGATTTATCGGAACTTAAGCAGAAAAAAATTAGGCAAAAAGTACACTTATCATTTGCTGCCATATTTTTATTATTTGTAATGGTGTTTAAATGGATCAATGACCCAAGTATGATTGGCCTCCTATTAAAAATTGCAGCTTATACCTATGGCCCTCTCCTTGGCTTATTTACGTTTGGTATTCTAACAAAGAGATCAGCAAACGATTCACTGGTACCCTATATTTGTATTAGCGCTCCCATCATTTGTTTTCTGCTAGATAAGTACCAGAAAATTATATTCGGTTCTTTTGAACTTGGATTAGAATTACTCTTAATTAATGGCATGATTACTTTTATAGGCTTATTATTAATCTCCAAAAAAATGAGCTTAGATAAAATACCCGCATAAACTACTATATGAATCTGATTCCTCCGCTGGTAGAAAAATACATTACTGCATTCAGTTCACCTGAATCGGCAGAACTGGCGGCTATCAGCCAGTCGACCAACAATGAACACCCAGCAGCTCATATGCTTAGTGGGCATATTCAAGGTCAACTTTTGTATTTTCTAAGCTTTCTATTAGAACCAAAATTTATTTTAGAAATTGGCACATTCACTGGTTATAGTGCTATTTGCTTGGCAAAAGGATTGGCAGAAAATGGAGAATTACATACCATTGAATTAAGAGCCGATGATGCAGCCACCGCAGCTTCAAATTTTAGCAAATTCAATCAAAATAAGCAGGTAACTTTGCATATTGGTAATGCCAAAGATATCATAGCACAGTTGCCGCATCAATGGGATCTTGTTTTTATTGATGCAGACAAAACAGGGTATATAGATTATTATGAATTGGTACTGCCGCGCTTATCCAAAAACGGAATAATCATTGCAGATAATGTGTTGTTTCATGGTCAAGTTTTGGAAGAACCTATTACTGGAAAAAATGCAAAAGCCATACATGCTTTTAACCGGCATGTGCAAAATGATCCTAGAACAGAGCAGGTATTACTTTCGGTAAGAGATGGTATAATGATTATTAAAAAGACGGTAGCATAGATGAAAATTTTGTACACAATGCTGGGGTTGATTGGTTTTTTTTGTTGCAATGCACAAAATGAAAAAACGGTTGCCTATATAAATCAGTATAAAGAAATTGCCATGCAAGAGATGAGTCGTTCCGGCGTTCCTGCATCCATTACGCTTGCGCAAGCTGTGCTAGAATCACAATCGGGAGAAAGCATACTGGTAAAAAAATCAAATAACCATTTCGGTATTAAATGTAAAGTTGAATGGACAGGTGCAAAAGTGTACCATAATGATGATGCAAAAGGAGAATGTTTCAGAGCATACGCTTCAGCAGAAAAATCATTTCAAGATCATTCTGATTTTTTAAAAACAAGGCCACACTATGCTTTTCTATTTTACCTAAGCCCAATGGATTATGAATCTTGGGCATACGGTTTAAAAAAAGCTGGCTACGCAACTGCACCTACTTATCCGCAGAAACTAATCAAAGTAATTACCGATTACAACCTCAACCAATACAATATTATTGCAATTGCAAAAGCGAAAGAACAAGCTCCTGTAACACAGGATGTAAAAATTATTGTACCTGCATCTAAACCAATCAATACCAATATTACTGCTATTGCTCAGCCGGATGCTGCTGAATCAACAGATGACCGAGAAGAAATACCTTCAAAAATAGTTGCCACAAAAAAAAATATCGTTGCCTCCAATAACCCTTCTCCTTACCCGTCTGGTATATTTCTCAACAACGAGCTGAAAGTAATTTATGCAAGTAAAGGCACATCCATATTGGCCTTAGCAAATGAGTACCATATTACACTGAGTAAACTACTTAGCTTCAATGATATGGATGAAATAGATATTCTGGCTGCCAATCAATTGATCTATTTAGAGCGAAAACAAAAAAAGGGAATCACCGATTTTTATATTTCAAAATCGGGTGAATCAATTTACCATATTGCACAAATCACAGGTGTGCGTATAGAAAACATTTTACAGTACAATAATAAGTTTAGAAAATTGCCTACAACAGTACCTACTGGTAGCAAAATATGGCTAATTACTCCAACTGAATCATCATCTACTGCTAATAAAAAATAATATGCCAGAAATTACACTATTTAATAAAGTTTTTGAACCCTATTTACCCGAAGCATTAATTCAGGAAAAAATACAGGCGCTTGCGGAAGTAATCAATTCCGATTACGAAGGAAAAAAACCTTTGTTTATTGCAGTACTTAACGGCTCTTTTATGTTTGCTTCTGATCTTTTCAAATCAATTACCATTGAAGCAGAAATATGTTTTATTAAACTGGCTTCCTACAAAGGAAGTAAATCTACGGGTCAAGTTATTACTGCCATCGGGTTAGATATAGATATCACCAACCGTCATATTATTATTCTAGAAGATATTATTGATACTGGTAAAACGATGCATGAGTTCATGCCTCAATTGCAAAATCAACAGCCAGCATCACTTAAAGTAGCTGTTCTTTTGCATAAGCCTGATGCGACTATTTTTCCGATACAGATTGATTATTGCTGCTTCTCTATACCCAATCGTTTTGTGCTCGGCTTTGGTCTCGACTATGATGGATTTGGAAGAAATCTTAAAGAGATTTATCAACTAAAAGGAGCTGAATAAGTTTGAATCTGTGGTGTGTTCATATTAAAGTCAATTTTTTTTCGTTCTAGTATATATCAATTATTGCTTGTAGATGAAATGGATCATTCAATTATTCCTTTCAGTTACTGTTGCACTTCCGGTGCATGGTCAATTCTATTTGCGTGGTGAAATAAAAGACCAGCGTGGAAAGCCCCTTGAAGGAGTTAAAATTACCCTTCAGTCAAAAGGTACCATACCCTTTCGCAGTGGAAGAAAAGGCGATTTTGGAATTCCTTTAACATTGAATGCAGACAGTATTACCCTACAACTTAATGGTTATGACAATAAAAAAATAAAGGTAGACACCCGTATTTACCAAGTGATTGTATTAGAAATGTTGCCCATTACAGCGCAACGTTATACCCAAAATCTTGCTTCAGTAATTACCAATCTTAAACCCAAAGAAACTACTCGTTTTTCGGTACTTGGAGAAAGCTATAGTAGTGTAGTTGAAAACGGTTTCATAGATGTAAAAAAATACCCAGAAACAGGATTTTCTTTGAATGTTGACAAAGCTGCTTATAGTAATATCAGGCGTTTTTTATCGAATGAAATGTTCGTGCCAGTTGATGCAGTTCGTACCGAAGAAATGTTGAACTATTTTAATTTCAAAAAAGAAGAAGACGAGCTTTTATCTACTTCTTTTAACTGTAGAACTATACTTAGTTCTTGCCCTTGGAACAACGCCCACAAATTATTTTTCGTAAATATTGTTGCGCCTAAAATTAATCTCGATAGCATCCCTCCTTCTAATCTTGTTTTTTTAATAGATGTTTCTGGATCAATGGATCATCCAAATAGATTGCCGCTTTTACAATCTGCTTTTAAAATGTTGGTCCACAATCTTCGGGAGAAAGATACTTTAACCATTGTTACTTACGGTGGTAATATAGCCATCCCATTACAGCCAACTGGTGGCGCTGAGAAGAAAAAAATTAAAGACGCCATTGATTCATTAACAGCAAACGGTGATACACCCGGAGAAAATGCAATTAAAGTAGCCTACGATCTTGCCCAGAAAACCTTCTCTGCAAAAGGAAATAATCGGGTGATCCTTGCAACAGATGGTGATTTCAATGTGGGCCTTTCATCCGAAAAAGAATTGGAGGACCTAATTACCCGTTATCGACAAACAGGTATTTACCTTACCTGTCTAGGCGTTGGCATGGGCAATTATAAGGACAGTAAATTGGAAACACTTGCTAAAAAAGGAAATGGAAATTTTGCCTATATCGATCAAATTCAGGAAGCAGAAAAAGTGTTGGTAAAAGAATTTACTTCCACACTTTATGCAGTTGCCAATGACGTTTCTGTAAATATAAAATTCAACAAAAACACGGTAGAACAATTTCACCTTATTGGATTTGATAATAAAAAAGACGCAATAGCAGACAGCACTAGTGTATTAGAAGGTGGTGAGGTTGGGAGTGGTCACGCTACCATTGCAATACTAGAGATTATTCCGCAAAAAAAAGACTCTTTACTTTCTGATCAACCCTTTGCAAACATCACTATCAGCTATAAAAAGCCAATTGAATTACCAATATGGCGACAAAATTTTTCAATCAACTATAACCCTGTCTCCATAGATACTGTTGATAGTTCTTATAGATTTGCTGCCAGCATTGCGGCATTTTCATCCATACTAAAAAAATCTCCTTATACAAAAGATTTCAGTTTTGAAGAAACCTATTCACTGGCGGAATCAGCTATCAACACAACGAATATTTTACACAACCAATTTCTAGGGCTGATACAAAAAGCAATTAAAGTATATCAACCAAGCGATAAAAAGAAAAAACAACACCATTAACTAAAAGCTTCTCTTACCTTATCAAAGAAGCTCTTCTCGCCCTTTACTGGATTGGGTTTGAAATTACTGCTGCTGTTGAATTTTTCTAATGCTGCTTTCTCTTCCCCACTCAATTGTTGGGGCGTCCATATAGTAATATTAATCAATTGATCACCGCGGTTGTATCCCTGTACTTCTGGAAACCCTTTTCCTTTTAATCGGAAAATTTTACCACTATGCGTTCCAGCAGGAATTTTAATTTTAGCCCTGCCATCAATGGTAGGAACTTCTATCTGTGTACCAAATACTGCATCGGGAAAAGAGATATGTAAATCATACACCACATTCAATCCATCCCTGTATAATTCTTCGTGCGTTTCTTCTTCAATCTGAATAATCAAGTCGCCCGGCGAGCCCCCTCTTTCACCTGCGTTACCCTTTCCGCCCATGCTCAATTGCATACCATCTTGAACACCTGCAGGAATATCAATGCTAATGGTTTCTTCCCCATATGCCCTTCCCTCGCCCTTACAAGTATTGCATTTGGCCGTAATGGTAGTTCCCTCTCCATTACAAGTGGAACAAGTAGCTACCGTTTGCATCTGACCCAAAAATGTACTGGTTACTTTTCTAACTTGACCGCTACCGCCGCAAGTCCCACAAGTCTGCATACTATTTTTATCCTTTGCGCCATTTCCACCACAAGTATTGCAACTAATATGTTTTTTTACCTTCACATTTTTGGTAACACCTTTAGCAATTTCCTCGTAATTCAATTTTAATTTTATACGAAGATTACTTCCGCGTTGCCCCCTCGATCTTCCACCGCCACCGCCTCTGCTTCTTCCTCCTCCAAAAAAACTTCCAAACATATCATCTCCAAATACATCCCCAAACTGACTGAATATATCGTCCATATTCATTCCAGCACCGCCGCCATAATGACCGCCGCCGCCACTGGTTCCAGGCCCAAATGCTGCGTGACCATAGCGGTCGTATTTTGCTTTTTTATCAGCGTCGCTTAAAATTTCATAGGCTTCTGCGGCTTCTTTAAATTTATCTTCAGCAGATTTATCACCAGGATTTCTATCCGGATGGAACTGCATTGCAACTTTACGGTATGCTTTTTTAATTTCGTCAGCAGATGAGGATTTAGCCACACCCAATATTTCGTAAAAATCTCTTTTAGCCATAATATTTATTTTCCTACAACAACTTTTGCAAATCGGATCAACTTATCATTTAAATAGTACCCCTTTACTATTTCATCTACTACTTTACCTTTAAGGTCTTCTGAAGCTGCTGGTATTTCAGTAATAGCTTCGTGCAATTCTACGTCAAAATCAGTATTCACGCTTTCCATGGCCTTTACCCCTTTCTGTAACATTACAGATCTGAGTTTATTAAATACCAATTGAATACCTTCTTTTTGAACGGCAATATCATCAGAACCCTGTAATTGTTTCTCTGCCCTATCGCAATCATCCAATACATCTAATAATGATACAATTACATCTTTACCCGCAGTTTGAATTAAATCGAGTCGCTCTTTGGCAGTTCGTCTTCTGAAATTATCGAATTCAGCCATTAAACGAAGGTATTTGTCCTTCTGTTCGTCTAAGGCGGTTTGCAATTGCTCCTGTACGGAAATTTCTACCGCTGGTTCCTCCAAATGTGGGGATTGGGCTGCACTTTCGTCAGTATGACTGTCCATTGCTGCTGATTTTTCCGTTGTTTCTGTATTATTCGTCATTTCTTGCGCTTCCATAATAGGTTATATTTAAAATCTCTATTAGGCAATAATTTTGCCACGCAAAGAAAAGGGAAAAATTGACAGATTGAGTAGGAAGCTATATTTGCACAATGATTAAGGTATACCTCAAAAAAAATATCGCACCAAGAATTGCAAATGGACACCCCTGGATATATGCCAATGAAGTAGATCGGGTTGCTGGCCAACCAGAAGCTGGTGATATTGTTGAAGTTCATTATTCGGATGGAAAACTAACAGGGTTGGGCTATATCAACCCTAAATCGCAAATTCTAGTCCGCTTACTCTCACGAAAAGCAATACCCATTGATGAAAAATTTTTTTTCAACCGAATACTTGATGCCTGGAATTATCGAAAAAAATTAGGGTACACAGAGAATTGCCGATTGGTTTTTGGAGAATCCGACTACATACCTGCCTTAATTATTGATAAATTCGGCGACTATTTTGTAATCCAAACCCTTTCACTAGGGATTGACAAATGGAAGCCTGCCATTGTGGATGCGTTGAACGGAATTTTTAAACCAAAAGGAATTTATGAGCGCAACGATGTGCCCGTAAGAAGTCTTGAGGGACTAGAGCAACAAAAAGGATTTCTTTCCACCCCATTTGATACCAATATTGTAATCAACGAAAATGGATTACAATTTTATGTTGATATAGCCAACGGTCAGAAAACGGGTTATTTTCTTGACCAACAACACAACCGCAGCACCATTAAAAGCATTGTAAAAGATGCCGATGTGATGGGCGCATTTACCTATACTGGCACTTTTGAAATACACGCAGCACACTATGGTGCTAAGTCAGTTTTAGGAATTGATATTTCTGAGCAGGCCATTCTGCAGGCCAATAAAAATGCCGCACTGAATCAGCTAGATCATATTTGTAAGTTTGAAGCAATGAATGCTTTTGATGTATTGAAGGAGTGGGGCAAACAAGGTCCTAAATATGATGTGGTGATGCTTGATCCGCCTGCGTTTACCAAGAGCAGGGGTAATATAGAAAATGCGTTGACTGGCTACAAAGAAATAAATTTAAGGGGAATGAAGTTAATTAGAAATGGAGGATTTCTGGTTACCTCAAGCTGCACAAATTTAGTGTCTCCTGATTTATTTTTAGCTACCATTGAGGCAGCGGCAAAAGATGCGCATAAAAGATTAAGGCAGGTAGTATTTCAGAGTCAATCACCCGATCATCCAATAATCAGAGGTATTGACAATACCAATTACTTGAAATTTTTAATTGTGGAAGTAACGAACAACTAGTTATCGAATTACTTGGAATTTGCCAGACTCAATAATTCTACCACTTCTATCACGGAGTTGGAATATATAGAGCCCACGGGTAAAATTATCATCGAAATAAATAGTGAGTTTTCTAGAAGAAACTTGAACGCTGCTCATTTTCCGACCCATAAAATTGTATACTTCTAAAACGTTGTATTTATCTACCGATTCATTCAAATCAAAATGAATATATTGGATTGCAGGGTTGGGATAAAATCGTTCGATTTTATGTTGACTGCCACTATTATTTATAGTTGAATAAATATATTCGTCGGCAGTAAAACTTCCGCCAATGAAAATTATAAAAAATAAAAACAACCATGCAGCCCGCTTCATGTAGCTAATTATTAGATAAAGCTAGCGAAATGGTTCATAATTACCAAAACTAGGGAACCTTACCCCCTATTTTAAAGAGGTAAGGCTTCCTAGCAAGCATAAATGAATTACAGACCAGTAAGGGTTTCTTGAATAGCAGCGAAATTGGGTAAGTCACCTGGAGTGGCGCAAACTTCGGCATATTGAACAATTCCGTTTTTGTCTACCACAAAGGCAGCACGTTTGCTCACACCCATCATTTCAAAAGCAGGAAATACTTCATACAACACATCAAATGCTTTTGCAGCATCTTTATTGAAATCACTCAGCAATGGAAAATTAAGATTTTGTTCATTACTGAATTTTTCCAACGTAAACAATGAGTCCACCGAAATACCAAATACCTGTGCATTGGTATTGTTGTACAACGCAATATTGTCGCGAACATTACAAAGTTCCGCAGTGCAAACCCCGGTAAAAGCTAGGGGAAAGAATAAGATTACAACGGGTTTACCCTGTTGCTCAGACAAGGTTACTTTTTGTTTGGCTGTATTAAACAGTGCAAAATCAGGGGCTTGTTGGCCAACTTGAATACTCATAAAAGATATATTTTAATTTAAAATAAACAGACAAAATAATGAATTGTTTTATAATTGCATTTCAGGTACGTAATCAGGCAGGTGTAATTTAGCAGCGGTCATCTTTACAATAGTCTCAACACTTACTCCCGGCGCACGCTCCAATAAAAGAAATCCTTGCGGGGTAATATCTATCACTGCTAGATCCGTCACTATCTTTTTCACACACCCAATTCCGGTTAAAGGTAAACAACAGGACGATAATAATTTACTTTCTCCTTTTGGGTTGGTATGCATCATGGCGACAATAATATTTTTTGCACCAGCTACCAAATCCATAGCACCACCCATACCCTTGACCATTTTACCAGGAATTTTCCAATTGGCAATATCTCCAGTCTCACTTACTTCCATGGCACCCAATACAGTCAAATCGATTTTCCCAGCCCGAATCATTCCAAAACTTTCAGCACTATCAAAGAAAGCACCACCTGGAATTAGGGTAACCGTTTCTTTTCCTGCATTAATCAAGTCTGCGTCAATAAAACTTTCTTCGGGATACGGTCCCATTCCTAAAATTCCATTCTCGCTTTGAAAAATAACAGACATTCCTTCGGGAATATAATTGGCAACCAGCGTAGGAATGCCAATTCCAAGATTAACATACATGCCATCTTGAAGCTCCTGCGCAATCCTTTTTGCTATTCCAAATTTATCCAGCATACTACAATTTTTTTGAATGAAATTCACCAAATCGATACACAGTTCACGGTCTACATTCTACCCATCCTCACTGTTCTGCGTTCAATTCTTTTTTCATAATTACTTCCTTGAAATATTCGGTGAATATAAACTCCAGCAACATGCACATCATCAGGATCAATCATACCTGGCTCTAACAGTTCTTCTACTTCTGCAATAGTAATGGTACCTGCTTTAGCCATTGATGTAGAAAAATTTCTGGTGGTTTTACGAAATACCAAATTACCAGCTTTATCGCCCTTCCAGGCTTTTACAAGAGAGAAGTCTGCTTGCAAGGCTTTCTCCATTAAATACATTTTACCATTAAACTCGCGCACTTCTTTTCCTTCTGCAATTTCAGTACCATAACCTGCGGGGGTAAAATAAGCGGGAATACCCATTCCAGCCATTAGAATACTAGTTGCCAATGTGCCTTGAGGAACCAAATCAACTTCTAATTCACCATTCAACAATTGTTTTTCAAAAACAGTGTTTTCACCAACATAACTACTAATCATTTTTTTAATCTGCTTAGTTTTCAACAGTAAGCCCAACCCAAAATCATCTACACCCGCATTATTTGAAATACAGGTCAACTCTTTTACACCATGCTTCACCAATGCTGCTATACAATTCTCTGGAATACCGTTTAATCCGAATCCACCTACCATCAATATTGCACCATTTTGAATATCAATTGTAGCAGACAAGGCATCTTTAAAAACTTTATTCATTTAGAAACTATTTGAGTTATTGTTGAAGCATAAAAACAGTGTTATTACAATATTATGATGATACAAATAAATAATTTATTCAAACAATACTTATTTGGGGTGCGCATATTTTTTGTTGTATCCCATTGTTTTTTGCCTACTTGAAAGTGCTTCTACAGAATCGAGTAGTGTTTTAAAAACAACTGGATTACTTTGATAGTAGTCATAACTTTTATAAAATTTTTGTTTGGTAATATTATAAGCATTGAATACCTGTTCATATAAACGAAACTGTTCTTGATCAAGCTTATGCAAAGTATCACTTATAGTAATTCTTACATAGTATTCATCCATTTTCATCATATCCCACATAATTAATTTCATCTCATTTATGGGCAATACCTCAGCAGGTATTTTTTTTACTCCGCAAGTAGAAAATAGTAGTATGAATAATCCCAGTTTCAAATACTTCATTGTAACTCTTGTTTATATTTTGATGCGTTTACTACATCAAGTACCGCTAATATCTCCGCGACTTTATTTTTTTCATCCATCGTCCCTTTTTTAAACACGCCTATCAACTCAATTGATTTGCCTTGCATAAAAAATTGCAGCATCATAGTATTGGAATTTTCACGATTGAATGCATGTAGTTGGGTTAATGCTTGCAGCATATTACTCCGTGCTTCATTTTCATTATCAATCATTTTATCGAGCCCCGAACGGTAATAAGTATAAATAATATCGTGTAAAATATTATAGCGTGAGTTGATCATGTTTTCATTTAGCCAATACCTATTTCTCAATCCATCAAAAACCCTCCACCCACTAATACTCTTGCCTTCTGGAGCGTTATTTACAATATTTTGAGCTTTTCTAAAGTAAGCTTCGCCAGTTTTTGGAGCAAATGAATCATAGTCTAACCCTAAAATTGTGTACGCATAAAAAGCGAAGATAGCAGTCAAGTTAGCCGCTCCCGCATCGGTGCCTTGTACCCTATTTTCATTGAATTCAATGGGCTGAAATTCAACATATTTAAAGGTTACTTCTTGATCTACATAATTCACCAATGCAGCTTGGTAAGAGGCATTAAAAACAGGTCGAGCTGCTTGTACAGTCAACGATGCTTTGTACAAATTAGGTTCAATAATACTTTCAATATTCAATATAAAACTGCATTGAATTTTTTCATTTGGCTTGAACATATCGTTGCCCCACTTACGATTGTTCATTAAATTATTTAATTGTGTTTGTAGGGTTGTAAAAATTTTTCGGTCAACTGTAGTATTCACCCTTGCAGCTAATACCGTTACTTTTGCTTGTAGTTCCTGGGCAAATAATTGATCAACAGCTAACCCAATTAAAAGTAGACTTATGATTAATAATTTACGCATAGAGTTCATCAATTATAAATGAGACAATTGCTGCGGCGACAGACTTTTTCGACTGCAATGCTATATTTTTTTCTACCCCATTAGCCGATAAAATAGTAACATCATTGGTATCTACTCCAAAGCCTGCCCCCACTGTTCTTAATGAATTAAGTACAATGGCATCTATATTCTTACGCTTGAGTTTTGCCAATGCATTTTCTTTTTCATTTTCCGTTTCTAATGCAAACCCTAATATATATTGATTTGTTTTTTTTTGTGCTCCAGCCATTGCTAAAATATCTATTGTAGGCTGTAACTCGAGTAGTAAGTGATCCGAGTGCTTTTTTATTTTTTCTGTATGTTTTATGGAAGGCGTAAAATCAGCAACCGCAGCACAGTAAACAGCAATATCAACTTGCCCCATTAATGGAGCAGCGGATTCGTACATTTCATCAGCAGAAATTACGCGCAAAATTTTTATGCCTTTATACAGCAATTGCTCTTGAGAAGGCCCTGTAATTAACAGCACCTCGGCACCTGCCATATACAATGATTCAGCAATGGCAAAACCCATTTTTCCCGAAGAATAATTCCCAATAAAACGAACGGGGTCAATTGATTCATAAGTAGGCCCAGCTGTTACCAATACTTTCTTCCCACTCAATGATATGCCCCTAAAAAAAGCCTCCGTACAAAATTGCAAAATTTCTTCGGGCTCAGCCATTCTACCTTCCCCAAATAACCCGCTTGCCAGTTCTCCTTTACCAACAGGAATAATAGTATTCCCGTATGACAATAGGGTGGATAGATTTTTTTTGGTAGAAAGATGATGCCACATATCCTCATCCATAGCTGGTGCCACCACAACGGCACAGGTAGCAGATAAATAAACGGCCTGTAAAATATTATCACATAAACCGTTGGCCATTTTAGCCAAGGTATTGCAGCTTAGTGGTGCAATAATAAAGAGATCTGCCCAACGACCTAATTCAACATGATTGGCCCATTGGTCTGATTCAACCAACTCACTGAAGACCGAATTTTTACACAGGGTAGATAATACCAAGGGGGATACAAAAGATTTGGCTGACGGTGTCATCACCACTTTTACTTCAGCACCAGCTTTAACCAATAACCTGATAAGCAAAATGCTTTTATAAGCAGCAATACTGCCAGTGATGCCAACTAATATTTTTTTATCTGATAACATAAAGGCTAAAAGTAACAAAAAACGACAGTAAAATACTGTCGTTTCAAATCATTTCAGAAAGATTTAGCTTATCTGAATAAATCGGTATCGTTGTTTCTTCTATAATATATTTTGCCTTCCATAAACTCTTGGGTTGCCAAGATAGCGGGGTTGGGCATTTTTTCATATGCTCTAGAAATTTCAATCTGCTCCTTATTTTCGTGAATTTCTTCTAAACTATCGGTATGGCTTGCGAATTCCTCTAGTTTATTATGTAATTCTTCTCTAATTGTAATATTAATTTGGTTGGCTCTTCTAGAAATAATTGCAATTGACTCATACAAATTTCCCGTTTTTTCTTTTATAGAAATCAGGCTTTTCGTTTCTACTACGCTTGCAGTATTGGCACTCATTTGCCTTCTAAGTTTACTCATTTTTTACGGTTTTTAAGTATGTTAAGGGTTTGTGTTTTATATTTAGATACTTCTGTAAGGTACTTACTTTCGTTGAATCGATCATTAAATTCACCACATTCAGCTATTACTTTCTCAAATCGCTCTTGCTGCTTTTCCTCATAACTCATTTCAGCATACTTGAAATACGATTTAATCATCAGTAACTTGTATTCGTCTGACTGCTTCGAGTCTGGAAAATTATCTGCAACATTTCCGAAAGCGATGGCTGCTGCCTTATAAAATCCTAAGTTATAATATAATTCTGCACTTAAGAAGTCTTTGCGTTCTAATTTTTCTCTACACAAATCAATAATATTGGTTGCATCCTGAATTTTAGGAGAAGTTGGATGAGTGCTAATGAATGCCTGCATTAGTCCCATTGTTTTGGTAGTATTGGTTTGATCCAATTCTACTTTAGGAGATTGTTTAAAATAACAATAGGCGCGCATATATTCACAGTCCTCACTCTTTAAACTGGCAGGGAAATTTTCGACAAAACTTTTGAACATATTCTCTGCATTCAAATAGTCTTTTGTGTAATAATAGCAATAGGCATATTTGTAATATATATCCTCATAGCGAGTAGACCCTTTTAGGTAAGGGAATATATCATCAAAGAGCCTTAACGCATCTGCATAATTTTTATTTACATAGTACTGCTCCGCCATCTTGTATTTATACTCATAATCCTTGCTTTTCATGATCTTAGAAAACTTAGTAGCACAGGAGGAGCACAATAGTGTTAATGACAACAGAAAAATTAGAAATCTACCCATAGAAGTTGGCAAAATTAGGTATAAAAAGGCAATTTATAAAGGGTTTTTATCAAATCGAGATAAGATGGCGTTAATTATTAGCTAAAAAGGCTACCCCACGTTTTAAAGCGGGGCAGCCTTTTCTATTACAACTCAGGTGATATTACTTATTATCACCCTCTCCTTCCTGCAATTTAGCCTTGATTTCAGCGAGAGCACCCAAATCACCCAAAGTAGATTTTTCAACCTTACTTTGAATATTTTTTACTGCTTTTTTAGTGCTGTCAGACTCAGCTTTCGCTTCTTTCTTAGCCGCTTCTTTCTCTTCAGCTATATGCTGCTCCCAAATGCGGGCGTGACTTAAAACGATGCGTTTTTCATTGCGATCAAATTCAATAACCACGAATTGAGCGGTTTCATCTGCTTTTACTTGTGTGCCATCTTCCTTATTCAGGTGACGGTTGGGAGCAAAACCTTCTAAACCATACTGCAATTGAACCAAAGCACCTTTGTCGTCTTTACGGGTAACTGTTCCTTCATGCACAGATGCAATAGCAAAAGTTTCTTCTAATGAGTTCCAAGGATCTTCTTCCAATTGCTTGTGACCCAATTGTAGTTTACGGTTTTCTTTATCAATACTTAAGATCAATATGTCAATTTGCTCACCTACTTTGGTATAATCGCTTGGGTGATTGAAACGCTTCAACCAGCTCAAATCACTGATATGAATCATTCCCCCAATACCTGGCTCTAATTCAACAAATACGCCATAAGGAGTGATGTTTTTCACCAACCCTTTGTGCTTGCTGCTCTCTGGAAATTTGTTTTCAATAGTATTCCAAGGATCTTGGCTCATCTGCTTAATACTCAAGCTCATCTTGCGTGCATCGGTATCTAAGGTTACTACTTTAGCCTCATGTTCATCTCCCAATTTGAAGAACTCTTTTGCATTAATTGGGGTGTTTGCCCAAGTAATTTCAGAAACGTGAACCAGTCCTTCAACGCCAGGTTGAATTTCTAAGAATGCACCATAATCTTCAATATTTACTACCTTACCTTTTACCACAGTAGCTTCTGCCAAACCTTCTGGCAATACATCCCATGGATGCGGAGTCAGTTGTTTTAGACCCAAGCTGATGCGTTTTTTATCATCATCAAAGTCTAATACAACCACCTGTAATTTCTGATCCATTTTCACCACTTCACTAGGATGAGAAATTCTACCCCATGAAATATCGGTGATATATAATAATCCGTCTAATCCACCCAAGTCCATGAATGCCCCAAAGTCTGTGATATTTTTAACCACACCTTCTAGAACTTGACCTTTCTCTAATTTGCTCATGATCTCTGCACGTTGTGCTTCAATATCACTTTCAATGAGGGCTTTGTGAGATACAACGGCATTCTTAATGGTTTCATTTATTTTAACCACTTTAAATTCCATGGTCTTACCCACAAACTGATCGTAATCAGTTACGGGTTTAACATCAATCTGAGAACCTGGCAAGAATGTTTCCATTCCGAATACGTCTACAATTAAACCACCTTTGGTTTTGCTGGTTACAGTACCGGTAACCACTTCGCCAGTTTTGTGAACCTCTACAATTCGCTCCCATGCGCGATAGATACGAGCAGACTTACGACTTAAATGCAGGTTGCCTAATCTATCTTCTTTTTCTACCACCATCACTTCTACTTGATCCCCAATAGCCAATCCTGGCACATCACGGAATTCATTCAAAGAGATAAGTCCATCACTTTTAAATCCGATGTTTATTACCACATCTGTTTTGGTTAAAGCTACTACGCCACCTTTTACAATTTCGCCATCCCCAATTTGGATGAAAGTATTATCGTAAACTTTGTCGTATTTCACACGTTCCGCTTCAGCGTAGTGACTCACATTACGCTTGTCAATACTCCAGTCAAAATCATCATGTGCCGTTTCTACAATTGGTGCTTCTACAACCGCTGCAATGGCAACTGGCTGCTCAACTTCAGGTGCATTTGTTGTCGCAGTAGGAAGGTCAACAGCTTCTATTGCTGCCGCATTCTCCTGAGCATCTGCGTTTAGTTGTTTGTTAAATAAATTCATACAATGTATCCGATGGTTTTAATCGGGACGCAAAGGTACAAATAAGACGGTAAAAACTGCTGAAAATGTTAAAAAAATACCTGCGCACCCAGCTACACTTGTAAACTCGTACCTT
Source organism: Sphingobacteriia bacterium (assembly GCA_004294135.1). Classification (GTDB taxonomy): domain Bacteria; phylum Bacteroidota; class Bacteroidia; order Chitinophagales; family Chitinophagaceae; genus Sediminibacterium. Next base: position 96,509 of record RDZY01000012.1, read on the forward strand.
CAAGGTAGGACTGTATTGAAATCCATGAGAAAATTTATTGTCTTCGCTTTTTTTTCTTGTTTACTGCCCTACTTTTTGAACGCCCAAAAGCTGCCAAAAGGAATGGATAAGGCTTTGGCAGCTCAAGAAAAAGCTAGAAAAACGACTGAAAAAGTAAATTTTGCCAAGGGCAAAAGAAAAAAAATACCAGCCAATTCTTTTGAATTCGCCAGTTATGGTTCCAAAGATTCAAAACAGCCTGAATCTAACAAAGATATTTTGCGGAGAATTAATGAAAGGATCAATTCAAATATGAGCCAACAAAAACAGGCTACTCCCGCTAAAAAATATAATTCAACCGATTTTAAATTTGGTTCTGCTAAAAAAGCAATCAGTGATAATAAAAATAATTAGTATCTTGAATTCATAATATTGCCGTTATGAAAAAATTACTACTTGTTATTACAGCGTTGGTACTCTTCCAACTGAACTCAACTGCACAAAAAACATTGAATGACGTAAAGAAGGTAGAGCAAATTCAAAAACTTCTTGCAAAGGATGGCACAATACGAAAAGGTGCTGACAAAAATAGCTTGAATAAAAAAGATGGTAGTCCCGATATGCGATTCAAAGCAAATCAAAAAAAAGCAGTTGGACCAATGAAAGCTGATGGTACACCCGACTTACGCTTTAAAGCAAACCAAAAAACAAGTCCCGACTCTAAAAAGAAAAACTAGCTTGTTGCGTTTATTCGCTTCTGCACAGTTTAGTACTTGTCTGTAATAGCAGAAGCTGCAATCCATCCGCTGGTCCATGCATGCTGAAAGTTAAAGCCGCCGGTAATTCCATCGATGTCCATAATCTCACCCGCAAAAAACAGGTTGTGAATGAGTTTGCTTTCCATTGTTTGTGCATTAATTTCCGCAAGTGTAATACCTCCACAGGTTACAAACTCTTCTTTAAAAGTAGTTTTCCCTTTTACTTCAAATGGAAAAACGGTGAGCAGTTGAATGAGTTTATTTTGTTGCTGCGATTTTAATTCTGCCCAACGAATGTCCGCTGCAATTCCACTAGATTCCAACATGAAATTCCATAATCTTGCAGGAAGAGAGAACGGATTTTTACCCCCCATTTTTTGCGCGGCAAATTGCTCTCTATAAAACCCCCACTCATCTCTTAATTGTGCTTCATTGGTATCCCCCAGCCAATTCACCTGAATAGTAAAGTGATACTGCATCTCCGAGAGTTGTCGCGCCCCCCAGGCAGATAATCGCAATATTACGGGACCGCTTAATCCCCAGTGGGTAATCAGTAAGGGGCCTGCTTCTTTTAGTTTGGTGCCTACAATTTTTACGGTTGCATGGGGCACACTTAATCCCATTAAAGTTGCAATGGGGTGCTTGGGAATATTAAAAGTAAACAGTGATGGAACAGGTGATTGTATGGTATGGTTTAATTTACGCAACCAATTAAACATTTCAGATTTGGGATAGCCACCGCAAGCAATACAAATAAACTGGGTATTCATACTTAAAGATTCTGGCGTTGCATTTGAGGTGCTCCCTACTATGAGTTTGAATCCTTCAAGGGTTTGCTCAATACTTTTTACTTCCGAATGCAATATTATTTGAACCTTAAATTGGTCGGCTTCTTTGAGTAAGCAATCGATGATGGTTTGTGATTGGTTGGTAGTGGGGAACATTCTTCCATCGCTTTCTTGGTGCAGACCAACGCCTCTTTCTAAAAACCACTGGATGGTATGATTGGTATTAAACTGATGAAACGCTTTTTTTAAGAATGTTTCACCGCGAGGGTATTTTTTTACCAGTGTAGGAATTTCAAAACATGCATGAGTAGTATTACACCTACCACCTCCGCTTACTTTCACCTTAGATAATAGTTTGCCTGATTTCTCCAGCAATATCACTTTCAGGTCTGGTCGCAGCCTTGCTGCATTTACAGCACAGAAAAACCCTGCTGCACCACCGCCTATGACTATGAGTTTTTGCATAAAAGGTGTAGGGTTTAAGGTAGAAGATTAATAATAAGCACTATTCAAATTTGTGTTTGCCTTTTCTGCTGCTTCTATAATGCTGTAATCAGACAGTATCAATGCCTTATTTCTTTTCACGCAAACATCGTGTTCAAAATGAACAGATGGTTTACCATCGCGCGTGCGAACCGTCCACCCATCGTCTTCTGTGTAAACATCTTTTGTGCCCATATTAATCATGGGTTCTATTGCCAATACTAGATTTTCTTTTAGCTTCGGACCTGTTCCACGCTTACCGTAATTGGGCATTTGAGGATCTTCGTGGAGGCTTCTGCCCAAGCCGTGACCAACTAATTCTCTCACAACGCCATATCCATTTTTAATTTCTGTATGTTCTTGTATGGCATAAGAGATATCACCTATCCGGTTATTTATGGTGGCTTTCTCAATGCCTTTATAAAGCGATTCTTTGGTTACTTTTACTAAATTCAGCACATCAGCAGAAACTTCTCCTAGTACAAAAGTATAAGCATGGTCTCCATGCCAACCATTCAAAATCACCCCCATATCTATGGACACAATATCACCATTTTTAAGTGGTGTATCATTTGGAAAACCATGTACTACCACATCATTTACAGAGGCGCAAATGGTAAATGGATACCCACGATAATTTAAAAAAGAGGAAATGGCTTGTTTCCCTTTGATAAAATCAGCACACAATGTATTAATCTGCAACGTAGTCATGCCGGGTTGCAATACTTTGGCAACTTCGGTCAACGTTTTACTCACCAATAGCGCAGCATCTCTCATCTGTGCTATTTCAGATTCCGTTTTATAAATGATCATATTATTTCTTCGGGTCATTAGGTATTAAAAAGAAACCTGTTTAGCAGTGCCAAACAGGTTTCAAAGTTCGTAATTATTTTCTTTATTTAAATAGTTGTATTGGCTACCCCTTGTCTTCCTTGCACCCTACCACTGTTCATTAATCCGTCGTATTGGCGCATTAATAAATAGGTTTCAATTTGTTGTAAGGTATCAAGTACAACCCCGACCATAATCAGCAAAGATGTTCCTCCAAAGAAAGTGCTGAACCCTTGCGTTACACCCAAGCGTTGGGCAAAACCGGGTAAAATACCTACTAAGGCTAAGAAAATAGCACCGGGTAAAGTAATTCTATCCATAATAGCACCAATATAATCGGCAGTAGGCTGACCAGGCTTAACACCAGGAACAAATCCATTATTGCGCTTTAAATCTTCCGCTATTTGCTTTGGATTAAAAATCAAAGCAGTATATAAGAAAGTAAAGCCAATTACCATTACTGAGTATATAACCATATACCAAAGATTACTATGATCATTGAAAATCTTAACAATACCCTGAGCAGAATCTATATTTGTAAAGGAAACCAATGTAGGTAAGAACATGATGGCTTGAGCAAAAATAATGGGCATTACACCAGCACTATTTACTTTAACAGGCAGAAATTGTCGAGCACCTCCAAATTGTCTATTACCTATAATTTGTTTGGCATAACTTACTGGAATTTTCCGAACACCTTGTACCAAAATGATCAATCCCATAATAATACTAACCAATATGGCAATCTCAATTAAAAATATCAATAGACCACCGCCGCCATTCACACCTTTTGCAGTAAATTCTTGAATAATAGATTGGGGAAGTCGCGCCAAAATACCTACCATAATAATAATAGAAGTACCATTACCCAATCCTTTATCTTGAATTCTTTCTCCGAGCCACATAACGAATAGTGTACCAGCAGTTAAAGTAACAACTGTTGAAAACCAGAAGAAGGATTTGTATGCCGGTAAAATAGCTTCCGCATAACCGGGACTATTTAAGTACGCCACATAAGCTCCTGCTTGGAACAAAGTAACAATAACAGTGAGGTATCGAGTCCACTGGTTGATTTTTTTACGGCCACTCTCACCTTCCTTCTGCACTTTCTGCAATTGAGGAACCAAAATAGTCATCAACTGCATAAAGATAGAAGCAGAGATATAAGGCATGATTCCCAATGCAAGAATAGAGGCTTGAGAAAATGCTCCACCGGCAAACATATCGAAGATGCCTAGCAGCCCATTACTTTTAGCTGCGGTTGCAGCAGCTTCTATTTTGTTTGGATCAATACCTGGAAGTACAATATGGGTACCGAAGCGGTAGGTCAACACCAAAGCAAGGGTTACAACGATTTTATTTCGTAACTCTTCAATGGTCCAAATATTTCTGAAAGTCTGAACTAATTTTTTCACTTCACTAAATTAAATGGCGTTAAAATGCTAAAACCAAAAAGACGCATACTGGATGCGTCTGGCAAATTACGTTAAAATTATTTGATAATCTCAACTGATCCGCCGGCAGCTTCAATGGCTAGTTTAGCCTTATCACTGATAGCATTGATCTTGAAGTTCAGTTTTGTTTTCAATTCGCCGTTTGCGAGTACTTTAACACGATCCGTACGATTGATCAATCCATTAATATATAAAGTTTCAAGAGAAATTTCAGTGAAACCATATTTCTCAATCAACTGATCTAGTTGACCTAAGTTGAATACTTTATATTCAATTCTATTGATATTCTTGAATCCACGCTTGGGAATACGGCGTTGAATAGGCATTTGACCACCTTCGTGACCCATTTTACTCTTGTAACCAGCGCGACTTTGTCCGCCTTTATTACCTTTTGTAGATGTACCACCTTTACCAGATGCTTCACCACGGCCAATTCTTTTTGCTTTTTTTACAGAACCTTCAGCA
>RDZY01000046.1 GCA_004294135.1 Sphingobacteriia bacterium
TTTGGCAGCCACTGCCCAATTGCCTGCTGGTATGAATATTGACCAGTTGACCGATCAACAAATCATGCAGTTTGTACAAGCAAATGGACTGAATGGTATAAGCGAGTCTGAACTAGAAGCCAAGGCCAAAGAGAAGGGGTTGAGTGCCGATCAAATACAGAAATTAAAAGCAAGGATTCAACAAATGAATCCGCAAGCGGCAGGCGCGCAAGCTACTGAGAAGAAAGATGAAACAGGCGTTCGCAAGCCTGGTACTTATATATTACCCAAATCGCAGCCCGATTATATTAATGGACTGATGATTTTTGGCTCTGAGATATTCACCAAAGAAAACCTCAGTTTCGAGCCCAACCTAACCATTGCCACCCCTCGCAATTATGTATTGGGTGCGGGTGATGAACTGAAAATAGATATTTATGGGTTCTCTGATAAAAGTCAGTCTTTAAAAGTTAGTCCCGATGGCAATATCCGCTACCCCAATATAGGCCCTGTAAAAATGGCGGGCTTAAATATAGAAGAGGCCAAGACCAAGTTGACTGGGGTATTGGGTAAAATTTATCCTGGATTAAAATCGGGCAATACCAGCTTGCAAATTACGCTGGGGCAGATAAGGAGTATTAAGGTAAACCTGATAGGAGAAATTACCAAGCCGGGTACTTATTCAGTTCCCTCTTTAAGTACCATTGCCAATGCATTGTATGCAGCGGGCGGGCCAACTAAAATAGGATCTTATCGGAATATTGAATTGGTAAGGGGGGGGAAATCAATCGCACAGTTTGATTTGTACGAGTATTTAATTAACGGTAATTTATTGCAAAACAAAATGTTGCAAGATGATGATGTGATAAGGGTGGCAGCATATAGCAGTCGCGTTGAAGTAAGAGGTGCCGTAAAAAGAAAAGCCATTTATGAGTTGGGTAATAGCGATAAGTTAAGTAATGTATTGGCTTATGCGGGGGGGCTGGCAGACGATGCCAATAAGGGCTTTGTAAGGGTGGTGCGATATGGCAAACTGGAGAAAGAAATATTTACAGTAAAAGCCAGTGAGGCAGGTGGGTTTGTGTTGCAAACGGGCGATCAATTGTATATAGATAGTATAGCGAATGTATTTAAGAATAGGGTGAGCATAACCGGGGCGGTATATTATGAAGGTGAATATGCATTGGATCAGGTGGGCAGTTTGAAAGAATTGTTGTTGTTGGCAAAGCCCAAAGAAATAGCGTTTAAGGAAAGAGCGGTCATCCGCAGGTTGCAGCCCGATTATACGCCAGCCATGATTGGCTTTAATATAGATGATATTGTATCGGGCAAAACCAATATAGTATTGCAAAGAGAAGATTCGGTGCACCTGTTTCCTTACAACGAAATAAAAGAAAAATTCACGGTACAAGTAAATGGTGCGGTAAATGCGCCACAGCAATATGAATATGCCAAGGGCATGCAGGTGATGGATGCCATATTG
>RDZY01000002.1 GCA_004294135.1 Sphingobacteriia bacterium
CGTACACGTGGTAGTGCAACAGATACGAGTCTATCAAGGAATTCATACATTTTCTCTCCCCTCAAAGTTACGCGGGCACCAATAGGCATTCCCTTACGTAATTTGAAATTAGAAATATCTTTCTTAGACATGGTAGGAACTGCTTTCTGACCAGTGATGGTATTTAGCTCTTCTACAGCAACATCTATTAATTTCTTATCTGTAACCGCTCCGTTAACACCACGGTTGATACAGATTTTTTCTAATTTAGGAGCTTGCATTACAGTCTTGTAAGAAAACTTCTTCATCAAAGCAGGTATAACATCTTTGCTGTATTTAGCTGCTAATCTTGGTGTATATTTTTCAGTACTCATTATTTAATTACCTCCCCAGATTTTTTAGATACACGGATTAATTTACCATTCTCACGGGTACGTTTTACTTTAGTTGGCTCGCCTTTTTTGGCATCCCATAACATTACATTACTGATATTGATAGCGGCTTCTACTTTTACAATACCACCTTTGGTATTCTGAGCAGAGGGCTTGGTGTGTTTGGTTGCAATATTCACTCCTTCTACAACAACACGACCTTTATCAATAATCACTTCCAATACGGTGCGAGGCTTTTTCAAATCCTTGTCATCACCGGCGATCACCACAACGGTATCCCCTTTTTTGATGCTGAATTTGGGTTTAAATCTTGTACTCATTTTATTTAGCTTTTAGCTTTTTTATAATACTTCAGGGGCAAGAGAAATAATCTTCATATATCCTTTGTCGCGCAATTCTCTAGCCACTGGCCCAAAAATACGGGTACCACGAGGCTCGTCTGAATTGTTCAACAAAACGACTGCGTTGTCGTCGAAACGGATATAAGAACCATCTTTTCTGCGAAGTTTGTTTTTGGTACGAACAATTACTGCTTTAGATACTGTTCCTTTTTTAACACCTCCGGCAGGAATTGCATCTTTAACCGTAACAACAATCTTGTCGCCGATTTTAGCATAATCTTGACCGCTATTTCCGAGTACTTTAATACAGAGTACTTCTTTTGCGCCACTATTGTCAGCTACATTTAACCTGCTTTCTTGCTGAATCATTTTATTTAATTTGAAATGTTGAAATTTCAGAGTGGATACTACTTTATAGGAAGCATCAACAAACCGAAATCAATATATTTATTTCGCTTTTTCTACCACTTCAACCAGTCTCCAACGCTTTGTTTTGCTCAGCGGACGGGTTTCCATAATTTTTACCACATCTCCGATGGTACACTCACCCTTCTCGTCGTGTGCATGGAACTTGGTTGTTTTCTTTACGAATTTACCGTAGATAGGGTGTTTTACTTTTCTTTCAACCGCAACAGTGATGGTTTTATCCATTTTATCGCTGGTAACGATCCCTGTCCTTGTTTTGCGCAAATTTCTTTCTTCCATTGTTTTTAATTTATGGTTTATACACCCATTTCTTTTTTCTTCAATTCCGTTTTCAAACGGGCGATATCTCTACGAAGTCCGCGAATATTCATTGGATTTTCGAGTGGAGAGATTGCGTGAGCAAACTCTAGTTTTTTCAACCTCAATTGATCTTCCTGAATTTTAGCCTGCAGATCTACTACTGTGAGATCTTTTAGGTTTTTGTTGAATTCGTATGTTTTTTTATTAGCCATTGCAATTTCTTTTTTTGGTTATGCTTGCAAATCTCTTCTTACGACAAACTTGGTAGCGATTGGTAGTTTCTGTGCAGCCAAGCCCATTGCTTCCTTGGCAACTGCTTCAGTTACACCGTCACATTCGAAAATGATGCGACCTGGTTCTACTACTGCTGCCCAGAATTCAGGATTACCTTTACCCTTACCCATTCTCACTTCCGCTGGTTTGCGTGTTATGATTTTGTCGGGGAAAATTCTGATCCATACATTTCCTTCACGCTTCATTGCACGGGTCATTGCTTGACGGGCAGATTCAATCTGTCGGTTTGTTAACCAAATAGGCTCTAATGCTTTCAGGGCAAAAGATCCAAATGATATAGCAGTACCACGCTTAGCAACTTCGCGTATGCGGCCTTTCTGTTGCTTCCTATGTTTGCTTCTTTTCGGTTGTAACATTGTTTAGTTTTTTGATCCGTGAATTTTAGTCCCCGGTAATTGAAACTTAATAATTATTAATTTCTGCGTTCTCCACCTCTTCCACCACCACCTCTGCGGTCGTCTCTTCTATCTCCACCTGGTCTTCTTTCTTCACCACCAGTTCTATCTCTTCTGTCGCTCATATCATTTTTACCACCTACAAAGTTTGGATTCAGTTCACGCTTACCGAGTACTTCACCCTTACAGATCCATACTTTGATACCGATTTTACCGTATACTGTTTGAGCAAATACATTGGCGTAATCTATATCCATACGGAAAGTATGCAAAGGAGTACGTCCTTGTTTGAACTCTTCACTACGAGCAATTTCAGAACCGCCCAAACGACCGCTTAATTTAACCTTAATACCTTCTGCTCCCATACGAAGTGTAGAGGCAATGGCCATTTTAGTTGCACGTTTGAAGTTGATACGATTTTCGATCTGACGAGCGATGGTATCTCCAACAATAGTAGCGTCTAGTTCAGGGCGACGGATTTCGAGGATATTGATTTGAACATCATCTTTACCCGTTAGTTTCTTCAACTCCTCCTTAATACGGTCAACCTCATTACCACCTTTTCCTATGATAATACCTGGCTTAGAAGTATGAATGGTAATGATTAGTTTACCAAGCGTGCGCTCAATAACAATCTTTGCGATACCACCTTTGTTAATACGGGCACTCAGGTAGGTACGGATCTTATGATCTTCGATCAGTTTGGATGCATAGTCTTTCTTACTACCATACCAGTTACTGTCCCATCCGCGGATGATGCCTAACCTGTTACCAATTGGATTTGCTTTCTGACCCATATAATGGTTTTACTAATTAGTTTTAGAATCTACGATTAATGTTACGTGGTTGCTGCGCTTGCGCACTCTGTAACCACGGCCTTGTGGTGCAGGACGCATGCGTTTTAATACTCTGCCTCCATCAACAAATACGGTTTTTACAACCAGATTGCTGTCAGCAGCACTTGTACCGCTGTTTTTTTGCTCCCAGTTACTGATAGCACTCTTCAGCAATTTTGCCAATGGAGTGGCATTGTGCTGAGGATGATGTTCCAGAATAGCGAGGGCTTTTTCCACCTCCATTCCGCGAATCACATCAGCTAACAGACGCATTTTACGCGGTCCTGTTGGGTAATTGTTCAGTTTAGCTACTGCTTCCATTTCTTTTTTTGTTTGAAACCTAGAACTCAATATCTAAATACTGTTGAATACAGTTTGAAGAGATTTCATTCCTGATTGTTTATTTTTTTGTTCCTGCGTGTCCTCTGAAATTTCTGGTAGGAGAAAATTCACCTAGTTTATGACCTACCATGAATTCTGTTACATAAACTGGGATAAATTTATTGCCATTGTGAACAGCAAAAGTATGTCCCACAAAATCAGGAGAAATGGTGCTGCGACGGCTCCAGGTTTTGATAACATTCTTCTTCACCTTGCCATCGTTAATTGCAACAATTTTACCTTCTAAATTGGCGTCTATGTAAGGACCTTTTTTAATCGAACGACCCATAATGATTTTTGTTTACTGGTCTATTATTTATTTAGTTTCTGTCTAATTACTTAGCTAATTTCTTACCGTCTCTGCGTTGGATGATTAACTTATCGCTGCCTTTTCCTTTGGTACGAGTCTTCTCTCCTTTTGCATATTTACCAGTACGGCTACGTGGGTGACCACCGGAAGCTTTACCTTCCCCACCACCCATCGGGTGATCTACTGGGTTCATGGCAACACCACGAACTCGGGGACGAATACCTTTCCAGCGATTCTTACCAGCTTTACCAGCAGTTTCTAAATTGTGATCACTGTTAGAAACAACACCAACGGTTGCATAACAATTGATCAATACTTTTCTCAATTCACCAGAAGGCATTTTCAATACTGCGTATTTTTCTTCCTTATTGGCCAACTGAGCAGAAGTACCTGCACTTCTTACCATTTTACCACCTTGACTCGGTTGCAATTCAATATTGTGAATCATGGTACCCAATGGCATATTTTTCATTACCAAAGCATTCCCAATTTCAGGTGCAACTTCATCTCCTGCAATAATATTGGCACCCACTTGAAGACCTTGTGGAGCAAGAATATATCTTTTCTCACCATCTGTATATTGCAGCAAAGCAATAAATGCAGTTCTGTTTGGATCGTATTCAATAGATACTACTGTTGCAGCAATATCTCTCTTATTTCTTTTGAAATCGATAATACGGTAATGCTGTTTGTGACCACCACCCATATAGCGACTCACACGACGACCTTGGAAGTTACGTCCCGCGGTATTCTTCTGTGGCTCCAATAAACTCTTCTCAGGTTTATTAGTGGTGATTTCAGCATAAGCATTTCCAATTCTCCAGCGTGTTCCTGCTGTAATTGGTTTGTACTTTTTTAGTGCCATTGTTTATTTTTTTGTGCGGACTTTTCAGCTCCGCGGCTATAGATTAAATATTTGCGTAAAGATCAATCGTTTCTCCATCTGCAACAGTTACAAATGCTTTTTTGTAAGCAGATTTCATTCCTTGAACTAAACCAGCCTTCGTATTGCGAGACTTGTTCTTTCCAGGAGCAACCGCAGTATTTACATCTACTACATTTACTCCGTAAAAATCTTGGATTGCTTTTTTGATCTCCAATTTATTAGCTCTGCGATCAACTTTGAAAGCATACCTTCTCAATGTTTCCTGCTGGGCATTTGCTTTCTCGGTTAAGATAGGCTTTATTAAAATTTCTGACTGTCTCATTTTCTATGATTCAAACGTTACTTAAATTAAGCTTCTACTCCTGCTTCATCTTCTACGAAGATTTTTACAGTATTTTCTGTGATTACCAATACATCTGCATTCATAATTTCGTAAGTATTGATATCAGCCAATAAAGTGCTGGCGATATTGGGTACGTTACGAGTACTCAAGTAAACATTATCGTTGTACTCAGGTAGAACAATCAGTGCTTTTTTATCAGACACTTTCAAGTTATCCATGATGCTAACCAGTTGTTTGGTTTTTGGCGTATCCATATTGATGTCTTCAATAATTACGATAGCACCGTCTTTTGCTTTGTGACTAAGGGCAGATATTTTTGCCAAGTCTTTCACTTTACGATTCAACTTGAAATCATAAGCGTGTGGCTTTGGTCCAAAAATAGTACCACCACCTTTGTACAAAGGATTACGAATATTACCCTTACGAGCACCACCTGTACCTTTTTGTTTGTGTAATTTGCGGCTTGCACCCTGAACTTCAGCACGGGTTTTAACCTTGTGTGTTCCAGAGCGACGCGCAGCAAGGTATTGCTTAACAGCTAGGTATATTACGTGGTCATTTGGTTCAATACCAAAAATTTCCTGAGGTAATTCAACCGTTCTGCCGGTCTTCTGTCCTTTTATATCTAATACATCAATTTGCATGATCTTTCAATTAATCTTTCAGTTAAACGGGTTATATTATTTCTGTATTAAAACGATAGAACCGTTGTTACCTGGTACAGAGCCACTAATCAGGATATAGTTCTTTTCAGGAAATATTTTAACCACTTTCAAACCTTTCATTTTAACACGGTCACCACCCATGCGGCCTGCCATTCTCATTCCTTTAAATACTCTAGCGGGATAAGAAGAACCACCAATCGAACCTGGCGCACGTTGACGATCGTGCTGACCATGGGAAGCTTCTCCAACACCAGAAAATCCGTGGCGTTTTACAACACCCTGAAATCCCTTTCCTTTGGTTGTTCCAACAACTTCGATACTATCACCTTCGGCAAAAATATCAAGTGTTACTATTTCCCCTAAATTCTTTTCTATGGAGTAATTGCGAAATTCTTTTACAAATCTCTTGGCAGCAGTTTGTGCCTTTGCGTAGTGGTTGAGTTCGGACTTAGTAGAATGTTTTTCTTTCTTGTCGCCGAGCCCTAATTGAACAGCAGAATAACCGTCGGTCTCCTGTGTCTTAATTTGTGTAACGGTATTTGGAGCAGCTTCAATGATGGTACAAGCTATTTGCTTGCCATCAGCAGCGAAGATGCTGGTCATGCCGATTTTTTTACCAATAATTCCTTTCATCGTTTTGCGGTTTATGCCCCGCATGGTTGTGAGGACATCCCGCCGATGAAGCGGGATTCAATCCTTGTTTGCTACCGACCTTTTCCGTTGTTTTCCCGAAATTAACGGGAAGAGGAAGTACCAGTAGTAAACAAACCTCGAAGGGCCTGTTTATATGTTCCCTCAACAAATATTATGTGGAGGAGTTTTAGTTTGTCAGAGCTGCTTTATTTCCCGAAGGAAGTTGGCAGATGAAGTATTTTATAAGAACTAACCTACCCTTTTACAAGGTTCGGCTTTTTATCAAGCTTTGATTTCAACCTCCACACCAGAAGGAAGATCTAACTTACTCAACGCATCTACGGTTCTAGAAGAAGAAGTGTAAATATCCATCAGACGCTTGTGCGTAGCCAATTGAAACTGTTCACGACTCTTTTTATTAACGTGTGGAGAACGCAATACAGTAAAGATTCTCTTATGAGTAGGCAAAGGAATAGGTCCTGTTACTACTGCACCTGTACTACGTACTGTTTTTACGATCTTTTCTGCAGATTTATCTACTAGATTGTGATCGTATGATTGTAATTTGATTCTGATTCGCTGAGACATAGTCAAAAACCAATTTTTACGTTGGGGTTGCAAAGTTAAGGAGCTGAAATTAAATAGCCAAGTTTTTTATGCTTTATTTAGGATTTTTTTTGATTTAATACGTGATTTCGTGTGTTTTGACTAGTCAACGCCACAAGTTAGAAGGCTTTGATGTGGATAATATTGAAGAGTATGAAGAATTGGAAGCCGATGAAAGAGAATCATTAGAAAACATTTTATCCGACCCACGTAAATTCAAACTATTTACTACTGCCAAGAGTTTGCAATGTAGCCCTCCTTCATGGGTAAATCTTTTAAAGCACGAATTTCGTTTTCAATGGCCGAACTGTCTTTAGCTTCCTGCAACGAAAGGGTGCTGATTAAGATATTTTAATTCGGAATGGTCAGGGCAGCACCTTTCATCTCTGCCAATTCACTTCGGGCAGCAGCCGTTTTTTTCATAATGGCTTTGGATTCTAAATCCAAGTCCAAAGGAAGTTGTGGGATTTTATATCCCATGATTTCTTAATTTTATTTACATTTTCAATTTATGTAATTAACTTTTCAGTGTTCATTTTTCCATTTGGATAAAGGAATTTCGGGACTCGTTACATCATGAAATGTATCGAGCCCTGCGTTTTTAGTGCAGTTCCGGCAGTTTCTTTTTCAGTAATTTTTTTATTTTTTCTCTCCATATCCCTTGTTTAGGTAGTAACCCGTAAGTAAGTAATAGTCCGTTTGGCTTCGTTGTGGGTCTAACACAATGATGTATTTCTGTTCTGTATCATAAATGTAGGTTCTGACAATGTCCTGCCGTGTCAAGTTTCTTTTACTGATTCAGCGCCCATAGGCGCTGAATCAGTAAAAATTATAAAAGAGTGCTGCTATCCTGTCTTCAAATATAATACTTAGTTATTGGATACAAACTGGCGTTTCCCTGTGGTTTTTATTACTTTGCCTAACAATAGATTGCTCTGATCCATTAAGCGATATACTTTCTTATCATTGATCAGATAATT
>RDZY01000013.1 GCA_004294135.1 Sphingobacteriia bacterium
TCGGCTATCATCAACATCATTTGTTCGCGGATCTCCTTTTTGTTTTGCATCCTATTTCTTTTTGCAAAAATCAACCCTTCTAGCCAACTTTACAATATGGTATCGGTGGGGGGATTACGTAAAAAGATCCATTTCTTTTTCTAACAAAAGTTGGCTAGGGGTATCTGTTTCATGTGCATCACTAAACAATTTTGCAATATTGACTAAAGTTTGTGGATCGTCACCACAATCTCTAGTATTTATTGCATTAAAAAAAGCATGCCTAAACGCATCGCTTAGGTAATTTCATCCGAATCTGGCTTCCCGCTTGGGTATTTATCATAATCTCTACCACTAAATACTTTCCAACTAACAGAATCCCCTTTTAGTTGTGCATATATGAAGGAATAAACATATCTGGTATTCTCTAATACAAGTGGAATATATAATAAAGTATCTGCTGTTTTATTGGTAGTATTCGATACACTTAAACTATTAGAACGGATTTGTCCTTTTGAGTTTTGGTTACTTGAAGATGCTCGAATAATGGCTTTGTCCCATATTGCAAACCCCTCATGTTGTATTAACTGTTGAACAAATCCTTTTTTGTTGTTTTGATTTTCAAAAAAAGTTTTAAATTTTAAGACGGCGGAATTGGTATTTTCTGGACTTAAAAAAAATTGCTTTATTTTTAAATCATTATTATCTTTTTGGCGTTCAAAACTTGGTATATCTGTTTTACGGCAGGTCGAAAGACAAGGGCTGTTATTAATACCGATAACAGAATTGGTTTAATTTTTTTCATTGATGGATATTTTAGCTGGTTATCAGTAAGTAATTTATACCCTCCCCTAAATATTTTCAAATAAATTTTAACATTTCTTATACAACGGCTTCATTTGGCCTATACTCTTTGTAATATTATAGGCACAAAAAAATCCCCCCTGTTTATTGGGAGGACTTCTTTTTAAAAAAGTAATATTAGCGTAACGAGTACTTGGTATTAACTTATTTAGCTTTAGCAGTATCCATTGCAGCTTTGGTGGTATCCATTGCAGCAGCAACTGAATCAACTACAGGAGCAACTGTAGAATCAATAGTAGCAACAGTGCTATCAGCAGCAGCTTCTACTTTTTCAGCGTTGTTACATGCGGTCATTAAACCTGCTACAGCTAGAATTGCGAATAATTTTTTCATTGTGCTTGTTTTTTTGTTTTGTTATTTACAAATATAGCAATTCAATTTAAATTTACCAATTTTTTCACATATTTTATTTTTTTCTAAAGAATATGCGGACTGGAACTCCTGTGAAATTAAAATTGGCCCTGAGCTGATTTTCCAAATAATTCCTGTATGGCATTTTAATATCATCTGGAAAATTGGTGAAAAATGCAAATGAAGGAACATGTGTAGGCAACTGGGTTACATACTTAATTTTAATGGAGTGACCTCGAACCACAGGTGCATGGTAACTAGCGATTGCCTTCAACATCACTTCATTAAGCACAGATGTAGCCACCTTGCGGCATTTGTTTTCATATACTTGAAGCCCCAATTCAATGGCTTTTAATATTCTTGTCTTTTCCTTAACAGATATAAATAATATGGGGACATCGTTAAAAGGAGCCATTTTTTGGCGGAGTACTTTTTCATAATCCCTAGCTGTATTGGTTTCTTTTTCTACCAGATCCCATTTATTTACCAATACAACAATGCCTTTGCCTTTTCGGGCTGCAAGGCTAAAAATAGTAATATCCTGAGCAGTAATACCTTTGTCTGCATCTAGTACCAATAGACAAATATCGGCCTCGTCCATTGCCTTAATAGCCCTAATAATAGAATAAAACTCTAGGTCGTCTTTCTCTTTACTTTTTTTACGGATACCAGCCGTATCAATCAGCATAAACTCTTTTTGAAACAACTTATAATGGGTATGAATAGAGTCTCTAGTAGTACCAGCAATGCTGCTTACGATGGTTCTTTCTTCGCCAATTAATGCATTTAACAAAGAGGATTTACCTACGTTAGGCTGACCAATTATGGCGAATTTGGGCAGTGCATCCTCCTGCGTTCCTTCTGATTCTTCTAAGGGAATATCGGCAACAATTGCATCCAGCAAGTCGCCCGTACCACTGCCCGAAATACTACTGAGGAAAAAAGTATTTTCGAATCCTAGGCTGTAAAACTCGGTAGCTTCCAATTCTCTAGTACCATTATCAACTTTATTTACTGCAACAAAAACTGGCTTATTGGTTCTTCTCAAAATATCTGCCATTGCTTCATCTAAATCTGTAATGCCGGTAGCCACGTCTACCATTAATACAACTGTATTGGCTTCGTCCAATGCAATTTTTACTTGTTTGCGAATTTCCGATTCAAATATATCATTACTTTGAGGCACAAAACCGCCCGTATCAATCAGGTTAAAAACCTTACCATTCCAGTCAGCCACCCCATATTGCCTATCTCGGGTAACTCCACTAATATCATCTACAATTGCCTTTCGTTGTTCTAATAATCGATTAAAAAAAGTGCTTTTACCAACATTGGGTCTTCCTACTATTGCTACCGTGTAACTCATTTTTTAAAAATTCATTGGTGAGGTAATCAGCTATATTTACTTATAGCCATATTCTTTTAACTGCAAATCGTTGTCGCGCCATTTGGGACGCACTTTCACAAACAATTCCAGAAATATTTTTTGTTGAATAAATGCTTCTATATCTTTTCTAGCACTGGTTCCTATTTGCTTAATCATACTGCCTTTATCGCCTATGATGATGGCTTTCTGTGTTTCGCGGTGCACAATTATATCGGCTTGTATTTTTATCAACGAACCTTTGTCTTTATATTCATTAACTAACACGGCAGTATGGTATGGAATTTCGTCGGAGAACAATTCATAAATTTTCTCACGAATCATTTCAGAAACAAAAAACCTTGTTGGCAAATCACTAAGGTCTTCTTCGCTATAGAATGGAACGCCTTCGGGCAATAGTTCAACAATGGTGGACAATAATTTTTTTAAGTGTAATTTCTGTAAAGCCCCAATTTTTAGTACTTGTTTACAGTATGGTTTGCTGCCAAAAAAAGATTCAGCCAAAGCAATGCGACCATTACCTGCAATATCTATTTTATTCAAAAGTACCAGTGCAGGTACTTTTAATTTTAAAGCGGTAAAAATAGTATCCACTTCGTCAAAAGATTCATTGGCATCTACCATTAATAGGGCTAAATCAGCATCTTCCAAAGCACCCTTTACAGAGTCCATCATTTTTTGATGAAGCTTATACTTGGGATCTATGATGCCAGGTGTATCCGAAAAAATAATTTGGTACTCGCCTGGATTATTTAAAAAGGCTTTAATGCGATGACGGGTAGTTTGTACTTTGGGAGATACTATAGCCATCTTCTCTCCAATAAGTGCATTTAGAAGCGTGCTTTTGCCAGCGTTTGGCCTGCCAAAAATATTTACGAATCCTGCTTTCATATATTCATTAAAAAAGGCCCCATGAGGGCCTTTAGCTGTTGCGAAGGGAGGGATCGAACCTCCGACCTTCGGGTTATGAGCCCGACGAGCTACCGCTGCTCTACCTCGCGATGTAATAAGGTGCAAATATAGGGTGATGCACCTAAATTTCCAAATATTATTTAAAGTATTAATCATTCCTCCGCTTCACAGAAGCTGCGCCACTGCTGCTGATATCTCTAATAACACCATCCCCTTTATAGGAGATACTACTCCCTCCACTAGCTGAAGCATTCAATTCTTTGTTTACATGCAATCGAATACCTGAAGCGCCTGATGCATCTACTTTGCAGTAGTCAGTAATTAAATCGTAAGCTCTAATAGAGCTGGCACCACTGGCTAAAAAAGTAGCTTTCTCTGCTTTACCTGCAATTCTTACTACCGATGCACCACTGAGATCAATTCGGAGACTACTTATATCTGCCTCACCGGTGAAATCACTGGCTCCAGACATTTCAATAATCAATTCACTCAGTAACAACTTTCCTGTTGTTTTTACATTACAAGCACCCGATGCTTCTACCCTTTTAATGTCTTTGAAAGTTACATAAGCCTTTATTTTGTTGTTCCCCCAACTTCTCCAATTCATGCCCTTCCCATCAAAATAAATATGTAATATATTTCCCCTTACTTCGGTCTTAATACGCGCCAATAATTCCTCTGTTCCCGCACTCACCGCTAACGCATCTTCGGAACCTTGCGATAAGTACAGGTCTATTGCCCCCCCTATTTCTATCCCTGAAAAAGAACCTACTTTGCGTAGCTGCGCATTTTCATCAAACACAATATTTTTATCTGATTGAGCGTAACTACCCATTGCAACAGCTATGGATAATAAGACTAAAAAAAACTTTTTCATATACTTTTTATTTTTAAATAAGGGCTTCTAACCAATGAATGATAATGGTATTTGTATTGAAACGAATCATGCGCACAAAAGTTACATATCTCAAAATAAAAAGAAATTACTAGTTTTGCAATGTCCTCGGGGTGCTGGTTTGGATGACGATCCTTTCTGGCTGAGATATACCCGTTGAACCTGAACAGGGTAATTCCTGCGAAGGGAAGGTAAACAGTTTTATTGGCAACCTCTCCTATTGCATCCCTGCTCCCATTATTTAATTTTAAAACATTGAAAAATGAAAAAAATTATGGGAACAACAGCATTCATGCTTTACAGCTTAATGATTGCTGCACAGTCCTCCAAAACACCGTTAAATGGCAGTTCAACCGATTCCGCATTGCCACAAGTCACCATTCTTTTCTTACAACCTTTAGAAGTAAGAGCCATTAGAGCCTCCGACAAAGCTCCTTTTGCCAAGACTAATATTGACAAAACTGCTATTGTTAAACAAAATCTAGGCGCTGATATTCCTTTCCTCTTAAACCAAACTCCTTCGGTAGTAGTTAATTCCGATGCTGGCAATGGTATTGGATATACGGGTATCAGAATTAGAGGAACCGATGCCACCCGCATTAATGTTACCCTAAATGGTATTCCTTATAATGATGCGGAAAGCATGGGCACTTTCTTTGTGAATTTACCCGACTTTGCTTCTTCTGTTAGCAGCATACAAATTCAGCGTGGGGCTGGTACTTCCTCTAATGGCGCCTCTGCATTTGGGGCTACATTAAATATGGCCACCAATGAATTCAATGAGCAATCTTATATTGAATTGAATAATAGTTTTGGCTCGTTCAATTCATTTAAAAACACGGTAAAAGCAGGATCTGGTTTACTCGGAAAACATTTTACTATTGATGCCCGTTTAAGTAATATTACCAGTGATGGTTTTGTAGATCGTGCAAAAGCTGATATGCAATCTTTCTACTTCAGTACAGCTTATATTAACAAAAAATCTTCCTTGCGTTTGAATGTTTTTTCTGGTAAGGAAAAAACTTACCAAGCATGGTATGGCGTAAGTGAGCCCATGTTGGTTACCAATAGAAAATTCAATGCTGCTGGCACAGAAAAAATAGGTGAACCTTATAACAACCAAACCGATAATTATACACAAACGCATTACCAGCTTTTTTACAACCAATCGCTCAATAACAAATGGAGTTTCAATACTGCAGTTTTTTTAACAAGGGGCAAAGGCTATTATGAGGAGTATAAAGCTGATCAGCGCTTTTCAAAATATGGATTGCCCAATCAAA
Organism: Sphingobacteriia bacterium; assembly: GCA_004294135.1. Taxonomy (GTDB): domain Bacteria; phylum Bacteroidota; class Bacteroidia; order Chitinophagales; family Chitinophagaceae; genus Sediminibacterium. Next base: position 5,669 of record RDZY01000013.1, read on the forward strand.
TAGTAGGCGGCAACACCATTACTAGTGCAGATTTGGTGCGACAAAGATGGTTGGATAATTATTTTTATGGACAGATTGCTTCACTCCAATACAAGTGGGCCAAATCGGATATTACCATTGGGGGTGGATGGACAAAATATGATGGATTGCATTTTGGAACACTACCTTGGTTACAAATAGGTGTTGCGCCTGAAAAATATCGATACTACCATTTACCCGCCACTAAAAAAGACGCCAATATTTATGCAAAATGGCAGTTCAACTTATTCAAGCATTTTTCTAGTTTTGCTGATCTGCAATTTAGAACGGTTTCTCATATTATGAATGGATTCAGCAATAACCCCAATCTTATTGTAAATCGCCATTTTAATTTTGTAAATCCCAAGGCAGGTATTACTTATGCTGCTAAAGGATGGCAGGCTTTTTTAAGTTATGCAATAGCCAATAAAGAACCGAATAGAGAAGATTTTGAGTCGGGCAGTTTTACTCAACCGTTGCAAGAAACATTGCGGGACTGGGAATTGGGTATAGAGAAAAAAGGGATTGGGTATTCTGTTGGCGCCACTTTTTATTATATGTATTATAAAAATCAGTTGGTTCTAACGGGTAAGATTAATGATGTAGGTGCTTATACCAGATCCAATATACCTATTAGTTATAGAAGAGGTATGGAATTGCAGGGTGCTGCGGTAGTAAATAAATGGTTGAATGTATCGGGTAATATTAGTTTCAGCCGCAATAAGATTAAAGCGTTTACAGAATTTATTGACAATTACGACAATGGCCTTCAAGCGAGTATTTTACATAGCGATAAGGATATTTCTTTCTCACCGAATACGGTAAGCAGTCTCGCTTTTAATATTACACCAGCAAAAAATATAGAATGGAGTTTATTGAATAAATATGTAGGTAAACAATATCTTGACAATACACAGGATGAGAATAGAAAATTAAACGCTTTTTTTGTATCTGATTTCAGGACTATTTATACCATCAAGAAAAAAATACCGAAAGAAATTCAAATCATTTTTCAACTCAACAATATTTTCAATCTACGCTATGAGCCGAATGGTTATACATTTAGTTATATAGCTGGTGGGGCATCTATTACAGAGAATTATTTTTATCCAATGGCAGGCAGGAATTTTATGCTGGCATTGAATGTTAAGTTGTAGCAATATAATCCATCGCACGGAATCTGTGCGATGGATATAGTTAGCTTAATATGGCGCTAAAAAAGACTTGAAATCCTTTATTTTTTTAATTACCCACTAAAAAAACAGCATTGGCAAATAGCAGGAATCCGTTTTCCCAAAAATTTCTAAACAAGGGATTTTCTGATAAATACACCACCGATCCACTGCCCATATCTTGCACTCCAAATAATAATCCGTCTTTTAATTTCGCTTTTAATTGCGCCCCTGCAAAGCCTGTTACATAACCATCTTTCTTAATGGTCCCTACATTCCATCCACCTTTTAAATACTCGTACAAATTATTGTCTTGCTTTAACGTATAATAATAATCAGGATATCCAAAACCGAGTGGATGTGTATTATCAAGTTCCATTTTATAAATAGCACCGGGAATAGAATTGGTCAAATAATCTTTGTCTCTATCCGCATATTTTTTTACCGAATCTTCTTGTTTAGAATCGGGCTTGGCTTCTTTTAATTTAATACCCCATTCAGCCGCCGCCAGAATAGATACTGCATTTTCAAGCGCAATAATTTTACCACCACTGCGTACAAAATCTTTTAATTTTTCTGTATTTGCTTTATCATTAAGACTGCGGAAACCCCCATCGGGAATAATTAATACCTGATAATTTCTTAAGTTAAAACGAGATAAATCGCCCGCATTCAACTGTGTAATAGGGTAGTTTAGCAACTTATCAAAATAATGCCATACTTCCCCAGTAGCCAATGAGGAGGACTGTTCACCAGTCAACATGGCAATTTTAGGAGCAGCCGCAATAATATGAATATCAGGAGAACCAAAATCAGCCCCCTTATCCATAAATCCGGTTTCAACTGCATCGGGCTGTACATTAAATTTCATACAAGCTGCATTGGTGAGCGAAAGCCAGTCAGCACCATTACTGGTTTTTAATACTATCAATGTGCCCCTATCATAGGTTTTATTTTTATAGGTGAAGGCTTTTTCAACAAAGCGCACTTTCAATCCACCCTTTAGCAATGAAGCCAATAATTGGGCACTATTAAATGATTGGTAGGGAATTAATAAGCCATAATTACTGGCAATAGGTGTAACCGAAGTGGCTGGTTTTAAATCTTTTTTCACGAGTAATTTTTCCTTTACTACAAATCCTTTAATACCATAAGAATAAGCAGCAGACCAAGCAGTAATATCATAAGTATTAGAATCAGAAACCAATGTTCTAGGTTCTAGTAAAACCTTAGCCATAGCGGCTCTTGGCTGGTAGGCGCTCACTGCAAGGTGAAGCCCCTCATCTGAAAATGCTTCTTCTTTACCAGAAAAATAATTAAATCCGCGGAAGGTCTTATTACTGAGTATACCATATTCAATACCATTTTGGTTCAGTAATTTTTTTAACGCATTTATTTTGTTTTCGTCTTTGGCAGTAAATACATAGGTCTTGTATTCACCTATTTTTCCAGCACGGCCATCGTCAAAAAACTGTTTGAATTCACCCACCAACTTGTCTTTATTTTGTGAAGCAATTTCAATGGTTGACAAGCCAGTAGCAAAATGGTGCGCCGCTCTTTCTACGAGACTAAGGGTATCGCCATCTTCATTCTGAATGGCTAAGCCTGCACGTATTCCACCTTGCTCATAGGTCATTCCAATTGCCCCATTGTAAACAGGATAAGTATCACCATAAGATGGATAGAGTAAATCGAAACGCTCTTTGGTAAAGAATAACCAATTATTAGCGTCAAAATATTTTGCGTGATTTTTGCCAATCAACCCTTGAAAATTACGCTGCCATGGAGTAATTACTTCATGCATAGGTTCAGCAGCAGGTGCAAAATAATAGGGCTCATTGTAACCCTGCTCGTGATAGTCCACATGTATCTGCGGCATCCAGTTTAGGTATTTTTTTAAGCGCTGCTGTGTTTCTACTTGGGTTTGCCAAGCCCAATCTCTATTCAAATCAAAATTATAATGGTTACTTCTTCCACCTGGCCAAGGTTCAGAATGTTCACGAGCCACAGGCTCTGCATTGTACTGGTTTCCTACCACTGAATTATACCAATTTATATAGCGGTCTCTTCCATCGGGATTGATGCAGGGATCTAATACCACCACCGTATTTTTCAACCACTCCTTGGTCTTTTGATTGGTAGGGTCAACCAAAGCGTGTATCGTTAATAAAAATGCTTCAGATGAAGCCGCTTCATTGCCATGAACATTATAACTTAACCATACAATGGCAGGTGCATTAGCAGATTGGGCGACTGTATGATCACCCGATAAACCAGCTATGCGGAGGTTATTGAGTCGAATTGATTCTAGTTTTTCTATATTCTCAGGTGAACTTACAAAAGCCAATACCAATTCACGCCCTTCATTAGTGTGCCCATATTTCTCCAACTTCACCATATTGGGGGTGGATTGTACAACAGATTTAAGATAATCCATCAGTTGGTGGTGACGGGTAAAACGGGTACCCACTTTGTATCCTAAAAACTGATCGGGATGTTGTAAAGACTGTGCTACCAAGATGCCAGAAAATACCAAGCAAATAAAACCCATCATTAATTTCTTCATAAGTTAGTTGTATAAGCCATGAAAATAAGAAGAAACCCACAACCGCCCATCAATATGGGGCATAAGTTTTTATTTTGAAGAGAATGGAACACCAATATATTTTGTAATTTCCCCGCTTATAATGAGCTGCAAATAGTTTTAGCACTCACCAAAGTGGAATTTGTAAATTTTCAGCAAAACCAATAAAATCATACATGAATAAACTGATTGTTTTTTGCAGCGGAATGCTGTTAGTGGGTACAGCAATTTGTCAAACAATTCCATCTATAGTGGGTTCAGATAAGGAAGTAAACCCCTACCAATATAGTGTGGTAAAGCGGGGTGAATTTAAGCAAGCGGCGGTAAGCAGTGCGCACCCACTTGTCAGCATGGTAGGCGCTGCCATTATGAAAAAAGGTGGCAATGCTTTTGATGCTGCTATTGCAACACAACTTGCACTGGCAGTGGTGTATCCCAATGCCGGCAATATTGGTGGAGGTGGTTTTTTACTGGGGAGAAAAACAAATGGCGAATTAATTGGTATTGATTATAGAGAAGCCAGTCCCGAAAAATCAAGTAGGGATATGTACTTGGATCAACAAGGTAATCCACAATTAAATCTTTCTCAGTCAGGACATTTGGCTTCTGGCATACCGGGCACCATTGCTGGTTTATTTGCTACCCATGCTTATGCAAAATTACCGTTTGAAGTATTGATACAACCCGCTATAGATCTAGCTTCTATGGGATTTGTGCTGACAGAAAAAGAAGCCTCTAGCTTTAATAGTGTAAAAGAATTCATAACCAAGAATAGCACTACGCCAACTGCCTTTGATAGGGCAATTCGATGGAAAGTGGGCGACACATTGGTGCAGAAAGAATTGGCACAAACCCTAATAAGGATTCAGCAAAATGGGGCGAGGGGGTTTTATGATGGTAAAACAGCCGAATTACTTGTAGCAGAAATGCAAAGAGGAAAAGGTATTATTAACTTGAACGATTTAAAAAGTTATACCGCCAAGCTGCGCAATCCCATCATTTTTAATTATCGAAACCATGAAATCATCAGTTTTGCCCCACCCAGTAGTGGTGGCGTATTGCTTACACAGATGATGAAGATGATTGAAAAATATCCGATGGCAAAAATGGGTTTTCAAACCACCAATTCCGTACAGTTGATGATTGAAGCAGAGAGAAGGGCTTATGCAGATAGAGCTGCTTATTTGGGCGATCCTGACTATTGGAAAGTACCCCTCAAAACCTTAACAAGCGACGCCTATATTAAAGAAAGAATGAAAGATTATGACCCAGATAAAGCGGGAACCAGCACCGCAATAAAAGCCGGAATTATTGCAGAAAGCGAAGAAACCACCCATCTTAGCATAGTAGACGCAGTAGGAAATATGGTGTCGGTTACCACTACTTTAAACGGCAGCTATGGTTCAAGAGTAGTGGTTGGTGGAGCTGGTTTTTTGTTGAATAATGAGATGGATGATTTTAGTGCAAAACCAGGCGTAGCGAATATGTATGGAGCCATTGGCGGGGAAGCTAATGCCATACAGCCCGGCAAAAGAATGTTGAGTTCAATGACGCCTACTTTGGTAATGAAAGATAAAAAACCTTACCTCACTATTGGCACACCTGGTGGAACTACCATTCCTACATCGGTATATCAAGCGTTGGTAAATATCATTGACTTTAATATGGTGGTAGGCGACGCCATTGATGCCGCCAAATTCCATCACCAATGGTTACCCGATGAAGTTTTTGTAGAGAAAGATTTTAACCTCTCCACAAAATTGGCTTTACAAAAAATGGGGTATCGTATAACCGAGCGAGGCGGAATTGGCAGAACCGAAGGCATCCGCATACTTCCCAATAAAAGAAAGGAAGCAGCAGCAGATAAGCGCGGTGACGATTCGGTGGCGGGGTTCTAAAGTATATTCCAATTAAAATCAACAGATCCTTAATTTTAAATATCCATCTATGCACTACCTCTTGAAACAATTGATACCACCCATTCTACATACCCTTAGGTGGTATAGTTTTAAATATGGATGGAAGGGAGATTATATTTCTTTTGCCGAGGCCAATCAAAAAACAACCGGCTATGATGCAGATCATATTCTAGATAGAATAATTACTACCAACCGTAAAATTGTAAATGGTGAAATTAAATATGAGCGGGACGGGATTTTGTATGAAAAACCAAAAATGAATTTTAATTTATTAAGTTCATTACTCTATATAGCTTCCTTGCGAGAACAAGAATTGTGTGTATTAGATTTTGGGGGATCCCTTGGCACTTCATTCTATCATGTATCTCCCTATTTATCGCAACTAAAAAAGCTGGAGTGGTGTATTGTAGAACAACCTAATTATGTAGCAGCTGGAAGAAAAGAATTTGAAACAGCTCAACTTCAATTTTATACTTCTATTGAAGAATGTATGCAATATCATAAACCAGATATCATTATCTTCTCTGCTTCTATTCAATATATTGAAGAAACCTATTCACTACTCGATAGGGTTAGAAAATGTGGAATCCCATATTTACTTTTCGATTTTATGGCTTATAATGATGAGGATCGAGATCGTATAGCCATCCAGCATGTTCCCCCAGTATTCTATGGAGTTGAAGCTTCTTATACTTGCTGGTTTTACAATAAATTGAAAATGTTTGGCTGGCTTGAACAGTACTATACCATGCTTTACGACTTTATTTCAGAGCCCGATCTTTACTATCTGGAACTAAAACCATTTAAGTATGAGGGACAGTTATGGAAATTAAATTAAGCAATAGGTAAGCCTTTGCTACTACTTTAATATGATTGATGAAACCAGTCCCCAAAGGCAGAAAGATCTACATTTCCTCCTGTTAAAATAATACCAGTTTTTTTTCCTTTAAACACCGCTTTATTTTTTAGTACGGCAGCCAGTGGCACTACGCAACTGGGCTCTACTACAATTTTCATGCGCTCATAAACCAACCTAAGTGCCCACTTAATTTCTTCTTCTGAAACCAGAAAAATATCTTTCACGTGCGTTTTAATAATGCCCAGTGTGCGTTCACTCAAAGAAGTCATCAACCCATCAGCAATGGTCTTCACAAAAGGTGCTTTCTCTACCCTACCTGTTTTAAAACTCAGAACAGCATCAGCAGCACCTTCTGGCTCTCCTGCATATACTTCTATATTATTACTAAAATAGTGAGCCCCTAAAGCAGTTCCCGAGAGCAGCCCACCCCCACCAACAGGTGCAACAACTGCAGCTAAATGAGCTATATCTTCAATCATTTCTTTAACACATGTAGCTTGTCCCCCTATTACCCGATCATCATCAAAAGGATGAATAAATGCAGCACCAGTAGCCTCCACTATTTTTTGCACTGCAGCTTCCCTTGCAGCTTGATTGGGTTGGCAGAAACTAATTTCAGCTCCATATCCTTCAACCGCTTTTACCTTTACAGCAGGCGCATTCTCTGGCATAACAATATAAGCTTTAGTACCCAATTCTCTTGCCGCAAATGCAATGGCTTGAGCATGGTTACCCGATGAATGTGTGGCAATACCATTGGCCAATTTTTCGGGCGCCAAACGCAGCGCCGCATTCATACCACCCCTTATTTTAAATGCCCCAATTTTTTGAAAATTTTCACATTTAAAAAATAGTTCTGTCCCCGCCATAGCATTGATACTAGCATTGGTAAGTATGGGTGTGCGATGAATATATTTTGCAATTAATTCATGCGCTTGTTCAATATCATTTTTAGTAATCATGTTGAATTTATTTTATCTTACTTTCATTTATTTTCAACTACGGAACGGTACAGTTCCTCGTCCACTGCATGCTCACTCTTGGCAATTACTACCGCAGCTACCGTATTACCAATAAGGTTGGTTACAGACCTAGCTTCGCTCATAAAACGATCTACCCCCAATAAAAGAGCGAGGCCTTCTAGCGGAATAATTTTTAATGCTGACAAAGTGGAAGCCAATACAATAAAACCACTTCCAGTAACACCAGCAGCACCTTTGCTGGTAACCATTAAAATGCCCATCAATGAAACCTGTTGCCAAAGATCTAATTGAACGCCAAAAACCTGTGCTAGAAAAATAGTCGCCATGCTCAAGTAAATGGTAGTCCCATCTAAATTAAAGCTATACCCTGTTGGAATAATTAACCCCACAACGGTTTTACTGCATCCTGCTTGCTCTAATTTCTGCATGATATTAGGAAGTACCGATTCACTACTGCTGGAGCCAATTACAATAAAAATTTCTGCTTTAATATATACCAATAATTTCCAGAGACTGAACCCATTGTATTTCGCAATAAGATTTAATACAATAGCAATAAAAAGAAAGACGGTAATATAAAAGCAGCCCATCAATTTTCCGAGTGATAGCAGTACCGTTGCGCCGTAAGTGCCAATGGTATAAGCCATGCCACCGAAAGCACCAAGGGGTGCCAATAGCATAATCATTTTCATCATTTGAAAAATTACTTTATTGGCTCTATCCAGTCCGCTTATCAACCCATTTGCTGCGGGCCCGATTTTGGTGATACCAATACCAAATAAAACGCTAAAAAGTAGAATGGGTAAGATATCACCATCTGCTAATGATTTGAAAATATTATTGGGAATGATATGGGTAAAGAAATCAACCCAGTTCAATTTTTTTCCTGTTTCGGCAATACCAACTATTTTCTCAGAAGAATGTAATCCAGAAATATCAACCCCTAGTCCCGGCTTAATAAAATAAGCAGCCATAATGCCAATAAAAAGAGCAAGAGTGGTCACTACTTCAAAATAAAGTAAACCTTTACCTCCAACGCGACCAACTTTTTTAAGGTCGCCAGCACCGGCAATACCCAGTACGATGGTAAAAAAAAGTATTGGAATAATGAGCGTTTTAATCAGGTCGATGAATTTTTCGCTGATAAGCTTACCTACAGGTGCAAAGCTGGGGAATAAACACCCTGTAGCAATACCCAGTAAAATGGCTATTACAACCTGAATATAGAGCAATTTAAAGTATTTCAATACTGTTTAATTTGAAATGATTTCAATATTACTATTAAAAAAGGATTTAGGCATGGAAACTATTTATACTCCAATAAAACTAAAATTTTGCTTGAATCACTCCTAGATCTACATTTGCAGTCCCTAGGGGGGTTAGCTCAGTTGGCTAGAGCGCTTGCATGGCATGCAAGAGGTCGTCGGTTCGACCCCGATACTCTCCACAGCTTAACTAAGAGACCCATCCCGAGCATTCGGAATGGGTCTCTTTAATGGTGAACGCCAGTGGTATTATTTTCGTCTTAGAAACTGTTCAGGTGCCTTTATATGAAATGAATCATAAGCTGTTAAAATCATTAAAAGAATCACTTGAAACCATCCCCATCAATATAATTTCTACTCGCTTTTCAATGGGTAGAAAATTCAAAAAACTGGTCTACGTCTTTTTTAAACTGTACCAATGAGGGCTTGTGGATATAATACATATGCCCCGACTCATAAAAATAACTCTTTATATTCTTCCGTTGTTCTGGCCTGAGAAACATATGCTCAATATCATATTTAGCGGTGAAATAAGGGGTAGCAAAATCGTAATACCCAAAGCCTATATAAACTTTTAGTGCTGGATTTTTAGCCATAGCATCTCTCAAACTCTCGGCTACATTTAAAAATTGGTTCTGAACATTATTGTAATTCCAAGGATATACGTCTCCAAAAATATTGTAGCCCGCTTCTTCTTTAAAATTCAGTTCTTTCTGAAAATAATCGTTGATAGTGGCCGTAAATGGTCCATCTATATTGCTAAAAGAAGGATCAAAACTATTCGACTCCCCTACATCATCTATATCCCTTCCAGTAAATCTAGCGTCTAATCTACCAATGGTAAGCCCATCTTTGCGCCTCAACTCTTTGTAGAATCTACCTTCTTCTACCCTTAGGTTGCTTTGCAAACAATACTCTTTTGAGAGACCAGTATAATAACTCATTTTTTCTGCAATGGCATCTTTTGCAGCATCATCTAACCAACCCCCTTTTAACAAAGCTGATGCATAAGCACCCAATGCAAACTCCTCTGACTCCTTTAATGCGTTTTTAAAATTGGCTTGTAAGGCAGGTGCTAATTTTTTATGATACCAAGCTGCTGCTGTATAAGAAGGGATATACAAGGCGCGAGGCAGATCATTACCAATATAATAATCGTTGGTGCCAAAATTAAGGACCGCAGAAATTAGAAAAATACCATTCAGATAAATGCGGTGACGGTCTTGAAGAAATTTTGACAATCCCGCTGCCCTAGTAGTACCATAGCTTTCACCGGCTAAGTATTTGGGAGAACCCCATCGCTCATAGCGTGAAAGAAAATGACGGATAAATGAACCCATTGATGCTATGTCTTCTACATACCCATGAAATTGTTTGGGCGACTCCCCTGGTGCAGGGCGACTATATCCTGTAGATACCGGATCTATAAATACAAGATCAGTTTTATCTAACCAACTATATTCGTTGCTGATATAATGATACGGAGGACCAACCGACACGCCTTCATCATTTAATAACACCCTTTTAGGACCTAACCCACCCATATGCAACCACACAGATGAAGATCCTGGCCCTCCATTAAAAGTAAAAGTAAGGGGACGTTTTGCTGCGTCATCCCCATCTTTTTTATAGTAGGTAAAAAATACTTTAGCGATGGTTTTGCCCGTATCATTTTGCAAAAAAAGATAGCCAGTATGCGCAGTATAATCAATTTTTTTTCCACCGATTACTACTGAATTTTTAGTGCTGGTAACTTTTACACCAGCAGGAATTAATTCAGGAATGGTTGTCTCAACACTTTGTTTTTGTGCGTTTGCACCGCAAAGCACTGTTGCAAGTAACATGGTAAGTAAATAAGATTTCATGCTATTTTTTTTATTGATTTTAGCCAAAGAATTCGCGAACAAATATTCCCGTTGGCAACAAAATTATTATGGATCATTTCATTTTTAAACATTCCGTATTATTAAATCAGGTATCATTATAAAAGCAACCCTTGCAGGAAGAGATAGGCAAAACTAAAATAAATAATAAGCCCCGTTACATCTACCAAAGTAGCCACAAAAGGTGCGGAAGAAACAGCAGGATCGGCACCCAATCTTTTCAGAAAAATGGGCAACATAGATCCGCTAAGGGTTCCCCAAAGCACAACACCAATTAAAGAGAAACCAACAGTAGCACCAATCATCATCCAGTGTTGTCCGTAAAGGTCTGGAATAATAGTATGCCAAATAGCCACCCTAAAAAAGCCTAATAAACCCAGTACTGTTCCCAATAATAAGCCACTTACTATTTCTCTTCGCAATACCCGCCACCAATCGTTGATGGTGATTTCACCCACAGCCATTGCCTGAATAATTAAAGTAGATGCCTGTGAACCACTATTACCACCGCTTGAAATAATGAGTGGAATAAACAAAGCCAAAATAACTGCTTTGGCAATTTCATCCTCAAAATATCCCATAGCAGTAGCGGTAAGTAATTCGCCAATGAAAAGAATCACCAACCACATCACTCGTTTTCTGAATAGTTTTAATAAAGGAATATCAAGATAGGGTTCGTTCAGCGCTTCTGTACCCCCCATTTTCTGCATATCTTCACTAAATTCTTCGTTGGCTACCCACAACATATCATCAATGGTTACAATGCCCAAGAGTATATTATTTTCATCCACCACAGGTAAAGCAACCCGATTGTTCATTTTAAAAACTTGACTCGCATTTTCTTGGTCTTCATTCACTTTTAATGATACAACTCTGCCGTCAATAATATCTTCAACCATTTTATCAGGTGCTGCCAAAATAATATCTCTGATACGCACATCGTCAATCAATTGTCCCTTTTCATCAATTACATAAATCACGTCGATGGTCTCGCTGTTGCGGGCGTATTTCCGAATGGTTTCAAATACTTCGGCCATGCTATTATTGGCATAGATATATACATAATCTGGCGTCATCAAACGCCCCACACTATCTTCCGGATAACCCAATAAAGAAAGGGTGATTTTCCTTTCTTCTGGATCGAGTAATTTAATTAGATCGCGTATGGCTGCTTTGGGAAGCTCTTCTAAAAAATCGGTTCTATCATCTGCGGGCAACTCATTCAGCAGTTCGGCTGTTTTGGAGGATGGCAATTCTTTTACAATGTCTTTCTGCTGCGCTATGTCCAAAATCTTGAATACACTGGCAGCTCGATGTATGGCCATATTGGCAATGATTCTTGCCTCATATTCTGGATATTCGCTGATCAGATCGGCTACTTCACTGATATTTTGATCGTTCAGAAACTCCCTTATTTCAAGGGTATTTTCTTTCGCTATCAATGCTTCGAATGCTTCAAATAAATTAGGCTGTTCCAGTTCTAAAGACATGAATGCAATTTAAGGAAAGACGGTGTATGGTGAATCATTTAATTATGCGCTGCTTTCTTTTTCCAACATCAAATACGCTTTTATGAATCCTTCTATTTCGCCGTCCATGACAGGTCCAATATTACCCACTTCAAAATCGGTTCTATGATCTTTGATCATTTTATAAGGATGGAATACATAGCTGCGGATTTGACTACCCCATTCAATTTTTTTCTTGCCTGCATTGGTGGCATTAATGGCTTCTTGTCGCTTACGCAATTCTTCTTCATATAAACGACTTTTGAGCATTTTCATAGCCAGTTCGCGATTCTCCCCTTGGGTTCTAGCCTGCTGACATTCTACAATAAATCCACTGGGCATATGTTTAAGCCGAACCGCTGTTTCTACTTTATTCACGTTCTGTCCCCCGCTTCCACCACTTCGATAAAAAGCCCATTCAAGATCACTGGGGTTTACATTTATTTCAATACTATCATCAATTAATGGATAAACAAATACGGATGCAAAAGAAGTATGCCTTCTAGCATTACTATCGAAAGGAGAAATACGAACCAGCCGATGCACCCCACTTTCTGCCTTTAAAAATCCATAGGCAAAATCTCCATCAAACTGAAGGGTTACACTTTTAATGCCCGCACCATCACCCTCTTGTAAATCCATTTCTGTTATTTTCCAGCCTTGTTTTTCTCCATACATCAAATACATACGCATAAGCATTTGAGCCCAATCCTGACTCTCCGTTCCGCCTGCACCAGGATTAATTTGCAGTACTGCTGGCAACTCATCTTCAGGTTTATTTAGGGTACTCTTAAATTCAGCTTCTTCAATTTGCAATAAAGCCGTATTATAAGCTAACCTTGTTTCTTCCTCGGTAGCGTCGCCAGATTTCCAGAAATCGAATAATAAAGCAAAATCTTCTACTGAACTATCCAATTGCTTGTACAGTTTTAGCCAATATTCATTTACTTTAATGTCTTTCATCACGGTGGTGGCTCGGATATTATTGTCCCAAAAGCCTGGTGAAAGCGAAAGCTGTCGATCCGTATCTACTTTGTATAATCGGTTTTCAACGTCAAAGAAACCTCCTCAATACCAAAACGCGGTCTCTTATATCTTTTATTTGTTCATATGTCATGCTGTAAAAGTACGAAAGAAGCATAAATGAACGTTATATAAGAAAAAGATAGTATTTTTCGCCCATCCTTATGAAGCTATTACCCAATTTTATGAAGCAATTTATACTACTGCTATTCATTTATTCCTTTGTATCTAATGCGAGTGCACAAGATGCACAAGCACTTGTTGCAGAGAATGCAAGCCACCGGAAATTATTTACGCTAGATGAAAAAGTAAAAGTGAAATTTAATTATTTTGGTGCTACTAAAAGAGTCGCTGGCAGAGTAGAAGCAGTAAGTGCTGATACTTTTTATATTCGGGGATTGAGAAAAAGTACAAGGAGAAAAATTACTGGCATCGCTATTAAAAATATTGAGAAAGTAAAGAATTTTTATACTGGTGCAAGGTCATTTACTGGACTCATTGCAATGGGTGGAGTAACGGGGGGATTATTCATGATGGTTGATGCAATTACCAACGATGCTATCTTTTTTCCTCAAGCAACTGTTGCCACTGCAGCAGGTACTATTGTAGCTTCTTTGATACCATATGCACTGGTAACTTTAGCGGAGCCCTCTTACAGCGTGAAGAAAAAATACCAATTTAGGGGAATGGGTGGGTTGAAAAATTAAATTAGGGTTTAATCAATCTCTTACTACCAATTACCCTTCCAACACCCGTTACAATTTCTACATTGTAAACGCCTTTGGGTAACTGAGAAACATCTAATTCATACAATGTATTACCAGTAGTATTTGTAGCAATTTTCCGATTGATCATTACGAGTCCTGTACTGGATACCAATTTGAGATAAGTAGTATTATTAGCGATCGGTGTAAAAATAATTTTTGCAATATCTTGAACAGGATTTGGAAATAAATAGATGGTTTGATTGATTGCTATATCTGCTCTTATAGCAATCGTATTAGATTGTGTACTACACAAATTCGTATCCACTAATTTTGCATAGTAATTACCTACGGTGCCAAAAAAAACATGCAACACTTTAAGTGAATCTGGCAAAGCATTTAACAAACCTCCATTTCTATACCACAATACTTTACTTATATTTCTACCTGAATCTGCACTAGCCCTAAGCGTTGCAGTATCGCCTGGCAAAATATTGGGCTTAGTTTTTAGCGTAATAGTAGCACCGGGAAGCGGATTCACTTTTACATTTATTTTTCTACGTACACTTTCACAGGTTCCTGCGCTATTGATTCTTGCCACCCAATAATCAGTTGATCCTGTAACTGCAGTATTAGGCAATGGAGAGCGTGGAGAACCAATACCACCGTTTGCACTACTATACCAACGCAAACTATCTCCTACTGCTCCTAATATTCGAGCGGAATCACGCAAGCAATATTGAATATCAAACACTGTTGGATTAGAAGGAATAAAACCACTATCTACTTTAAAAATTTGCGTTTCCGCCATACAACCACCATAGCTTTCTCCCTTAGATTTATACAATCCTTTTTTGAATGGGGCTAGGGCAAATAAAGTATCGGTTGGCACCAATTGTTGCACCCTAAAATTATTCATATCGGTAATATACAAATTACCGTTTGGATCTAGCATGGCGTTACCGGGACTATTAAGTTGCGCTGCACCTGTACCCAATCCACCAGCAATAATTTCACCTTCGGAAGCACCAATTGTCCACTTCTTAACCCGATGCACCGTTCCACCTTCTGTAATATACAATTGATTAGAGCCGTCCACAAAAACATTAACTGGTGCATTAATTTGATTGGGGTTATCACCTTTACCAGCACCCCCAGCAACGGTGGTTCCAGCAGCATCGCCCTGCACCCATTTTTGAATTCTATCATTCTGTGTATCAGCAATATAAATATTCCCCAACCTGTCTACAAATACACCAGTTGGCACACTTAATTGGTTGGCAGCAGTACCAGAAAAATTTCCGCCAGCAACTGTCTTGCCTTTTATGGAGCCAGGCTCCCATAATTGAATGCGCGCATTCAAAGCATCGGCTATATAAATATTATTAAACGGATCTACAAAAACACTGGTAGGATAAGAAAGTTGATCTGCGGCAATACCCCTGCCCTTTCCGCCTGCAACAGTTGTTCCAGTGGTATCACCTGGCATCCATTTTTGAATGCGATCATTCTCGGTATCGGCAATATATACAACGCCTTTACTATCCACATAAATACCAGTGGGATTTTTAAGCTGATTGGCATTGCTGCCCGCGCCTTTTCCACCAGCAATTGTAATACCAGCTTTTGCACCTGGCATCCATTTTTGAATGCGATGATTCCACTGATCACAGATATATAAAACACTTTGTTGATCTACAAAAACAAAAGAAGGTCTACCAAATTTAGTTGAGTCAGTTCCGCCAATCAATCCCCCCGCTACAGTTATTCCTCGCTTATTCAGCAAAGCAGTAGTGGTTTTAATAAGGGAGTCGTTCAAAAACCAAGTCGCGCTTTTTAGCCGTGGAATGGAGGTTAAATTAAGGTCGCCACCACCCATACAATTCTGGCCAATAATATTCATCTTTGGCTGCTTATTCACGGTAATGGTTACATCAGCAGATGCACTACAACCATCTACTGGAAGTGAAGCAACGGTATATTGGGTGGTGCTAGAAGGAGACGCAAGTATGCTGTCTTTGTCAGTAAAGTTAAGACCCAGCGCTGGTGTCCACTTATAATTTCCAGCGCCGCTCACTTTTAATATTGCAGCACTACCCTCACAAATAGTGGTAGCTGATGCTTTTATTTTTAAGGCGGGAGCCATGGCTAAATTAGCAATAGGAGATCCAGTAACACAACCAGAGAAGGAAGAAGCCAATAGAGTATAAGCACCTGGAATGCGGGTTTGCAAAACAGTATCAATAGAAGTTCCGACGGCAAATTTTTGTACCCGATTATTTCTACTATCAGTTA
Organism: Sphingobacteriia bacterium; assembly: GCA_004294135.1. Lineage (GTDB taxonomy): Bacteria > Bacteroidota > Bacteroidia > Chitinophagales > Chitinophagaceae > Sediminibacterium. Next base: position 21,882 of record RDZY01000013.1, read on the forward strand.
CATACATGGCTCCAATATTATCAAACACAATACCAGCAGGCAGTTGCAACTGATTGAGTGCGGAACCCCCGCTGCCATTGGCTGAACCTGCAACCGTATAACCCACACTATCAAACAATGCCCAGCGTTGTATTCTATTATTACCTCTATCTGCAATATACATATTACCAGTTGCGTCTACCGCAATACCAGTAGGCGCATTTAACTGATTGGCGTTATTTCCAATACCATTATTACCCGCAACAGGGAATCCAAATAAACTGTCTTTTCTAAAATAAATAATCCGATGATTGCCTGCATCTGCTATAAATAAATTGCTGTTCTGATCTACAAAAATACTTTGTGGATTATTGAGCCGAAGATTATCATTACCAGGAATACCATTACCAGCAACTGTCTTCACCGATCTGGCACCAACACCCCATTTTTGTACCCGGTGATTGCCTGCATCTGCAATATAAATATTACCAAATGCGTCTACATAAATATTGGTCGGAAAATTCAACTGGAATGAACTGCTGCCAGCACCTGAGCCACCAGCAACTGTATTCCCTTTTGTGCTGCCCGCAGGAAAATACTGTATGCGATGATTATTCTGATCGGCCACATAAATATTGCCTTGAAAATCTACATAAACACCTGTTGGATAGTTCAATTGATCGCTTGCATTCCCCTCTCCTTTTCCACCTGCTATTGTGGTACCTATTAAATCTCCTGGCTTCCACAATTGAATCCTATGATTTACAGCATCAGCAATATATATATTGCCTTTCGCATCTACAAAACTGCCCATTGGTAAATTCAGTTGAGCCGATGTATTGCCCATGCCATTACTACCAGCCACACTATTACTTACTTGTATCCATTCAGGAAATAAAGTAGCTACAGCCGTATTTGCTCCACTTCTATACCAAGTTAAATTGGAGGGAATAGCACCAGTCAATCGCGCTGTAATTTTAGACGCATCTGGAGATACACAATTGGTTGCAGTTATAAAAGGCAAGGCTCTAGCACCTACGCTGATGGTAGCGCTGGTAAAAGAAATACATCCACTTGAATTGGTGGCGTTCACTCCATAAAATGTGGTAGAATCTGCTTTAATTAAATAAGTGCTGTCGTTTAATTTAGAAACTCCTGTGGTAGGCGTCCAACTATAATTGGCCGCTCCTCTGAGTTTTATTTCTGTTAACTCACCTACACAAATAGCACTTTTTCCAATCACTTCAATAGGTGGTGTTGAACTGATATCTGCTATATTTGAGGTTTGTGAACAGCCGGAAAAAGCATGGGCTATTGCGGTATACCTTCCCCCAATAAAAGGGACAATACTGGTACTGATTGGAATAATAGAAAGCTGTTGCACCCGACCATTTTCTTGATCAAGTACAAATAAATTACCCGATGCATCAAATGCAATAGCCGAAGGATTTTTTAATCGATCATTCTCAGAACCACTTAATCCATCGGCACTACCCGCCAATGTAGTTACTTGAAACCCATTTGCAGTAATGCGTTGTACGCGATGGTTGCCCGCATCTAGGGCATAAATATTTTGAAAAGCATCTACCAATACATCTATGGGTCTATTCAGTTGCCCTGCAAATGCGCCTCTTCCATATCCGCCTAATACCGTAGTTCCTTTAAAGCTTCCTGGCACAAATTTTTGTATGCGATGATTGGCAGAATCTGCCACGTATACGTTGAACTGTTTGTCTACACAAACTCCTTGGGGACTATTTAAATGTGTTGAATCGTTTCCCGAACCGAAACCTCCGGCAACCAACTGACCAATGCCACCGCCCTGTGCCCATTTTACAATGCGATGATTGCCTTCATCGGCTATATATACGAATCCTGCTACATCTACGTAAACATCCTTGGGATTGTTAAGCTGCGCCAATCCATTTCCTCTTCCATTACCACCAGCTACTAAAAATCCATTACTTGAACCTGGTGCAAAACGCAATATCCTGTTATTGTATTGATCGGTAACAAATAAATTACCAAATGCGTCTATAAAAATTCCTGCTGGTTTATTTATTTGATTGGATGCAGACCCAGTGCCATTGCCGCCCACAATTCTTAATCCATCGGGATTGTTTTTGTCAAACGCAACTACCCTAGAACGAATGGTATCTGTTATTAAAATGGCTCCATTATTATCAATAGCCAATCCTTGCGTTCCAGTAATTTTTTGTTGAGAGGAAGCTGTAATGGTTCCACTTACGGGAGTAACGGCTAGGGTGGTCCAGGTAACAGTAGAAGATTGTATGATGGAGTCGTTCACCCGCCAGTCAATCTGAAAAGGAGTTCTACTGAATATCCCTTGTACAATACCATCACCAGCACATTTGGGAGCAGTAATGCTTACAAAAACGCATTGAGCGGCTGATTGCTGGTTAATCAGCAATAGCAGCAGGAAAATGGATGGTATCCCCCAACGATTAATGAATGTCTTACACATGTTCATAAAGCACAACGGGTAGTGACAAAATAATATTCCATGCAGCAATATAAACTGCATGAATGGGGTGCGGATTAAAAAACCATAAACCTCATAAGCCGGATTCTGTTTCAACTCCATCATTTATCTAGCCTACTTATTACTAAGCAGATCTTGCTGCCTACCCTGGATCTCGGACGAGCAGCCCTCAAACAATCCTTTACATGGCATTACAGTACCCAAGGTTTACCCACAACAAGTATTACTACTTGCCGCCGTGAGCTCTTACCTCACATTTTCACCTTTACCGCAGTTTTAAATTGCGACTGTTATTTTCTGTGGCACTCTCTCTTTCCTTTTTACAGGAGCCGGCTCTTAACCGGTGGGTTGCTCTATACTGTCCGGACTTTCCTCTTCCTACCTTGGCAAGAAGCGATGGCTCGGGTTTATAGTATGGTAAAGATACATAATGCTGCTTCAATGTGGCTTAAACGATGAATGAATACAGCATCTAGGGTTTAAAATACCCATTACTTGGTAGTGCCCTATCCATATTGGAAGAAAACTTGGGTAGCGCCATATCCAAAGCGGGAGTCGTATTGGTTAAAAAACTGCTTCACTTCGCGACGGGTTTTAAGGTATTCATGGGTTTCTTCGCGAAGCTTACCACTGCCAACACCGTGAATCACAATAAGGTCGGCCTGTTTGTGGGCGATGGTAATATCCACCCATTTTTCCAGTTCTTTTAATTGAAGGGTAAGCATTTCAAAATTACTCATGGCAGTAAAATCGCTGGTAAGTTTTTCAATATGCAGATCAATTACAGAACGCGCTGGAGGCAAGTGTTCCCTAGCTTTACCAGCATCATAAACTTTATAGCCTCTTGCTTTTAGACTATCCAGCGGAAAAAATTCCGCCGCTTTATCGGGATATTTTTCAAACAGCGAGTAAGAAAAACTGGGTTCATTGTTTTCCTTTAAGGTTTCAATTTTTTGAAATACCAGTTTGGGTTTTAGTTTCAAAGAAGTTTCAAAATGATCTGCTTTGTGTTTGTCTTTTTTAGTCAAGCTGAATTCAATGGAGAAAGAAGGACTATCATTTACCGCAGCAAAATCAATATCATGAATATAGAAATCCTGAAAAGCTGGAATTTCATTGATGATCTGAAAATGATCAACCCCATTAAAGTATTGTAAATAATTAAATTGATAAGCGCAATCGGTTTTGTTTACCAGATAAATTTTTAGTTTTTCAACTACTTCATCATTGAAATCATCGAGGGCAAATTTGGGAATAAACGATAACCAAACCCCTGCCTCTACCTTAATTTGGTTGGGCTGAGGCTTTTCTTTGGGAATTTGATCTATATAAATTTTGGGGGCTATTTTATTGGGAAAGAGTTTTTTCTCAGTAAATCTTTTAAAATAGGGAAAATCAATCTGATCCATATAAGCGGGAAATTTCACACCTCTTACTTCTATCAGCACCATTTTATCGTTGATAATTTCTATTACTTTACCTTCTTCATTACTGAGCAACACGAGAATATCGTCGCCTATTTGGTACTTCATGTTTTTGATAATTTACTTTGATGTCTGCCATATAAAAAATAAATCACCAGTCCCAATGCCATCCATATAAAGAACCATACCCAACTAATGGCAGGAATCTCAATCATCAGATAGAGACAGCAAAGCGCTCCTGCAACCGGAATAAAAGAGAATGATTTTATAAAACTATAGTATGCAGTGGTGAGTGCAATCACCATAAAAATTAGAAATAAAATTTCTTGATAACTTTCAGTACCAAGCTGCGTAAATGCGAGGGTAATTCTATGTCTGAATAAAAAAACAATACCAAGAACGATAGCGGGTATCAAAAATTTCCCGTTAATATAGGGCAATTGAAAACCACCCTTTTCTTTTTTTTGAGAGAGCCGTGGCAGTACCAATACGCCAAAACAAACCAATACAAAAGCAAACAAAGTACCAATGCTGGTAAGATCGGTAACAGTTCCACTGCTTACAAATAAAGCAGGAATACCTACCATAAAACCAGTAACGATGGTAGCAAAGGAAGGGGTTTGGTATTTAGGATGGACTTTTGCAAATTTTTTCGGCAATAGTCCATCCCTACTCATACTCATCCAAATACGTGGTTGCCCCAATTGAAATACAAGTAATACGCTGGTAGTAGCCACTACTGCGCTCACAGAAATCAAGTACCCAATTTTGTTCAGGTTGAGTTTATCAAATACATAAGCAAGCGGGTCATCCACTTTTAATTCACTATAATGAACCATACCAGTGAGTACGAGTGCTACCAGAATATAAAGAACGGTACAAATCAGTAGTGAATAAATCATTCCTTTGGGTAAATCTCGTTGGGGATTTTTGCATTCTTCTGCTGTAGTAGAAATGGCATCAAAGCCAATATAGGCATAAAACACAGCGGAAACACCAGCCAGTACTCCACCAAATCCATTGGGCAAGAAGGGCGTCCAGTTATTGGTATCTACGTAGAAAGCACCGATGATAATGATGGCAATGATCACAGCTATTTTAAACATCACCATCAGGTTGGTTGTTTTCTTACTTTCTTTAATTCCGATATATGCCAACATGGTAATGAAAACAACAATCATAAAAGCGGGGAGGTTCAGAATTATTTTCCAGCCGCCAATTACGGGTGCGTGCATGATGGCATCATAACCCATGCGAGCGTGCTTAGTCATCTTATCAAAAGGCATACCTGATGCCATTGCTTTTAAGGCTTCATCATAGCCTAATGCTGCGTTACTGCTATTGGTAGCAAGCCATCCGGGTAGGCTGATGTGAAATCCTTCTAATAAATTATTAAAATAACCACTCCAGCTAATGGCTACTACTATATTTCCGATGGCATATTCTAAAATAAGTGCCCATCCAATAATCCAAGCTACTATTTCGCCAAAAGACACATAAGCGTAAGTGTAAGCGCTACCAGAAACGGGAATTCTGCTGGCAAATTCTGCATAACAAAGGGCACTGAACCCGCAAGTGATGGCTGTAATTACAAAGAGGATGGCGATACCTGGGCCACCATTAAACGCGGCCGTGCCGATGGTAGAAAATATACCAGCACCAATAACAGCAGCAATACCCATAAAGGTAAGATCGCGAACGCCAAGTACTTTATTGAGTTCACCACTGTGCGAATCGGTTAGACCAGCCGCCGCATCTGCGGTTATTTTATCCAATGATTTTTTTGTGAATAGACCTGACATGCAAGGTTGGTTTAGGGCGGAAGATAAGGAAAGTTTAGAAAAGAGCGTTTGTATAGGTTTCAATATTGCCTTAATACTTATATCCTTTTAAATATAATTATAAACCGAGTTTGGATTACACAAAAAATAATCTATTCTTGACGGAATATTAGGTTTGGGCAGCCACTAAAATTAAATCGTTTTATAATTTGTATATCGGTATAAAGCAGCCTTATTTGATAACCGCCGCTTTCAGTAATTCGTAAGAAACAATCCCTTGCTTTCGCCAAGTTTCCTTTCCATTTTTATACACTATAAATGTAGGAAGCCCTTGCGACTGAAGGTATTTCATCATTTCGATATCAATACCACCATCCACTTTTAATAATGTGAAAGCTGCACCCAATTCTTTTTGTAATTGCTGTAATACAGGTTCCATTTTTTTACAGGGAGGGCACCATTCTGCACCTATATCTACCAGTACGGTACCAGCCGATACTTTAGCATTAAAATCTTTTACCAGCATCTGCACTGGCTCATTCACAGATACCAATGGCTTGCCTGCTAGCTTCCAAGCTGTAAGCCCTCCTTTTAAATTAGCCAATACGGTAAATCCTTCTGCGTTCATCCATTTCATAGCTTCCCCACTTCTTATACCCGAAGCACAATAAAGCAGTACTGGTATTTTTTTATCAAGGTGTTGAATCCGATCAGCAAATTGTTTTTGATCGAGCCAGTCCGCTTGCAATGATTTTTGCAAATGCGCCACTTTATATTCTCCTGCAGTACGAACATCAAGTAACTGTATGGATGGCATACTCATTTTTTGCTCAAAATCTGCAACCCCAATGGTACTCGTTTGAGCTAGAAGACTTACAGCACAAAAACATATATTCACTAGAATAAAAAATATTGATTTCATCTTTATGGAGTATAAGTAAGGGTAATAGGAAATACAGCGTCAAAAATACCTAGTGCTGCGGCTGCGGCATTACTGATGCGCATTTGTAATGATTCCATTCCTTTAATTTCAGGCAAGGAGCCAAGTACGCGAGCACAAATAGATTTATTATTAGCAGTAGTAACCCGTACAATGGTACCAGGAATAATATCATTCATCAATATATAATATTTTCGATCTGTTACCCCACTTAATGTTTTAAAAATACCAGCTTCAGTTTGTTTGCTTCTAGTCTGCTTTACCTCAGTTTCCATAGCATAGATGGCACCAAAATATCCTTCATCATTCTGCTTGGGTATATAGTGAATATCTGCTTCGGTTATCTTTACTTCATTGTCCACTGGAGTTTGTAATTTTTCACGAAACTCATCCAGAGGAACAGGTGCTGGCACAATTACTGCCGCTGCTTCTGCGGCTTTTCGCACCTTATCATCTGCCGACTTTTTAAAATATTTATCGCTCTCGCTCATGGGCTTCATCTCTCCTTTCAATTCCCTGCTGCCATCAGCAACAGCATCCATCACATTGGGATCTTTTAATGGAGGCGGATCTGCATTTACAGGCACCAATACGGGTGGTTTAACAAATACCTGCCCCTGTTGCCCCTGTTGTGTTGCGGTTGAATTAATAGCCGCCCATTTTACACCACCTATATATCCTACAATAATTGCCTGACCATCTTTTACTGCATCAGTTTTTAAATCGTTCCAATTGCGCAGTGATGCTACCGGCACTTTAAAATATCGCTGACTCAACCGAAAAAGGTTCTCTCCTTTTCCCGCAATATGATAAATAGGTTCACTGGTTTCGTATTCAGCACGCTGAACAATATTGTCCTCAGAAATCGGAATTTTTATACTGGTATTCATTGGTAATACCGCCTGTGGATTTATGCCATTATAGGCCGCCAACTGACGGGGTGTAAGCCCATAAAATCTTCCAATACTTGAAAGCGATTCTTTGGCTCCTACAAGATGCTCCATGTATAAGTCGTTGGTAGTACCTACTACAACAAATTTACGCTGCGCATCTAGCCCAGTGAAGGCCAACAGGGTGATAAAAAATAGAATGGACTTACAGTTCATGCAAATAAAAATTATGACAAAGTTACTATTTTAATATTCTCCATTCAGCAGGATAATAATTATTGATTCGATTGGGTAAAACCTTCATCCAGCCTAGCGGAAGCCCTTCAAAACAAGCAAGGGTCCAACCCGTTGGCAAATCATTCACCCCAAATTCTTTTCTGCGAAGAAACTGTAGGGATTGATGGAGACTAAGATTTACCTGCGGATATTTTTCTTTTGCTAAAATAGATACCGCCCATTCATGGGATGGAATCAGGTCTTTCCCTTTCAGTGCGCCCAACGCTATACCCGCTTTTTTAATATAAAGTTGTTTCGCCAATTGTTGCAAGGATATAAACTGTGATTCTGGTATGATGCGGATATCATCATGCTGTTTAAAATATTGGTAAGGATCTGTAAGGTTGATATGAGATTGCAGTTGCTCTAGTTCGGAGCGACTGGGCTTGGATAAAATATTTTCTTTCAGTCGCACCGAATCTACTTCGCTTGTCTTCTGAAACGCAGCAATATAAAATCCCTCCCCTTTTAAAAGGTGTGGATAGAATCTATAGCCAGTAGCCCCCTGTTCGGGAGATTGGGTAGCAACAATATTCCACGCTTTTGGTATCGGTATATTGATCGATTTCAGTTGCCTATTTTGCACCAGCCAATCAGCTACTTGTTCATTTTCTGCTGCTGAATAGGAGCAAGTAGAATATACCAATATTCCACCCGCTTTAAGGCAGGGAAGAATAGTAGATAAAATTTTTTCTTGGCGTTCACTGCAATGCTGTACATTTTGCAGGCTCCATTCGTTAATAGCTTGTGGATCTTTGCGAAAAAGACCGCTACCACTGCAAGGAGCATCTACTAAAATCACATCAAAAAAGCCTTCCAATTGTTTAAAATGATCGGGGTCATTGTTGGTAACAATCATATTGGGGAGCCCCCATTTACAAGCATTCTCTACCAATACCGCAGCGCGAGACTTGATGAGTTCATTGGCCACTACCAGTCCATCCGAAAAAAGGGAAGCGAGTAGGGTGCTCTTACCACCGGGTGCCGCACAAAGGTCGAGTACTTTTTTCTGGTGAATATCTTCTTTTAAGATATTGCGTAGCAGGTATTGTAAAAACATAGAGCTGGCCTCTTGCACATAGTATGCACCCCCATGAAACAAAGGATCTAATGTGAAAGAAGGACGTTCACTTAAATAAAAAGCCTGCTCACACCAAGGAATGGCTTCATATAAAAGTGCAGCATGTGGGGCGCTTTTTTTAAAAGGATTGAGCCGAATTGAACTCACTTGTTCACCCGAAGTATGCACCGATTCAAAAGCAGGTTTATCGAATCCTTCAATGACTTCTAATGTTTCTAATAATGAATTGGGTAAACGCAATATTTGAATTTTAAATAGTTACTCCACCAATACTCTTCCTCATATCACCTTAATTTCAGCGACCAATTGCTGCAATACTGCTTTTGCATCGCCAAATAGCATGGAAGTTTTGGGTTGAAAGAACAGCGCATTTTCAATGCCAGCATAGCCAGGTTTCATACTCCGTTTATTTACAATGACAGTTTTGGCCTGCTCCACTTCTAAAATAGGCATGCCATAAAGCGCGCAATATCTGCATCGATTGGTGCCTAATAGCATAAAATGATATCTGCTTTAGCCAATATGGTGCTTCTATCTTGAATTAAAACTTCCCCTGAAGAATAGGCATCGTCAGGTGAAAAAGCATTTGCTCCTGCATTTTTCTCTAGCCAAACTATATTGCCTTGCCGAACAAGCACCGATGCCTGTTCTGGCAAAAGTGATACTCGATTTTCGCCAAGAGGTTCTTTTAAAACGCCAATAATCATCTGTTAAATTTAAGCCCTTTCAAACACTTATAAGCTAAAGTGCGGGAAAAATAATTAAATAAAACAAACGTTTAATCCAATCGATAAGCCACCACTTGGTTTTTGAAGAAAGTAGGAACATACACTATTTTTTTTACGGCATCGTACCCAATGTCAGCAGTATTTATTTTCAATGCTCTAGTATCTAGCAATAGTTGATTGGGGGTATTTTCTTTAACAAGATATATTGCACCTGCCCAACTTGAAACAATAAACTCACCGGGTGCTACTTCTTCTATCCCATCGGTACTTGTATCCATTCCAGTAGCCAACACTTTGGTTTTTCCATCTGCAATTGATTCTAACAACTCTCCATTTGCTAGTATATACAATTTCTCTCCTTTAGACAATAAACCATTTGGCCCTTTTAATCCAGTCACCGCCGTGGTAATCATTCCTTTTTTTAACAGGTGTACCTTACCAGTCTCCGAATCAGATATATACACGTCGCCTTTAGCACTTACTGTAATATCATTTAGAAATTTTGCACCATCAACGGGTATTTTCTGTACCACTTTTGCTTGCTTTATATCAATAACAACCACTTCTGTTAAGTCTGATACATATAAAAAGTCTTTGTATCTACCCATACCCTTCGGCGCATTTAATCCGCTTACCCAATTAAGATTAATTATTTTACCATCAAGCCCCAGTTTTGCTACTGCACCCTTACCATCTTTGGTATTGTAATGACCATCAATTAAAGAGACATAAAGCAGTTGGTCTTTGGCATCAAATAACACAGATTCAGGCACAGCCAATACTGTATCGGTTGACCATAATTTAACCAATTTATTTTGAGCTAATGCGGAAAGTGAAAAAAACAAGGCAATTAAAAGGATGGACTGCTTCATATATTTATTTAATGGTACAGTTTAAAAGTAGAACCAATTAAGCTAAATACAAAATATTATACAACTCTTAGAAGCTGGTTGAGTTTATTGTTTGAAATAAAGTACTACCCAAAAATATTTTTTACTTTTTGAAGTACGGTTAGATGAGCCGTTTGAGGCCTTTCTGCAAACAATTCCTTTACTTGATCAATTAAGTGAGCCCTAGTCCAGTCGGGTAAACCCTGATACCAAATTAGGTCGTCTTTTGACAATAACTTAGATTTAAGTGCCTGTAAATTATAAGGCCCTCTAATCAACTTACGGTTACGCAATATATAGATTTTTTGATCCATAAATGGGGGATATGATAGAATATTCGATTATAAATTAACGAATTTCATCAATTATTTATAAGAGCTAAGGTAAGCAAGAATATTAAAATCAGTTCAAGCTCACTTGTAGTTATTTTATAGTTTTTAAAGCTTTTTTAAAGGTTTGATCTGCTTCATTTGCTACTATAAAATATCCATTAGATCTCCATATTTGCCTAGAAATCATTGCTTTAAGTCTATTTGAAATAAATATTTTACTGCTTAGATCAATTTTATCCAGCAGTATCCCTTCTTTGGCCAAAAAGCGAATAAATCCACTCCATACCATTTCATCTGGTTGGTATAAGGCGTTGAACGACTCAGGCGTTTTGAAAGTGGCGAAATAAGATTTATTACTCAAGTAAACTTGGTAAGCATAATCACTCAAACCAGCACTCATTAAAATTTGTACTACTGAAGCACGCTTAAATAAACTTGAATCAAATAGCACCGTACTATCGGGCGTAATTCCACCGCCACCATATACCCGCTTTCCAGATGCTGTTTTGTACACTTTAGCCGTAAGCAATAAAATAGAATCCAACTTTTTAGTGGAGTCCGTAGGATGAAAACGAGCCATCAACTCCTCTTTATACTTGCCAATTCCTGCTTCATATGGCTTTTGTATATTTCTACCCAAAGGAGTATAATATCTTGCCACTGTTAATCGCACGGCAGCCCCACTACTTAGTTGAAACTGCTGCTGTACCAATCCCTTTCCAAACGACCGCCTTCCTATAATAGTTGCACGCTCCCAATCTTGCAATGCCCCTGCCAACACCTCACTGGCCGATGCAGAAGTTTCATCAATTAATACTACCAGCTTGCCCTTCTCAAATAGCCCGGGTCGCTTGGCTCTATAGTCCATTCTTGGCGTATGCTCCCCTTCTGTATAAACTATTAATTTATCATCGCTTAAAAACTCATCTGCAATATCTACCGCTTCCTTCATCAGTCCCCCACCATTACCTCGCAAATCAATAATTAAAGATTCCATTTTGGCAGCCTGTAGCTTCTCCAATTGTTGCATAAATTCTTCATAAGTTCTTTCAGCAAATTTATTTATACGTATATACCCAACCCCAGGTGATGGCATATATGCCGCATCTATTGAAGAAACCAAAATTACATCACGTGTTATTAGCACTTCTTTTATAACGGCTCCTCTCTTGAACCTTACCTTCACCTTTGAACCGACTGAACCCCTAAATAATTTTCTAATCTTAATTATATCTACTTCTTTACCCGTAATTCCGATGGTATCTCCAACAAATAACAACTGATCCCCTATTTGCAATCCCGCTTTTTCTGCAGGTCCTCCAGCTATAATATTCATTACATGAACTGTATCTCTAATCTGCCTAAACTCAATCCCTATGCCCTGAAAATTACCCATCATATCTTCATTTACGGCAGCCAAATCATTGGATGGAATAAAAACAGAATGTGGATCCAAATGCTGTAATAATTGATTGGATACCAATTCATTAATACTATCTGCTTGAACTTTATCTACGTACCTATTTTTAATTAATTCGGTAAGTTCCTGTAAAGAAGATCTCTGGGAGAAACTGAAAAAACGAGGCGACATTGTTTTTTCTTTTAACTGAAATCCAATCATTATACCCACTATCATTACTACGGCAAAAAGAAGCGGCAACCAAACCTGCAATTTTTTAGAACCCATATTTAATCACTTATTATATTTCTGTAAGATGGCAAATATCTATATTTATATCCAAAATAAACCTTTCCTATGTCCTCCATACTAATTGCCGATAGCGGTTCTACAAAATGCGAATGGTGCCTACTCGAAAAAGGCAAGAAAAAAACGATCATGACTTCCGCAATAAGTCCCTACTTTGTTTCCGCAGAGGAAATGATTGCTTTACTCTCCGCCAAACTCCTCCCTAAATTGGCTAAAACCAAAGTAAAAAACCTTTTTTTCTACGGAACGGGGTTAAGCGATCCGGCCAATGTGAATATTATGAAAAAGGTTTTCAAACAACTACTACCCACTACCAAAGTAGAAATAAACACCGATTTACTGGGCATTGCCAGAGCTGCCTGCGGTAAGGATAAAGGCATTGCCTGTATTTTGGGAACGGGCTCAAATGCATGTTATTACAATGGTAAAAAAATTGAAAAAATCAGTCCCGGTCTCGGCTATGCGCTGGGAGATGAAGGCAGTGGTGCTTATCTGGGAAAAAAAGTAATTCAATATTACCTTTACAAAACTTTTGATGAAGACCTGATGCTAAGGTTTGAAAAAAGATTTCAAGAAACCCAAGCCAGTATATTTGATAACGTTTATAAAAAACCCTTGCCCAACCGCTACCTTGCTGGATTTGCCTTATTTCTGGCCGAAAACAGGGGTCATTTTATGATTGAAAATATTATTGAAGATGGGCTGAATGATTTCTTTTTTACGCATATTTATAAATTCAGAGAAAGCTGGACCAAGCCCATTCACTTTGTAGGCAGTGTCGGATTTGGTTTTAGAGATGTTTTGAAAGACCTTTGCGCTACTTATGAATTGCAATTGGGAAAAGTATTAAAAACACCCATGCCTGGATTGATTGCATTTCATCAATAAAAAAGAATTATGGCTGAATTTATTAAAGTAACAGAACAAACATCTACCTATCGACACCTCGAACAAATGTCGATTCAGGAGATCCTCTTCAATATTAACCAAGAAGATAAGTCGGTGCCTGAAGCAGTAAATTCGGCCTCATATCAGATAGAAAAATTGATTGCCGCCATCAGCGATAAAATGCTAGAAGGTGGTCGTTTATTTTATATGGGTGCAGGTACCAGTGGTAGACTGGGTATATTAGATGCCAGCGAATGCCCACCTACTTTTGGAGTTCCTTATGGCATGGTGATTGGCCTAATTGCTGGTGGCGAGAAAGCCATTACTCAAGCCGTTGAATTTGCAGAAGATAGTACCGATGAAGGTTGGAGTGATTTAGAAAAACATTTTATAAATGATAAAGACGTGGTGGTGGGACTAGCAGCAAGTGGCACTACTCCCTATGTAATTGGTGCGCTTAAGGAATGTAGAAAAAGAGGTATTGTTACAGGCAGTATTAGTTGCAATCCTCATTCTCCGGTTTCAGATCATGCTGACTTTCCGGTAGAAGTAATTGTAGGCCCCGAATTTGTTACGGGAAGTACCCGAATGAAAAGCGGCACCGCACAAAAACTGGTTCTGAATATGATCTCTACCACCGTAATGATTCAACTGGGCAGGGTTGAAGACAATAAGATGGTAAACATGCAACTCAGTAATATTAAGTTGGTAGATCGTGGTGTAAAAATGGTGATGGACCAGCTTTGTCTAAATGACTACGAAAAAGCTAAAGACCTACTCCTTAAACACGGAAGTGTAAAGCGGGCTGTAGAAGCTATGAAGAACTAAGAACAGAACTTTATGCACCATATTGAACCCTTTTTTAACTGGCGACATATTTATATTGCTGAAGATGATCTCAAATCTCCCTTCTATGGTAGAACCTATAGTGAATTTGAATTTTCACAAACAGTTTACAACTACTATATACACCCCCAATGGGACGATTTTGGCAGTAGAACGCTCTATATTAAAATTATTTATGTGGACTATGAACTGCATTTTGCTATCATAGAAATGATTGGAGAATGGAATGATGCCATTGAAAACGATATCATGGAACTGAAGCGGGAAATTGTTGATTTATTAACCAAACAAAGCATTACTAAGTTTATACTCATTACCGAAAATGTACTCAACTTTCACAGCAGCGATAAAGAATATTACCAAGAATGGTTTGACGATGTTACGGAAGAAAATGGGTGGATTGTCGCATTAAATATGCCTGAAGCCACACAACAAGATTTTAAAAAAAGGAAATTGAATTATTATATAGAGCTGATGGAAATAAGCGATTGGCGAATTTATAAACCCTACCACTTATTCCGAAAAATTGACGATGAACTGAATAAACGAATCAGTATTTAAACCACCCTTCCCATGCAGCAAGCTATTATTGATCTTTACGACGAGTACACCCACGCACCACTTTCAAGACCAGATTTTTTAAAGCGACTGGCAATCATCACCGGAAGCATGGCCACTGCACTAAGTGTACTCCCAACAATTGAAGTAAATGCCGCAAATGCTGCTGTTACTGGAACAGATGATCTGGTAACAGAAACCATTACCTATGAGGGTGTAAACGGAATCATGAGTGCATATCTGGCTAAACCCACTGCCAATAAAAAATACGCCGCAGTAGTAATTATTCATGAAAACAGGGGATTGAATGGCTATATCGAAGACGTGGCTAGAAGAGTTGCTCAAGCTGGATATCTGGCAATTGCGCCAAATATTTTATCTCCACTGGGCGAATTACCAAAAAATGATGATGAACTGCGTGCAAAATTTGCAACACTTAAGCCAGAGGAAAGTCAACAAAACTTTGTAAAAGCATTCGACTATCTGGAAAGTCGTAAAGATTGCAATGGGAAATATGGTTGTGTGGGTTTCTGTTGGGGCGGTGCAATGGCCAATAATTTAGCCATCCAGCTTCCCAACTTAAAAGCTGCCGTTGCCTATTATGGTCGCCAACCCGAAGCGGCAAAACTGTCTTCCATAAAAGCTGCCATACAATTGCATTATGGCGGTTTGGATACCAGGGTAAATGAAGGTATTCCAGCTTATGAAGCCGCATTAAAAGCCAATCATATTAATTACGAATTGTATTTATATGAAAACGTAAATCATGCGTTTCACAACCAAACTTCTGCTGCCCGTTACAATGAATCTGCTGCTAAATTATCTTGGGAACGCACCCTCCATTTTTTTAAAATCCACCTTGGATAATTCTGCCCTGCATTAGATATGGAATTTATTTACCCTGCTAAATCATCAATCTGGACCCTTACTTTATCGCCAGTATGGTGATGAAATACAGCAGTTCTAACTTTAATCAGCATTCCTTCTACTAGTACTTCTACTATATTGTGACTTCCATAAAATAGTAGTTTTTGTACACTACCTTCCAAAGAAATGGCCGCAAGTCCGTTCAAAGAAAACTGTTCTGGTCTAATCAATGCACGCTTACCCCTTACGCCCTCTCCCAATATTTGAATAAATCCTGGATACAAAGAAGTGTCAATTAAATTATATTCGCCCAATAAAGCAGCCGTGTACTCATTCACCGGATGATAATACAATTGTTTGGGTGTACCCTCCTGAATCTGTTTGCCATCTTTAAGTATGATAATCCGATCTGCCCAACTCAATACATCTGTTGCATCATGCGACACCAGCATGCAAGTAATATTCAACACCGAACATATATCTTCAATTACGGTCTGAATAATCTGCTTATGCACACGGTCTAAATTAGAAAACGGCTCATCCAATAACAACAATGCAGGCGCCGTGCTGAGTAATTTTGCCAGTGCTATCCTTTGCTTTTCACCACCAGACAATTCATCGGTTTTTCTTTGCTTCAAATGATCTATCCGGCACACTTCATATATAATTGCAGCTTCCGATTCGGGCAGCTTATTGTCCATCTCCAATAATTCATGCACCCGGTAATTGTTTCTTAATTCAAAATGCTGTGAGAGGTATGCAATGGCTGAATGGCCGGGCAACAACACTTCCAATGGTCCTAATACACGCGTGCCCTGAAAGATCACTTTTCCTGCATCTGGTTGAATTAACCCAGCAATAATTTTTAGTAAAGTGGACTTGCCCGAGCCCGTTTCACCAGCAATAGCAATACGCTGACTGGGGAATTGATTTAGTTCAATCGGGTATAAAACCGTTTTCCCCAATTGCTGTTTCGTAATTCCTTGAACCGATAAAAACATTGCATTCATCAAAAATATTTTTTTACAGTCTCCCTATTCCAATGAATATGCTGTAATGGTTTAAAGATACAATAAATTTTCAGCCGATTTTTACCTTCTGTTTTCAATAGAAGATCCTACTTTGCAGGGTATAATTGATGATCTATGATTACTGCAGCATTAAAGTCGCAATTTCTGATAAGAAAAGACATTTGTTTTTTGAATTTTGGTTCCTTTGGTGCCTGCCCTAAACCTGTTTTTGATAGATACCAAGCCTACCAACTAGAGCTGGAACAAGAGCCTGTTCTGTTTACAGTAAAGACGGGACTTGAATACCTCAAAACATCGAGGGAAGCCCTAGGTGTTTACTTAAATTGTGATGCCGACGACCTGGTTTATCTGGTTAATCCATCGCACGCAGTGAACCTAGTAGCAAAGAGCCTATCACTAAAACCAGGCGATGAAGTGCTTACGACCGACCTAGAATATGGTGCTTGCGATAAAACTTGGCAGTATTACTGCGAAAAGGCGGGTGCTAAATATATACGCCAGCCCATCACCCTCCCAATTATTTCCAAAGAAGCATTTGTAACCGAATTTTTCAAAGGAGTTACCGCCAATACCAAACTTATTTTTCTTAGTCATATCACCAGTTCCACCGCACTCCGTTTTCCTGTTGAAGCAATTTGTAAGAAAGCCAAAGAAATGGGAATTATGAGTTTTATTGATGGCGCACACGCACCAGCACAAATACCGCTTAACTTAAGCACGCTAGAGGCTGATATATATACTGGTGCTTGTCACAAATGGATGATGACCCCAAAAGGAAGTAGTTTTTTATATATCCGCAGATCATTCCAATCGCTTTTTGACCCATTGGTGGTAAGCTGGGGTTTTAACAGTGCCACCCCATCTCATTCACGTTTTTTAGATTACCACCAAACACAGGGTACAAGAGACTTTTCAGCTTTTTTATGTATTCCCGAAGCCATTCAATTCATGCAGCAATATAATTGGGAAGCAGTATCAGCCGAATGTAAAAAAATAGTGCTCGATAATGCAGCCGCATTTTGTGCCTTGTTAAATACAGCTCCCCTTGCTCCACTGAATGAAGATTTTATAGTTCAATTATTCAGTATCCCCATTCATACACCTGAGCCCGAACAATTAAAAGCATTACTCTTTGAAAAATATAAAATAGAAATACCCGTAATGCGTCACGCCGATCAGGTTTATTTACGGTATTCAATACAGGCATTTAACTCCCAAAATGATTTAGATATACTTACCGATGCACTAAAAGACATTATTAAAACAACCCATTTAATCAAGGCCTAGCGCATTGAAGTTGATAGGAAATAGACTAGGATTCTAATAGATTTTATGGCATTACAAATTGCATCACTTAATTCAGGCAGCAATGGAAATTGCTATTATATTGGCAATACTAAAGAAGCAGTGCTGATTGATATAGGCATCTCCTGTAGAGAAACAGAGATCCGGATGAAACAAAGGGGACTGGATATTAAACGTATTAAGGCTGTTTTTGTATCTCATGAACATACAGATCATATAAGAGGTGTATCAACCCTAGCAAATAAATATGGCGTTCCTATATTTATCACATCAGCCACTGCACAGAATGGTCCAAAGTTGATTAAACATTTATCGCGCGCTTTTATTGCTGATGAACCCATACAGGTTGGCTCCTTATGGGTTACTCCATTTGGCAAAAAGCACGATGCGGCTGATCCGCATAGTTTTATGGTAGAACAGGATGGAATAAAAGTGGGTATTATTACCGATATAGGACAAGTATGTGATCGCGTAATTCATTATTTCAGCCAGTGCCATGCTGCTTTTTTAGAATCGAATTACGACCCAATATTGCTCCAAAATGGCCGATATTCTGAATACCTAAAACAACGGATAAGGGGTGGACTGGGTCATATTTCTAATCAACAAGCGCTGGAATTGTTTATAAATCACAAGTCGCCCCATTTAAGCCACTTGTTCTTATCACACCTATCTAAAGAGAATAATAGTCCCGAACTAGCAGCTTCCGTATTTGCCCCCCATGCGGGCAATACTTATATTACTGTCGCATCTAGGTATGCAGCAACCGATGTATACGATATACCACAAAAACATAGAGCGCTTACACTATTTTAAGTTGACTATACTTCGCGCTGTATTAAAAAATCAGCCAATTCTTTCAAAGGATATTTGCGAATGGCAAGCACTGCAATATCTTCTAAATGTTTTAACGCAGTTTGCAGGTATTGTTCTTTCAACTGATTGGCCCAAGCATCTATTCCACAAGCTTTGTAAATGGACAATACTTTCTCAATTTTATCCGTAGGATTTTGCTCCATCAACGCCAGTAAAGCTGATTTTTGATTTGGGGTAGCAACTTCCAACGCATGCAGCAGTAAGAAAGTTTTCTTATTCTGCTTAATATCTCCCCCTACCTCTTTGCCAAATTTTGCTGGATCACCAAAAGCATCTAAATAATCATCTTGGATCTGAAATGCGACTCCCAAATTCTTTCCAAATTCGTATAAATGTTTACAATTACCCTCACTAGCCCCACCCATTACAGCGCCCATTTCTAGACTAGCAGCTAACAATACAGAGGTTTTTAAAGTAATCATTTGAATGTATTCTTCCAGCGAAACATCATTTCGTTTTTCAAAATCCATATCCATCTGCTGCCCCTCACATACTTCTGTAGCTGTTTTATTAAACAGCCTTATAATTTTATGTAGGTACTGGATATTAATTTTATTGAGGTAATCATAGGCTTTAATCAACATTACATCACCCGCCAATAATGCGGTACTGGAATTGTATTTCACATGCACGGTCTCCATACCCCTTCTAAGTGATGCATCGTCCATAATATCATCGTGCAACAGCGTAAAATTATGAAACAACTCTATGGCTGTTGCTACTTCATATGCATCGGCATGAATGGTATCGAATAATTCATTACCCATTAAACAGAGAATGGGACGAATGCGTTTACCTCCAATGGTCAAAAAATAATTACAAGGGTCGTACAATGAAGTAGGAACATTGGGAAAATGTGGTATGGAAAATTGTTGATTGAATTGATTCACCAGTTCTTTAAAAGAATGCATACTACAAACCTAAAGATAAAATGCTCGCTGCATTACATGTATTTGAATATTTTTTTTATCTGTACTATTCCCCGCTCATTTTGGCACGATTTTAATACCCTATTAAAAAAAATAATACATGAAACAAATTGTAGCACTCGCTTTTCTAGCATTTACCGCAACCCATTTATCTGCTCAAACCAATAATAGCAGTACTTACAAAACAGCACTGGGTGTTAAACTTTATCCAGGGGCAGTCTCTGTAAAACATTTTACCAGCAAAGGAAGGGCTTTGGAGGGATTGGGATATATTTCTTCGGATGGTTTTAGGTTGACTGGTTTGTATGAATTACATTATCCTTTAGGAAGCGTAGAAGGTCTGCAATGGTATATTGGTGGAGGTGGTCATATTGGTGTATGGAGTAATAGCTGGAAAAATCGTTTCCCTACCAGAGAGAATGGATTGGCTTTGGGAGTAGATGGAGTTTTGGGGGTTGATTATAAAATAAAAGGAGCACCATTAAACCTGAGTTTCGACTGGCAACCTTCTTTTAATATAGTAGGATACAATTATTTTGAAGGTGGTTGGGGTGGTTTGGCCATCCGTTACACATTCTAAACTAGGTTGAGTTACAGTTTGAAAAGGCTTTCCACAAAAGCTGTTTTGTTAAAAAGCAGTAAGTCCTCTACTTTCTCACCTACTCCAATATATTTCACTGGTATTTTAAATTGATGGGCAATTGCCAATACCACCCCACCTTTTGCAGTTCCATCTAGTTTAGTGATGGCCAACGCAGTAACTGGGGTGGTAGCGGTAAACTGACGAGCTTGCTCAATGGCATTTTGTCCCGTTGAACCATCCAATACCAGTAGAACTTCGTGTGGGGCGTCGGGGACTATTTTCTGTATTACCCGCTTAATTTTATTGAGTTCATCCATCAAGTGGGCTTTGTTGTGCAACCTACCAGCCGTGTCAATGATAACTACGTCCGCATTTTTAGCAACTGCACTTGCTACTGTATCATAGGCAACCGCACTTGGGTCAGAACCCATGGACTGCTTTACGATGGATACACCCACTCGTTCGCTCCAGATGGTAAGTTGATCAACCGCAGCCGCACGAAATGTGTCGCCTGCACCTAAAATAACTTGGTTACCGGCCGCTTTAAATTGAGCTGCTAATTTTCCTATGGTAGTGGTTTTACCTACCCCATTCACACCAACCACCAAAACAATATAGGGTTTCTTACCAGCTAGAGGAATAAAACCTTCGGAGGAAGCAGAGGAGGAATCGACTAAAATTGATTCTATTTCATTTTTAAGTAAGCTATTTAACTCACTTGTATTCAAATACTTATCTTTTTTTATTCTCTTTTCAATCTGGTCAATTATTTGCAGGGTAGTATCCACACCTACGTCGGCACTTATCAGCGCTTCCTCCAAATTATCGAGCACTTCTTCATCAATGGTGGTTTTTCCAGCAATGGCTTTAGTGAGTTTGGATAGAAAACCTTCCTTGGTTTTTTGCAAACCATGGTCAAGCGTTTCCTGCTCTTTTTTACCAAATAATTTATCAAAGAAACCCATGGCTCAATGAATTAACAGGTTGAAAAACAAAAGCCTCCTACTGTTGGGAAGGAAGCTTTAGAATGATTTTATTGCAGAGACTATTTCTCAGACATAAATGTCTTGATATTGTCTTTGTGTACAATATTTTCTTTGAAGGTATACGCGCCTGATTTAGGGCTGCGTACAGCTTTAATTACTTTAGTCCAGTTTTTCGCTTCAGCGGCTGCTTTCTGGTCTTTTACTTTCGCGTTTTTGGAAGCTACTTTAGCCATGATTATTTGATTTCTTTATGAACGGTTACTTTTTTCAAAATTGGGTTAAGTTTCTTTAACTCAATACGCTCAGGCGTATTTTTCTTGTTTTTGGTAGTAATATAGCGACTAGTACCGGGCTGACCGCTGGTCTTGTGCTCGGTGCACTCTAATATTACTTGTACCCTGTTACCTCTCTTTGCCATTTTATAGGTAGTTTTTTCTTGTTTGGTTAGATCTTAGTGCCTTTAGCTCTTAATTCTTTAATTACTGCGTTTAAACCATTTTTATTGATGGTTCTTAAAGCATCGGTTGATACTTTCAAAGATATCCAACGATCTTCTTCTGCAAAGAAAAAGCGCTTTTTTTGCAAATTAGGTAAGAAACGACGCTTGGTTTTAATGTTTGAGTGAGAAACACTGTTACCAACGATTGGCTTTTTACCGGTTATCTGACATACTCTTGCCATGACTGAATAGTTTTTTTCCGATTTTTTCGGACGGCAAAGGTAAGTAAATGAAGTAAAATAACAAGTAATAAGCACATAAATTTATATTTATTTTAGAAAAATTTTAGATCTATTCTAAAATACTAGGTGAACGCGACAGCTAATTCTGGGATTGGTGAAGTTAAAACTTCCATCCTAAAATAAAAAAATGAGCAGCCAAAACCCAATATTCACCTCCGCTTATCAACTGTGAAAATAGCATTAACAAATCTCATCACAGTAAAATAGGCATTAGCATTTCTTTCACAAATCTACTGAAACCACTTACTGCATTGGTTTTGAGAGGATGGATAAAAAATATCCGCAACATCCCTTATACCGCTTATCTATTCATACCCCCTACTGCTGTAACTTATCACAATCTGCTGCGTCTGATTTAGTATAGTTGATAATTTTAACCCATCAACATAACAATAACCATAAAAAAATAAATGTATGAAAAAATTAATCCTTGTCATCGTCATTGTAATCAGCATCAGCAGTTTTGCTACTCCAAACCATTTAAGCGACTCTAAGTTAGCCCCCAACACAAACTTTATGGACGCATATAAGTCCGCCAGTTTTGTAAATTGGAAATCAGCTAGCAATTTTAAAAAAGTCACGGTATTTATAGATCAGCAGCAGGTAAACATATTTTACAATGAATTTGGTGAATTAATAGGCAGTACCAGTCAGCAAGATTTTGATAAACTACCTGCCAGAGCTGTATCAACCATTACCAGTAAATATACATTTCCAGAATATACATTGACCGACTGTATTAAGTTTACCAATGCAGAAGATGAGGTTAAATATTATATATCAATGAATACGCAAGACTACCAACTAGTTTTGGAGATCAGTGAATATGGCAATACCCGCATTTATTCAAAGACAAAAAAATAAGGGCAATAAAATCTACAACTCCCGCTATTATTAACCAGTAGCGGGAGTTTTTGTGTACTTATCTATACAGGAAAACTGATCTTCCCCATGGTGACCGATGGAATTCCTGCTGCACCAGTTCCTAAAAGTGTGGTTCCTCCTGCAATATGTTCATTGGCTAATACAGCAAACAATACTGCTTCTTTAGCATCGGGTAATATATCAATATCGCCCGTTGTGTAGAAGCTACAAGCAGGTGCCAATTTTTTTATTTGGTTCATCAATAAAGAATTGTGCATTCCGCCCCCACTGCTGTAAATAACAAAATCACTACTGCCGTTCATGCTTTGTAGTAAGGCATCGGTAATGGTGTCGGCACTGAACCGATTGAGGGTAGCCATGGTATTGAAGTGATTGATGCCTTCCACACCAGCATTTTCAATTGCTTTCTGTAGATAGGCCAGGTTAAACAGTTCTGGGCCAGTTGTTTTTGGAAAGGGCTTTAGAAAAAACCCATCTTTCTTTAGTTCTAATAATAGTGCGTCGTTTACTTCACCTTGACTAGCGACTGCTGCGTTTTCATCGAAGGACTTATTAAAATGCGCCTGCATATAAGCATCCATTAAGGTATTACCGGGCCCCGTATCGGTGCTGAAAATATTGGAAGCATTGAGATTGCCGGGCAGAAAAGTAAAATTGGCAATACCACCGATATTGAGCATCATTCGATTTTCTCCCCGTTTACTAAAAATAAAATAGTCGCCATATACCGCCAATGGGGCGCCCTCACCCCCTGCTGCAATATGCTTCTGCCTAAAATCGCTTACGGTAATGATTCCTGTTTTTACGGCTATATGATCGCCATCTCCTATCTGCAATGTGGCATTACCATAAGCAGCTTTACCGTGTAATATTTTAGGCGCATGGTAAATAGTTTGTCCATGTGAAGCAATCAAATCAACCTCTTCAGATTTTATACCCCATTCTTTCAATGCCTTATTAATCATTTCGGCGTGCCTATCAGCCACCCAGGCATTCAATAGACAAACCTGCTCAAGGTCAACTTCATGCTTTGCAAATATGGACCTAATTAACTCCTTGAATTCGTTGTTGTAAGCAACCGTTTTAAATTGAAGCAATTGAACGGTCGTTCCCATACCACTGCCTTCAATAGCACAGAGTGCAATATCCAATCCGTCTAATGAAGTGCCACTCATTAATCCTATAATCAATCGCTTTCTGCTGCTGCCCATTTGGGCCAGCTTCTGTATATATGGATTCATATGCTGATATTATATGGAAATATAAGACTTATTATGCGCACTTGTGCTGCTTTATGCAATTTTATGCAGACTTCCACCAGGAAGAAAGAGTCGCTCAATTCTTTTTTCTACTTCCGGATCTTTTTCAACTGGGGGTGCATGGTGTGGTTTAATTCTTGCATCAATTACCAGTGGCCCCAGGCAACCCCAGTGTTTGTGTTCAACCGATTCCCTAATTCCGTGTATATCGTGGGATGGATTACAACGGGTAAAACTAACCCAAAGATAGTTTCTTAGGTTGGCTGCTGTAAACTGCGGGTCGTTGCAAAGCACAATGATGGCCAATCCTTTTAGGGATTCCAGCGAATTGTGGAGTTGAAAGTTCAGTAGTTTTATTTCTTCCTTTACTTTATGGTAGCTGGTAAAAGCTTGGGTACCCATACATACTACCCCGGGCATAGCCATTTGTGCATTTTCAAATCCTTGTAGGCTGTTGAGTACTGCTGGAACAGATTTGGCAAGCTCACGTATTTTTTCTCCATAAGCTGCCAGCACCACTTTACTACCGCTGTTTAATCCTGTTCCAGAATAATCGAGTGTATCAATGGTGGTGTTGGTATGAAAATGTACATCCCTTGTAAAGTCAATCCGCTCTAATAAATATTCCATAAATGGCTGTACATTTTGGGCTTTGAGCTGATTGGTATCATCGCCAGCAATAAATAGAAATTTGGCGAGGCTCAATTGACCTGTCCCCAACACATGATTGGCAATAGTGAGTAATTCAGCGGGTTGTGTGGCTTTACTGTAAGGTGTGTAACGTTCACTGCCCACCGCCAGTAATAAGGGATGAACCCCCGCTGCGTCTACAGCATATACTTCTTTTAATCCCGGCACTTCATTGGGAATTGCTGCCCCAGTAATTTCATGAATCAACTCTCCAAAACTGGTATCTTCTTGTGGTGGCCTACCCACTACTGTAAATGCCCAGATGGCATTTTTTTTGGCATATACTTTATGCACTTTCATCAGTGGAAATGGATGTTGAAGGCTATAGTAACCGAGGTGATCACCAAATGGCCCTTCGGGCTTATTTTGTCCCGGATATACTTCGCCAGTAATCACAAAATCGGCATCGGTACTGATGCAATATCCATCTTTATAACAATAACGAAACCTTCTACCACCAAGTACCCCAGCAAAAGTCATCTCACTAATACCTTCGGGCAGTGGCATAACTGCTGAAAGGCTATGTGAAGGTGGTCCGCCCACAAAACAACTCACTTTAAGTGGCAGCCCCTTTGCATTGGCCTTGGTCTGGTGTACGCCAATACCACGATGTAGTTGATAGTGTAATCCTATTTCTTTATTGGGAATATAATCGTTGCCAGTTAACTGTATCCGATACATACCTAAATTGGCTTTCATGATGCCGGGCTGATCCATATCTTCGGTATATACCTGCGGCAGGGTTACAAATGCGCCCCCATCCATGGGCCAATGCTGAATAAGTGGGAGGTCTGTGATATTGATTTCTTCGTATAAAACGGGTTTGGATAAAGGGTTTTTTAATGGAAGGGCTTTTAGTGCTGCCAAGCCTGCTGCAAAGTTTTTGATTGGTGATTGAATGGCTTTTACGGGATCGTTCTTCAACTCAATCAGTTGCTGCACTTGAGCAATGGTATTTCTAAAAATAAACTTGCTTCTTTCAAGCGTGCCGAAGATATTAGACGCCGCTCTAAAACGAGATCCTTTTACGTTTTCAAATAAGAGCGCAGGCCCCTTGGCTTCATAAACCCGCAAGTGTATGGCAGCCATTTCAAGGTAGGGATCTACTTCTTCCTTAACTCGTATGAGCTGACCATGTTTTTCTAAATCGAGCAGGCAGGCTTCTAGTGATGGGTAATTCATCATATTGAAACAAAGCTAAATAGCAAATGTTGATCTACGAATATGTTTTACCAAAATAAACCGAAACGGATTCTGCTCATTAACTTTGGGGCATGACAAAATTAAGCGTCAATATCAACAAACTGGCTACTCTGCGCAATAGCAGGGGCGGAAATAACCCCAACTTGGTAAAAGCTGCTTTAGATGCGGAACAATTTGGTGCTGATGGTATTACGGTTCATCCTCGTCCCGATGAGCGTCATATTCGATATGCCGACGTTTTTGAATTGAAAAAAGTATTGCATACTGAACTTAATATTGAGGGCAATCCTACGGAAGAAAAATTTATAGAATTGGTATTGGCCAACCAGCCTGCCCAAGTAACGCTGGTGCCCGATGCATTGGGTCAGCTTACCAGCAACCATGGATGGAATACCATTGAGCACAAAGATTACCTGATTGGCATAATTACTATTTTTAAAAAAGCGGGTATTAGGGTCTCTATTTTTGTGGATCCTATTTTGGAGATGGTAGAAGCTGCCGCTGCTACTGGTACCGATAGAATTGAATTGTATACCGAGCAATTTGCTACTCATTATGCTGCTGGAGAACGCCATTCTGCCGTAGAACCCTATACAGCAGCGGCTTTTAAAGCTGCTTCATTGGGAATGGGCATTAATGCGGGGCACGATTTAGACCTGCAAAACCTAGCCTATTTTAAGCAAGAGGTTCCGCATTTAGAGGAGGTAAGTATTGGACATGCACTGATCTGCGACGCTATTTATTTGGGATTTGAGAATACCATACAATTGTACAAACGCCAATTGGCGAAATAAATTAACTTGCTGAATTATGAATATTTTACCAATAGTAGGAATCATCATGGGAAGCGACAGTGATTTGCCAGTAATGCAAGCAGCTGCAATGGTATTAACGGAGTTTGCCATTCCTTTTGAATTAACGGTAGTATCTGCACATAGAACGCCAGAGAGAATGATGGATTATGCAAAAACCGCAGCGAGCCGTGGAATAAAAGTAATTATTGCCGGCGCCGGAGGCGCCGCACATTTACCGGGGATGGTAGCAGCAATAACCACTTTGCCAGTTGTTGGTGTACCCATAAAATCGAGTAATTCCATAGACGGATGGGACTCTATATTGTCCATTTTACAAATGCCCAATGGAGTACCAGTAGCTACAGTGGCCTTAAATGCAGCAAAAAATGCGGGACTCCTAGCTGCGCAAATCATTGGCAGCAATGATAGAGCCATAGCAGAAAAACTACTAGCTTACAAATTAAAAATGCAAGAGGAAGTACTTGTAAAAGCAAAGGGATTGGAACAAAGCTGGCCGAATTATTTTGATGCGCAATAAACCGCTCCCCCAAGTAAAATAAGTTGCTTTATAAAGTTTTCATATCAATTACAAAACGATATTTAACATCCGATTTAATAATGCGTTCATAAGCCGTATTGATATCTTTCATATCAATCATTTCTATATCGGATACAATATGGTGCGCTGCACAATAATTAAGCATTTCTTGTGTTTCTGCAATGCCACCAATCATAGACCCAATAATACTTCTGCGCTTAGAGATTAATTTGGCAGCAGCAATTTTACTGTCCTCCGGTGGAATACCTACCAACAACATTTTGCCATCTATTTTTAACAGATCGAGCATTTTATTCATATCATGCGGAGCTGCAATTGTATTCAATATAAAATCAAATTTCCCTTTCAGTGCTTTCATTTGTGCCGGATCGGTGGAAAGCGCGAAATGAACAGCACCCAATCTTTTGGCATCGGCTTCTTTGGAAGCAGATGTACTTAACATAGTTACTTCCGCGCCAAACGAAGCAGCAAATTTAACGGCCATATGCCCCAACCCACCAAGCCCCAATACGGCCACTTGATGCCCTTTCCCTACACCCGCAAAACGCAAGGGAGAATAAGTGGTAATACCAGCACAAAGCAATGGTGCTATAGCTGCCAACTGATCTGTGGGGGGAATATGAAGGGCATATTTCTCATCAATAATATAAATGCTAGAATATCCGCCGTATGTTTTGAGTGTTGAATTTCTATACATCCCATTGTAAGTAGGTACCATTCCTTCCTCACAATATTGTTCCAATCCTTTTTTACAGCAATCACAGGTTCTGCAAGAATCTACAAATACCCCCACTCCAGCCAAATCGCCTGCTTTAAATTTAGTGACTTTAGCACCTACTTGTGCAACTTTTCCTACAATTTCGTGACCAGGCACTACCGGATAATTTGCAGCTCCCCACTCACTTCTGGCTGTATGAATATCTGAGTGGCAAACACCGCAATATAAAATATCAATCAGTACATCAAAATCACCAATAGCCTGTCGCTCAAATGATAGGGCTGCAATTTCACTGTCCTTGCTGGTGGCGCCGTAACCTTTAACTGAAATCATAAAAAAGATATTAGCTGGTGAATATAAGCTGAATGATTGGGTATCAAATAATCAATTTGAAAGAATATCGTGAATAATTTTTAGGTGATGCTTGGTATGAAGCGACAGCATTTTGCGCGTACGTTTTAAATTAAGTGTGCCAAAAAATGGATGTTGAAAATAATGGTCTCTATTTAATTGATCCAAATCTAGAATATGCTGAATGGCGCGATCCATTTGTTCCATGGTTACAGACAATTCAAATTCATTTCTTGGTATTACATGCTTGGGGGCTTTTGCTTTTCCACGGGGTAGTTTATTCAAGTTAAACACCAACCAGCGTTTGAAATTAAACTTTGTTGTATAAGTGTTTGGATCCGATTGTTTTAATGCATTCACAATTTGATTAATTACCAATAGACTATGATCAATATGCCAGCCCACACTTGCCGCTGAAATTTTTGCATCTAATGCATTACTGTTAGCAGTAAGCGCACGCAATTGTTCTAACAAATCGATTAGTTCATTTTCTTGAGCAGGCATACGTTTTATATTTATTTACCACCATCAGTTTAGCTATTGGTTTGAGACTAATCTTGGTGCTCTAATGTAGCTCCAATACCTCTTTCAGTAATGCTGTTGCACATGGGTTTGAGTGTATCATAATCCCCAGTTTTTACTGCATACTTGCCTTTATGATGAATGAAAAGGGCACATTGTTCTGCTTGTACATTGGTATGATCACACACTTCAATAAGGGTTTGAATTACCCATTCGAATGTATTTACCTCATCATTCCAAACAACAAGGCTGTAAGAACTAGCCAGGGCCGTATCTGTTTCAGCATCAAAAGCTTCCCAAGGCTTGGGTTCTGAGATAGAAAAATGAATTGACATATTACAAAGCTACAAATTGAGGCTTTAAAAAGGAAGATTTAGATTAATCTCATAAAAAAACATCTTTTTTTTTGGCAGTTAATCGGTAGACCCTATTTTTGCACTCCCAAACAAGGAAGGGAGCATAGCTCAGTTGGTTTAGAGCATCTGCCTTACAAGCAGAGGGTCCGCGGTTCGAACCCGTGTGCTCCCACAGAAAAAACCTTCAAGTTTAATTACTTGGAGGTTTTTTAT
The DNA here is from genome assembly GCA_004294135.1 of Sphingobacteriia bacterium. GTDB lineage: Bacteria > Bacteroidota > Bacteroidia > Chitinophagales > Chitinophagaceae > Sediminibacterium. The sequence goes on from RDZY01000013.1 coordinate 51,574, forward strand.
TTAAATTACTTAATCCCCCTCCCTTGCATATATTATCCGATAAGCTTTGGTTTCCACCTATTGAAGCAGCAATGGAAGATGGATTATTGGCTATGGGTGGAGATTTATCTGTGGATCGTTTATTATTGGCTTACCAGCAAGGAATTTTTCCTTGGTATGAAGGAAATACCCCGCTCTGGTGGAGTCCCCACCCTCGTTTTGTTCTGTTTCCCCAGCAATTGATTGTTGCTAAAAGCATGCATCAGCTCATTAAAAAAAAGAAGTTTGAATTTACCATCAACCAAGATTTTGCCGCAGTAATCAATGCCTGTAAATTGGTGAAGCGGGCGGATCAAGTAGGCACTTGGATTACTCCTGCAGTTGAGCAATCCTATATTCAGCTACACCAGCTTGGTCATGCCCACAGTGCAGAAACCTGGCTTGATGGCAAATTGGTGGGCGGGTTATATGGCATTCAAATGGGTAATTTATTTTTTGGAGAAAGTATGTTTAGCAAATCATCCAATGCCAGTAAGTTTGCCTTTATTCAATATGTGCGAGTGCTGCAAAATCAAGGGGTGCAATTAATAGATTGCCAAGTATATACCCAACATTTGGAAAGCTTTGGGGCAAGAATGATTTCAAGGGCTGAATTCAAACACTATTTGGCAACGCTGCTTTAACCAGGGTAGCCATACATTTTGGCCACATCTTTTACTATCTTTTCCATTTCAGCATCTTTATCTGATGGGTCATATGCCTGTTTTAAATTACTCCCAAATATTACCGCGACAGTCTGCCAAAATGCAGCATTTACAAACCCTTTGTATTCATGAATGATTTCATAGCAGTTATTACCTGTTTCACGATTAATGAGTTTCATCAATACCCTTCCTTGATAAACAGATAAGTTGGTGAGTTTATCGGTGAACTGTTGCTTTAACTCTTTCTCTCTTGAATGAATTATTTTCCGTCGCTCCTTACGATCGGTCACGTGGGTTAACAAAGCGTTTATTTCATTCATTATCCTACTTGCTGCTTTTGCATAAGGATAGGTAACGTAAACTGCGTTGCGAAGCCTGGTCCAGTTGGCCCAATAGTTTCTTTGTTGTGCCGTCATTCTACCTATTACTTGCACAGTAGGCAAATAAGAGAGACCAATGGTATCTCCTTGTGGCGTTATAAAAGCGTATACCCTTGTTGTATCATATATGCCCTTCTCTTGCGCAGATACGGCATTACTAAACCCTAATAATAATAAGAGTAGAAAGGATGCAATATGATGAATTCGTTGCTGCACGATGGTTAAAAATAGTCAAACTGACTGATATTAATACCATGAAACGAAAAATGTAACCCCCACTATGCTGTTTTCAATCCCGTTTTTTTATTCAGCTTAACCCGCTGAATAATAGACATCACCAAACCTACTACCATTACCACTATACCTATCCAGAGTATATTAATCATGGGGAACTCATATACTTTTAGGGTGATGAGATCCGTAATACTTTCACTTTCTTTTACGCCTATTTCTAATTTACCAGAGGACTGATCCAACACTTTATTGAACTTTAAAATCAAGCTTTGTGATATCACCGTATCGGGAATAGAACGCAACTCCTGCCCCTTCAATGCAATGCCAGGATAAATTTTATATTGCTTACCTTCTTTAGATATTACGGTTATATCTAGAAATAGAGCCGTCTCGTCTTGCTTGAATTTGGACTGTTGGGCTGGGGGATTTACGCCCACATTATTTAAAATCATTAATCCATTACTATAGAATAAAGTGTCTTTCACTTTAACTTCTCGATTTTTAAAAGATACCGTATCAGACCCCTTGTTCTCTTGAAAGGATGTGACGTACACAAAAATATCTTTGTTCCAATAATGTTTAGAAGCGGGATTGGCCGCAAAGCCGTCCATTCCCTTGTTGTTTTTTATTACATCGGGATAGAGCTGAAAACGTTCATCTCCATTATTGGCTTTAAAATCAATTTCAAAATAGCGTTTTCTATCACGAGGGTTGGTGGTATCCATGGTATAAGTCACCATATACTTCCCCATATCCGTGGCTATATTTTTAAAGAGGGTTAAATTTTCTGCGGGACTACCAGCGGCATTTCCCTTTTCACCTTCTGTTACTTTCAAAGGAGTTACACCCGTAGTATTCCAACTAAGGACTGTTTTTTTGCTAGATGAAATAAGTATTCCAACCAATACCAATCCAAATCCGATATGTGCAACTGAAGCACCTGCTGCTTTAATTTTTCCCTTTAATCCCAGCCACAAATAACTAATATTAGCCACCACGGAATAGACAGAAGTGAAAATAGCCAAGTGAATGGCTGCTAAAAAGCCAGGGCCTTTCTTAACATAACTGATATCACCCCAAATACTGATGGGTATGGTAATCAACAGTGCAATTACAGTAGGGATAGCAATTTTTTTCCAGAAAACTGATTTAGGCGTGTCTTTGTATTTTAAATATTGTGTAATAGCGGTGAGTAAACCAATAATCACTACTACAAAAATCTGAATTTGGTTGTGCGCAAACTCTGGGTCTTCGGGTGGGGCAATTTTGGTTCCAAATAATTTATTCCAAACGGGTGTGGATGTCTTTGCAATAATTACCATACCCGATAAAAACAAGACCAATGAACCAATAAACATCCAGAACTCTCTACTGTAAGTCTGCTCTTCTTTCTGTATAGAAGGGATTGATTTGTAGCGGATAAAATATAATACCATTGCTGGAATAAAAAACACCAAGATAAATAAAAGCAATTGTGCATTTAATCCAAGGTCTGTAAATGCATGTACAGAAGTATCACCCAATATTCCACTTTTTGTTAGAAAAGAAGAATATAAGATCAGTGTAAAGCTGATGATATAAAAGAAATAAGTGGGTCGCAAAGAATATCCACTGTTCTTATAAATAAGGTTAGTATGAAGTCCTGCCACCAACGTAAGCCAAGGCACCAATGATGCATTTTCTACAGGATCCCATGCCCAATAACCACCAAAAGAGAGGCTTTCATAAGCCCAAGCAGCGCCCATCATAATGCCAGTTCCTAAAATTGCCGTAGAGAAAGCAGCCCAAGGCAAGGAAGGTTTAATCCAACTATGATCATTCTTCATCAATCCTGCAAATGCATAAGCAAAAGGCACTATGGTAGAAGCAAATCCTAAGAATAATATTGGTGGATGAATCACCATCCAATAATTCTGTAGTAAAATATTTAGGCCAGTGCCATCTTTTATAAACTGAAGGTATTCTGGTCTGCTAAAAATGGGGGCATCCATTTCATTGCGCAGTAATGCAAAGGGACTGATACCTACTTTAGATCCAAAAAAATAAATACCAATTAACATGCTTGCAATAAAAAACTGTGCAAAGGAAATCACATATAATACGCCACTTTCCCATTTACCACCTTTCCAAATAATAATCCATCCAAGTACACAATGCCAAAAACTCCATAACATGAAACTGCCTTCTTGACCCTCCCAAAAGCAACTCAATAAATACTCTATTTGCAAGCTTTTATCGCTGTGGGTATAGGCGTATTTATATTCGAATAAGTGATTAGAAATAATATAATACAATACCACAAAAAGTAAAACTACGCTGATGGTTTCTATCAAAAAAGCTATTCTGCCCAGTTTAAGCCATGGTTCTTGATCGGCAGGGATGTTTTTTCGACTGGCTTTAAAAAAAGCAATTGTTGCTAGTAAGGAAGCCATAAAACTTAATATGGCAAAGAAATGACCTATTTGTCCCGGCAGTAAATGCTCACCTATATAATTCATGGAAATACAATTCGTTTCAAAAAAATCTAGTTAGAAGTCTGCAATTGCTGCATTGCTTTGGGATCGTCTTTGTATTTAGAGGGGCATTTTAGCAAGATGTCTTTACACTCAAAAAGCCCATCTTTTACCCTTCCCTTCAATACAATTCGCTCACTTTTTTCCATATCGGTAGGCTTATTATCGTGGTAAATCACTTTAATTGAATTGCCCAATGTATCTATTGCAGTAAAGCTGAGGTAATTCGGGTTTTTAACTGCATCGTATTCAACCGGTTTATGTTGATCGAGTTTGGCAATCAAATTAACAAATTTGCCTTCTTTTTCTTTGGCAGAAGCGATGGTTTCATAAGTGGTTAAATCGCCTGTATATTGTACCAATACTGCAATTGCCGCAGCAATTAATACGAGAATGATGATATGGGTTGTTTTCATATATAAAAATTTCTTCTGGCAATATGCTTATTACTTATGCTGGAATTGCAAAGCTAATTTAAAAAACAATTAAGAATGGTTATTGTTGGCAATTGCTTTGAGTGAAGATTAGGAGTTAAAAAATAGCTGTATTGCGAAAATGGCTGTAACTTGCGCCCTGTTTTCAATGCACGATAATTATGATGGATTTAACTGGCTTTAACCCCAATGCGGTATCCAACCCCAACAATAATATTTTCGGACTTCCCTCCACTGAAGCAGATGCCCGTTTAGTAATTCTTCCTGTACCATGGGAAGTAACCGTTAGTCACGGTGCAGGCACTGCAAGAGCGGCTGATCATATTCTAAAATCGAGCCTTCAAGTAGACATTTTAGATGTAGACGGAAATGCAGGATGGAAACAGGGATTTTATATGCGTCCCATTGATAAAAAATTACTTTTCAAAAGCGACTATCTTCGTAGAGAAGCCGAACTCTATATTGATTATATTTCTCAAGGAGCAGAACCTGAGAAAAATAAATTCATGTGTAAGAGCCTAAAAGAAATTAATGAGGGTGGTTTGTTTTTGAATAAATGGGTGTATGATAATTGCAAGGAATTACTCGACAAAGGAAAACTAGTTGCAGTACTTGGAGGAGACCATAGCAGTGCACTTGGATTGATGAAAGCCTTGGCAGAAAAGCATGGAGATTTTAGTGTACTACAAATTGATGCTCACTGTGATTTAAGAACCAAATATGCTGATTTCAATTATTCGCATGCTTCCATTATGTACAATGCACTTAACGAAATTCATTCACTAACCAAACTAGTACAAGTAGGCGTGCGCGATTTTTGTGAAGAGGAATTTGATTATATCTGCAATAGCAATTCAAGGGTGGTGACTTATTTTGATAAGCATATTAAAGAGCGACTATTTGAGGGACAGACTTGGAAAACAATTGCCGAAGAAATTGTGGCGCAATTGCCCCAAAAAGTATACCTCAGTTTTGATATAGATGGACTAGATCGCAAACTTTGCCCTAATACAGGAACGCCAGTATGTGGTGGTTTTGAAAGTGAAGAAATGATTTATCTGATTAAAAAAATAAAGGATAGTGGGAAAGAATTAATTGGCTTTGATTTGGTGGAGATAGGTGTGGGTGAAACCAATTGGGACAGTAATGTAGGCGCTCATTTACTATGGCGTTTGTGTAATTTAATGGTGGCTTAAATGAAAACATACGACTATATCATTGTACTAAAAAAGCGCAGCTATGCTATGATTGATGGCATCAGTCAACTCATGCTATTGCTCACCATTACCGCTTTTATTTATACAGCCATTCAATATCCTGCAAGTTTACCAGTGGCACTTGTTTTTTGTATTGCTATAATAAGTTGGCTGGCTTTCTGTTACTGGCAAAAGCAAAGAGGTGTTCAACCTTTTTATAGACTCGCATTGTTATTCGCAGCCATTGGCTGGTATATGCAGAAAGATGGAATTTGGATTTCATTGATTTACTTGATCGCAGCCATGCTTGAAAAACAAGTTAAGTTTCCCGAAGAAATTGCATTTGATTCTGAAGAAATAGTGATGAATACTTTTCCAAAGAAAAGGTTTAAATGGAGTGATCTCAATAATATAGTATTGAAGGATGGATTACTAACAGTCGATTTTAAGAACAATAAGTTAATTCAAAAAGAATTAGATGAAGCAGCAGATGAGAAAGTAACACAAGAATTTAATTTATTTGTCCAACAAAAAATAAATCAGCAACAAGATTGAAGATTACACATTGAATAAATGTTACAAAAAATGCCTACTACCACAATGCCTTTCCTATTGTACTCCGATGGCGAGGGAAATATATTTGAAGATGATACTTTGTATGCAGTGGGACGTGCAGGCTGGGACGCTTTTCCCATACCACAGGAGCAATGGATTGAATTACCTGATGGAGGTAATCTTTACGAATTACCCGGCAGAAGAGGTATTGGCGTAGATGTACACACGGGTGAAATGCGCTTATGTGAAAAAGGATGGGCTGTAGCAGCTTTTATTCCACCTGCGCATACCGGATTATTTCTTGCTGCTTACGAAACCTTGTCTGATGCCCCCACGCTTCCGCTTTTTTGTTATACAGCAGTGGGATGGATGAATAATAAAAATTATGTACCTGCCGTTCGTATTGAGAAAGATATTCGCCAAGAGGCTGCAGGTTATGATGATAAAAAAATTGAATCGGGCACCCAGTATTTACTCAATAATTATCCAAACAATCGACTGGTAAAACACCTGATGGAGAAATGTTGCATGACCTACCATTGTCCCGCAGCTAGAAACTTTTCGTTGGGTAGGTGGGAATGCCCCATCCCTACTTCACCAGCTTGTAATGCCAACTGCATTGGCTGCATCTCATTCCAACCAGAAGAAGAAACCATTGTGAGTACACAGGATCGACTCACATTCAAACCAAGTGCAGAAGAGATTATAGAATTTACGGTGCCGCATTTAATGAATGCACCATTTCCTATTGTAAGTTTTGGTCAAGGTTGTGAGGGTGAACCTTTGTTGATGTGGGAGACCATTCAAGCATCTATTTTAGAAATTAGAAAACATACCGACAGGGGAAATATCAATATCAATACCAATGGTTCAAAACCAGCAGCAGTAGATGCACTTTGTAAGGCGGGACTGAACAGTATTCGCGTGAGCACTAATTCTGCGCAGAAACATATTTATGAAGCCTACTACCGACCCAATAATTACCAGTTTGAGGATATTGTAGAAAGTCTGAAAGTGATGCGTAAGCATGGCGGTTGGAGCAGCATCAATTATTTTGTATTTCCTGGAATTACAGATAGTGAAGCAGAATATGAAGCATTGTGCAAATTGATTCGTGAAACAGGATTGAATATGATTCAATGGAGAAATTTTAATATTGATCCAGATTGGTATATGGGTAAAATAGGGATTAATGAAACAGGAGAAATGTTGGGAGTGCAACAATTGATGGATTTAATTCAAGAAGAATTTCCCGACTTGAAATTTGGCTACTTCAATCCGCCTATGGAACGCATTAAGGGAGATTATAATTTTCAATTTGCGGGTGCTTTAAAACAATGATCAAACGAATAAATATCAGCAATAACTTACAAGGAGTTTTACTTGCATTAATTGCTGTAGTCTTGTGGTCGGGTAATTTCATTATTTCAAGAAAAGTGAGTACTCAAATTTCACCTGTTAGTCTCGCTTTCTACCGATGGCTTACTGCAAGTATTGTACTTATCCCATTTGCATGGAAACCATTTGCTATTGAATACAGAATAGCCAAAAAACATTGGAAAATATTTTTTTGGTTATCACTCACCGGCATTGCGTTGTTTAATACATTTGTTTATATAGCGGGCCATTATACTTCTGCAATTAATATGGCTTTAATTGGTACTACCTCATCTCCTATTTTTGCTACGGCAATGGCTGTAATTTTTCTGAAGGAACGTTTAGGGATATATAGAATAGCGGGTATATTTATTTGTATAATGGGGATATTACTATTGCTATCAAAGGGTAGTTGGGCAGTATTAGCTGCTTTTCATTTTTCCACTGGTGATTTATGGATATTGGCAGGTGCTTTCTCGTTTGCTATTTACAATGTTTTAATTAGTAAGAAGCCCTCGGAAATGAGTTCACTTAGTTTTTTATTTATTCTTTTTACGTTGGGTACTTTAATGTTGTTTCCATTTTATTTAATAGAACAGAATATGAGCGGACTAACTCATACGCAATGGGATAGCGTATTAATCAGTTCCATCATTTATATAGGTTTGGGAGCTTCGGTATTTGCATTCTGGTGTTGGAATATTGCCATAAAAAAAATTGGAACAGGAAGTACGGTGCTTTTTGGCAACCTGATAGTTGTATTCAGCACCTTAGAAGCAGTGGTGTTATTGGGTGAAGAAATAACCACCATACATATTTTAAGTGGAGTTATTGTTATTATTGGATTGATCATTGCGAATATTAAAACAAAAAAATATTGATGCAGCCAGAACTATACATTTTAATTTTACTTTGTTTATTTGCTTTCTTAGCTGGTTTTGTAGATTCAATTGTAGGTGGAGGTGGATTAATACAGTTGCCTGCGGGTTTCATTCTACTACCACAAATGCCGATAGCAACGGTAATTGGCTCTTTAAAAGTTTCAGCATTTACGGGTACTGCTTTTGCAGCACAACAGTACTTACAAAAAATAAAAGTAAAGTGGAAGCAGGTAAGTATTATGGCGGCAATTGCGTTCTGTGCAGCATTTGCTGGCTCTCAATTGCTAACAGTAGTGAGTAACCAATATATGAAGCCGATTATTTTTGTAGTAATGATTGCAACTGCTATTTATACTTATACCAAGAAAAATTTTGGTCAAGCCTCACATCGAGTAATTACTCCACAGCAAGAATGGAAGTATTCAATATTAATAAGTGTAGTGATTGGGTTCTATGATGGATTTATAGGACCGGGTGCTGGTAGTTTTTTTATTGTATCATTTATTGGCATCTTAGGTTTTGATTTTTTAAAAGCTTCTGCACACGCAAAGCTGGTTAATTTGGCAACCAATCTAGGATCCATCTTTTTATTTCTATTAAAGGGCAGTATCCTTTGGTCCATTGCTATTCCCATGGCTATCAGTAATGGCCTTGGTGGTATATTGGGAGCTAGGTTGGCTATTTATAAAGGCAACCAGTTCATACGCGTCTTCTTTTTACTGGTAGTAATAGCAACTTTATTTAGGTTTGGTTGGGATATTTATCGTGATTTATAATTGCTTTTATAAAATTATCAGATGAAAATTTGTTTGCTTATTAAAATTGGCCATTATCCAACTTCACACCATTACTTTTTCAGTTTTACTGGCAAAGACTTATGAATAAATACTGGAACAAAAACATTAGAAGCTGGAGTAAAATCACAATCATTTATCACTACATTTTTACTATCAGCAACTTCTAATCCATAAGTGTAGAATGCAGGCATTTTACCATTGAAAATATTAGAGACAGTTTTCAATTTCACCCCATCAACATTATACAATAAAAATGCAGGCAAATCTCTTTTAAAAATATTAGTAGCGATATCTGTTGTAGGCCTTAAATCTATATTGCCACCAAATGCAGTTACATAATTGCTATTGTTTATTTTAATAGATAAATTATCGAAGGTTAAATTCTTCACTTTACCCATTTCATTTGCCCATACCACAATACCTGTTTCAGCAACAATATGCATATTACTAAATCTAATATTGCTGATAGTACCATTATTAATTCCCTTACTAATAGGGTAGGAAGATATATGAATTGGTTCTCCCCTACCCCACCAAGTACCACCCAAGTGCTTTGCATTAATAATGAAATTATTGAAAAGTACATTGTCTACAGATCCTTCCTCTCTTGTATTTATTAAAACACCTCTATTGGATTGATGAATGATAATGTTTGAAAAAATAAGGTTGCGCATATTTCCTTTTCCGTAACCCACTCGAATACCTGCAGAATTTGATTTAAATATACAATTGGTGGCTACAATATTTTCTGCGATACCTGTTTTATTACCATATTGATATGTTTTTTTTACCTTTCCATCAGATGCATTATCCATATTAATATCATCTCCAAAGCCAGTAACAATTAAAGCATCATCACCCGCAATAATATTGCAGTTGGCCACTCGTACCAGCCTTGAAGTGGTGAGGTGAATACCGTCGCTATTTGGAATTAAAGGATTATTCGCAATAGAAATTCCATCAATCAATACATCTTCACAATCGCCAATACGCATAGTCCAGCTGGGCGCATTCACAAAACGAATTCCAGTAATCTTTATTTGTTGGCTGTGCATAATTACGAGCGTCATATCTGGTCGTGCAGCATAAAAAACAGGCCCATCTGCAGGTAATAAAGCATCGAAAAAAGCTTGTCCTTGTCGAACAAAATGTTTGTCAAAATCAATGTAGTTATGCTGTTTCGCAACATTAAAAAAAGCGTCTGAATTGCCATTAATTTCTCCTTCACCAGCAAAGGAAACATTCACCAGATCCTCACCATAAAACATCCCTTTAACTGATTTACCAACCGTGTAATCAGCTACACTAGCACTACCTTTTAGTACAGCACCAGCAGCTAAATATATTTGCACATTACTGCGCAATTGAATAAACCCAGTCATAAAAACTCCACTTGGAATATATACGGTACCACCACCAATTTTATTGCATGAATCAATTGCAGATTGAATAAATTTGGTGTTGATGGTTTTACCATCTGCCATTGCCCCAAAATTAGTAATAGTGAGACTTGGCTGGGCTTGTAGTTTTAAAAAAATAATACTTGAGAGAAAAATGGTCAAGAATTTCATATATTAATATTTATTGATTTTATTGTATTACCAAATGGAATCCGCTCATTAACATTTTGCAGGAACTAAAAATTTATTAATATTAGTTGCGTATGCCATCAATTGAATTATAGAACTGGTGCTGAGTAAATGATTTTGATAGGGTGGAGTTAATACTGGATAAGTAGCCATAGCATTTAAAAATTGATGCCATTATAAATCTAAATTATATCCTGCTCTATATTCACGTTTTACAAACTGATTTGCTGGCTCAAAATTGGTGATTCGCATTTGTGCAGCATCCCACAACAATTTTTTTCGACCAGTAAATTCTCCTTTGTCATTCTTCAGATTCCAAGAAAGCAAGGCCAAATTACCCATTAGAATAGTTTCAGTTAATGGCCCCGCATGTTCAAAAGAAGAACTCAACTCATGCTTACCATATCCTGCCATACAAGCATTTACCCACTGTACATAATGCCCTTCTGGAACACGTTTAATGGTTTCTGATAATTTTACTTCTTTAGTTCTTGAAGTAGGAAGTAAGGTAGGATTCTCGGCATAGGTATTACACATCATTTTGCCTTTGGTGCCTGCTATTATTGCTCCACCACCCCAATCTCCCATTGACTCATCTGCTCCAAGCTCTTCGGGCCTTTCTGGTAAAATACCTCCATCCATCCAAAATAATTTCACATCTGGCTTACCATTCTTTCCTGGAAATTTTAACTTTAAAGAAGAAGCTGCGGGAAAGCAATCCGGATGATAAGAAGCCGTCCACATTTTCTCATACAAATTCACCACGCTGCATTCCACTTCGGTTGGATAACTTAATCCAGCAGTTCTAAATACTGGATCAATGATATGACAACCCATATCACCCAATGCGCCTGTTCCAAATGAAGGATAACCGCGCCAATTAAAAGGGACATAATTATCACGATATTCCTCAAATTGATTGGGGCCTAGCCAAAGATTCCAATCCAATTCTTTGGGTATTGCATCTTTTGTAGTAGGCTTGCCAAAACCTTGTGGCCAAATAGGGCGATTGGTCCAGCAATATATATGCGTTGCATCTCCAATAATACCTGCATTATACCATTCCTGCATTTTTCTTACTCCTTCATAGGAAGCACCTTGATTACCCATTTGTGTTACTACTCTATATTTTTTAGCAGCTTGTGTTAGTATCCTAGCTTCGTAAATATCGTGACTAAGGGGCTTCTGCACGTATACATGCTTACCACGTTGCATAGCAGCCAAACTAGCAACTGCGTGGGTATGATCGGGGGTAGAAACAGATACCGCATCAATTTGCTTAAGTTCTTTGTCGAGCATTTCTCGGTAATCTTTAAAATAAGATGCTTTGGGAAAAAGCCCTCGAGATTTAGCAGCCATTTTATCATCCACATCACATAAGGAAACAATATTTACGTGTGGGCTTTTAACAAAAGCGGCAATATCAGATGAACCCTGTCCCCCTATTCCAATACAGGCAAGATTAAGTTTATCACTAGGTGCTATAAATCCTTTCCCGCCCAAAACATGTCTCGGCACAATAGAGAATCCCAATGCTGTAATAGATGCTTGTTTGAGGAAATTACGTCTTGAATTTTTAGAGTTTGATTTTTGCATGATGGTGTATAATCGTTCATTAAAATATGACTATTAATATACTAAAAAATGATAACTGCCTGCTCCAACTTTTATTACAGCATAGCCTTTCTCATATTTCTGAAAACTGATATCATTGGTGTAGAAATGACTATCTCCACTTTCACTAATCTTATTCTTTTCATTGGCCGGTAACCATATTTCAGCACTAGTATTTACTGGTATGGTTACTCGTAATTGAAATTTGTCCGCTTCTTTTTTCCAATCACTTTCAATTATTCCATAAACAGATTCATAAGATCCCTTTGCCCACAATAAGGAGACTGGCTGGGGTTTTATAATAATTTTTTTATACCCAGGTGCTGCTGCATTAATACCCAATAAAGATTTATAAAACCATTCATCTATGGAACCAAACATAGGGTGATTATAAGAACTGGACTCTGGCTTTGACCAAGACTCCCAAAGTGTTGTAGCATCATTTGCCAACATATATCCCCAACCAGGATACCCTTTTTGATTGGCAATGGTATAGGCAATATCATTTCTGTCTTTCTCTCTTAACACATCAAAGAGCATCATTGTACTATAAATACCTGTAGATAAATGGTTATTATGCCGAGAAAATTCTTGCATCAATACTTCAAAAGTTTTATCTATTTCGGGACTAATCTTGTACCACAAGGCAAATAGTTGGGCTGCTTGTGTTGCATTATCGAATCTGCCCGTATTTGGGACTAGGTATTTCCTTACAATATTGTCTTTAATTGAATTGGCTAGTCGACCATATTTTTCTGCATCTTCTTTAATTCCTAAAATACCTGCAAATTCAGTTGCCAGTAATGCATGGTGATAATAAAAGCAAGCAGCAGAAAATGCTTCTGCTCTTGGATCTATGGCTTCATGATCACCAATATCCCAATGAAACAATCCTTGTATGGCTTTGTGTTGCAAAAAATCCATTTGCTTTTTAAAAACTGGATATTGGGTTTCAATAATTTTTTTATCTCCATATTGATCATAGAGTTTCTTTTGTAAATAACAGAATGCCAATTGCCAACCCAATGGGCCAGATTCGCCGCCATAGCCTCTATCAGCAATACCCGTATAAGGAGCTATCTCAGTTAATCCACCATCTGGTTGCTGATCATTCGCAAAATCCTGTACCGTTTTTTTATAAAAATTGGCCATATTATAATTGTGCATATAAGCACTTGCAGTGGCAGCTATATCAGCACCATAACCCATTTTTTCTCTGCCGGGACAATCGGATTGAACGCTGAATACATTACTTAAAAACGTCCATTGGATTTTATCGTGAAGGGTATTAAACATTGGGTTAGCGCACTCAAAATTACCTTCCTGAATCAAATCGGTATTCATGCGTAAGCCTTCAATATCATCAAGCGTGGGTGGTTTACCAGGCCATCCAGTAATTTCAATATACCTAAAAGCATGAAAGGTGAATCTTGGATTCCAAGTCTCCATACCAACTCCCTTTAAAGTATAGCAATCTTTCTGCCAAGCGGTTTTTGGAGCACCAGGGCCACCATTTAAATTCCATATTTCTTTTATATGCCCTGCTGTAGTTGTGATCCAATTAATAGATCCATTGGGATGTGCAATTTCTGCGTAACGCAATGAAACAGTGACACCTGCTGGCCCCTTTACTTTTATGCGTGCTACGCCTGCAAAATTCTGTCCCATATCTACCACAAAACTGTCTTTACCTACTTCTTTAATAGCAATGGGCTTTATGATTTTTGTGACCCGAATTGGGGGTTGAAGTTGAGCAGATAATTCACCAGCAGGTCCGCTCACAATGGCAGCATTTTTCCAGCCAATTTTTTCGGTGAATTTTTTTTCTAGTCGCGCATCATATTCTTCACCAAGAAAAACATTATTGCGTGTAACCGGGCCAGGAGCGGTTTGCCAGCTATCATTGGTGACAATAGTTTCAGTGCTGCCATCGGTATATTTTATCAGCACTTGCGCCTTCACACATGGCCTTGCAGTTTGCTGTACATTTCTTAAATTGTATTGACCAAATAAGCGCAACGGAAGTGGATTAAACCAACCATTACCCAACATAATACCGATTGTATTTAGTGATTGGCCAGTTAAAAGCTGGGTAATATCGTAGGTAACGTAAAGTGCTTGTTTGCGATAGGCAGTAAAGCCGGGATCAAGCATATGGTCGCCTAGTTTTTTGTCGTTGATAAAAACTTCTGAATATCCCAGTCCCGAAATATACATTCTTGCAGTCGCAATTTTTTTATTGATATTAATTTGTTTTCTAAACAAAGGCATGGGATCATATTGGTAAAAATCTTCGTCTTTGATAAATTGTTTGCTTCCATCTCCAATCCATTTGGCGCTGAAGTGGTGTTGCTTTAGCGCAGCCGTTTCAAAACTAGCGGCAGCACTCCAAGCAGAGGCTACGCCATTTTTATCGTACCATTTTACGCGCCAATAATATTTTGTAAAAGGTTGCAAAGGCTTGCCTTCGTATATAATATGCAGGCTTTGAGTGGAATTGATCTTACCAGTAGTCCAACAGTCCCCAAGTAAAATCCGATCTGCATTCTGAGCACTGCTTACCATTATTTCATATCCAGTTTGGTAATCACCTCTTTGAACTGAGGAAAGATTCCAGCTAAGCCTAGGCTGAGTGATATCAATACCAAGTGGATTTTGCAAGTATTCACAGCTAAGTTTTATAGGTAAAGCAGGCTCAGTGGCATAAAGGCATGTACTGAGAGTGAGCAACCACGTAAAAAAAATATAGCAAATATTTTTCATAATAGCCAATAGCAATATTAAAGAAATGGTAACTGAAAGTATAGTGGAGTGAAAATCCGCTAGTAACGAATGTAAAGTAAATATTTAATGGCTAAAACCTAACTGGTCTGTGCTGTTAGGACTTAAAAATAAAGTTTTTTCATCCGCTATGTTTAGCACTTGATTTTGAAAAGATGCGAATAATATTACCATTATGAAATTTTAGCCTCATACAGTTGTTTTATTAATTTACGGAGGCTATAAAACAAAAATATATTAGTACTAATTTCCAAACTATCTTCAAAAGGAGTTAAAATTTTTTGTGTAACTTCAATTTTATTGACTTTCACACTATTTCGCCAAAATGGCAGTTTCTTTATATATTTACTATAAAATAAAAATAAAGCAATTTATTCTATGGAATCCAATACTTTAAGGAAATCATTTTATAACCGCACTGGAAAACTTATTCATAAATGGGATCATTATTTTGATATTTAGAAAAATATTTTTTTTAATGCAAGGGTCAAAATATTAATATTCTTGAAATTGGAATGTCCCATGATGGATCACTCCAACTTTGGAAAAAATATTTTGGAGAAGGCGTTCATATCTATGCTTTTACAATTCAAAAAAGATTGCATTCCTTCAAATCAAATATTATTTTTTCAAAATAAATAAACGTCAACTTTATTTCAACAACAACTGCATACAATCTTTCAAACTGCCCTCCCATTCTTTTAAAGGGATATTAAAATCTTTTGCAAAAGTATCTGTGTGCATCACCGAATAAGCGGGACGCTTTGCTGGAGTAGGATATTCTGGAGTGGTAATAGGTATCAACTTACAGTTCAATGCTGCAAAGCTGCGAATGGATTCCGCAAATTCATACCAAGATATTATGCCCGTATTGCTGTAATGATAAATGCCCGAATGCATATTTCCTTTTTCCTGCACTTCAACAACCAGCATCAATGCCGCCGCCAAATCTGCCGCATAAGTAGGTGATCCTATTTGATCACTTACCACTTTTAATTCAGTTCGCTCCCGCATCAAACGAAGCATCGTCTTCACAAAATTATTACCATGTACACTGTACACCCAAGATGTTCTTACAATAATACAAGAAGGATTATTTTGCTGTGCCAGTTGCTCTCCCAAATATTTGGAATACCCATAATAATTTACTGGATCGGTCTCCATATCTGTTTTGTATGGCGTTGTTCCATTTCCATCAAAAACATAATCGGTAGAAATGGTAATTAATTTACACTGGTGTAATTCACAAGCGATGGCTATTTGTTCCACCGCTGTTGCATTTACCAATAGTGCCGCTTCCCGTTCAGATTCTGCCTTATCTACCGCCGTATAAGCCGCACAGTTGATAAAATAAGCAGGGCGGTATTGCTCAAAAAAAGGAGCAATACTAGAAGGGTTCGAAAGATCTAACTGTAAGCGATCCGTAAAAATAAAAACATACCTATCTTCAAAAGCAGCAGCCAATTGTTGCAACTCCCATCCCAACTGTCCACTCTTTCCTGTTACTGCAACAACTGTATTCATACAATATTATTTATCCGAATTAAATTCTTTAGGCTGCTTGGACCATTCTTCTTGTGACAACGATTTAAAATATTCGTAGGTTTTTTTCAAGCCCTCTGCTCGCTCTACTTTTGGCGACCAATTCAATAGGGTTTGAGCCTTAGTAATATCGGGCTTGCGCTGCTTGGGATCATCTACTGGTAATGGCTTATAAATTATTTTCACCGATGAGCCCGTCAATTTTAATACTTCTTCCGCAAAATCTTTCAACGTAATTTCATGCGGATTACCAATATTCACTGGCATGGTATAATCACTCATCAACAACCGATAAATGCCTTCTATTAAATCGTCCACATAACAGAATGAACGGGTTTGACTACCATCCCCAAAAACAGTTAAGTCCTCTCCACGAAGTGCTTGACCAATAAATGCAGGCAATGCTCTTCCATCGTTCAACCGCATTCTAGGTCCGTAGGTGTTAAAGATTCTTATGATTCTTGTTTCTACTCCATGAAATGTATAATAAGCACGGGTAATAGATTCCATAAAACGTTTGGCTTCATCATACACGCCTCTTGGCCCCACGGGATTTACATTGCCCCAGTACTCTTCTGTTTGCGGATGCACCATCGGATCTCCATAAACTTCGCTGGTAGATGCTACCAACATACGCGCATTCTTTGCCTTGGCCAATCCGAGACAATTATGCGTACCCAATGCCCCTACTTTTAAGGTTTGAATGGGGATTTTTAGGTAGTCGATGGGACTAGCAGGTGAGGCAAAATGCAGTATATAATCAATATTACCGGGCACATGAATAAACTTTGAAACATCGTGGTTGTAAAACTCAAAATCTTCCAGCTTAAATAAATGTTCAATATTGCGCAGGTCTCCTGTTATCAGGTTATCCATGCCCACTACTTTGTATCCTTCTTTAATAAAGCGATCGCAAAGATGAGATCCCAAAAAGCCGGCAGCACCGGTAATAAGTACACGTTTTTGTGACATAGTTGGTTGGTTTAATGGCGGCCAATACTTTCGTAGTGATATCCCTTATCGGTTATGAATTTTACTTCGAATAAGTTACGGCCATCAAAAATGGCTTTCCCTTTTAAATCGTTGTCAATCTTGTCAAAATCCGGTGTGCGAAACTCACTCCATTCGGTGGCAATTATTAATGCGTCTGCACCTATAAGTGCGTCGTACTGGCTCTCTGCATATTTTACCTTATCACCAATGGTCTTCTGCACATTGGGCATTGCTTCAGGATCATAAGCTGCTACCGTTGCGCCTGCCGCTGTTAATGCATCTATTAAATACAAAGCTGGTGCTTCGCGAATATCATCGGTATTGGGTTTAAATGCCAATCCCCATAACGCAAAATGTTTGCCCTTTAAATCTCCATTGAAATACTTGGTAATCTTGGGAATTAGGTGCAGCTTCTGTGCTTCATTCACTTCTTCTACCGCCTTTAATATTTTAAAATCATAATTCACTTCTTCGGATGACATAATCAATGCTTGCACATCTTTTGGAAAACAACTTCCACCATATCCTATGCCCGGAAATAAAAACCTTTTTCCAATTCTTTCATCACTCCCAATACCCCTTCTCACCATATCTACATCTGCCCCTACTCGCTCACACAATTGTGCTATTTCATTCATGAATGAAATTTTAGCCGCCAAAAAAGAATTGGCTGCATACTTGGTCAATTCAGCCGATTTCTCATCCATAAAAATCACTGGATTTCCTTGACGTACAAAGGGGCCATATAATTCCGACATCAACTTTTTTGCGCGCTCAGATTGTGTTCCTACTACCACCCTATCTGGCTTCATAAAATCATCTACTGCAACTCCTTCACGCAAAAATTCAGGGTTACTTACTACATCAAATGCTCCTTTATAATTTTCGGCTACGGCTGCTTGCACTTTTGCTGCAGTACCTACTGGCACAGTGCTTTTATCTACAATCACTTTATAATCAGTCAGAATTTTTCCTAAGTCTTTTGCAACACCCAATATATACTTTAAATCCGCAGCACCCCCTTCTCCGGGAGGGGTTGGTAATGCAAGAAAAATAATCTCTGCATCTTTTACTCCTTCAGCAAGATTGGTGGTAAAAACCAAGCGACCTTCTTTTAAATTACGAAGAAATATTTTTTCCAGTCCCGGCTCATAAATGGTAATTTCTCCATTCGATAACTTGGTTACTTTTGATGGATCAATATCAACGCAAGTAACTTTATTACCCGTCTCGGCAAAACAAGTACCTGTAACCAGTCCAACATAACCTGTACCTACAACAGCGATTTTCATAAGATAGTTTTTTATTGTTTTTTAATGGCCGTATGGAATTTGCTAATTAATATTTCTGTTGGCTGCAAATTCCGTTACAGCTCATTTCATAAGATTATTGATTTAGGAAATTGAGAACATTAGAACAGATGTAATTTAATTGTTCTTCATCCATTTCCGTATGAATTGGCAAAGAAATTACAGTATTAGTAAGCGCATCAGTGACCGGCATATCCAAATGCTCCAATTTAAACGACGCAAACATGGGCTGTAAGTGACCGGGAACGGGATAATAAATCATAGATGGAATATTCACTCCCGCCAAATACTGGGCCAACGCATCTCTATCTACACCGTTTAACTGCAATGTGTATTGGTGATAAACGTGACTGCTATAATTGGCAACAAAGGGCGTTATAATATTATGATGCCCCACAAATTGTTGATTATAGAAGGCAGCCACCGCTTGTCGCGCCCGATTGTATTCATCTAATTTAGCCAGTTTAATATGTAAGATTGCCGCCTGAATCGAGTCCAGCCTTGAATTACAGCCCACCAATTCATGGTAATATCTTTTTTGCTGACCGTGATTGGCAATCATTCGCATTTTATGCGCCAGCATTTCATCGTTGGTAAAAATGGCACCTCCATCGCCATAAGCGCCTAAATTTTTGGAGGGATAAAAACTGGTCGTCCCAATAGTACCGATAGTGCCCGTTTTTTGCGTTGTTCCATCCGCAAAATGATAGTCGCAACCTATAGCCTGTGCATTGTCTTCTATTACGTACAAATTAAATTCTTGGGCAATCTGCATGATGGCTTCCATTGGAGCAGCATGTCCGTATAAATGGACTGGAACAATGGCTTTGGTACGGGGTGTTATGGCATTACGAATGGCTTCTGCACTGATGCAAAATGTGTGGGGATCTACTTCTACAAATACAGGTGTAAGCTTTAATAATGCCACCACTTCTGTGGTAGCTATATAGGTGAATGATGGCGTAATTACTTCATCACCCGGCTGTAAACCCAATGCCATCATGGCTATTTGCAAGGCATCTGTACCATTGGCACAAGGGATGGTATATTTTACATTCATGTAATTACCCAATGCCAATGTAAATTCCTGGACTGCTTTTCCATTGATATAAGCCGCGCTATCTAAAACCTCATGAATAGCTGCGTCAATAGCAGGCTTGATGGCCAAGTATTGTGATTTGGTATCTACCATTTGAATGGGACGCATAATCTCGTATTTTCTGGTCGCCAAATTTAGGCTAAAAAGCTTATAAAGATTGATGGAACAATGCTACAAAGCAAAATCCTGCTGTACATTTGTTGTACATGCAATGGCTCTATCAATTATTTATTTGGCTTTATCCCATTATTGCTCGCATTATTTCACCAGTAAATAAAAAAGCAGGGCTTTGGGTAAGTGGTAGAATTGGCTTATTCAATGCAATAGAAAAAGCATTGAACCAGAACAAGCATCCCATTATTTGGATGCACTGTGCTTCATTGGGAGAGTTTGAACAAGGCTTACCTGTGGCCGAAAAACTAAAGACTAGATTTCCAAATCATAAAATACTGATCAGTTTTTTCTCACCATCAGGTTATACTGTCCGTAAAAATCATCCCATCGCAGATTGGGTATTTTATCTGCCGATGGACAGCAATCGCAATGCGGCTCTTTTCCTAACAATAGTTCGTCCCTCCATAGCTCTCTTTATTAAATATGAATTCTGGTATTTTTATTTAAAAACATTGCATCAACAGAAAATCCCTACATTGCTTGTATCAGGAATTTTTAGAAACGACCATTTATTTTTCAAGTGGTACGGTGGCTTTTACCGAAATATGCTGGGCTATTTCAACCACCTTTTTGTGCAAGATCAACCCGCTTATCAGTTGCTTCAATCCATCGGATACCAAGCGCATTCAAGTATTTCAGGGGACACCCGTTTCGACCGTGTATTGGAAATTGCACAGCAGGCTAAACCCGATGAACAACTTATTGCTTTTTGCAATCACCAATATGTAATTGTTGCTGGAAGCACTTGGCTGGATGATGATAAAGCATTGCAATATTTTTCCCAATCGAACCAGCAGGTCAAATATATTATTGCCCCACATTCGGTGGACGAGACCCGTATTGAAGCTTGTTTATCCCTTTATCCTAATGCCGTTCGATACAGTAATTTTATTGCATCACCCGAGCATATTACTGCACAAACCATTGTAATGGATAATATGGGAATGCTTAGTTCGCTATACCAATATGCCACCATTGCTTATATTGGCGGTGGCTTTACCAAAGATGGCATTCACAATAGCTTAGAAGCTGCTGTATATGGGATTCCATTGGTATTTGGGCCGACTTATAAAAAATACAGAGAAGCCATTGAATTGATTGAAGCCAAAGCTGCATTTACGGCGAAAGATGCTTCGGAAATAAAATATTTGTTGGAAGATTTACGCAGTAATTCAACCAAGATAAAAGCAGCGGGCAAAAGAGCTGGCGATTATGTAAAAAGTAAAAATGGAGCAAGCAACCGAATTCTAACCTATATTCAAGAAAATCGTCTCTTAATCAATTGATCAAATAATTGAACCGTCTCATTACTATCAATCCAGCCTAATTTCACTTTAAGCTCTCGCTGAATCCAATACTGCGCTTCTGGAAAAATATCAAATCCATTAATCGTCTTTATACTTCGTTCATACATATTTTCATCACCCCTAAAAAGAGTATTAACAAATAAGTAGCGATCGTTTACACTGACTGCTTTTTTTAAATCTCTAACAGGACTATCATCTAATATAGTAGCCACCTCTGTTTTTTGTTCCTTCAGTTGCTCGTTTATATTTACAAAAGGCTTGGTCAACATATCATTAAGCTGCGGAATTGCAACCCTATCTTGGTGTACCAATGTTGGTATTTCAATATTGGTATTGTATAACCAATTTGTTTCTTCAGGAGCTGCTTCTTTTGAGGCTTGCTTTAACGCTTCAACAGGGGTTTCATATGTTGAATTGAAAGTAATATTGGGCATTACAACAGATACTTTACCCGTAACCGCAGCAGTATAGTGCAAAGATTGCAACTCAGCTAAAAGCAGTTGTACCGTGAATGCCAATTTATCAGCACCCACCTGTTGGTCGTACTGTTCTTTTAATTTATTTATTAAAGTACCCACTCTTTCCATAGGATGCAATACATTTGAGGATTACCAAATGAGCGTTATTACCCAATAAGAAACGCAATAACTTATATTTTATTGTTACATGTTTATAGAACCAAATTTTTCGGGTGAACGCAGAGGCTGGATTGAAGTTGTTTGTGGGAGCATGTTCAGTGGCAAGACTGAAGAGCTGATCCGCCGACTGAAACGTGCTAAAATTGCCAATCTTAAAGTAGAAATATTCAAGCCTGCTTTAGATACTAGGTATGATGCAAACGACGTAGTTAGTCACGATGCAAACACCATTACCTCCACGCCTATTGATAATTCCCAGACCATTTTACTTATGACGCAGGGGGTAGATGTAGTAGGTATTGATGAAGCGCAGTTTTTTGATGAAGAAATTGTACACGTTTGTGAAACTTTGGCACTCAAAGGCATTCGGGTAATTGTGGCGGGCCTCGATATGGACTATCAGGGTAAGCCATTTGGACAAATGCCTAAATTATTGGCCATTGCCGATTTTATTACCAAGCTACACGCCATTTGTATGAAATGTGGCAATATTGCCAATATCTCTTACCGGAAAACTACCGCAGAAGGTCAAGTATTATTGGGAGAAAAAGAAACCTATGAACCGCGTTGCAGAAAATGTTTTCATGAGTAGTGCATCCACCATATTATCCCTGATTAAGAAAGATATTTTACTGGAAACCCGCCAGCAGCATGGTTTCTATGGTGTGTTATTGTATATCGCTTCTACCAGTTTTGTGGTATACTTGTCTATGGGGCAACCAGAAGATAAAGTATGGAATGGACTTTTCTGGGTACTGCAATTATTTGTATGCATCAACGCAGTTGCTAAAAGTTTTCTACAAGAAAGCAGGGGAAGAATGCTTTACTTTTTCTCAATCACAGGGCCTATTGATTTTGTATTGTCCAAACTTATTTTCAACGCCATTTTAATGCTGTTAATGAATGGATTGAGTCTCGCCATTTTTACTTTATTACTCGGCAATCCCATTACAAAAATGGGGACTTTTATGCTTGTCAGTTTTTTAGGAGGCATCAGCCTTAGCTTGGTCTTTACTTTTCTAGCAGCTATTGCTGCAAAAGCGCAGCAGCAGGCTGCAATGATGGCCATTATGGGTTTCCCACTCATCATCCCGCAACTACTATTACTGATGAAGATATCTTCGGCAGCATTTTCATCTGTTATTCAGGCTGGGTGGTGGGAAATGGTGGGACTATTAGCGGCGTTAGACATCATGATTATTACCCTTGCCATTATTTTATTTCCATTTCTTTGGAAAGATTAAACTAGCAGCCCATGCATTAAAATAGGGTAAATTAAATAATGAATTTATCCATTCTAAAAACGAAGATGCCTTACCGTAACTCCTTTGTTAATCAACTGTTTTAAAGAGTCGATGCCAATTTTAAGGTGCTTGTCTACAAACTGAGCCGTTACTTTAGAATCACTGGCTTCTGTTTTTACGCCATCGGGAATCATGGGCTGGTCGCTTACCAATAATAGTGCGCCAGTTGGAATTTTATTATAGAACCCTACTGTAAAAATAGTAGCGGTCTCCATATCAATGGCATAAGCCCTTACTTTGGTTAAATAATCTTTGAACACATCATCGTGTTCCCAAACGCGACGATTGGTGGTATAAACCGTGCCCGTCCAGTAGTCCACCGCATAATCTCTTATGGTAGTAGAGATGGCTTTTTGTAAGGCGAATGCGGGCATAGCAGGCACTTCAGGTGGAAAATAATCGTTGGAAGTACCTTCCCCCCGAATGGCTGCAATGGGTAGGATTAAATCGCCCAATTTATTGCGTTTCTTCAATCCCCCGCATTTACCCAAAAACAATACCGCTTCGGGTTCAATGGCAGTCAACAAATCCATTACAGTAGCCGCGCCGGGGCTACCCATTCCAAAATTAATAATGGTGATGCCGTTGGCAGTGGCGCATTGCATGGGCCTATCTGTGCCCACTACTTTTACTTTATTCCATTGTGCAAACATGGTTACATAATTGCTGAAATTGGTGAGCAAAATATATTTTCCAAAATTCTCTAGCTTTTCTCCAGTGTAGCGAGGAAGCCAGTTGTTTACGATGTCTTGTTTTGTTTTCATAATTACTTGAGGGAGGGTGAAGAAATAAGCAACACCTTGATTTTATTTAGTAAATATACTATTCTCTACCCAAAACTAAAAGTGGCATAGCAAACCATACAACACAAAGATTAAAGAATATCTACCCCGAATATCACCCAAAGCTGAATGAAGTAAAAGGCAAACAACTCATTTTTAGTTAGTCAAGAAAAATTTGGTGCTTTGAAAAACTTACGACAACTTGCCAATTATTAGCAAGTTTAATTTTAGCAAGTATCAATTATGGCAACATTTGGAGAGTTTTTAAGAGCCGAGCGAAATAAGAAAGGGCTAAACCAAAGTGAGTTTGGACAGCCTTTTGGAATCATTATGACTGAAATTTCTAAAATAGAAAACGGACGAAAAAAATTTCCATTCACAAGCCTTGTGGCACTTGCAAAATTTTTAGGACAGAATTATTCGGAATTGAAAAACCTATATGTTGCTGACAAGTTGGTTGAGGAAGCTCATAAATATGAATGTTCTGACGCTGTATTCACCGTAGCAGAAAGCCAGTCAAAATATTTGAAAAGTAAGAATGTTAAACAAGGAAAAATTAAATTCTAATGAACTATAAAAACTTCATACAAACATTAGGATTTACACCTAAAGAAAACACTTCGGGAATTTTTAATAAAAAATACAATGGCTACGCCATTGATATTGACATTGAAAACTCCACATATAATTTCGGGGGTAAAATAAAATTTGGAGACTCAAATAAGACTATTCAGAACATTGTTAAACCTGAAGATTGGGTTGTATTAGAATGTGTAGATAGATTACTTGAAAAGGGATACAAACCTCAAAATATTAGCTTAGAAAAATCTTGGAGAACTGGACACAACACAAGTGGAAGACTCGACATTTTGGTAACTCGTGACAATGGTTCAGCTTACTTAATGATTGAATGCAAAACTTGGGGGGTAGAGTTTGAGAAGGAGTTTAAAAATTTAGAGCGTAACGGAGGACAACTTTTTACATACTTCCAACAGGATAAAGATGCAGATATTTTAATGCTATATGCTTCCCAACTTCAAGGAAAAAACATAGAATTTAAAAACACAATAGTTAAGATTGAAGATGATTACCGACAAGCAGGAAATGTAAAAGACTTTTTCGAGCGTTGGAATAAATTACCTAAAACCAATGGTATTTTCGATAGTTGGGTAACGCCTTATGAATTTCAAAGCAAAGCACTTACAAAAAATGATTTAAAAGTTCTAAAGCAAGAAGACAGTAGTTTTATTTTTAACCGCTTTTTGGAAATACTAAGACATAATGTAGTTTCTGATAAGCCGAATGCCTTTAATAAAATATTTACACTTTTCCTTTGCAAAATAGTTGATGAAAATAGAAATCCAGACGAGCAACTGCATTTCCAATGGCTTGAAGGAGAAGATAATCATATTTCATTTCAAAAAAGACTGACAGACCTTTATAACAGAGGGATGCTTGAACTTTTGGAAAAGAAAGTTACAGACGTAAGCGACAGTGAATTTGACAAACAATTTTTACAAGTTGATGTTCAATACAGAGATAAATTCAAGGATATTTTAACCGAAATTCGACTTAAAAAAAATAATGAATTTGCGATAAAAGAAGTATATGATGATGCTTCATTTGAAGAAAATGCAAAAGTGGTAAAAGAAGTAGTTGAACTGCTTCAAGTATATCAAATACGTTACAATTACCGTCAACAATTTTTGAGTGATTTCTTTGAATTACTCTTAACCACAGGATTAAAGCAAGAATCTGGGCAGTTTTTTACGCCTGTTCCTATTGCCCGATTTATCATTAAAAGTTTACCATTTCAAGAAATTACAGCACAGAAAATTGAGCAAGGAAATAAAAATGACTTGCTACCGACTGTAATTGATTATGCAGCAGGAAGTGGGCATTTTATCACCGAGTCAATGGAAGTAGTTCAAAATTACATTGATAGCCTTGATGAAAGTTCTTTTAGCCCCACTACTAAAAGAGCCATTAAAAAATGGAAAGAAGACCAATTCGATTGGGCTGAATCTTATGTTTATGGTATTGAGAAAGATTACAGATTGGTAAAGACTGCAAAAGTAAGTTGCTATTTACACGGTGACGGTTTGGCAAAAGTAATTCACGGAGATGGTTTGGGCGACTTTTCTACCTCAAAAGAGTTTAAGGATTTATTGAAAGAGACTGACAAAACCTATCCACAAGACAACAAACAATTTGATGTTATCATTTCTAATCCGCCTTATTCGGTATCGGCTTTTAAGGGTTTAATGGATGAAGAAAAATCTAAATTAGCATTCGACTTATATAGCAGACTAACCGACCAAAGTTCTGAAATAGAATGTT
This sequence comes from Sphingobacteriia bacterium, assembly GCA_004294135.1. Lineage (GTDB taxonomy): Bacteria > Bacteroidota > Bacteroidia > Chitinophagales > Chitinophagaceae > Sediminibacterium. The sequence goes on from RDZY01000013.1 coordinate 78,097, forward strand.
TGTTTATTGAGAGGACAAAACAGTTACTAAAAGATGGTGGTGTAGCAGGTATTATTTTACCAAGCAGTATTTTAAGTAATACAGGCATTTACACCCAAACAAGAGAAATACTTTTAAAGCACTTTGAGATATTAGGTATTGCAGAATTAGGCTCTAATACCTTTATGGCAACTGGAACTAATACAGTAACGTTATTTTTAAGACGCAGAAATAATGCAGATGCTTACAATGTAGAAGAAGCCATAAAAAAATGTTTTGTATCGTTACAAGATGTAACCATAAACGGCATTGAAAAACCACTTAAAAAATATGTGGCTCACGTTTGGGACAGCATTTCTTTTGACGACTATAAAACACTTTTACAGAAATCACCCAATAAGAATATTGAGCAACACGAAATTTATAATGAATATATCAAGAAGATAAAAGCCAAAAATGAACAAGAACTTTGGACGAATATTTTAGCCATTGAGCAAGACAAATTACTCTATTTTATTTTGGCTTATCCTCAAAAATTAGTTTTGGTAAAAACAGGTGAAAAGGATGCTGAAAAAAGATTTTTAGGATATGAATTCAGTAACCGTAGAGGTAGCGAAGGCATACATCCAATACAAAGAAGTAAAACCATAGACGATTGTACCCAATTGTATGATGTTGATAGTTTTACCAATCCAGAAAAAGCAAGCTATTACATTTACAAAGCTTTTTTAGGTGTGTATAATTTAGAACTTCCTGAAAATTTACTTCACAACCTAAGCTACCACAACTTGGTAGATATGTTCACTTTTGACAGAGTGGATTTTGAAAAAACCATATCCCTATCGGCTAAAAAAAAAATAAAAATTGAGAGTAAGTGGGAAATCGTAAGAATTAAGGATTTGTGTGAAATAGGAAGAGGCAGAGTTATAAATAAAAAAGAAATTGAATCTAATTTTGGTGAATACCCTGTTTATTCTTCTCAAACTTCCAATGAAGGTATATTCGGCTATTTAAATACTTTTGATTTTGAAGGCGAATATGCTACTTGGACTACTGACGGTATTTATGCAGGAAGTGTTTTTTACAGAAACGGAAAGTTTAACTGTACCAATGTTTGTGGAACTTTAAAAGCTAAATCAGATTTTGTTAATATGAGATATTTGGCAACAGTTCTACCAAACTATACAAATGATTACGTGGTTAAAGTTGCAAATCCTAAATTGATGAATAATGTAATGGCAGAAGTAAAAATTCCACTTCCACCAATCAATATTCAGAAAAAAGTAGTTTCGGAAATTGAAGAATTGGAAAAGCAAGAAAGCAAAGCCATTAAGGAGGTTGAAATATTAAAACAAAATGTAGCTGAAATAATTTCCAAGTCATCAGGTAAGCCTACAATGTTAGAGGAAATCACTTCAAAAATAGGCAGCGGTGCTACCCCCGATGGAGGAAAAGGTTCATATCAAACAAGTGGAATAAGTTTAATAAGAAGTCAAAACATATATGACAATGTTTTTGTAGAGAAAGGTCTTGCTTATATCAATGATGAACAAGCGAAAAAGTTGAAAATTGTTACAGTTGAGAAGGATGATATTTTATTTAATATTACAGGGGCTTCAATAGCAAGATGTTGTATTGTAGAAGAGAAATATTTACCTGCAAGAGTAAATCAACACGTTTCTATAATTCGGACAAATGAAAAAGCATTACCCAAATATGTTCAGACAATATTGGTTAGTTCTGAATATAAAACGAAACTTTTAGAAATTGGGGATGGTGCTACTTCAAGAGAAGCAATTACAAAGCTACAATTAGAAGAATTTAAAATCCCGCTACCAACTATTGAAGAACAAAAAAAGATTGTTACTGCAATAGAGAAGTTAGAAGCTAAAATAACTGAATTGGAAAAACAGATAACCGACATTCCAAAACAGAAAGATAAAATATTGAAAAAACATTTAGTATAACCGTATTCAAAAACAGCAAAAGCCCCGATTATTGCACTAAACATATTCGATTTTAGTCTTACGACCCACAAGCCTATGCTAATCCCCTACCCTCCATATATTCCCCGTACCAAAACCACCAACGGCAAACAACTTATTTTTTGTGAGTTTCGGAAAATATGGATACGGTTTACACCAGAAGAATGGGTGCGACAAAATTTTTTGCAATACCTTATTCAAATAAAAAATTATCCTGCATCGCTCATTGCCGTAGAAAAAGAAATTACAGTAGGAGAACTAAAAAAGCGATTTGATATATTGGTCTACAAAAACGATCAACCTTGGATGGTCATTGAATGTAAAGAACAAGATACCATGCTCACAGAAACTATTATCAAACAAATACTTTCTTATTATTCTGTTTTACAAACCAATTATTTGGTAATCACCAACGGCAATCAAACCGAATGTTTCAGCATAATGAATACCACTATAAAACAGGTAGAAATAGTTCCAGAATATAAAAAGTCCGAAAGCAACTAATACTCTCGAACTTCACAATAGCTGAATTTAATGCTTTATGGAAATATTCCCAACTCGGTATAAGAAGTCCCTACCTTATTAATAGCACATACATAAGCAGCAGTACGCATATCGGGAATAGTGGGGTTGAGCTTCCAGATTTCCATTATTTCATGGGTAGCCGTAATCATGGTTTCCTCCAATCCACTATGTACTAAATCTACTTCTTCTGGGCCATGCATAATAAACTTACGTTCCGCATCCGTAACTTTTTTATCGGTAAGGGTTTCTATCTGACTTAAAATATGGGTATTCATATTCTCTGTAAATCTCTTTTCCATTCTTCCGTAACGAACGTGACTCAAATTTTTAAGCCACTCAAAATAAGACACTGTTACACCACCCGCATTCAAATACATATCAGGAACTACCAATACTCCTTTGGCTGCAAAAATTTCATCCGCCTCAGGTGTAAGCGGACCATTGGCCGCTTCCCCAATAATTTTAGCTTTCACCCTTTGTGCATTGCCGCCATTGATTACATTTTCCAAAGCAGCAGGAATTAAAATATCACAATCCAATTCCAAAGCATCGGTACTTTTTTCAATATTGGTAGCCCCAGGAAAATTCAAAATACTTCCGGTTGCTTTGCGGTGCTGGAATACTTCTTCTTCATTCAATCCATCCACATTATAAATAGCACCTTCATACTCAGCAATACCCACCACTTTAGAACCATGTTCACGGAAAAATTTAGCACTATGATATCCTACATTTCCCAAGCCTTGCACAATTACTGTTTTGCCTTCAACGCCAATTGGCAATCCTAATTTCTCCATCACATCGGGCATATTACACACTTCGCGAATGCCAAAAAATACACCAAGACCCGTTGCTTCTTTTCTACCACGCACACCACCCTGCGTAATGGGCTTACCCGTTACACAACCAGCAGCATCAATTTCACCGGGCTTTAAAGAAGTGTAGGTATCAACAATCCAAGCCATCTCCCTTTCTCCCGTTCCATAATCAGGAGCTGGAACATCAATGCCCGGCCCTATAAAATTTTTCTTTACCAATTCACTGGTATACCTGCGTGTTATTTTTTCCAACTCATATACACTGTATTTTTTTGGGTTGATTTTAATACCACCCTTACCACCTCCAAAAGGAACGTTTACAATGGCGCATTTATAGGTCATTAATGAAGCCAATGCCATCACCTCATCTTGATTCACTTCGTCGCTAAAACGAATCCCGCCTTTACAAGGCGACTTATGCTGGGAGTGCTGTACCCGATACGCTTCAATTACTTCAATACGACCATCATCCATCTTAACAGGAAAATGCATACTGTACACGCTATTACACGCTTTAATCTGTTCTAATAAGCCCTTTTCCCATTGGGTAAAATGAGCCGCTTTATCAAAACTTTTTTCAACACTTTGAAAAAAACTGTACGGTTGTTGACTTGACATTGGCAATCGTTTTATAGGTTTAAATCTACTGTAAAAGAATGAATACTATTGTTGCGCTTCTTTTTCAAGGCGAGTAATTTTTTTATCGATGCTGAATAGGTAAATAAACAATCCCACTAATATAAGCACCACCACTGCCATCACCACAAATATTTTTCCATTGCTGCGCATTAAATCGGTGGACGACTCAGTTTGCGCCTCTGCTGCAAATGAAATTAAACTCGCCATTGCAATCAATATATAACGGGAATATTTGTTCATGTTGACATTTTTTTTTCGATTAACAATTGATACCTGATTTTCAAGGTGCTGATCCAAACGCCAAGTAAGGTCCACCCCAATACCGCAGGATAAAATACCATTCTCATTTGTATATCCATATCTTTTCCGTTGATACCCGGATTACCATCACTGCCTTCTCCACCGGGATGCAAAGATTCTGTGAGTCGCGGTAAAATCCACAGTGTTGGAAACAACATAAAAAAAGCAAAAATATTATATACAGCCCCTATCCTGCCCCGCTTATCTTCTTCATTCATACTTCCCCTCAATACAAAATAAGCCAAGTAAATCAGCAATGCAATTGCAGCCCCATTCTGTTTGGGATCTCCACTCCAAGGGCTACCCCACTGGTAATTGGCCCAGATGGCTCCTGTAATCAATCCCAGCACACCATAAACAACACCAGTGGCCGCAAATGCTACTGAATAAGCATCATTTTTTGGAGAAGGGTTGCGCAAGTAACGAATGGCATATATAACAGATACCAGTAAGAGTATCATCATGGTAAACCACATGGGCACATGAAAGAAAAAATTACGGATCGACTCTTTCATCCGATCATCTAGCTTGGGTACTTTTACATAGAAACCATAAGTACAGGTATAAAAGAGTAATAAAAAAGACAATATTTTCCACCAGGACTTTCGAATCATTGAATACTTTTTATATCCCCCATAGTTACAAACATTCAATAGGGTGCTGCAAAATTAGGTAAAAGCACCCCAATAAACCGAATGAATATGTAAAAATTACGCATCAAAATAGCTTTTCCGCTTAACTTGTGAGGGATATGTTGAAAAGGCTTTTAAAGATCAATCAACTCTCTGTTTCCTTTGCTGTGGCAGGAAAATTGAGTCCCGCACTTACCCATATTTCCATTGAAGTAAATAAGGGCGAAATGTTGGCTATTGTAGGCGAATCGGGTTCAGGCAAGTCCATCACTTCTTTATCCATCCTACAACTACTGGCAACGCCGCCTGCAGTTTACACAAGTGGGTCTATTGATTTTACCAACAATAATCAAACTGTAGATTTACTAAAGCTACCTACAAAAGCAATTTCCCATATTCGAGGGAATAAAATTGCCATGATTTTTCAAGAGCCGATGACTTCACTCAACCCCGTTTTTACCTGTGGTTTTCAAGTAATGGAAGCCTTGCAGCAGCATTTTAAACTGAGTGGTAGTGCGGCGAAAAAAAGGACGATTGAACTTTTTAAACAGGTGCAACTTCCAGATCCGGAGACTTTCTTACACCGTTATCCGCATGAAATAAGTGGGGGACAAAAACAGCGGGTCATGATTGCCATGGCCATGAGCTGCGAGCCCGACCTACTCATTTGCGACGAGCCAACAACCGCACTGGATGTAACCGTGCAAAAAAATATTCTGGAATTAATCCGAGGGCTTCAGATTGAAAAAAATATGGGTGTTATCTTCATAACGCACGACCTTGGCATTGTGGCAGAAATAGCCGACAGGGTGGCCGTACTTTACAGAGGTGAGTTGATTGAAGAAAAAGCGACTGTCCGCTTATTCCAAAACCCCGAACATGCTTATACCAAAGCATTACTGGCTTGTAGGCCTGGCCTTCATCCAAAAGGTACTCGCCTTCCTGTTGTGAGTGATTTTATGGAAATAAATGGCGATGAAATTCCCGCAGAACCAGCCCTATCGACCCTTCCCCATGAAATAAAAAAAGACAGTCAGCCCTTGCTTAGCGTGGCCAACCTAAAAGTGTATTTCCCCACCAAAAAAAACATATTCGGCAAACCACTTGCTTTTACAAAAGCAGTAGATGATATTAGTTTTGACGTGTACCAAGGAGAAACTTTGGGGCTAGTAGGCGAATCGGGATGTGGCAAAAGCACTTTAGGCAGAGCAATTGTGCAATTGATTAGGGCCAGTGAGGGTGAAATATGGTATAAAGGCATCAACTTGGTACAAGCAGACGCAGCCTCACTTAAAAAGCTACGCAAAGAAATCCAAATTATTTTTCAGGATCCTTATTCTTCTTTAAATCCTAGAATGCGAATTGGCAATGCTATTGCGGAGCCATTGCTGGTTCATCAACTGGCTAAAAACCCTGCTGATGCAAGGGAAAAAGTGGTGGCATTGTTGCAAAAAGTGGGACTAGCCCCAGAACATTTCAACCGTTATCCGCATGAATTCAGCGGGGGACAGCGACAACGGATTGTAATAGCCAGGGCATTGGCACTCAAACCCAGTTTTATCATCTGCGATGAGAGTGTTTCAGCGCTAGATGTAAGTGTACAGGCTCAGGTATTGAATTTATTGAACCAGCTAAAAGCAGAAATGGGTTTTACGGTCATCTTTATTTCGCACGATTTATCGGTTGTGAGGTATATCAGTGATCGGATTTTGGTGATGAAAAAAGGCAGGATGGTAGAAATTGGAGATGCCGAGGCCATTTATAACCAGCCAAAAGATATTTATACCCAAGAATTAATAGCGGCAATTCCCAAAAGCCCCAAATTGGAGTATTAGCTGGTAGTAAAACAGGGCAGTTCTTCTTTAAATTGGCTGAATGCACATGATTTCGTAACTTCGCCGACTTCTAAAATATTCATGCCGTAACATGAAGTTAGCGCCTTCCCTTATTTTAGGGTGCGAATTCCATGTGGTCATAAAAAACACTAATTACATACACATGAAATTATCACAGTTTAAGTTTGACTTACCCCTGAACCTTATTGCACAAAATCCTACCAAAAGAAGGGAGGACAGTCGCCTCATGGTGGTTGATCGTAAAAGCGGACATATGGAGAACCGCAACTTCAAAGACATTCTGGATTATTTTGATGACAAAGACGTTTTTGTGGTGAATAATACCAAAGTTTTTCCTGCACGTATGTACGGTAGAAAGGAAAAGACAGGTGCAAAAATTGAGGTGTTTTTATTGCGTGAGTTGAACAAACCCAACCGTTTATGGGATGTAATTGTAGATCCTGCAAGAAAAATTCGTGTGGGTAACAAATTGTATTTTGGAGACAATGAAGAGCTGGTAGCCGAAGTGATAGACAACACTACCAGCAGAGGTAGAACCATCCGATTTCTTTGGGATGATGATGATGCCAGCTTTAAAAAAATGCTGGAATTTTTAGGAGAAACTCCACTACCAAAATATATTAAGCGCAAACCAGACGAGGAAGACAAAGAAAGATACCAAACGGTTTATGCAAAGTATGAGGGTGCAGTAGCTGCTCCTACTGCTGGATTGCATTTTAGTAAAGAGCTTATAAAGCGTTGTGAAATTCAGGGCATTCGTTTTGCGGAAGTAACGCTGCATACGGGACTTGGCACATTCCGACCTATTGAAGTAGAAGACCTCAGCAAACACAAAATGGATGCAGAGTACTACCAGATTAATGAGCAAGCCTGTGCAATTGTAAACAAAGCGAAAGAGAGTGGCAAACGCATCTGTTCTATTGGAACCACTACAATGAGGGCAATGGAAAGTACATTTACGGCACAAAAATTATTAAAGCCAAGTGAAGGATGGACCAACCATTTTATTCACCCACCTTATAAATTTAATGTGGCGGATAGTTTGGTTACCAATTTCCATCTTCCAAAAACCAGTTTGCTAATCATGACCTGTGCTTTTGCAGGATATGATTTAGCAATAGAAGCTTATAAAAAAGCCATTAAGGATAAATACCGCTTCTTCAGTTATGGAGATGCGCTTTTAATTATTTGAGTTATAAAGTTATTGAGTTATAAAGTTATTGAGTTATAAAGTTATTGAGTTATAAAGTTATTGAGTTATAAAAAACCTTCCGCATGCAGGGAAGGTTTTTTTTATGAACCCAATGGAGTGGCTAATTATTTCCGTTTGAACTTTAATTCATAAAGGTTAATCCACTGTTGAACGGATATTTTTTTAACCAAGCAACCAATTAATTCAAAGGGGATGCTGGCATTTTTTTTAAAACGAATACAGCTTTTACCTATATCTAGTTTAGTAGTAAATTGTTTGGCATATTCGGAAGTAAACCAAGAGTATAAGCTTTCATCTGCATAGATACCCATATGGTAAACGGCAATAAAATTTTTCTGAGCAGCGATGGCAAGAAAGGGCAGCGGCAGTTTGGGATTACAGTGATAGCCGGCAGGGTAAAGCTCATGGGGAACAATATAGCCGATCATACCATAGCTTAATTCTTCCCGAAAACCATCAGGAAGATTATTTAAAATAGCAGCACGCAATTGTTCCATCACTGCCCGCTCATCAACATTTAAATCTTCTAAATAAGCTGTTACTGAATTGGCAATTCTTTTCATGCATTGGTAATTTATTGGGTGGTATAAATTTGAGGAGTAATTTAAGAAAAATATTCTTCATAACCGCTTTTAAACAAGCTCAGTTTAGTTGTGTAAGAGCTGGGGTATAAAAGCAGGTAAAGTTATTACTAAGCTGTAATACAAAAGGGTGCTAGGGGGTGCTAGCACCCGAGTTAACGCATTGAAAACCAATCTGGTAACGCATAAAAAAGACCATTTTAAGGGCTTGAACCTTGATTTGTTCGGGACTTGTTCGAGTCAGCCTCGGGCTTTTCCTTTGCCAGCGCGGGTTGTAGCAGCCCAACCCCGAAGGAGTCCCGAAGCTGGTACGGCAGAACCCCTTATTTATTTAACGTTATAAACAGGTGCTAAAGCTAGGGTATCCTCATGGTAAGCTCATAGTATCCTCAATATATCCTCAATAGTAGTTCAATGAAAGTTGCATAAAACATTTAGCCCTTCAAAAAAACGACTC
>RDZY01000047.1 GCA_004294135.1 Sphingobacteriia bacterium
ATATTATTAATGGTGGTATCTGCATAACCGTTAGATGCATTGATAAACACTTTATAAGTCCCCTCTTTTAAGCCACGCAATTTGAAATAGCCTTCAGGATTTGGTAATGCATAAGCAGTATCCGTGTTATTAAATACCGTAACGACTGCTTGCGCCTCTTTTGGAACTATTTTTCCAGATACACTTGCGGTTGACTTCACGGTGAAGAACTTTATGCAAGGGCGAAGATAGAACTGGTTATTCCTTTCTTGTATAATAGAGCGACTGATGTCAAAATCTAACCATAAACGCAGTTTACGGGGAAGGTACTCATCGGGCTCATTTCCTTTTAATTTTACAAGAATATAATTGGGAATATTAGCAGGCCATTGTAATGGATAAGTAATATTATCTTTTGAAACTGAATTATTACTACCAATTTCAATCCTAATTAATCGAATAGAACCCTTTGATATTGTACTGGTAGCAAGTAGCGTATCTAATCCATTCCTAAGTTGTAAAATATCATATACGCTAGCTTTTACCCCTAGGTCGTGCCATACCAATGAAGGATCATTGTGTGCAGGCTTACTGCCTACCCTATCCCAATTACAGGTATCTCGTTTACGGGTATCTTTTCCAGTATCAACCAATACTTGCACAGATTTAATATCAATCAATACTTTGTCAAATACGCCTGGAGCATCTGTTAAGTAAAGAGAAACACTTTGGTTACCTAAGGGCGACTCTATAGAAGTAGCCTTATTACAGGCACTAAGAATAATTGCTGCAACAATGGCTATTGAAGCAATAAAGTAGAGGGTGTTTGTTTTTTTCATGTTTGAAGGTTTTAGCGTAAACATTTTACCATTCATCTTTTTTATTACCGCATAATACCACCAACCCATATATGAGTATACGTAATACCAGCGGTAGTTTCAGGGGATTGAGCATATACAAAATTGATATGCCCGTTAATTGAAACTAAGATGCAATGCGCTTAAACCCTGTTGCCTGTTAAAAAAATTTTAACAGAAAAAATATTTATTTGATGCAGCTACTTAACAGTAATCTATTTTATTCTTCATTTCTAAAGACTACCATACCATCAAAAACGTCTACCAAAACTGGCTTGGTCTTATCAATTTCACCAGCTAAGATTTTCTTGCTTAAATCATTTACAATTACTTTTTGAATCAGTCGCTTTAATGGCCTTGCACCCATTTGAGCATCATAACCTTGTTCAATTAAATAGTCAACCAAATAATCACTAAATACTAAATTGATATCATTTTCTGCAACTAGTTTTTGTAGTCCCTTTAACTGTATGGCTAC
>RDZY01000014.1 GCA_004294135.1 Sphingobacteriia bacterium
ATAGTTTTTGCAAGTAGCTAATAAACTATAAAATATAGCCGAACGTTGGGCGGCTGCATGGCTTCCAGCAAAGAGATAGTTTTTCCGTCCTACTGCAACAGGCCTAATGCTGTTCTCCACCGCGTTATTATCGATACTTAAAAAATCGGTGGTAGCATACAAGCTTAATTTATCCCATCTGCTTAAACTATAAAAGATGGCTTTACCAATAGTACTGCTGGGCAATACTTCTGTGTACGCTTTCTGTAACCATACCCCTAATGCTTTGAGGATGGGTAATGCTTGCTTCTGGCATGCGCCATGCAGTTAAATAAAATGATATCAGCATTGGTATCAAAATCCTCATATACGATGTACCCATCTGTTTGCAGATAGCCTTTATAATCTTTTAATATGCTTTGTGGCCCTTCTCGGCCTCTGCATAACTTATTGGCGAAGGTCGAATATCGCAGAAATGCGTAAATAAAAAAAGCCGATCATCTCTGATCGGCTACAAATTGTGCCCCGGAACGGAATTGAACCGTTACTCGCGTTGCGGCGAACAGGATTTTAAGTCCTGCGTGTCTACCAATTCCACCACCGGGGCTGCCAAAAAAAATCCCGCCCGGTAAACGATGCGGGATTCGCTGAGCGAAAGACCAGGCTCGAACTGGCCACCCCGACCTTGGCAAGGTCGTGCTCTACCAAATGAGCTACTTTCGCATTCTTGTAAGAACTAAATTGGGAGTGCAAAAATAACCAACTGAAGTTCTTGACAAAATTTTTTTTACTTTATTTATATTCAGGCTTGTACTTTGAGCTACTCTGTACCTCTACCGCAGGCTTTCCTTTATAGCGCTGGTTGTACATTCGGAAGCTGCATCCACCTACAAATGCCAGCAAACAAAATACCTGTAGATAAAATAAAAAACGGGAAGAATTCACCCAGTTTTTAGAAAAGTCTTTTTGCTCGTGTTCAATGATTTCCTGTAACATAATATACTATTGCTTTGCAAAAATAAGGTATGCAGTTAAATTATCGTGGCTTTGTGGATATAATTTCTAGAAATCGTTGCTTACCCTCAAAAAAATACTTCCACACTACCGATCCAGCATACACCCCTTTCAATGATAGTAATGCTGGCTTTGGCTTTGCACTCCTATCAAACCTTGTTATAAACCAATATAAAAAAGCGATATGCGCTTTTACAATAGCCGTGAAAAAATAAAAATCGCCTGTAAATAGGCCTTTCCATGCAGATAATGCATCTAATAAAAACCGATATGGCAACTTCCACCACAACTCACGCCATGGAAGATTTTTACTGATCATGATTAAATTATTCCTGAAATTCAAATACACTTTTTTACCCCCACGTGGCAATGTTCCAGCCCCCATATGGTATACTACCGAGTCTGTACAAGCCATTATACCATAGCCCGCTATCTGCATTCTCCAACACAAATCTATTTCTTCTTGGTGCGCAAAAAAATAAGGATCAAAGCCTTTCATTTCATGAAATACACTAGATCTTACAAACATGGCAGCACCTGTTGCCCAAAATATTGGCACTGTATTATTATACTGACCCAGATCCTGCTCGCAAATATCAAATACCCGCCCTCTTGAAAATGGATAACCCAAATAATCAATCCACCCCCCCGCAGCTCCCGCATATTCAAATGAGGCTGGATCTTTAAACGACAAAATTTTGGGCTGGCAAGCTGCAATACTTTTATCCGCTTCCATCAACTGAATGATGGAACTAACCCAGTTGCACGTTACTTCCACATCCGAATTCAATAAAATATAATAGTCGCTCTTTACCCGTTGCAATGCCCAATTATAACCTCCTGCAAATCCATCATTTCTTGTATTTTGCAAGACCGTTATGCTGGGATAAACACGCTGGATATAGGCAACAGAATCATCGGTTGACCCATTGTCCGCTACTACCACTTCTAATTCGGGGTAATTAGTGGCCATTACAGATGGTAAAAACTGTTCTAAATAGTTCCTACCGTTGTAATTCAATATAACAATCGCTACAGTTACGCTCATCGCAGCGAAAATACAACCTATTGGTGGAAGATGCTTATCCCTTCACTTCTACACCACCCTTCAATTTATAATCTTCCCGAACAGGCGTAAAAACATCTAGAATAAAACAATCTGTTATACCAATTCCACTATGCGGAATATTAGAAGGAATTACAAATACCTGGCCCACCGTTAACCGATGAGCAACCCCTTCTACCGTTAATTCAAACTCCCCCTCTAGCACATAACTTACCTGCTCATGTATATGCGAATGCAAGGGAAGTATATGTCCCAATTTTACCCTAACATGAGAATATGTGGCGTTAGGGGTATGAATAAAATGAGCATTATAACCAGTAACCAACTCTAACGAAGGAATTTCAGCGATACTAAACAATGGCATAAATAATATTTAATAGAGGTGAAAGAATGAAAAAATAGGGTTTTTACAAAGATTTATCAAGTATAGGTGAAATACTACAAATTCTTAAAAAAAATTTAAATACTTTTCCAGCATTAAAATACTACAAAAATATGAGATCCTTAATTGATAGCTCTTTAGGCAGGTTTAGGCTGATTGGTTTTGCAGAGGGAGCTTCACTGCTTTTTTTAGTAGTAATTGCAATGCCACTAAAATATTTTGCACAATATCCTCAAGCCGTAAAATTGGGTGGCTTAGTTCATGGAATTTTCTTCATCCAATACTTATACCAAGCTTATGTGGTAAAAGAAGATAAAAACTGGTCTCATAAAACACTCGCCATCGCTTGCTTTGTTGCTTTCCTCCCTTTTGGCACTTTCATTTTTGATAAATGGTTGAAGAAACAGCCACACTAATTACATGGTTAGTAATTTTAAGTTATTTTCGCTGGTAATATGAAGAAAATAGAACTGGAAATAGTAGCGCTCTCGCACAGCATTACCCAAACCCATTCCTATGCAGTTGTGTTAGGAGAAACGAATGGACTTAGAAGATTACCCATTGTTATTGGTGGCTTTGAAGCCCAAGCCATTGCCGTTGCGCTAGAAAATATGCATCCCAGCAGACCCCTTACGCACGATTTGATGAAAAATTTCATGAATGCCTTCGGCGTTGAATTACAGGAAATTATCATTAACGATTTGGAAGAAGGCATCTTCTTTTCTAAACTCATTTGTTTTACAGCAAATGATACTGTAGAAATTGACAGCAGAACCAGTGATGCATTGGCATTAGCCGTTAGATTTGGCTGCCCCATTTTTACCTACGAGAATATTCTGGAAAGTGCTGGTATTGCTATGGAAGATGGCACCACTCCAAAAAGTAAAGGTGAAGCCGTTGGCATTGAAGAAACCGGTGCTGGTCGCAACACCCTTAGCACGCTATCGGTAGAAGAACTGAATACCCTTTTAAATGAAGTACTAGAAGCCGAAGATTATATTAGGGCCATCGCCATTAGAGATGAACTGAACAAACGTAAATAAAACGATTGAATGATCTCTTTCCCCAACTGCAAAATAAATCTTGGCCTAAATATTATAGGCAAAAGAGCAGACGGATACCACGACCTTGAAACTGTTTTTTATCCTTTGCAATTAACAGATGCATTGGAAATAATTCGCGCTGATGCTACTGATTTGTCCCCTCAATCCACTCCTGTTTTTTCCACTTCGGGACTCCCCATTCCCGGTGACCAAAACAATAATTTATGCATTAAAGCTTACCAACTATTAAAAAAAGATTTTCCAGCATTAGCTCCAATAAAAATTCACCTTCACAAAGCAATTCCCATGGGTGCTGGCCTAGGTGGCGGAAGTGCCGACGCCAGTTTTACACTTCAATTATTGAACAAAAAATTCAACCTCAACCTTTCCGAAAAAAAACAGATTGAATATGCAGCAGAACTTGGCAGTGATTGCCCCTTCTTTGTAATTAATCAACCCAGTATTGCCAAAGGACGCGGAGAAATACTCAGTCCGCTTACCCTAAACCTCTCTGCCTATAATTTTGTGCTCGTTCATCCTGGAATACATATTAGCACCAAATGGGCTTTTGAACAAATAAAACCCTTCCGACAAAATCCTCCTATTCAAGAGATCATAGAAACGCCAATACAAAATTGGAAATCAACTCTTTTCAACGATTTTGAAGCCCCAATTGCCGCAGCATTTCCCGAAATAAATACCATCAAAAATAAACTTTACGAGACTGGAGCCGTGTATGCAAGCATGAGTGGTAGCGGAAGCACCGTTTTTGGTATTTATCAAAAAGATATTACCCACAATATGCACCTTCACTTTAACCATCGGGTAGATCAAATCAACGGCCACTCAATAGCTTAGTTTTTGAAAAAAAAGCCCACAACCCTAGTAAATTAATAGACAATATGGGTTATAAAAGCCGCTTATTTGAAAACAATTCAACGAAAAAGCCGTTTTATAGAAAAAAATCTAATAAAACTGGAATTACATAAAATTTATTTTTTTGATCCCTCTTTTATTTTTAACTTAGTCGGGATTGCCCGTCATTATTTGTTCACCCCCTAATTAGGTTGTATGTTGAATGATACCATTAATAATGGCATGTACGATCCTGCTTTTGAACACGATGCCTGTGGCATCGGATTTGTTGCTAATATTAAAGGCCACAAGTCTCACCAGCATATCTCTGATGCCCTTACCGTTCTAGAAAATATGGAACACCGCGGCGCTTGCGGTTGCGAGAATAATACCGGCGATGGAGCTGGCATACTTTTTCAAATTCCCCATGAATTTTTCTTTGATGAGTGTTTACAGTTCGGAACCCATCTTCCCCAACCTGGAAAGTATGCATGCGGAATGATTTTCTTTCCAAAATCTGTAGGCTTAAGAGAAGAATGTAGGGATATCTTTAATAGAGCCGCTGAAAAATTGGGATTAGAAATCCTCAGCTACCGAAAAGTGCCTGTTAATAAAAAAGATATTGGCTTGTCTGCCTTATCGGTTGAACCTTGTATGGAACAGGTTTTTATTGCTTGTCCCGACCATATCAATAATACCGAAGAATTTGAGCGCAAACTTTTTGTACTTAAAAACTATGCTTCTCATACCATTAACAATACCGTACGGAAAGATGATATTGGATTTTATATTGTTTCGCTCTCTGCAAAAACCATTATTTATAAAGGCCAGCTCACCAGCACACAAGTGCGGAATTATTTTCCAGACCTCAACGATAAAAGAGTAGTTTCTGCATTCGGTCTAGTCCATTCTCGCTTTGCTACCAATACCTTCCCTTCTTGGAAACTGGCTCAGCCCTTCCGCTATATGGCTCATAACGGTGAAATAAATACCTTACAAGGAAACCTGAACTGGCTCAGATCTAGTGAAAATGGATTCTCTACCCCCAATTTTTCCAAGGAAGAATTTGATATGATTTTACCCATCGTTACAGGTGGTCAGTCCGACTCTGCCTGTCTCGATAATATGATTGAACTCCTCACCCTTGCAGGAAGATCTTTACCGCATGTGATGATGATGCTGATTCCTGAAGCATGGGATGGCAACGAAGATATGGATCCGGTAAAAAAGGCTTTCTATGAATACCATGCTTGCATGGTTGAACCTTGGGACGGACCTGCTTCTATCTCTTTCACTGATGGTAATATTATTGGTGCTACCCTAGACAGAAATGGACTGCGTCCTTCTCGCTATACCGTTACGCACGACGATAGGGTTATCATGGCATCCGAGACTGGCGTATTGCCCATAGATCCTGCCAACGTAAAGGAAAAAGGGCGATTACAACCCGGCAAAATGTTTGTAGTTGATATGGTGCAAGGAATCATCATCAGCGATGAAGCCCTTAAACAAGAAATTTGTTCGCAGAAACCCTATGCTGAATGGTTGAACAAGTATAAAATCAGACTGGAAGAATTACCCGATCCTAGGGTGATGTTTACCCATTTAGAACACGATCAAGTTTTCAAATACCAAAAAGCATTTGGCTATTCAACCGAAGATTTAGATACTATTATTGCCTCTATGGCTATTGATGGCAAGGAACCCATTGGATCTATGGGAACCGATACCCCACTGGCTGTTTTGAGTGAACAACCACAACACCTTAGTGCTTATTTTAAACAGCTTTTTGCGCAGGTAACCAACCCACCCATCGATCCCATTAGAGAAAGAATGGTTATGTCGCTCGCTACTTTTGCTGGCAGCAATGGAAACCTGCTGATTGAAGATCCCATGGCTTGTCACAGCGTGGCACTTAAACACCCCATCTTAAACAACCACGAATTAGAAAAAATTAGAAGCATTGATACTGGCGTATTTCAGGCAAAAACTTTGCAGACTTACTTTAGGGCTGATGGCAAACAAGGTTCACTTAAAGCAGGTCTTGATCGCTTGTGTAGATATGCAGTGGACTCGGTACTGGACGGATTTGAAGTGATTATTTTAACCGACAGAGCCATCGATTCAGACCATGCCCCCATACCTACTTTACTGGCTACCGCTGCGGTACACCACCATTTAATTAAGAAAGGATTAAGGGGTCAGGTTGCCCTAATAGTAGAAGCTGGTGACGCCTGGGAAGTGCATCATTTTGCTTGCTTAATTGGTTTTGGCGCTACTGCCATCAACCCATACCTCGCACTCTCTTCTATCAGAGATATGAAATTAAGTGGAAGATTACAGACTGAACAAGATGCGGAGCAACTGAAGAAAAATTATATTAAAGCAGTTAACGATGGACTACTGAAAGTGTTTTCTAAAATGGGCATTTCTACTTTGCAATCTTACCAAGGTGCCCAAATTTTTGAAATTATTGGTATTAATAAATCAGTGGTTGATCTTTATTTTACTGGCGCTACCTCTCGCATTGAAGGTATGGGATTAGATGAATTAGCCAGAGAAACTTTGGCCAAACATTTCTTTGCATTCAGCAAAAAAGAAAAGCCTGTAGATCGCTTATTGGTAGGTGGCTTGTATCAATGGAAAAGAAAGGGTGAATTCCACCTCTTTAATCCGCAAACCATTCACTTACTACAAGATGCTACCAAGCGCAACGATTACCTTACTTTTAAAAAATATTCTAACCTTATCAACGACCAGAGCGAAAAAGCTTGTACGCTCAGAAGTCTTTTCGAGTTCAAATTAAACCAACCAGCTATCTCTATTGATGAAGTAGAGCCTGCTGAAAATATTTACAAACGTTTTGCTACAGGTGCTATGTCTTTCGGCTCTATTTCTTGGGAAGCCCATACCACATTGGCCATTGCTATGAACCGACTGGGTGGCAAAAGCAATACAGGCGAAGGTGGAGAAGACGAAATACGTTATACGCCTTTGGCCAATGGCGACTCAATGCGGTCTGCCATTAAACAAGTAGCTTCTGCCAGATTTGGCGTTACTGCTTTGTATTTAACCGAAGCAGATGAATTACAAATTAAAATGGCACAAGGTGCTAAACCGGGCGAAGGTGGTCAACTTCCTGGTTATAAAGTAGATGAGTGGATTGGAAAAACCCGTCACGCTACTCCAGGCGTAGGATTGATTTCTCCACCACCTCACCATGATATTTACTCAATTGAAGATTTGGCGCAGTTGATTTTTGATTTGAAAAATGCCAACCGTGCTGCAAGAATAAATGTGAAGCTGGTTTCAAAAGCAGGTGTGGGTACCATTGCCGCAGGTGTTGCAAAAGCAAAAGCAGATGTTGTATTAATTGCAGGCCACGATGGTGGTACCGGCGCATCTCCTATTAGCTCAGTAAAACATGCGGGACTACCTTGGGAGCTCGGACTTGCTGAAACACACCAAACATTGGTGAAAAATAAATTAAGGAGTCGCGTTGTAGTGCAGGCAGATGGACAAATGAAGACGGGTAGAGATATTGCCATTGCTGCATTATTGGGTGCTGAAGAGTGGGGCGTTGCTACTGCGGCCTTAATTGTTGAAGGATGTATTATGATGCGCAAATGCCACCTAAATACCTGCCCTGTTGGTGTGGCTACGCAGGATGAAACGCTTCGTAAACGATTTACAGGTGATCCAGATCATGTAGTTAATTTCTTCCGATTTATTACTCAGGAACTCAGAGAAATAATGGCAGAACTGGGATTCAGAACTGTGAATGAAATGGTGGGACAAGCTGATTATTTAGTCCAAAAAGAAAATATTTCGCATTGGAAATACAAGTCGCTCAACTTATCTCGTATTTTATTTAAAGAGCCCAGTGCGCCCGATACTGGCTTGTTTAATACAGAAGCGCAAGATCATGAATTGGCAGAAGTATTGGATTGGCAATTGTTGAAAGCCGCAAAAAAATCAATCGATCAACAAACCAGTGTAAAAGCTAGTTTTTCCATCAAAAATACGGACAGAACAGTCGGCACTATTGTATCCAACGAAATTACCAAAAAGTATAGGGCAGCAGGATTACCCGAAGATACTGTTCACTTTAAGTTTGAAGGAACAGCGGGACAAAGTTTTGGGGCTTTTAATACAAAGGGACTAAAACTGGAATTGGAAGGTGATGCCAATGACTATTTTGGGAAAGGATTGAGTGGAGCAAAACTGATTGTCTATCCTTCTTCAAAAGCAACATTTACGGCGGAAGAAAATAGTATTATTGGCAATGTAGCTCTCTATGGTGCAACATCTGGTTCCGCTTATATTAGGGGTAAAGCAGGAGAACGATTTGCGGTAAGAAATTCCGGTGCAACAGTGGTAGTAGAAGGCGTAGGTGATCATGGTTGTGAATATATGACCGGCGGTACCGCAGTAATTTTAGGAGATACGGGCAGAAATTTTGCGGCGGGCATGAGCGGTGGCATTGCATATATTTATGATTTACAACAATCTTTTGTAGCCAAATGCAATACCGAAATGGTAGATCTTGATCCTTTAGATGAAACAGATGGTAATATTTTGCGACAATTGATTGATCAACACGCTTCCTATACAGGCAGCACCGTAGCTCAATTTATTTTGAAAGATTTTGACAATCAACTGCAACATTTTGTAAAGGTATTTCCGAGAGATTATAAGAAAGTATTGCAGAAGCGTGAAAAGTTGACTGTAAAAAATTGATCCAATTTTTAAAGAAAAAAGATTCTAGATTTATAATTTCAGATAAGCATGGGCAAACCAACAGGATTTTTAGAATTTACCCGGGAGTTACCCGGAAAAAGACCAGCGGCAGAAAGGGTGGGCGACTACAAAGAATTTGTAGAACGAATGCCAGAACCACAGTTGAACCAACAAGCGGCTCGTTGCATGAACTGCGGCGTGCCTTTTTGCCATAGTGGCTGCCCCCTCGGCAATATTATTCCCGAATTTAACGACGCAGTATATCGCCAGAGTTGGGAAGAAGCCTATGAAATTCTTTCAGCTACCAATAACTTTCCAGAGTTTACGGGCAGAATTTGTCCCGCCCCTTGCGAAAGTGCTTGCGTATTAGGTATTAATCAACCAGCGGTTGCAATAGAAGAAATAGAAAAACATATTATTGAAATAGCGTTCGACAAGGGCTTTGTAAAAGCAAAGAAACCTTTTACAAGAACCGGTAAAAAAATTGCAGTAATAGGATCAGGCCCTGCTGGAATGGCTGCTGCGGCTCAATTAAATTATGCAGGCCACCAAGTTACCGTTTATGAAAGGGATGATGCTCCGGGCGGGCTACTGAGATATGGTATTCCAGATTTTAAACTGGAGAAATGGGTGATAGATCGCAGGATAAAACTGATGGAAGAAGAAGGAATTGTATTCAAATGCAATGCGAATGTGGGCGTAAATATCAGCATCAACGATCTACTCAGGGAAAACAATGCATTGGTATTGGCAGGTGGTTCAACTATTCCAAGGGATTTGCCTGTGCCAGGCAGGGAATTGAAAGGGGTGCATTTTGCCATGGAATTTCTGAAACAACAAAATAAAAGAGTAAGCGATACCCCTTCTGATGAAATATCCATCATGGCCACCCATAAAAACGTAATAGTAATAGGTGGTGGTGATACAGGCAGCGATTGTGTGGGCACATCAAATAGACATGGTGCAGCAAGCGTTACCCAGTTTGAATTGATGCCCAAGCCTCCTGAAAAAAGAACAGAATTGATGCCTTGGCCGCAATACCCGATGTTGTTAAAAACAACGTCCTCACATGAAGAGGGCGCTAACAGAGAATGGGCTGTCGCCACCAAAAAATTCATAGGTGATGATGCAGGCCATTTAAAAGCAGTGGAAGTTGTGAATCTTCAATGGAAGATTGGTAAAGATGGCAGAACAGGTGGATTTGAAGAAATTACTGGAAGCGAAAAAATCATTCCGTGTGAATTGGCATTGCTTGCGATGGGCTTTCTTCAACCCCAACATGAGGGTATGATTAAAAAACTAGAAGTAGATACCGATGAAAGAGGAAATATAAAGGCGACTGAAAAAACCTACCAGACCAGCATTCAAAAAGTATTTACAGCGGGTGATATGCGCCGTGGCCAATCACTTGTTGTTTGGGCTATAAGTGAAGGCAGGGAATGCGCCAAACGAGTAGATGAATACTTAATGGGACATTCTATACTTGAATCAAAAGATCAAATAACAATTATAAGTTAATTACAGTCAACCACTTACTTAAAACAGCCGTCCTGATTTAATTCGGGACGGCTGTTTTGTTTAAATTTCAATTAGAATAATCAATCTTTACATATTGTTTAAAAATATGTGAATAATTATTGAAACATTCTAATATATTTTATGTATTTTGCATTAACATATTAAATTCATTTATTTTTTAATATAAACAAACAACTATGCAGAAAACAACCTTTAAACAATTTGCCCCATTTGTGGTATTGGTTGCGGTATCTATCGCAGCATTATTTATTCCCGCATTACCAAACTTTGAAGACACTGCCGGCAAGTACAGCCCCGCAGACATTGCTTGGATTATTGTTGCAACCGCCTTGGTGTTTTTAATGACACCGGGACTCGCATTTTTTTACGGAGGAATGGTTCACCGTAAAAATGTAATCTCTACCATGATTAAAAGTGTGGTAGCCGCTGGGGTAGTTTCTATCCTTTGGGTTTTTGTTGGTTATAGTCTCTGTTTTGGTGAATCAATCAACGGCTTTATTGGCAATCCAATGACCAACCTCTTTTTTAAAGGAGTAAGTTCAGGAGCACCTTGGAGCCTCGCCCCTAGCATCCCCCTAACCTTATTTGCTTTATTCCAGCTCATGTTTGCTATTATTACACCGGGACTGGTAGTGGGTGCCGTAGCAGAAAGAATTCGCTTCACCGCTTATATTCTTTTTATTGCACTTTTTAGCCTTCTTGTCTACGCTCCTATTGCACACTGGACTTGGCATCCTGAAGGATTCTTGTTCAAAATGGGTGTGTTAGATTTTGCAGGTGGTACCGTTGTACATATTTCTGCTGGTTGCGCCGCACTTGCTGGAGCACTGGTATTAAAACGCCGCCAATCACATATTGAACATAGAGAAATTCCACCAGCAAATATTCCTTATGTATTAATTGGTACTGGTTTACTTTGGTTTGGTTGGTTTGGATTTAATGCAGGTTCTGCATTGGGTGCAAATGCTTTGGCAGTATCTGCTTTTGCTACTACTAATACAGCCGCTGCAGCCGCTGGTCTTTCTTGGATGTTTTTTGACGTAGTTCGTGGCAAAAAACCTTCTGTATTAGGATTCTGTATTGGCGCAGTAGTTGGCCTTGTTGCCATCACACCTGGTGCTGGATTGGTTGCTATTCCACAAAGTATTTTCATTGGTATGATTGCAGCAATTATTTCTAATCTTGCTGTTTATTATAAAAGCAAGTCTAAACTAGATGATACCTTAGATGTATTCCCTTGTCACGGTGTTGGTGGAATAGTAGGTATGTTGCTTACAGGAATTTTTGCTACCAAAACAGTAAATAGTGCTGGTGCAGATGGCTTATTCTACGGGAATGCTGCTTTCTTCTTTATTCAAGCTAAAGCACTGTTGATTGTTGTTGCTTATAGCTTTATTGTTTCCTTTGGCATTTTCAAATTCATCAATTTCATACTTCCTTTGCGCGTAAGCTCTGAAGAAGAAGAACTCGGTCTCGATGCTTCACAACACGATGAAAAATATGGTCGCACCCCACAACACGTTTAATACCCAATCATCCTATTAAAAAAGTACAGCCCTTATATAACCTCTGATCAGGTTATTTGGCTGTACTCCTTTCCTTCATTTAAAACTAATACAATGTTAAAGAAAATTTTCTCAGTTACCGCCAGTCTATTTGCATTTTTTTGCGCAACCGCTCAAACCGATTCAACCAAAAAATCGTCCACCACTTTCAGTGGATTTGTTGATGCCTATTATAGAAGTAATTTTTCTGCTGGCCCTGGCACTACCAATAACCTGACCAGTTTCACCAATTCTCAAAATTCATTTGAATTGGGTATGGCTTCTATGAAAGTGGAACATACTACTGGCAAAGTATCTGGAACTGTAGATCTGGGCTTTGGAATGAGGGCACATGAATTCTCTTACAATGATTCAAGTAGAGGACTTAGCGCAATCAAACAAGCTTATGTAAGTTTTGCAGCTTCCGACAAAGTAAAGTTCACCATGGGTAAATGGGCTACCCATATAGGTTATGAGGTGGTAGACCCTACCGGTAATAGAAACTACAGCATGGCTTATGCTTTTTCTTATGGCCCTTTCTTTCACACTGGTTTTAAAGCAGATATCTCATTAGGCGGTAAAAGTGCTTTTATGATAGGGGTTGCCAATCCTACTGATTTCACTACCACTACTTCAAATGTGAAAGTATTAATTGCCCAATTCAGCACCGCTACTAAAAACGATAAATTAAAAGCTTTTGTTAACTACCAAGGTGGAACAGGATTGTCTCAGTTTGACCTTGTAGTAAATGGTATCGTAAGCGATAAATTTTCTGTTGGATACAACGGTACTTCTCAATCACTTAAAACAAATGGTTTGGCTGAAAGCTGGACTTCTCATATTGTTTACCTTAACCTAGACCCTTCTGCTGGTTTTGGAATGACTTTAAGAGGTGAATATTTTAAAGACCGTGCTACCAACCCTATTTTAGGAAATGCGGCTAATATTTTTGCTGCTACCCTTTCTGGTAATATCAAAATTGATGGTCACCTTACCATTATTCCCGAATTCAGACTAGACAATGCTAAGAACAGTATTTTCACCAAATCTGATGGTGGTTTTGCTAAAGGCACCAACACTTTTTTACTTGCGGCAGTATATAAATTTTAGTTGACTTCTTAATAGATTTAAGGGCAGGCATTTTTAATGCCTGCCCTTTGTTTTGGTATCCGTTGATTTCTACGTATGTTCGAACCATGAATCGGTTACGCCATTTATTTCAATTCCTTTACAGCATTTATGCCCTACTCAGCTTCATACTTGTAATGCTGCTGATATTTCCATTTGTTTTAATTGCTATCGCATTTGGGAAAATTAAAGGAGGTAATATTATTTACAAATTATGCAGCATTTGGGGTAGGGTCTGGTACCAAACTATTGGGCTTAAGCATACTGAAATTTATGAAGCTCCACACAACCGCAATCAACAATATATTTTTGTTGCCAACCATATTTCCTATATGGATATTCCTGCTGTAGTATTGGCCATTCACCAGCCTTTTAGGGCTTTGGGTAAATATGAAATGGTTAAAGTACCTATATTCGGACAGATCTACAAAGCTGCCGTAATTTTAGTGAACCGAAAAGATGCCCAAACCCGCGCTAAAAGCGTTCGTGCTTTAAAAGCTGCCATCAAAAACAATATCTCCATCATTATTTTTCCAGAAGGCACTTTTAACGAGACCAATCAACCACTCAAAAGCTTTTATGATGGCGCTTTCCGCATTGCCATTGAAACACAAACCCCCATCAAACCCTTACTACTTGTAGATACTTTGAAAAGACTACACTATAGCTCTTCTTTTTCCCTCACTTCTGGCTCTAATAGGGTTGTTTACTTGGCAGAAGTACCAGTGAGTGGGTTGACTTTCAAAGATATTCCGTTGCTTAAAAAACAGGTTTATACGCTAATGGAAGATGCACTGAAACGATATATCGTTTATCCCACCCCTTAATTGTATTTTTGAAAAAAAGAAGTATTGTACGTAGAAGTCATCATACCACTTGCCTTACCCAAAAACTATACTTGGTCAGTTCCAATAGAAATGCAGGACGCCATTCAACCGGGCATTAGAGTAGAAGTTACCCTGCGTAAAAATAAAAAATATGCGGGTATTGTGAAGCAAATAACCACCGCATTACCGCCCGCTTTTACCCCCGCTCCCATTCTTAATATTTTAGATACCACTCCCATTGTTCACCCCGCACAATTAAAATTCTGGGAATGGATTGCGGCATATTATATGTGCAGTGAGGGCGAAGTAATGCAGGCTGCCATTCCTGCAAATCTTAAATTATCGAGCGAAAGTATTCTGCAATGGAATGAAGAGAGAACGCTCGACTTCAGCGACCTCTCTGACTCGGAATTTATTATTGCCGAAGCATTAGAAATTAAACGAGAACTCAGGCTGAGTGAAGTGCAACAACTACTAGACATCAACAACACTTATCCCGTAATAAAAAAATTAATTGAAAAGGGAGTCTGCTTTATTTGGGAAGAACTGAAAGAAAAATACAAACAAAAAACAGAAATATTTATCCTACTTCATCCAAAGTTTAACAGCGATGAACAACTGGAATTGCTACTGAATAATTTTGGCAAAGCTCCCAAACAAATGGAACTTCTACTGGCTTACCTCCACCTTAAACAGAGTGCAGGCGAAGTAAAACAAATAGATCTTTTAAAAAAATCAAATGCCAGTGCTGCCCAGTTAAAAGCGCTGATAGATAAAAGCATTTTAATTGCCGAGAAAAGAAGTGCGGATCGACTGCCTTCTCTACCAAAAATAATGGATCTGGACTTCACCCTATCCACTGCACAGTCGACTGCGCTGGATGGTATTGAAGAACAATTCAAAGTTAAAAAAGTATGCCTTTTACACGGCGTTACTTCCAGTGGTAAAACACAACTCTATATTAAGTTAATTGAAGCCCAAATTAAGTTGGGTAAGCAAGTGCTTTATCTATTACCGGAGATTGCGCTCACAGCACAAATGATTAGAAGGCTACAGAAAAGTCTGGGGGGACATATTGCCATTTATCACTCTAAATTCAACCCCAACGAAAGGGTAGAAATCTGGAATAAAGTAAACAGTGGCGAAACCAAAGTAGTACTAGGTGCCCGATCAGCCCTATTGCTTCCTTTTATTAATTTGGGACTAATTATTTGCGATGAAGAGCACGATGCTTCTTATAAACAACAGGATCCAGCCCCCAGATACCATTGCAGAGACGCTGCCATTTATTATGCAACCCTATTTAACGCCCATATTTTATTGGGCAGTGCTACTCCTTCCATAGAAAGCTATTACAACGTACAACAAGGAAAATATGGTCTTGTAAAATTGATGGAAAGATTTGGCGATATTGCTATGCCCTTGATTGAATTGGTTGATATAAAAAAGATGGGAGCAAAAGAACGAAGCACCACCCCACTTAGTACCGCATTAATTGAAGCAGTGAAAGAAGCCTTGGCTGCGGAAAAACAGGTTATATTATTTCAAAATAGAAGGGGCTATTCTCCCTATATGATTTGCAATACCTGTGGATGGATTCCGCACTGCCAACATTGTGATGTAACCCTTACGTTTCATAAAGCAAAAAATAAACTTACCTGTCACTACTGTGGTACTACCTACCCTGTTTTACAAACCTGTGCAGCCTGCGGCAATCACCAGTTTGTGCAGAAAAATTTTGGGACAGAAAAAATTGAAGAACTGGTTGCCGAGGCCTTCCCTGATGCACGTATTGCAAGGATGGATTACGACAGTATAAAAGGGAAAAACGATCATGATACTTTAATAAAAATTTTTGAACAGCATCGAATAGATATTTTAGTAGGTACACAGATGGTAGTGAAGGGGCTTGATTTTGAGAAAGTGAGTCTCGTTGGAATTATAGATGCCGATGGGATTCTTAACTTTACTGATTTTAGAGTGAATGAAAGAGCGTATCAGTTAATGGAACAAGTAAGTGGAAGGGCAGGCAGAAAAAACAGTCAAGGTAAAGTACTCATCCAAATCAGTAATATGCAACACCCTGTTTTACAATTTGTAAAACAACACGATTACCAACAACTATATAATTTTGAAATTGAGAATAGAAAACAATTTAATTATCCGCCATTTACGCGACTGATACAAATTACTTTTAAGCACAAAGAAAAAGAAGTGGCAGAAGAAGCAGCCAATATTATGGGACAGGGACTAAAGCCATTATTCGGAAACTATATAAACGGTCCATCGCAACCGGTGGTAGATAGAATACGGAATCAATATTTATGGGAGATATTATTAAAACTACCCAAAGATGCTGGCTTGGTTCAGCAATGCAAAACAGCTATTCGTCAGCAAACAGCAATTATTCAAAATAATAAAAGGTATAGAGCAGTCCATATTATTCCTAACACAGATCCAGTATATTAACCTATGCAGCTCATAGAAAATTACGCATTAAAATCACTCAATAGTTTTGGCATATCTATTTCAGCTAAATACTATTGCAATATCTCATCTAATATAATATTACAGCAAGTGCTGGCATGGAATAAAAAGCAACAGCATCAAATATTGGTCTTGGGTGGGGGAAGTAATATTTTATTTACAAAGAATTTTGAGGGACTGGTATTGCACAATGCGCTAAAGGGAATTAAGTTGGTAAGGGAAAGTGAACACAACTATTATGTGAAAGCTATGGCAGGTGAAAGTTGGCATGAGTTTGTACAATACTGTGTAAAACAAAACTATGCAGGGGTAGAAAATCTTAGTCTGATACCCGGAAATATTGGTGCAACGCCCATGCAAAATATAGGCGCTTATGGGGTAGAAATAAAAGATGTTTTTTATGAATTAGAGGCGGTAGATATAGAAACGCAAAACTTGGTAGTATTTAAAAAAGGAGATTGTGATTTTGGCTACAGGGACAGTGTATTTAAGCAGTCGTTGAAAAATAAGTTCATTATAACGAGTGTAACTTATGAATTACAGAAATTACCAAAATATAATACCAGTTATGGAGCCATAGAAATGGAATTGGAAAAGCAAGGAGTTAAAGAGTTGAGCATATCAGCCATAGCAAAAGCGGTGATAGCTATTAGGCAGAGCAAGCTCCCAGATACGCAGAAAATTGGTAATGCAGGAAGTTTTTTTAAGAACCCGGTACTGCCCACCGAAAAATATTTGCAAATAAAAAAAGCCTACCCCACCCTACCTGGTTATGCCGATGGGGTAAGCACCAAACTCCCAGCAGGTTGGTTAATAGAACAATGTGGGTGGAAGGGATATAGAAAAGAAGATGCTGGATGTTATGCCTTGCAGGCACTGGTATTGGTGAATTATGGGAGTGCAACAGGCAAGGAAATTTATGACCTCTCCGAACAAATTATACAAACAGTTCAACATAAATTTGGGATAGTATTGGAAAGAGAAGTGAATATTTATTAAGCAACCAATTGGGTTTGTTGCAAATTAATGTGACATCTAATGACAATAAAAGTGAACTGTAAAAATTAGCAAAAAAATATTTGTCCGCAAGGAAAGATTTCCTTTCAGCCATAGTTGCTATTAGATTTATAATGCAACAACTTGGTTATAAAACTATTTCTTTCAACGCCATTTCAGCCGATGTTTTTGATAGATCTATCCACTTAAACGCAGGGTCTTTTTTAAACCAAGTCATCTGACGCTTGGCATACTGCCTAGTATGTACTTTAATTTGTTGCACCGCTTCTTCTAGCGAAATTTTTCCATCTATATGGTTGAACAGCTCCTTATAACCCACCGTTTGTAATGCCGTTTTATTGCGAAATGCAATAGTTGATCTTACTTCTTCTAATAGCCCCTGCTGCATCATTTGATCTACTCGTAGATTAATATTATTCACCAGCAATTCGGTGGGCATTTCTAATCCAATTTTTACTACTTCAAAATTTCTATCTTTCTTTTTGGCTGAACGATATGCCATTATGGAAACTCCTGTGGCTGTTAATACTTCCAATGCGCGCATCAGTCGCTGGGGATTTTGTTGCTCAGCAACGGCCCAAAATGAAGGGTCTTTGTGTTTCAGTTCTGCTTGCAACCATACCAATCCCTTTGCCTCGTATTGCTCAATAATACCGGCTCGTATTTCAGCAGGTATTACTGGCATTGGATCTATTCCCTCACAAAATGATTTTATGTATAAACCAGTTCCACCCACCATCACTACATTACTATGGTTTTTAAATACCTGCTCAGTTTGTGCCAGTGCATACTGTTCAAAAAAACCGGCATTCAATTCAACCGCCACTGTATGAGATGCAATAAAATGATGGGGTATTTCCATCAATTCATCGGTGGAAGGTCTTGCTACACCAATAGATAATTCTTGGTAACACTGCCTTGAATCGGCAGAAATAATTTCTGTTTCTAATTGCTTTGCAAGCGCAATAGCAAAGCTGGTTTTGCCTACGGCAGTGGGACCAGCTATAATATAAACCTTATTCAAAATCGATGGATTGTTGTGCATCATCATTCTCTTCTTTAGCATCCGTATCATCATCTGCGTCCGAAGCAGCATCGTCTCCTCCCTCTTCTCCAAAACCCTCTGTAGCTTCTGTGAGATCATATTTCTCCTCAATATCTGCGAACTTATCGCCCAACAAACTTTTGGTGCCATATTGCTGAGGCCCTATTCCTTCTACCCTTGAAACAGCAGGATAATCGAGCCTTGAATTCGTATCCTTATTTACACTTATTAGGGCAACAAGAAAAGTCCAGTGTTTGGCAAAATCATATTCATAAACAAAGCGCTGATTGGTATCTTGTATTTCACTTCCAATGGTTGTATCCCCCATCAACAAAGGGTCTACACGATAGGGCTTGTCGTATTTTTCAAAACTAATTTCCCTGCCGCGAAGCCAATTATCATTGCTGCGATAAAAAGTAGCCTGATGCTTGGTATCAAACTCAAACGATTTCAAAATAATCGCATGAAGATCTTGAAATGATTGAGTATGCTTAATTACTACATCTCGGTATACCGCATCATCTTCTTCTAAATAAATTCTAAATTTTAGTACCGCCATCAAACCAGAAATTTAAGGTTGAGCTGCAAATTAGGGATTATTTAACGGGTTTGAGGTTCAACACCAGTCCTTTTTCTAACATAAATTGATAAGCAGCTTCAAATTGGTTGGGAATAATCCCATCCAGTATAGCTTCCCTGATGGCATCTTTTATAATTCCTACACTTTTGCCAGGAGTTAAACCAAATACTTCCATCACCATTTCCCCTGAAATGGGAGGTTGCCAATTTCTAACCCGATCATTTTCCTCTACCTGAAGCATCCGTTCTTTTACCAATTCAAAGTTTTGCAGATACCGTTTTACTTTCTGCTTGTTTTTACTGGTAATATCGGCAGAACATAAGGTCATTAAATCTTCAATATCGTCTCCAGCATCAAATAATAAACGCCTTACCGCACTGTCAGTAATATTTTCTTTGGTGAGACTAATAGGTCGTAGATGCAAGAGTACCAGCTTCTGCACATATTTCATGGGCTCGTGTAAGGGCAATTTTAAGCGACCAAATATTTTAGGCACCATTCTAGCACCCACTACTTCATGCCCATGGAAAGTCCACCCATGCCCCTCTTCAAATTTTTTGGTGGCTGGTTTGCCTATATCATGCAGCAATGCAGCCCATCTTAACCAGAGATGGTTGGTATGAATTGCAATATTATCTAACACTTCAAGGGTATGATAAAAATTGTCTTTATGACCCTTACCATCAATATAAACAGCCCCATGCAAGTCCAGCATCTGCGGCAGTATCACTTTCAATAATCCCGATTTCCACAGCAAATCCCAACCAATAGCGGGCTTATTGGCTAGCATTATTTTATTTAGTTCATCGGTAATTCTTTCCTGCGAAACAATCTTCATCCGATGAATATTTTCACCAATGGCTTTGAAGGTATTGGGGTCAATAGAAAACCCAAGTTGGGTAGCAAATCGAATGGCTCTGAGCATTCTAAGCGGATCGTCGCTAAATGTTTGAACCGACTCCAACGGTGTTTTTATGAGTCGCCCAGCAATAGCTTCTAGCCCGTTAAATGGATCTGATAAAGTCCCAAAATCATGCGAGTTTAGGCTGACGGCCAATGCATTCATGGTAAAGTCGCGCCTATTTTGATCGTCTTCAATTGTACCCTCTTCTACTGCTGGCTTTCTGCTATCCTGTTGATAACTTTCTTTTCGGGCTCCCACAAATTCAATTTCAAAGTCGTTGAACTTAACTTGTGCCGTTCCGAAATTCTTAAAAAAAGCGACCATTGGCTTTGGATTCAGCGTGGCGGAATAGGCATTGGCCAATTCAATACCATCACCAAGACAAACAATATCTGCGTCTTTTACTGGTCGCCCAATTATTTTGTCGCGAACAAACCCGCCAATCAAATAAGCAGGCATATTTAAACGAGCAGCAACTGCACCTATCTGCTCAAAAATAACTAGTTCTTGTTTTGTAAAAGAGATATTCATTGCCACAAAGATAATTCTTACAACCATTCTGAACTACGCCAAGCAACCAATACAAACAAGAACTTAAAATGAGGGGGGTAAAGAGTACTGCAACTGGGCGTTATCTATTTTTTCTGCACAGTCAAAATGATTGAGTGGACAGTGTTTTTTTCCATGCGTGCCGCAAGGTCTGCATGCCAATGGCTTATTTATTTCAACAATATGATTCAAACTAGAAAGTGGCCCGTAACCAAAAGCAGGAATGGTAGAACAATACACCGCTGTTACTGGCGCATCCGTTGCCGAGCAAAAATGCATGGGTGCAGAGTCATTTACATAATTCATTAAAGCGTTTTTCATCAAAGAAGCGGACTGAAGAAAGCTGTATTTACCCGCCAGATTGATGCAGTTGTGCTTGCCCGTAGCCGCTATAATTCGTTCACACAAAACCTGATCAAGCGGAGCGCCCAGTAAATAAACCATTAATTCATTGGGGAGGGACTGAATAAATTTAATCCATTTATGTTCGGGGAATTGCTTGGTGTACCAAACAGAAGAAGGAGCAATACAGATATAGACATGCTGTTTCAATTTTAGAACGGCCGAATCATCTGCTAACGAGGGATAAAGCTTGGGCTTGTGCAATGGAAAATCTCCCAGCACTTGAATCAGTTGATGATTTCTTTCAATTTCATGTAAACCTTTACCTGCAAGCATTTGATGAGGTATTACGCGATTAAAAAAGAAGTGAAAAGGATTTTTGTCAAACCCAATGCGCAAGTCAGCTCTAGAGAAAGCAGTCAAGAATCCCGTAGCAGCATAACGTTGAACATTCACAACCACATCATAATGTTGTTTTCTTATTTGAGATAGTAAGCCAAAAAGATTGCGGTATTTAGATTTTTTTTTATCCCAAATAAGGGTGTTGTGTAAAAAGGGGTGGTCGTTAAAAAGCGATTCATTGCCCTTTCTAACTAAAATATCAATAGCGAGTGTTGGAAAACTTTGGTGAAGGGATTCCAATAATGAAGTGGCTAAAACCACGTCCCCAATAAAAGCAGTTTGAATAATCAATATGCGCTGCATGGTGCAAAATTACGTTTCTATGCGTATTTGAAGTGCATTCAATGAAATCAACATTCAAAATGAATATTTGCGGAGGCTGGCTTATCCCGAACCTGTATTTTTGCAAAAAATGTAACCATGTTAAAAGAAATCATTTTAAAAGCCTGGGATGATCGGGCATTATTGAAAGAAGCAGTGTATAGTGAAGCAGTAAAAGAAGTTATAGAAGCAGTGGATAAAGGGCATTTGAGGGTAGCTTCTCCAACAGAGCATGGTTGGGTAGTTAATGAGTGGGTTAAACAGGCCATACTGATGTATTTTGGCATTCAACAAATGCAAACTTGGGATACACCACCTTTTGAATTTTTCGATAAAATGTTATTGAAAAAAAATTACAAAGAATTGGGCGTGAGGGCTGTACCTCCAGCTACTGCAAGATATGGTGCTTATATTGCTAGGAATGTAGTGTTAATGCCCAGCTATGTAAATATTGGAGCTTACGTAGATGAGGGTGCAATGGTAGATACATGGGCTACGGTAGGAAGCTGCGCACAGATTGGTAAAAATGTTCACCTAAGTGGAGGCGTAGGCATTGGAGGTGTTTTAGAACCGCTACAGGCGAGTCCCGTTATTATTGAAGACGGATGTTTTATTGGCAGCAGATGTATTGTAGTAGAAGGAGTTATAGTAGAGAAAGAAGCAGTACTTGGTGCGAATGTAGTACTTACACAATCTACCAAAATAATTGACGTGAGCAGATCTACTCCTATTGAAATGAAAGGCAGGGTACCTGCAAGAAGTGTGGTAATACCAGGTAGTTACGCCAAGCAATTTAATGCGGGTGAATACCAAGTAAGTTGCGCCTTAATTATAGGCCAGCGAAAAGAAAGTACCGATTTAAAAACCAGTCTGAATGATGCATTGAGAGACTTTAATATAAGTGTATAATGAAGCCCCAAGGCAAGCAAGCAATACGCGTCTCAGGTTTCTTAATTAGTGTGATAGCGGCGGTACTTTTTTCTACCAAAGCCATATTTGTTAAATCAGCATATAAGCAAACTGGTGTAGATGCGGTAACCTTACTTACATTGAGAATGCTTTTTTCACTGCCTTTTTATCTTGTCGCGGCTTGGTTAGTAGGGCGTAAGGAGGATAAAAAAACCTTGACAACAAAACAGTATTTGTGGATTATTACGTTGGGCATATTAGGGTATTACCTCAGTAGTGTATTTGATTTTATTGGTTTGCAATATGTTTCGGCAGGATTGGAGCGGTTGATATTATTTTTATATCCAACTTTTTCCGTTCTGCTGAATACCTTTCTTTTCAAAGCCAAGCTCACCCGTACACAATTGATTGCACTTGTATTAACTTACGCGGGTATTGGGATAGCATATTTGGGTGAATTACAGCAAGTAGAATTACACAATAGCCAGTTTTACTTTGGGTCGCTGATGATTTTTTTCTGTGCCATCACTTATTCAGTTTATTTAGTGGGAACAGGAAGAATGGTAAACCGAGTAGGTGTTACCCGTTATACAACTTATGTAATGCTCTCCTCTACCGCAGGCATATTCATACATTTTTTACTGAAAAGAAATGTACAATATATCTCTTTTACCACCCCATTAATGGGCTATAGTATTGCACTGGCAATTATAGCAACAGTGATTCCTTCATTTATGATGAGCAGTGGAATGAAAAAAATAGGTAGTAATAATGTATCTATTATTACCAGTATTGGTCCAGTATCTACCACTTTACAAGCTTATTATTTTCTAGATGAAAAAATTTTAGACGTCCAAATTATAGGTACTATAATGGTAATCATTGGGGTTGTATTAATTGGATGGCAATTCAGCTCTACTGCGGAAAAACCAATTGCTTAATTAAATAATAAACGCAGTTGCTAAGCATAGGAAGTATCCAATTCACTTAGTTTTTCAAATTGATCAATGGTTAATGGCTTGGTGATAAAATGGGTTACATTACTAAACTTCTTTGATTTTTCATAGTCACTATGGTCAATAGAAGAAGTTAGAATAACAACAGGCCAAGGCTGGCTCATTTTTTCATATTCATGAAGAAAATCCCAACCTGATCTACCAGTAAAATTCAAATCGAGAAATATCTTCCTTTTTAGGGTAGGATTTTCTTTCATATATTTCAAAGCATCGTCAATATCATCAAATACGCTCACGGGCAAACTTGGAAGTACATTCCTTATAATTAATTCATTTAACTTATTAACCAGATGGTCGTCGTCTACTAAACATATTTCTTCTATTTGCTGATTCAGCAGAAATTTATTGAGTGAAATACTATTGGAAGAGGCAAAGTTAATCTGGTCATTCAACTTGTATATGGCATCATTCATCAGATTTGCAGATAATTCAATATCAGCAAATATTTGCCCATAAGTCAACAAATTATGATCTTGAAACTTTGCAGTTTGTAGAAGTTGCAAAATTTTAGAGAACTCATGTCGCAGTTCATGCGAAGTGATGAAAGATATTTTTTTCAGATGAGTCATCTGTTCTTGCACTTCTTTTTCGGAAACCTTTTTGAGGGTAATATCTTTTTGAATGGTGATATAACCAGTAACTGCTCCATCTTTATCATACAAGGTCTCGATCATGATATCGAGCCAAAGTTTTGATCCGCTTTTTGTATAGTATAAAATTTCTGCTCTAATTCCCCTACCCTGTTTAATAACCCTACCAATTCTGTCTAATGTTTCTTTACTGGTATCTACACCTTTTAATATACTTCCTGGTTGTTTACCGCTCACTTCTTTTAAAGAATAACCAGTTAGTTTAACGAAAGCATCATTCACCCAATTAATTTGGTTACTTGCATTGCATAAGATAATAATACTACTAATTTTCTGGGCGACTTTGGTAAATTTTCCAAATTCAATTTTAGTAGTTTCCATCAGATCTTGCTGACGCTTTATTTGTAACTGTGCTTCTTTAATAGCGGTTATATCAATAGATGTACCAGCATATCCTAGAAACTCACCTATCCGATTGTACATTGGATTCCCCTTAGTATTCATCCACCTATAGTTACCATCTACTTTCAAAAATCGGTATATAATTGAATAGGGACTTTGCTGAATAAATGCATCTTTTCTTTCATCTAAGATTCTTTCTAAGTCTTCAGGATGTATGGCTTGCAACCACCCATTACCCAACTCGTCTTCTATTTCAGTACCTCTGAATACAGTCCAAGCTTTATTTACAAAACTAATTTGATGGTATTGATCACTTACCCACATTAAGTCTGGCATATAGTTGGCAATCTCTCTAAACCATTCTTGGTTGTGACTAAGATCAACTTGTTGATCATTAAAACCAGTAGTATAATTTTCTGATTTTTTTCCTACTATTGACAACGAAGCGTCTTTTCCGATCATGAGTACCCCAGTGGGGAGCTCTCTTTTATCAAAAACAATGGTAAGATCAAAATGAATCACAGAATGACTAAATTCCATTCCGGGCATCTTAAACCGAAGTGCTACAGTATTTACAGTTTTTCTAATACAATCGTTTACAGCACTCTTAAACATCCCAACTTCATTTGAGGCAAATAAAGCATCAATATTAACACCCATCATTGATTCTCCAACAATTTGGTAATAGCGCTTGAAAGATTCATTACAAAAACAAATATTCCCATTTAAATCAGTAGTAACAATATAATGGTTGTTACTATTAATCATTTGTGAAAGGTTTTTATCTAAGCTGTACGGGTATCGCATACACAATTATTGAAGTAGTAATCAGCCGCTTTTAACTAACATTTTTTTATGAGAATAACGATCTACTAGATCAGGCAATAAAGCAAAATCTCTCGACTTGTCTAGAAAAAAATCAGCTCCTATCCTTAAACATTCATCCCTATATATAGTATAAGGTGTATTCGTAAGAATGATCACAACAAGAGTATATTCATACAATGCTTTAACTTTCCTAAGCATTTCTAACCCACTCATCCCAGACAAATTAATATCAAGAATTAACATATCAGTTTGATCTTGCGCTAATGCCTTCAATCCGTCTTCAGCATTTATTGCGAAACGAATAATATTAACTGAAGCTTTATTGTATAAAATTTCAGAGAGCTGTTGCATTATTAAGCTTGCCCCGTCTACAATTAATATATTTAAAGTTCTCAAAATCATACTGATAAATCCAAGTAAAGGTAAGAATGAAAAAAAGAAAGCTTTGTAGAACGTGCTACAAAGCTTTTGTAGTTTAGACACTACAATTGGATTTATAAAATATTGGATTTAAAACAATAATATTAAATTGAATTATTTTACAAAAATAAAGTAGTTCCAATAATTAACATGTAGTAAGAAGATTATGTGATTGTAGAATAAAACACAAATAAAATGTAGTACAAAAACTACATTTCGGCAATTTTATGCTCAATCGCATACTTAATTAAGTCAGCATTGCTCTTCAAGTTCATTTTATCCATAATTCGAGAACGATAGGTACTAATGGTGTTTACATTCAAACAAAGTATTTCACTAATTTCAGAAATTGACTTGCCTGCATAAATCATTTTTAACACCTCAAACTCTCTATCGGAAAGAGTTTCATGGGGAAGTTTGGTTTGATCAGAATCAAGCGAGCCTGCTAAAACCTCAGCTACTTTATTAGTGATATACTTTCTTCCACTAAGTATTTGCTGAACTGCAGTAACCAACTCATAAGGAGCACTCTCTTTGGTAATATAACCTGATGCACCAGCTTTAATAGCCCTAACAGCATAGAGCTCGGGGGAGTGCATACTGAGCATTAATACAGGTATATGCGGCATATTAGTCTTTATCTGACGGAGAATTTCAATACCAGAATATCCAGGCATACTGATGTCAGAAATAATAATATCCCAGTTTTCTTTAACCGCTTTTTTGAATAATTCAGCTGAATCTGCTACATCGTGAATATCAGCAAACGGAAGAGACTCAAGTAATATTTTTTTGAGCCCCTCACGTATCAGCGAGTGGTCATCGGCTATAAGAATTCGCATATTATAATTAGACTTTCCCTTCAATTAAATAAATTTAATGTATTAAAGATAGGGAATATGCCGATTTCAATGCATAATAAAATTGATTTTAAATTAATTATCAATTTCTAGGAATAATGCATCGACTTTAACTCTTCAAAAAAAGTTTTAATAAATTCAAATGATAATGGCTTTGTAATGTAATCTATTACAGATTTGTAACTTCTAGCCTTCTCTCGATCTCTATTATCAATAGATGACGAAAGTACAATTACATTAGCTGCGGAGGAGAACTGCATGTACTCATCCAAGAAATCCCAGCCCCCCCTTCCGGGGAAATTGATATCAAGAAAAATTAATAATTCTTCAGGTGAAGGGGCTGACTTTAAATCTTTTATAGCTTCATCTACACTCAAGTATACTTCAACGGGCATTTCAGGAAGGAGTGCTTGTAATATTTTCTTATTGAGTACATTTGTTAACACATCATCATCAATAAAAATCACTTTCGTAAATTTATCTGTAGCCTTATTTGATTCAAAGAAATCATCATTTTGATTGAAGGATAATTTATGGTTAAGCCTAAATATAGAAGAGTTAATAAGTTGGATTGATTTTTTTGCTTCCTTAATTAAATCAACGCGTTCTACGTCAGTAATAAACCTATTATCCATCAGGTTAACAATAGATTGTATTTTAGCATACTCATGTCTCATTTCATGTGAAGTAATGAAAGAGAGCTCTTGAAGTCTATTTTTATATAATTCCTTCTGGTGTTCACTTTGCTTTCGCTCTGTTATATTTTGAGATATTCCTAATAAAAATAATACCTCTTTTTCGTCTCGCTCAAAAACAGAGAGTCGTGTCTGAAAATATTGATATTGCTGATTTGCATCCTTACACCTACATTCTATCTCAATTGAATCTGTATTAACCAACCGCTTCATGCTTCGAAGTGATTTTTCTACCCCTTGCCAGTCATCTGGATGAATTATTGATTGTAATGAGATACAGTTAATATCCTGACCAGATAAATCGAAAAATCCTAACAGCTCATTTAATATAGCATTTCTGATAATGAACTTTCTAGCTTTCATATCGAAAATGAAAACCAGATCAGGTAATTTATGATATATCGCTTCTAACAAAGCAGAAGAATTTACCTTTTGAGGAAAGATTTCATTTTCAATAACTAAACTTTGCATAAAACAATTTTAAAAATGATTCAAAATAATACTCAGGTATTGTAGCAATTATAGAAAAAAGAGAAAAGCCAGAAAAAGATATACCCGTAAATGACTAGTTTTAAAAGGAAAAATTTCATATTCCTTAGTGAAAAGAGTTTCAAAAGGAAATAGCATATTTGACCTATAAACAATATTAAGTAACTTAAAAAAATAGATCTTGCATGAAATTCATTCCAACGCATGGTAATTGTTTTATAATATATAATAAACAATATGCCAATCTCAATTTGATTGATAATCAATGGTATTGATAGAAGTATCCGCTTAAAAATATATTATTTTGGGAAAAAATTCTCTTTTTGGGACTAAAGACCCATTTAGAAGAAAAATTCTTACTTTTAATAGTATTTTTATTCAATAAAATCCTGAACTACTATTGTTATCCTCATTTCTATCCAATGAAGCCAAACAAACCGCTTAAAATCTTTATCTTAGAAGATGACCTCTGGTATGGAACAATGCTAGAGCACTACCTATCGCTCAATCCTGATTATCAAGTAACTCGTTTTGAAACCCAAAAAGAATTTTTCAAAGCCTTAATTGAAAACCCAGATGTTATCACCCTTGACTATTCACTTTCTGAAGGAAAGGAAAATGGAAGTAAAGTGTTAAAGCGGATTAAAGAGATGAATCCAGAAATTGATGTAATAATCATCTCTGGCCAAGAAGAAATAACAACAGCAGTAGAACTACTCAAATCTGGTGCTTTTGATTATATTGTAAAAGACGATGACACAAAAGACCGATTGTGGAATGTGCTGATTCATTTACAGGAAATTAAAGAACTGAAGAAAGAAGTGGAGACTCTGAAAAATGAATTGAAAAAAACTTACGATTTTTCTAAAGTAATTATTGGACAGAGCAGCCAAATCATGCGTGTATTTAGTCTGATAGAAAAAGCTACAAAAACTAATATAACTGTATCCATTTCTGGCGAAACTGGAACAGGAAAAGAAATGGTTGCAAAAGCAATTCACTATAATTCACCAAGGCAAAAATTTCCATTTGTAGCAATCAATGTTGCAGCAATCCCAAGAGATCTTTTAGAAAGCGAATTATTTGGTCACGAAAAAGGCGCTTTTACAGGTGCACTGGGAAGAAGAATAGGTAAATTTGAAGAAGCGCATAGAGGCACACTTTTCCTAGACGAAATTGGAGAGATGGATATGCATTTACAAGCCAAATTATTAAGGGTATTACAAGAAAGAGAAATTACTCGTATTGGAGGAAGTGCAGTAACACCAATTGA
The DNA here is from genome assembly GCA_004294135.1 of Sphingobacteriia bacterium. Classification (GTDB taxonomy): domain Bacteria; phylum Bacteroidota; class Bacteroidia; order Chitinophagales; family Chitinophagaceae; genus Sediminibacterium. Next base: position 29,247 of record RDZY01000014.1, read on the forward strand.
TGTTAGAATTCTTGTAGCCACACATAAAAACTTACTGAAAGAAGTGCATAACAAAACATTTAGAGAAGATTTATATTATCGCTTACTCGGCTTACCAATTGAATTACCTCCGTTAAGAGAGCGAGAAAACGACTATCTTATTTTGGCTAAATATTTTATTCAAAATTTTTGTAGCGACAATAGATTGCCAATAAAAACACTCACCAGTGATGCATTACAAAAATTAAAAACATACCATTTTCCAGGAAATATCAGGGAGCTTAGATCCATTATTGAACTAGCAATAGTAATGGCTGATGGTGAAACAATTACAGAAAAAGACATCAATATTGATCATCCAAGCAGTATTGGTAATTTACTTAATAAAGAAACTACATTAAGAGAATATGAAACTCAAATTATTCAACATTTTTTGAATAAATACAACCAAGATGTTTTAGTGGTTTCAAAAAAATTAGATATTGGCAAATCTACAATATACCGGATGATGCAAAATGGAGAATTTAATAAATAGAAAACCAAATGAATCAATTGGAATTAGAAAAAATTAAATTACTTGAGATAGAACTTGAGATGGAAAAAGCTGCCCGCTACTCCCTCGAGCGTACTATAGCAGAAAAGAATATTTTGATTCAATCACTCCAAAAAGAAGCAGTTAATAATAGAAATCAAGTACCCCAGTTTACTGGATCTCCATTGATTAATAATATAATGGGGCATCTTCAAACAGGAATTCTAGTAGAAAATGAAACGGGACTTGTTATTACCGTCAACCATACATTTTGTACTTATTTAAACATTAAAAAAAAAATAGCAAATCTTTTCGGAACTGACCTCTTGAATGATAACTTGTATGACCCTACAATATTTATAAATTTCCATTATTTTCAACAACGAACCAACGAAATATTAAATGCAAGAGAAGAGGTTCGAAATGATATTGTAGAAATGAAGGATGGCACCGTATTTGAAAGAGATTTTATTCCATTACTTAATGGCGAGATATATCAAGGGCATATATGGTATTATCATAATTCAACAGAAAAAAATAATTGGGAGAAAAAAATTGAAACCCTAAAAAAAATCTATGACGACGTACTCAGCAAAATGCCAGCTGATATAATTGTTTTCAATCCTGAACACTCAGACCTATTTCTTAATCCAGTAGCCATTAAAGACAATGAATTGAGGCAATGGGTAATCGAGTGGATGATTGGCAAGAAAAAAACAAATAACCCCATCAATAAACCTTACGAAAAAGTAAACAACTACCGCGATCTTTTCAATAAAACAATACAATCAAAAGAAGGTGGAAGTGTTGAAGAGAAAAGAGTAAATGAGAATGGAGATAATACTTATTTTCTTCGTCACCTATATCCGATACTTGACGACAATAATGAAATTGCAATGCTTATTGGATACAATACCAATATTACAGAAAGAGTATTGGCGGAACAAGAATTATTGAGAGCTAAAAAAATAACAGAAGAAATATCAAGAGCTAAAGAAATTTTTTTAGCCAATATCAGTCACGAAATTAGAACCCCAATGAATGGGATATTAGGAATGTCTAATCTACTATTCAAAACAAGTTTGAATGAGCAACAATTTAAACTGACTTCATTAATACAGGATTCCGCTACCAACTTATTAGTAGTAATAAATGATATTCTAAATATGGAAAAAATTACCTCAGGCAAATTAGAATTAGAGGAAATCCCTTTCATATTAAAAGAAAAAATTTGTTCAGTTGTAGACTCCTTTCAATATAAAGCAGCCGAAAAAAACATCAAACTATCTCTAAATATTGAATCTACTTATGAGAAAAAAATAGTTGGAGATCCTTTTAGGCTAGCTCAAATTTTAAATAATCTTATTGGTAATTCAATCAAGTTTACCAAGGAAGGATTTGTAGAAATTACATTGAGTATAACAAACGAATTAGAAGAATTGGTATGGATAAGAATTGCTATAAAAGATACGGGAATTGGTATTGCAAAAGAACAAGTTGAAAAGCTTTTCGATCCATATGTTCAGGCCGATGCTTCTATTGCAAGAAAATATGGAGGCACTGGATTGGGATTGGGTATTTGTAAGAATTTGATCGCACTAAAGGGCGGAAGAATTGCGGTAAATAGCGAACCTGAAAAGGGTGCAATTTTTAGCTTCAGTATTCCTTATAAAAAATACCACCCCTTACCCCAAATCAAAAAAAAAGAAGTGGACTACAGCCGTATTTCAGGAGTTCATATTTTACTAGCAGAGGACCTTCCAATGAATCAGTATATTGTATGTACTTTATTAGAAGAATATGGAGCAATATTAACCACTGTTGAAAATGGAAAAGCCGCGTTAGAAAAACTAAAAGAACAATACTTCGACCTTATTTTAATGGACATTTCTATGCCAGAAATGGATGGTATCGTTACCACTAAACTCATTAGATCATTAACAGATAAACAAAAAGCCAATACGCCAATCATAGCAATTACTGCCAACGCTTTAAAAGGTGATGAACTTATTTATCTATCTGCAGGCATGAATGGATGTATTACAAAACCAATTAATGAAGAGCATTTCTTCAATACAATTTTACATTTACTAGATAATAGAAAGCAATGCCCACCAACACCTGAAAAATGGTACGATGAAAAAAATCTATTAGGAATGGGAAAAGGGAAAATAGCTTTCGTTAGAAAAATGGTACTACTTTTCTTACAAACAATGCCAACTGATATGCTTCTTTTAGAAAAATCAGCAAAAGAAAAAAATTGGGAAATAACAGAAAGAACCGCTCATAGAATGAAGTCTGCAATAGATGGTATGGGCATATTACAGTTAAAAAATACCGTCCGCGATATTGAATCGGCAGCAAAAAATAAAAAAACAGTCACTATTTTATCATCCATTACAAAACTAAATTTAGTACTTTCTCAAGTTATTAACCAACTTCACCATGATTACCCTAATTTAAACGACTCCCAATTATAAAAAAATTTCCAAAATTGGGAAAATAAGCAAATAAGTTATTTAGCTAAATAATTGATATTCAATTATTTAGTCTAGATTTTTGTTTTGGCACTTGTTTAGAAGTTATATAAGTATTATTTACTTGTATAAACCACTTTTATGGAAATCGTTCATTTAGTTTTCGGGAAACAAAATAAATCAGCATTTAGTCTAGCTATAGCTGTTGATCAACTTGCCACAGAGCAAGTTAGGTTGGGATACAACGTTAAATTGTGGGAAATAAGCCCAATATCAAACGATGACTTTCAGCAACGACCATACAAAACATACTTATTTAATGTAAAAAGTTTTTTGTGGAATACAACCCAAGAAATTAATCAGGCAATTGATAAGTTAAAAAAAGGTACAATTGTACACATGCATGGAGGATTTATTCCTGTCTATTTTACCTTGGCATATCATTTAAAGCGGAAAAATATTCCATTCGTATATACCACACATGGTACATATAACAAGTTATTCATTCAATCTGCGGGCATAGCTAAGAAGATTTATTTCCATCTTTTTGAAAATTTATTAATCAAATGGTCTTCTGCAATGCATTTTGTGAGTAACGATGAGCAATTTGGTTTACAAGCAAGTTATCCTATTGATCAGGCAAAAATGGTATTCATTCCCAATGGTTTATCAAATGGTAACAAATTAGTTCCGCCAAAAATCAAAAAAAATGAAGAGCCTATTTTTTGTTTTATGGGTCAGCTAGATATTCATGAGAAAGGCCTAGATATACTACTTAACGCTTTTGCTCAGTACAAACACAAATATTTTGAGAAGGGAGTACTCTGGATTATTGGTGAAGGTGCAGGAAAAGAAAATCTTTATAAACTAGCGATTCAATTGAATATTCAACAATCTGTATTCTTTAAACCCACTGTTTATGGTGTTTTGAAATTTGAGTTACTTAATAAAGTAGATGTTTTTCTACGCCCATCAAGGTCTGAATATTTTCCATCCGCAATATTAGAAGCTGCATCTACATCCGTACCATCTATTGTTTCAAAAGAAACTAATATGGGCAATTACATTAATGAATACAAAGCAGGATATACAATGGAAGAAAATACAGCTGGAAATTTATCTCGATTAATGATCACTTGTTTAAGAGATATCAAAAATTTTAATTGGGACAGCAAACGAAGAAATGCATACAAAATGGTAAATGAAAAATTTCAGTGGAATAAAATTGCGCAACAACATATCACTGTTTACGAAAAGGTACTCGACCAAATAGCAGCATAATAAATTTGAAATGATTAAAAACCCTGCATTACCAAACAACTATTCTTCTGCTCAAGTTGGCGATTGTTGCAAAAAAGAAATGATTCTAGCGAAAGATCATGCTATTTTCTCTTTTTTATATGGCAAATATGCGCTGATGATTACATCTTTAGAGCCTGAAAATGATTTGCATTTAATTTTTGACCTCTTTGAATTCAATATTGAATATCCTTTGGTTGCTATTGGAAATTGGAATTCCAGTCCTTATTCGCAGGCTCTTTATGCAAAATACCACAATCACAAAATGTTGCATTTGATTGAACCACAATTGCATTCAAGAACACTGAATATGTTGCGATCTAATTGTTATGTATATATTGATGCACACCATCAAGTAGATGACAAAAACACTTTAACAGAAGCCATGTATTTACAACTACCCGTAATTGCATACGCATCTAATTATAATAAAAAATTAACGGAAGACAAAGCACTATATTATAAATCAGTATCGCATTTATTGGACGCAATTAAGTCATTATACCCAAACAAAGCCAGCGAGAATAGTACTTTTATGAAAATTATAATTGACCAGAAAATTCAATACCAAAAGCAATATTCTGAGCTGGTCTGAGCTTTTTAATTGGATGATTTCACTTCAAAAAAAATCAATCCGCCCCCTATATTAAGCACTTAAAAAAAACGGACAAATCAAGGTTAATAACCTATTTGTCCGTTTTTAGTGCCCAGAACTGGATTCGAACCAGCACACCCTTGCGAGCGCTGCGACCTGAACACAGTGCGTCTACCAATTTCGCCATCTGGGCATCTGAATTTCAGGGCTGTAAATATATGCACTAAACCACTAATAAACTACAGCCTCTCATATCACTTTGATCCATTCTTCCCAGCACTTCAAAACTTCCATCAGCATATACCCTGCCAATATCTTGGGTAGCAATAAATGAGCAACTGTATATATTCGCCAAATCTATGATCTGCAATATCCCAACACCTTCACTTAAAATTTCTTTTGGATCATCTTCCTTGGCAACCATTACTCGCATCCAAGGGGGGCAAGTATACCTTCCACCGCCTAATGAATAAGCTTGACTAAGTAATTCTGTCATCCCATATTCCCCATGCAAAACATTTACCCCTAACCCTACCCCTAAAGTGTGGTGAAGTTCCGCTCGAGTCATTTCTCTCCCCCTACCCTTCATACCACCAGTTTCCATCACAATGGTATGCTTCAACTGCTGGGGAAACTCATTCACAAAATCCAGTAGAGCAAAACTAACACCCAGCAAAAGGGTTTTCTGACCCTGATCTTCTAAAACAGATAAAGCGGCTGCCAATTCACTGTAATTATATAAGTAAAAATTACTTCTTGAATGTGCAGTCCGCCGAATCAAACAATCGGCCATATATACTAATGATGAATTTTCTTTTTCGAGATAAGCTGGTAATAGTGCAAGTATACACCAGCCTTTTATAGAACCATAGACTCGCTCGAAGCCTTCTACAAAACTCCGTTCATACAATTGTAAATCAGCTATACAATGCCTACTTGTAATTACATCTGTGGTACCACTGCTTTCAAACACTTTATTAACTTTTGCACCCCCTGTATATATCTCATGGGTCTTAAAAAAAGAAATGGGCAACATTGGCATAGAATATGGTATCTTTTCCATTCGAGCTTGGGAGCTTACTAAATCAACCCATTGCTTGTAAACAGGATTATATTGGTATTGGTATTGAAATACGGCTTTACTCACCTCATCAAAAGAAGAGGCAGACACTGAAAAGATTTTGTTAATATCAAAAGATGACACCCGTTAAGTTTGTATTATTATAATTAATTTTGAGTCGAAAGAAACCAAATGAAATGAGCTATGATCCATTTTATTACCAACCAAAATATTGATTGGTAATTTTCATTGCTCGTTCTGATTTCCAGAATGGCAAAAATCAATAAAAATCAACACATGAAAACAAAAATATTAATTATCCTTACTATTACTGCCTTTTTTGGGGGGTGCAAAAAATCTAGTTTTACTACCAGGCCTCAAATCAGTTTTGGAAAATTAAGTGCTACCGAGCTAAGACAAGGCAATATCATTACGTTTACCATTAACTTTACCGATAAAGAAGGGGATATTCAAGATACTATTTGGGTACAGAAAATTTCAAAAGTGTGCACCAGCCCTCCCAACGTTCAATTCATTAGCCCCTATCCCATTCCTAATTTCACCGCAACACCCAATCTCGAAGGCAAATTAGAACTCAGCTTTGTATACAATGCGAATATGCCAGGCGTTTCCTCAATTGTTGGTTGTACCAATAAAAACGATACCACTTTTTTTAAATTCTGGATGAAGGATAAAGCACAAAATAGGAGTGACACTATCCAGTCCCCAGATATTGTATTAATTCGATAAAATGCAATTGACAAACAATTTTGCAAAATAGTATTCAACAGTATTTTCTCTTTTTGTTGATAATTGTTGGCTACTCAATGCAACAACTTAAAAGCATTCTCTATTATCTTGCAATAATTGAAGGACTAATGCTTGCAAAAGCCATTTGTGGTATCGCAAGTATGAACAACTCTTAATACAAAAATTATGGCAAAAACAACCAAATCAAAATCGATTGTAACGAAAGAATCGATGAGTTTTTTCAAGAATTATATCAATACTCCCTCCCCAGTAGGTTTTGAAATTGGTGGACAAAAATTGTGGATGGACTATATTAAGCCTTTTGTTGATACCATCTATACCGATCCTTATGGAACTGCTGTGGCTGTAATTAATCCTACCGCAACTTTCAAAGTAGTAATTGAAGCCCATGCAGACGAGATAAGTTGGTTTGTGAACTATATAAACGATCAAGGGTTTATTTACCTTAAAAGAAATGGTGGAGTTGATCACCAAATTGCACCTGCAAAGCGTGTTTGGATTCATGGTAAAAAAGGGCCTGTAAAAGCCGTATTTGGCTGGCCTGCTATTCATACCCGTCTCAGCAACCCCGATCAAAAAGAACCCTTACCCAAAATAGAAAACCTCTGCCTCGATTGTGGCGCAAGAAATAAAAAAGAAGTAGAGTCGCTCGGTATCCGCATAGGCTCTGTAGTAACATATGAGGAGGGTTATGAGGAATTGGCTTACGATTTTTTAATTGGTCGTGCTTTCGATAACCGTGTGGGTGGATTTATGATTGCCGAAGTAGCCCGATTATTGAAAGAAAATAAAAAGCAATTGCCTTTTGGCCTCCATATTGTAAATGCTGTTCAGGAAGAGATTGGACTAAGAGGTGCCGAAATGATTGCAAGAAGAATTAAACCGAATATAGCCATCATCACAGATGTTACACACGATACCAGCACCCCAATGATCAGCAAAATTATTGAGGGTGATATTCAATGCGGTAAAGGTCCTTCACTCGCCTTCGCCCCTGCTATCCACAATAAGTTACTTGCCTTAGTTGAAGACGTGGCTACCAAAAATAAGATACCAGTACAAATGCGCACCTTGAGTAGAAGCACAGGAACGGATACTGATAGTTTTGCATATGCAAATGATGGTTGCCCGTCTGTACTTATTTCTATTCCACTTAGGTATATGCATACTACAGTAGAAATGATCCATAAAAAAGATATTGAAGAAACCATACGATTAATGTATGAAACTTTGTTGACGTTAACCCCCAAGACCAACCTAAGTTATTTTTAAATAAATACCAGTATTGGCTTGATTTTTAAATTTGATTTGTACATGTTAAAAGTCGTAAATAATTCCCTTAAAATTGCCGTACTTGACCTTTACGAAGGTCAACCAAATCAAGGTATGCGCTGTATTAAGGAAATTATCAATCAGTGGAGTGAAAGATATGCTCTTGACATTGTACTAGAAATCTTTGATGTAAGATTAGAAGAGGCTTTGCCATCGCTTGACTATGATATTTATATCTCTAGTGGAGGCCCTGGTAGTCCCCTAGAAAGTGAAGGTTCTACTTGGGAGAATAAATATTTCGACTGGTTAAAATCGGTCGAAATATGGAACGCAAAAGCGGATAATTTCCCCAAAAAACACGCTTTCTTTATCTGCCATAGTTTTCAACTTGTGGCTAGGTATTATGGTATTGGTCAAGTTTGCAAAAGAAACTCTACTGCATTTGGTGTATTCCCCATTCATATGCTGGAAGATGGTATGGAGGAAGTGGTATTTCAGGGTTTAAAAGATCCTTTTTATAGTGTTGACAGTAGAGACTATCAAGTAATAGAACCTAATCATGCACAATTGAGAAAATTGGGAGGATCCATTCTTGCCATTGAAAAAAATCGGCCCCATGTTCCATTTGAAAGAGCCATTATGTCTGCCAGATTCAATGATTATTTTTTAGGTACCCAATTTCACCCAGAGGCCGATGCTGTTGGAATGAGTATGTACCTTCAAAGAGAGGATAAGAAAAAAATGGTAATAGAAGCACATGGTGAAACCAAATGGAAAAGCATGGTTGAGCAATTGCGCGATCCAGAAAAAATAATGTGGACATATCAGCATATCCTACCCAATTTTCTTAATAACGCAGTTGGAAGCTTGGTAGTACAAGCCGTAAATTTATAAAACATTATTATTATGGTAACCGCAGTAAGGCAGGCATTTAATCAACAGTTTAACCAAGCCAGCTATCAAAAATACCTTGCTGAATTAGATGCTAAATTTCTAGGAGCAATTGAGTTTAGGATTGCGGAAACGCCTATTTTTATTGACAAGGTTTTTAAGGAAAAAGTATTGAATACCTGCGAGTCAATTGTTGATATTATTATTAAGCCTGATTTTTTATCATTAACTGAGAAAGCCATACCCCCAGAATTAATGGTTCCAAATGAAAATAAGCATACCCACTTTATTGCATTTGATTTTGGAATTTGTGAAAATGAAAAGGGGGAACTGGAACCACAATTAATTGAGATGCAAGGATTCCCTACTTTATTTGCATATCAGATTTGGCATGATGAAGTAACTAGAAAATATTTTTCGATTCCCGAACAATACAGTGCATTTCTAAATGGATTTGATAAAGCATCATATATAGAACTTTTAAAAGAAATTATTATTGGCAAGCATTTGCCAGAAGAAGTAGTACTACTAGAAATACTACCACACAACCAAAAAACAAAAATAGATTTCTACTGCACTACTGAATATATTGGTATACCTGTAGTTTGTCTTACCCAAATAATAAAAGAAGGCAATTATTTGTTTTATGAAAAAGATAATAAAAAAATTGCTATTAAAAGAATTTATAACAGAATTATTTTTGATGATTTGCAACAACAGCATGCCGATATTCAGGAAAAAGGAAAACTACTTTTTGAACCACTGAACGTTGAATGGATACCGCATCCCAATTGGTTTTATAGAATAAGTAAATACATGCTTCCCTTTATTCAACATCCATTTGTACCAGAAACTGTTTTCTTAAATGAGCTAAAAAATATTCCAGAACAGTTAGAAAACTATGTACTAAAACCTTTATTTTCATTTGCGGGACAAGGCGTTGTTATTGACCTTACCAAAGCAGATATTGATGCTGTAAAAGATCCAGAAAATTGGATCTTACAAAAAAAGGTAAAGTATGCCGCTGTAATACAAACGCCTGATGAGCCTGCTAAGGCAGAAATCAGGATATTTTATTTTTGGAGAGAAGGTGAAGCAAGACCCGTCGCCACCAATAATCTTGCCCGATTAAGTAAGGGTAAAATGATTGGCGTTCGTTATAATAAAGACAAAGAATGGGTAGGTGGCTCACTGGCTTATTTTGAAAGTTGACCCAATAAAGTTATTAATTTACTAAGCTCATTAATGGTATTAAATGCGTGCAATGTAATGCGCAACCTTTCTGCGTTTTTGGGTACGGTTGGATATAATATTGCCCGAATATCCATATTCTCAACTTGCAAGGCCGCCGCAATTTTTCTTACTGCCTCATTTCCCGGAATTAATATAATTTGAATAGGGGTAACTGATGGTGAAATTTCAAATCCAATTTGTACTGCTTGGAAATATTGGATTAAATTGTTTAAATGATTCCGTTGCTCATGCATGGTGGGAAACAATGCATAGCTATTTTGTATGGTGGCAATGGAAGCAGGTGGCAATGCTGTTGAATAAATAAATGGTCGTGCAAAATTAATTAGATAATTACGCAATAATTCTGATCCGAAAATTACTGCGCCGTGACAGCCCACTGCTTTTCCAAAAGTATGAATGCGTGCAAATATTTTTTGCTGGTACCCTAGTGACTGAACCAGCCCCTCTCCTTGTTCACCAATGATACCAGTTGCATGTGCTTCATCAACAATGATATGTGCACGATATTTTTCGGCTATTGCTACCAATATCGGTAAATCAACCATATCTCCATCCATACTAAATACAGATTCTGTAACAATGAAAATATTTCCAGTCGCCATTTTTAATAAGCGCTCTAAATCATTCAGGTTGTTGTGTATAAATGAAAAAGATTGGGCAAAAGAAAGCCGGATTCCATCTCTCAGTGAAGCATGTGATAATTGGTCGTACAGTATGGTATCTCCTTTTTGAGGAACACTCGAAAGCAGCCCAATATTTGCATCATATCCTGAATTAAAAATCAATCCAGCTTCGGCTGCATGAAACAATGCTATTTGCTTTTCAACAGTTTCTATTAAAGGATAGTTTCCCGACAATAAGCGGGACCCTTTGGCGCCAGCATTCCATGAAAAATCTGTTTCACTGTTATGCAATAATTCATGGGTTGCAATACCCAAATAGTCGTTGGAAGAAAAATCGGTCATTCCTTGCTGAATACGAAGGCTGCGAAATGATTGATTTGAAATGCGTTCTCCTATTTTTTTTTGTAGAAAATCGTCCCGATACATTTGTCAAAACTAAATAAATATGCGTCATCATAGTTGATGTATTTGTAGGTAAATTGCAATAAAAAATAAAGGATGAATCAGGTATACTCACAGCATACTAAAAATATTCTTGGTTTACAGTTACCAACCGATCCAAGGTGGGTAGACCTTGCTGCTATTTCCTTAGAAGCTATTTTAACTGACCATGCTTATTGTGAGCAGAAAGCTGCTTTAACCTGTATATCTTATATTCAACGATATTCTGATAGAACGGCATTGGTGGAGGAATTGGCTCCCATTGTAACCGAAGAATGGGGACATTTTAGAATGGTATTAAGCGAACTTAAAAAAAGGGGATTGAATCTGGGTAAACAAAGAAAGGATGAATATGTAAACCAATTGTTGATTTTTCAAAAAAAAGGGGGTGATATTGAGGATCGATTATTAGATCAATTGCTTACTATGGCATTAATAGAAGCGAGAAGCTGCGAAAGATTTAAAAGGTTGAGTGAAGGATTGGAGGATGCTTATATGAGAAATTTTTATCGGAAATTCATGGAAAGTGAAGCGGGTCATTATACCCTTTTTATTACACTAGCAGAATTATATACCCCAAAAGCAGCAGTAAGAGCTAGGTGGGCTGAATGGCTGGCTTATGAAATAGAAATCATGAATCAATTGACCATTAGAGGAGATCGGATTCATTAACCACAGATTTTAATTACCAATCAACTTACCTTATTGAAACAAAAAATCTCCCTTAATTGCTTAAGGGAGATTTCTATTTAGGTATATTTAATTATTCCTGAATGCGGAATTCAACTCTTCTATTTTCGGTTTTACCTTTTACAGTTTTATTATCTGCAATTGGTTTTGTGCTACCAAATCCGTTGGTCAACAACCTATCAGCATTAACTTTTTTACTGAATAAGTATGCTTTAACAGCATTGGCACGCTTTAGAGACAATGGAGTATTAATTTTATCAGAACCAGTGTTATCGGTGTGACCGTCAACATATAGTTTTATGGTTGGGTAATCAGTCATTGCTTTAATAACTTTAGCCAGTTCAACTTTAGAACCTTTGGTTAATACCGCACTGCCTGATATAAAGAGTACTTTCTTGTTGTCAAACTTGTACTGTGTTTTTAATTCAGGACAACCATTGTTTTCACGTGTTCCTTTGATAGTAGGGCATTTATCTTCTTCATCATTTACGCCATCACCATCTGTATCAGGAATTGGACAGCCCTGATAACGAGCCAAACCTGGAACAGTAGGACATTTGTCTTCTTCGTCATTCACACCATCTTTGTCGGTATCAGGAATTGGACATCCTTGGTATTTAGCCAACCCTTTAACAGTAGGGCACTTATCATTTTCATCATTAATTCCATCTCCATCGGTATCTGGAACAGGGCAACCTTTGTATTTTGCAATACCTGCAACGGTAGGGCATTTATCATCTTTATCTAGAATTCCATCTCCGTCTGTATCTTTTTCAACAACAGGTGCTGGAGCTGGAGGTGGCGGTGGTGGTGTTACCAATACCACTTCAGGTTTTTTATCTTTCAATGGAGATGCTAATCCAATAGAATATGCCATATGGTTTACAGCTAGACCAGAAATAGCTGGGCGAAACAATAACTGTGTATTAATAAAAGTTTCATTCCCAAGATTAAACTGTAACCCTAAACCCGTATTTCCTTGTGCAGCGAAATAAGTTCCGGCATACATAGAAGCTCCCACGCCCAAGGTTATATAAGGTACTACTGTATACTTATCTGTTAAAAGCTTAAGGTTTAAATTTGCATCAGCTTCCAATAAAAAGAGTGTACGAAGTGAAGGAGCTACACCAGATTTACCATAAAAAGGATACTTGCTAAAAGTACCACTTAAAGTTCCCATAAAATCAACATGCTCGCCCAATCCTTCAAAATACTGGATACTCAATCCTGGAGTCATCTCAGTTGTTTTTGTCCACTGCTTATTTTGCAGTACGTTGGAAAGAGACGTTTTACTGATTCTTTCGGCAGTAAACATATCATTCAAAAAAAATGCAATACCTAAACTAGATCTTTTCTTGTAGCTGGTAGGTGTTTGAGCAACTGCAGAAGCGGCCAATCCAACAACGATCAAAGAGAATAGAAATTTCTTCATAAACAGAGTTTTGTTAATTGTTGCAAAAATACATCATGAATTTGGATCTGTAAAATTAAGATAACTTTATCTTTTAACTTTTTTTGCCAGTTTTGGCCGATTTATCGCTTCTACTTTTACCTTCGCAAGTCCACCATGTGTAATACCTATTTTTTGGGCTGCGGATCTGCTTAAATCCACTATCCGACCCTTTTTCTTCATGTTTTTGTGCATTCGATCATTGATCTTTACTACCACACTCCTCCCACTACTTAGATTGGTTACCTTAACCCATGTATTTAATTTGAAATTATTGCTTGCCCCAGTGAGTTTTGCGTGGCGAAATATTTCGCCCGTAGCTGTTTTCCTGCCCTCAAATTTTAGGCTGTAAAAACTAGCCGTTCCATTCAGTATTTTACCATTAGAAGTTTCACCTGTATCAACTACCTCTTCCCCATTTATATAAGGCATTAGAATACTTGATATTCCTACTGGAACAATTATGGTGTCTGACTGAGCATGAATAGTGGTTGAGCATAAGATAGCAAATAGTATTTTTTTCAGCTTATGCATCATAATTGGGGGGCTATTTTACACATCGAAGGGATAAGTTAGCCTATTTGGCCTTAGAAATGCTTTCAATTTAATTTTTAAGTTTCCAAATAGCGTGCCATAAGCAGACACTAATGGATAAAACACTCTTTTCGTAAATAAAATAATACCAATCAATCATTTATATATACATAAAACAAAAATGCAAACTAGATCTTGGTTACAATTACTACTGCATCTAGATTTATTGAGCCGTAAATATGTGGAAATTCTTGGTTTATTGAGGGCGACAACTCAAATAATAGTAGAGAGGTCAAGCGATCTTTTTGTATGGTCAATTGCAATAAGTCGGTTTTGTTTTTATAATACCTTTCTAGCACTCCTGGCATTTGCTCTTCCGTACTGCAATGGACAAACCCTTCTGTGGCAAGCGTATCTGCCTTATAAGAACCTTTCTTTAAGGCATCTTCCCATTGGGATTGGGTAGTTATATGGTATATGAATTCACTGATTAACATCTCGATTGGTCCAACTTTTTGTAATGGCTCATTTCATGAAGGAATGGTTCTAGTCATTTTTTGCTCCAGCAACATTAGGTCTGTAACAACAATCGCTGCAATTGCCTCCAATACTACTGGAACTCGCAAAGCAATACAGAGGTCATGGCGTCCTTTTATAGAGAAATTTTCTACTTGATTGGTAATCCAGTTCCACGACGATTGTTCTTTTGGAGTTGATGAAGTTGGTTTAATTGCAATTCTAAAAACCAGTTCATTTCCGTTGGTAATACCGCCAACTACACCCCCAGCATGGTTTGTGGCAGTAATGCCTGATGCTTGCTCAATGGCATCATTGTGGTCTACTCCAAACATATTGGCAGCCTTAAACCCGGTACCAAATTCAATACCCCTTACAGCAGGAATAGCAAATGCTGCGTGACTAATTAATGATTCCACGGAATCAAAAAAATGCTCCCCTAATCCAATTGGAAGATTAGACACGGTACATTCTACAATACCGCCAACACTATCTTTTGCATCAATTGCTTTTTGTAACCCTTTCTCTAAATCTCGCTCACCACCAATGGAATGCACAATTGCAGAAGCTTGTATATTTTGTATTGCTAATAATTTTTTTGCAATCACCCCTGCGGCAACCAGACATACGGTTAACCTTCCACTAAAATGCCCTCCACCCCTAAAATCTTCGTGGCCACCATACTTAATATGAGCCGTAAAATCAGCGTGACCGGGTCTTGGTACCGCACGCTGCTTCTCATAATCGCCACTACGGGTATTGTTATTTTCGAATAGAATGGTAATAGGAGCCCCAGTAGTTTTCCCATTGAATAGTCCACTTTTAAAAATAGGCAGGTCGTCTTCTTTTCTAGGAGTAGTACCCTTTTGCACGCCCCCTTTTCTTCTTTCGGTATCTACTATAAAATCGGCAACAGATAAGTGCAAGCCAGCGGGACAGCCATCAACCACCAGTCCCACACTTTCTCCATGCGATTCGCCAAATATTTGTACGCTAAAAAGTCTACCGAATGAATTCACTGTGCTTGTATTTTATGGTAATTGATCATTTCATTTCTACCCTCACTCCCAATGCCATTATATGACTGTAAAAGTCAGGATACGATTTATT
The DNA here is from genome assembly GCA_004294135.1 of Sphingobacteriia bacterium. Taxonomy (GTDB): domain Bacteria; phylum Bacteroidota; class Bacteroidia; order Chitinophagales; family Chitinophagaceae; genus Sediminibacterium. The sequence continues at coordinate 44,741 of RDZY01000014.1, forward strand.
AATAGCCTCTGCTGCTTCAATTTCAACTGAGTTGTTACACTTTAATGCGGCAATTGCACAGGCCATGGCAATGCGATGGTCGTGTCTTGAATGAACTTTTACATGCCCCGTTTTACCCAACTCTGCACTCCCTTTTACCAGCATTAAATTGCCCTGCAATATTATTTCGACTCCCAATTTAGCAAATTCATCTTGTAATGTCAATCCCCTATCGCTTTCTTTATGCGCCAGTCTATTCACCCCTTCAATAACCGTAGTTCCTTCACAATATGCAGCCAATGCTACCAATGGTGGAAATAAATCGGGACAGTCAGTTGCATTAAAATGAAATGCTTTAAGGGGTAGCGGTGCTATTTCTATATTTTTATCTTGAATTGATAGCCGTGCGCCCGCGTCAATTAGGGCTTGCAATATTGCTTTGTCAGCTTGTGTTGATTGAATATCTAATCCTTTTACCGTTATTCCACCTGCTAAAGCGCCTGCCACCAATAGAAATGCTGCTCCACTCCAATCGCCTTCCACTTCATAATAAAGGGGATTTTGAGTGGAGGAAATTGCTTTTGTAAATGAAAATTTTGTATAGGAATCGTGTTCAACAATCCATCCAAAATGTTTCATAACATTCAACGTGAGATCGATATATGGTTTGCTTTTTAAGTTGGTTACTGTAATGGTAATTCCTTCGGCACCTGCGGCACCAAAAGCCATGAGTAAGCCAGTTAAAAACTGTGAACTTAATGATCCATCAATGGTGATATCAGCAGGCACTAATGGCCCTTGTATGGTGAGCGGTAGCTGACCATTATTTGAATTTACTTTTACCCCAAGTTGTGGAAATACTTCATCAAAAAAATGCATGGGCCGCTTCAACAAACTACCCGTTCCATTAATTAGTAATGGTTGATTAGATAAAGCAGCCAAGGGCGTGAACATTCGAATTCCCAGTCCACTTTCGCCGCAATTTAATTCAGGGGATTGTGGTTGTACTCCTTTTGAAATAATTTGCAAACTACCTTCGGCAGTATAGGAAATTACTGCTCCTAATTTTTGTATCACATTAATGGCGGCAAGATCGTCGTGACTATTACCGGGATTACAAATAATCGTATTGCCAGTTCTAAGTAATGCTGCTGCACAAGCACGCTGCATACTACTCTTTCCTGCATTGGCTTGTATAATTCCTTGGATGGTAGATGGATAAACCGTTACAATCATCTTTTAAAAAATAGGGTTTAAAAAAGTTGGAATATTTCTTTCAACTGCACCAGCAAAATCGGCTGTACTACCCCCTTTCCAATTTTTGAGAGTAATATATATTGAATAGACACATGGTCTTTTTTCTTATCCTTCAACAAAATTTTGAAAGCTTTGGCCTGGTCAAAATCTGCAACCGTAGGTAATCCATATTTATGCAACAAGGCAACCAATTCAGTAGTTCCCTTAAAAAACTTCAATTGCTGTGAAATAAGCGCAGCATAAGTCATTCCGATACTAATGGCTTGACCGTGACTGAGTTCATACATATTTTCAATAGCGTGGCCGAGTGTATGGCCAAAGTTGAGCAGTTTTCTATCGCCTTGTTCAAACTCATCACCCACTACTACTTTTGCTTTTATTAAAGCATTTTTTTGAATCAGTGTAGACAGTAATAATTTATCTCTCTTGTATTTGGCGATGCTGTTGAGTTGCAGCTCTTTAAACATGGCTGCGTCTTTAATACAGGCGTGTTTTATAATTTCTGCAAAACCATTCTGCCACTCACAAAGCGGCAAGGTTTTTAAAAAGCTGTAATCATAAATTAAAAAAGAGGGCTGACGAATCAGTCCCGCCATATTTTTATATACACCCACATCAATTCCATTTTTTCCGCCAATGGCCGCATCTACCATAGCAAGAATGCTGGTAGGAACAAAGCCAAAATCAATTCCGCGCATGTAGATACCAGCAATATACCCCGTTAAATCTGTGATAACACCACCCCCAACTCCCACTAACAATGTTTTTCTGTCGGCGCCAAAGGCAATGAGTTGGTTAATAACTACATCAACCGTTTGTTGCACTTTATACTGTTCTCCAGGCTTAAGTACAATGGTATTCCAGCCTTTAAATTTGGTTTTATGTGCAGCAAATACATGGTCGTCTGTAATTAAAACCGCATTTTCTTTTGATACTTTTTTTTCTAATAAAGTGAAACTTGAATCAAAATAAAATTGGGTAGATTTTGAAGAAAACCGAATGGTTCTGGTACTCATTTATTGATTCATAATTTTATTCTGATGATTGATGCTTTCCATATGTACGGCATCGAAATACTTGGTGATGAATTCCTGACTCAACCCCATCTGCCCACCTTTTACAAATGCTTTTTCAAGAATAGCATTCCAGCGGCTGGTCTGAAGAATGGTGATATCATTGTCTTTTTTATACGCCCCAATTTTATCTGCCACTTTCATTCTTTGTCCAAGTAACTGAAGCAATTCATCATCCAATTGATTAATCTGTGAACGCATTTTTTCCATATTGGCATGCAATTCTTCAGAAACGATGTCTTCCTTACGCCAAATCATAGCGCTGATCATATTGCCCAATACTTCAGGAGTAATTTGTTGTTTGGCATCACTCCAAGCATTATCTGGATCAATATGACTTTCAATAATCAGTCCGTCAAAATCCAAGTCAATCGCTTTTTGCGCAACTTCTTGAAGAATATCTCTTCTTCCGCAGATATGCGAAGGATCATTAATCATGAGCATTTCAGGAAACCTGCGTTTCATTTCAATAGCCAAATGCCACATAGGTGCATTGCGATATTCAGTGTTACCGTAAGAGCTAAAACCACGATGGATTAATCCAATATTTTTAATACCTGCTTTTGCTATTCGCTCGGCAGCTCCAATCCACAATTCAAGATCGGGGTTGATTGGATTTTTAATAAGTACAGGTACGTCCACACCTTTTAATGCGTCTGCTACTTCTTGAACGCTAAATGGATTCACCGTAGTTCTGGCTCCAACCCATAACACATCAACATCAAAATGCAAGGCATCTTCAACCTGCTTTCCGGTAGCTACTTCAATTGCAACTGGAAGACCCGACGCTTTGCGTGCTTGTTGCAACCAAGGGAGTCCTTTGGTACCAATTCCTTCAAAACTTCCAGGCCTTGTACGTGGCTTCCAGATACCAGCTCGAAGTATATCTACTTTACCTGTAGCTGCCAATTGAAGGGCAGTCTGTAATACTTGTTCCTCGGTTTCTGCGGAGCAAGGACCGGAAATAATTAATGGGCGCTTTGAGAGTACTTGATTAATATCAATTCCCTGTTGTAATGTCTGTTCCATGTATGGTGTATTATCAATTATAAATCTTCAGTATAGAAATATTAATTCGGAATTCTATCTTCTTCCGCCACTGTCAGCATCATTCATTCGGATGCTTCTACCCTTGTATTTTTTGCCATCAAGTGCCCGAATCATTTGCTGTGCAGAGCCTTTGTCAATTTCAATCCAGCTATTCATATCTTTCATATCAATTTTTCCTAGAACTTCTTTTTTAAGATCACTCATATCAAGTACAAATTGCAGAAAACTCGCTTTGAAAAATCCATCTTTAGTACCAAGATTAACAAATAAGCGGCTATATCCACCACCACCTTTGTATTCTTTTCTGCTATCCCCACGATCAGCATCTCTTGACCTGCTGCGGTCGTTGCGATCGGCATTGGGTTCTCTTTTAATAGTCCGATCTCTTTCGCGGATATTCAAGTCCTCTGAATTTTCGTAATATTTTAGGAATCGATCAAACTCCATTGCAGCAACACGTTTAAGAATTTCTTCTTTACTAATGTCTGCAAATTTTTCGGCCAACATTGGAACATAGGTTTCATAATCTCCGTGACTGATATCGGTTGATAATAATTTATCCATAAAATGGAAAAATTGCTTTCTACAAACGTCTTTGCCAGAAGGAATATCTAGTTTATGAAACTGAGAATTATTAATGCGTTCAATTTGTTTCAGCTTGTAGGCTTCTTTAGCATGAACAATGGAAACACATATACCATGGTTACCAGCTCTTCCAGTACGACCACTACGATGGGTATATATTTCAACATCATCAGGTAATTCAAAATTAATTACGTGGGTAATCCCCTGTACATCAATACCGCGTGCGGCCACGTCTGTGGCAATAAGCAATTGAAGACTTTTTTCTCTAAATTGTCCCATTACTTTATCGCGTTGTCCTTGCGTAAGATCTCCGTGTAATGCATCAATATCGTATCCTTCCCTGGTTAAACGTTCAGAAATTTCCTGTGCATCTAATTTTGTTCTGGTGAAAATAATCCCATAAATACCCGGATTAAAATCGATGATTCGTTTTAGTGTTTCATATCGATGATGAGCCGTGGTAACATAGTATTGATGATCAATACTTTTATTGGCCATATTTACTTTGCCAACAGTTACTTCTTTCGGATCTTTCATGTAACGTTTGCTCACTTTCTTAATTTCCGCTGGCATAGTGGCACTGAATAACCAAGTACTATCACGCTGTGGTGTGTTCTTTAGGATGAATTCAATATCATCCTGAAATCCCATATTCAGCATTTCATCTGCTTCGTCTAAAACTACGTATTTTATTTGCTCCAAATTAATGGCTTTCCTTTCAATCAAATCAATCAACCTACCTGGTGTTGCTACTATAATTTGAACACCTCGCTTTAAGTCGCGAATTTGTAATCCAATAGACGCTCCACCATAAACTGCAACAACCGAAACGCCGGTCATATATTTCTTAAACAACTCTACTTCCTTAACTATTTGCATGCACAATTCGCGAGTGGGACAAACTACTAAAGCTTGTGGATATTTCGCTGTTGCATCAATAATATGTAATAGGGGCAGACCAAATGCGGCCGTTTTGCCTGTACCTGTTTGTGCCAATCCAATAAAATCATTGGTACCACTTAATAAAATGGGTATCGCTTGCTCCTGAATTGCGGTTGGGTTAATATACCCCAACTCTGTGGTTGCTTGAATTAAACGAGCGTCAATTCCTAACCCTTCAAATGTCATCATGTAATCTAAAATTTGCGCAAAGGTACTTTATTAGTACGTCTTTACCGTTTTTTTACTTCAATATTCGCCTTATTCCATTGGCATTCTCAATCAATTCTCCCAAGTATTCGTAATTCTCTTTCTCTAAAGAGGTCTTAAACTTTCTTAATTGGGTAATATGCTCGTTCAATACATCTAGTATATTCTCCCTATTTTGCATAAATATGGGCACCCACATGGCTGCATTACTCTTGGCTAAGCGGACTGTACTTTCAAACCCAGCACTTGCCAGCTCAAAAATGGCATCTTCTTCTTTCTCTTTTTCTAGTACCGTATTTGCTAAGGCAAAAGAAGTGATATGTGAAATATGACTGATATATGCAACATGCATATCATGCGCTCCAGCTTCCATATACAGCAAGTGCATGTGGAGGATCCCGTAAATTTTTTCTACCAATTCTAAAGCGTTTGCATCACTATCGTTTTTGTTACAGATAACACTGGCTTTTTGTGCAAATGCAGTACTTACTGCCGCAGAAGGGCCACTGTTTTCCGTACCCCACATTGGATGAGTAGCTACGAATCGACCACGGTTGGGATGTTTAGCAACCGAATCGCATAAACTTTTTTTGGTTGACCCTACATCAAATACAACCTGCTGGTTCACTTTATCTAAAATGAGTGGCAATAGTTGTTCTGCAGTATTAATGGGAGTTGCTAAAATAATTAATTCAGCAGCAGCAATTGCTTCATCTAGCTCAAGACATTTATCTACCAAGCCCAACGCTACTGCCTTAATCGCATTATCGCGATTATTCTCCACTCCTATGATATGCGACGCAAATCCTTTTGCCCTCAAAGCCAACGCCATAGAGCCACCAATCAATCCAGTACCTATAATTGCAATGTTCATTTTTAAAAGTTAAAGTCAAGATTCAAAAGCCCCAATTAATTAATATCTATCCTCAAAACGCAAGTTGTTTAATCCTCCCTATTGCTTCTTCAAACCGCTCTACACTGCCACATAAACTAACCCTTATATAACCATTACCGGCAGTACCAAAAATTCCACCTGGTGTAATAAAAACATTGGCTTGGTAAAGTATATGATCACTTAACGCAAATCCGTCGGCCCATTTAGCAGGAATTTTTGCCCAAACAAACATACCAGCTTGGTCTTTTGTATACGCACAGTTCAGCAAATCTAGCAATTGGTAAACCTTATCCCTACGTTGTAAATAGATGGTATTTACCGATTCATACCATTCTTTCCCCAAGGCCAAAGCGGTAGCTGCTGCTAGTTGCAGCGGAAGAAACATGCCACTGTCCATATTGCTTTTAAAAGTAAGCACATCTGCTATTTTTTCTTTTGCTCCACATAGCATACCGACCCGCCAGCCTGCCATATTTTGACTCTTACTCAATGAATTTAATTCAATCGCTACTTCCATTGCTCCGGCAATACTGAGCAGACTCATCGGCTGTTTGTTCAGTATAAAACTATATGGATTATCATGGCAAATTAATATTTGGTGTTTTTTTCCGAAAGCAATTAATTTTTCAAAAAGTGCTACAGAGGGCAGTTTTCCGGTAGGCATTTGCGGGTAATTTACCCATATTAATTTAACGTTCGAAAGATCACTGGCTTCCAATGCCTCAAAATCGGGTTCCCAATTATTTGATTCGGTAAGCTCATACGAAACCGGAATGGCACCAGCTAATTTTACCGCACTACTATAAGTGGGATAACCTGGGTTGGGTATCAATGCCCTGTCTCCCTCGTTTAGGTAAGTCATGCAAATATGCATTATGCCTTCTTTGCTACCCATTAACGGAAGAATTTCTGTGTCAGGATCTAAAAAAACCCCGTACCAATTCTGATACCATTCTGCAATTGCCTTTCTCAAAATGGGAGATCCTTTATAGGACTGATATGCGTGTACATTTAATTTTTCAGATTCAGCTTGCAACACTTTTATTACTGAAGGATGAGGTGGAAGGTCGGGACTTCCAATACCAAGATTAATAATGGCTTTGCCTTGCTGATTGAGTTGATCAATCTCTCTTAATTTCTGTGAAAAATAATATTCACCAATACCTGATAACCTTTTTGATTTAATGGGTTGCATAGTTTATCCTTTTACCAATTTTCCTTTTTTATAAATCCCAAATATTTTCACGCTATTCGTGAGTGGCTCTATCATTTTGAGCATTTTAGTAACCTGCTTTTGTTCATCAAATTCCATATCGGCATAAAACCCGTATTTAAAATGGCTGCCCGGAATAGGCATGCTCTGCAATTTGCTGAGGTTTATATCTAATTTTGAAATAGTTTGCAAAACCTGTGCTAGTAAGCCTTTTGCGTGGTTGGTCTGAAAGTAGATAGACGCTTTATCAGCTCCCTCTACTGGCAAAGCAGTATTGGTTCTTTGCAAAACCAAAAAACGAGTAATATTTTTTTTCTGTGTTTGAATATCGGGGGCAATAATATCTAAGTTAAATAATTCCGCTGCCAACTTACTGGCAATTGCAGCAATATATTTGCTTTTATGCTGTTGTACTAATTTAGCACTAAGTGCAGTATCCTCAGTTTCTATTAACTTGAATTTATGCTGTTCCAAAAAATCTAGACACTGTAAAATAGCCATTGGGTGGCTGTGAACTTCTTTGATATCTGTTAACTGAACACCTTTGTTTACGAGTAGGTTTTGACTAATAGAAAGATATACCTCTCCAATCACTGTTAATTTCGACTGCTGCAATAAATTGTAATTGGGTAGTATACTGCCCGCAATAGAGTTTTCAATTGCCATTATAGCCCCGTCGGATGCAGCAGGATCTGATGCCAATTTTACCAGTTCGCGAAAGGAGGCGCAAGGAATTATAGATGTATTTTTCCCGAAATACTGCAATGCTGCTACTTGGTGGAAACTACCTTCATATCCTTGTATACAAATACCTTTCGGAAATATAGTTGTAGCTGTATTATTTATTTTAGTTGACAGTGGCAGTATTAGATCTTTTTTCATTTTACATTTTAGCGTTCAGTCTATCACAAAAAAAATCCTGGTAATTTACCAGGACCTATATTTAAATTTTTAAAAGTTTAAGCTTTTGCAAACTGGACCTGGCTACTTTTTCCAAAGTAGAAATAAAAGAAAAAATTAAACCAGTTGTTAATAGTTGTCTGCATGATTGTAAATGTACAAATTGCTTTCAATCTCCCCAAAAAAATAATTATTTAACTAAGGCTTGTTAGTTTTGGTTGACCTACCAGAAAAAAATAAGCCCCTCCGTGGAAACGGAGCGGCTTCTAACGATTGCTTGCCATATGAAAATTTTATGCTGTTGTTCAATCCGCAAGCGAGGACATTCACCCGTTCTCTTCACCAACAGCGTTTCGAATTACTTCTTAGTAGTATCAACTACAACAGTGGTATCAACTGCAACAGCAGTGGTATCAACTGCAACAGCAGTAGTATCAACTGCAACAGCAGTAGAATCAGTTGTTGCTTCTTTGCTTTCTCCAGCACATGCAGCGAATACGCCCAATGCTAATACAAATAATAATTTTTTCATTTTTTCTTTTTTTTAGGTTGAATGATTACAGGTTAATACAAAAACGAAAAGAAGGTAACCCAGGATTTCATTTTTTTTCAAAAAAAATATTTAAAGTTTATTTTGGGTTACTTTTACCCCCCTTATTGTATTAAAAGGATTGATAGTGAAAGGCGATACAAACGAACAAACATTATTAAAAGGACTGGCCAATAACGATTCAAAAGCTATTGAAACCATATATAAAGACAACTTTAATATGATTCAAAACTTTATATTGAATAATAGTGGTAGTTACGATGAAGCAAGGGATATATTCCAAGAAGCAATGATTGCACTCTACGAAAAAGCGCAACTTAGCTCCTTTACGTTAACCTGCCAAATCAGAACTTATATATTTTCAATTTGTAAACGGCTTTGGTTAAAAAGGTTACAACAATTAGGCAAGTATACCAATCCTGTTGATGGGTTTGAGGAAACAGTGGCCATTGAAGAAGACTTTGAAGAGCATGAGAAAAGAAACGCAGAATTCGCTATTATGGATCGGGCATTGAATAGTTTGGGGGAGCCTTGTAAGAGTTTATTAGAAGGGTATTACCTAAAAAAAATGGATATGATTGCATTGGCTGCTGAATTCGGATATACCAACGCTGATAATGCAAAAAATCAGAAATACAAATGTTTAATGCGATTAAAGAAATTATTTTTTTCGCAATATAATATAGGAGAATAGCTATTATGGATGATATTTTATTACTAGACGCAATAGAACGATACCTCAACGGCGAAATGGGCACCGAGGAGCATGAACATTTTAATCAATTGCGCAAAAACACCCCAGAGATTGATCAAATGGTTGTTGAACACAATATGTTCCTACACCAAATGGATTTGTATACCAGCCACAGGAATATCAAGTGCAGCCTACATGAAATACATGCCAACCTATTAAATCGTGGGGACGTAAATGAAGGCGGAACGATTAGCTCAAAAGGAAAAATAATTCAATTCTGGAATAAATACAAAAGAGTAACGGCTATTGCTGCATCTGTGGGTGGTGTGATTGCCTTATTTATTAGTGGTTTAACGGTTTATTTTTCCAGCGCAGTTACCGATCCTAAATTAGAACAGTTGGGTAAAGACTTAGAGGTAGTGAAGAAGAATCAACAATACCAAGGCACCATCATCAACGAAGTAAAAACTAAAATCCCTTTAAATGCAAGGTTACTCAGTGGTGGTTCTGGTTTTTTAATTGATTCCAAAGGATATATTGTAACCAATGCCCACGTGTTAAAAGGTACTGGTGCAGTTGTTGTAAATAGCAAGGGACAAGAATTTAATGCGGATATTGTTCATATAGACCTACAGAAAGATTTAGCAATTTTGAAAATAAAAGATATTGATTTTACACCCGTTAAAACAATTCCTTACACCATACAAAAATCAAATTCTGACTTAGGCGAAGAAATATTTACTTTAGGCTATCCTAGAAATGATATTGTATATGGAATGGGATACCTAAGTGCTAAAACTGGATTTAATGGTGATTCACTTTCCTACCAAATTCAAATAAGTGCCAACCCAGGAAATTCTGGCGGTCCCGTTTTTAATAAAAACGGAGATATCATTGGTGTTTTAAGTACAAGGCAAGCGCAAGCTGATGGGGTTTCTTTTGCGGTTAAATCTCGAAATATCTACACTATAATAGGTGATTTAAATAAAAGCGACACTTCACTTCAACCCATTAAGCTACCAACTAAATCAGCCCTTAAAGGCATGGAACGTAAGGCTCAAATTCACAAAGTAGAAGACTTTGTTTATTATGTTAAAGCCTACGGGCAGTAATAATATATGAATTAACTCGTATAAAAGAGGGCAGCTAATAACTGCCCTCTTTTACATTATTACCAACTTAACTCCATAATGAAGCTGGATAAGTTCCATCTGCCACCAGTGCATTGATGGAAGACTGAACCCTGGGTGCATCTTCTTTATAAGTAACCCCAAACCATTGTGAATCAGTTGGAAGTACTTTGACCACTCCTTTCCCCGATTCAATAAAATTATTGGCGGCATAAGGAATGAAAAATTCTGACTTTAATTCTTGGCCTTGCTTTTCTAGGAATGCTTGAAACATATCCTCACACAACTGAATAAACCCGGGCGCAAAACAGAAATAGTTCATGCTTACAAGGCTATTGGCGGCCAAGGGAGTAATCCCTTTTTCGTCCTCAAAAACAATACCTGCTTCCGATCTGTAAATCTTAGTTCTCTCTGAAATATTGGTCAAATTTTGACGCTCATTTGCGGTGCATACACCCCTACTCACACTTCCGTTTTCACTCAATGTTTTCTGAAGTTCATACCCAACAAGGGCATAAGTGGACTCATTGCATTTATTATTTAAAAAACTAGCTGCCTTAAAAAAGGCATCTACTCCGTAATAATCGTCAGCATTGATTACTGCAAATGGTTCATTTACTTTGCCCTTACAACAAAGTACAGCGTGTGCTGTACCCCAAGGTTTTTCCCTTTCAACAGGTATTGATTTCCCTTCTGTGAAAGACAATAAATGCTGGTACACATAATCAATCTCAATCTTTCCCTTTAATTTGGGCTCAAAAATTTGCTTAAACTGATCTGCAAAATCGGCTCTGATAATAAAGACCACTTTGCCAAATCCAGCTTTTATAGCATCATAAATGGAGTAATCCATGATGGTTTCACCAGATGGGCCAAAAGACTGGATCTGCTTCATACTACCATATCTACTGGCCATTCCAGCAGCTAAAATCACTAGGGTTGGTTTCATAAGTGTCTATTTATTGATTTTATTTGTCTTATGGAATTCGCCAATTAAGATTTCTATTGGTAACAAAATCTGTTACAGCTCATTTCATAAGTGTCTATTTATTGTTTTTATTTGTCTTATGGAATTCGCCAATTCAGATTTCTATTGGTAACAAATTTTATAAAGACTCATTTCATAACCTATTTTTACAAATCAAATTTATAGATTAATTTTTCATGATACATCAATCAAGTGGAAATCAACCTTGAACAAATTACCCTAGAATCACTCCCAAGCCTTTCAAAAACAGGCTCAACACGCTCCATACTTAGGCTGGATAAGGTTCATCCAATAGTAAGCGGCAACAAATGGTTCAAACTCAGGTATTATATTGCGGAAGCCCTAGAAGGCAAAAAAAGCACCATCGCAAGCTTTGGCGGAGCTTTTTCCAATCATATTGTGGCATTGGCTTATGCTTGTAAAGCGTTGAAACTAGAATCAGTCGGCTTTATCCGAGGAGAAGAAGCTGGATCCATCACCTTACAAGATGCAGCAAAAGCAGGTATGCAACTACATTATATTTCTAGAAATGATTTTAACGACAAGATTTACTTGAAAAATCTGTACCACCAGCCTGATTGGTACTGGATTAACGAAGGTGGCTATGGTAAAATTGGTGCTAAAGGGGCATCTACCATTTTTAATACAGTTGACCTTAACTCCTTTACCCATATTGTATGCGCAGTCGGCACCGGAACAATGATGGCGGGACTAATTGATGCAGCCAACTGCCACCAACAAATCATAGGCATTAGTGTATTAAAAAATAATTTTTCTATTGAAGCTGAAGTAAAATATCTTCTAAAAAAGAAGGATCAGCCGATTACCATTTTTTACGATTATCATTTTGGGGGCTATGCAAAGCACACCCCATTATTATTGAATTTTATGAACGAATTGTATTTAAGTGAAGCCTTGCCGACAGATATAGTGTATACTGGAAAATTGATGTTTGCAGTAAACGACTTAATAACAAAGAAATATTTTGGGGATGACGCCAATATCCTTGTTATTCATAGCGGAGGATTACAAGGCAATAGATCCCTAGCTGATGGGAAATTAGTATTTTAAACACTCACCAATTTACAGTCGAATAATTTTTCGAAATTTTTTTTAACCCGATATTTTACTTGATCCATATCAACTTTTTCGCCCAGCTCCCGCTCGAGGGAAGTTACCGATTTACGCGTTATACCGCATGGAATAATATGAGAAAAATAATCGAGATCGGTGTTAACATTAAAAGCAAATCCATGCATGGTTATCCACCTACTGCATTTAATGCCCATGGCACAAATTTTTCGTTCTTTTCCTTTTATATGCGGATCAAGCCAAACACCCGTCTCTCCCACGCTTCTTTCACCTTTTAAGCCATATTCTGCCATGGTAAGAATAATAATATCCTCTAAGGTTCTCAGATACCAGCCCAAATCGGTTTTAAATCGTTCCAAGTCTAAGATTGGATAGCCTACCAATTGGCCAGGCCCATGAAAAGTAATGTCTCCACCCCTATTAATATGAAAATATTCGATGCCCTTTTCCATTCGGTCGGCTTCATTAATAAGGACATGCGCTTCTTTACCACTCTTTCCCAAAGTATACACAGGCGGGTGTTCTACAAACAATAAATGATGCAAAGTAGGAATCTCATTTGCAGGAGTTGTATGCTCATTTTGGTAACGAAACAATATTTTAATATCCGAATTCTTCTTGAGCAGAATTTCCTGATAGTCCCATGCTTCTTTGTATCCTTTCACCCTAAAATCTTCGAATAACACTTGCTGTTGCATACCACAAAAGTAAATAAAACGATTTGGTTGATCCGTTCTGCCGCACTTTAATTGTTTAAATTCACCATATCCTATGTACTATGGGCAATCAGCTATAATTTTGCAACATGCAAGTAGATACGGAACTATATTCAGAAGAACAGTCAGAAACCCTTTACGAGCGAAAAACATTTACCGTAGATAAAGGGCAAGAGCCTTTTCGGATTGATAAGTGGATTCAAATGCATATAGAAGGGGCTACCCGTAATAAAGTGCAACAGGGCATTGCCTCTGGATTTTTAACTGTAAATGGCAAATCGGTTAAGCCTAATTACAAAATAAGACCAGGAGATGAAATTGTGTTGATGAGTTTAATCAATCCAGATCGCACCATACTTAAAGAAGAGAATATCCCGCTTAATATTGTGTATGAAGACGATGCCATACTGGTGATTAATAAGCCTTCCAATATGGTTGTACACCCGGGTGTGGGCAATTTCAGTGGTACCCTTTTAAACGGAATTGCGTATTATCTAAAGCAAGAAAATCCTGCTTTAGATGAAGAAAAACTACCTCGATTTGGACTGGTGCACCGGATTGATAAAAATACAACGGGACTAATTGTAGTGGCTAAAACAGGTGAATCTGCTGCACACCTGGCCAAACAGTTTTTTAACCACACCGTAAAGCGTAATTATATTGCTTTGGCATGGGGGAATATGGAATCGGAGGAAGGCACTATTGTAGCCCATATTGCACGCCACAAACAAAACCGGAAAATATTTGATGCTTATCCCGAAGGCGAAATAGGAAAGCATGCCATTACACATTATAAAGTAGTTGAAAGATTAAATTATGTTACGCTGGTAGAATGTATATTGGAGACTGGAAGAACGCATCAGATTCGAGTGCATATGAAGCATATTGGTCACACTCTGTTTAACGACTGGGAATATGGAGGTGATAGAATTTTAAAAGGCACTATTTATACCAAGTACAAACAGTTTGTAGAAAATTGTTTCAGTGCTTGCACTCGCTGTGCACTGCACGCAAAAACGCTTGGATTTATTCACCCTACTACTGAAAAAGAAATGTTTTTTGAATCGCCCATACCGCCAGATATGGATGCAATGCTCACAAAATGGAGAACATATAGTAATAGTCGACCCGCAGAACACAACAGTTAATATTCACTCCCTATATTTGTAATACAAACGTTTGTATGAACCAACAACTACGCAATAACTGGACTATCAATGAAATTGAGTCCATCTACAATAGTCCCCTACTTGAATTGGTATATAATGCCGCTACATTACACAGAACGTTTAATGATACAGCCGAAGTACAAGTATGTACTTTATTGAGCATTAAAACTGGTGGCTGTAGCGAGGATTGCGCTTATTGCCCTCAAGCAGCACGTTATAATACGGGTGTAGATGTTCAAGCTTTGATGAAGAAAGAGGAGGTATTGGAGTATGCCCAAAAAGCAAAAGATGCTGGAAGTACCCGTTTTTGTATGGGTGCAGCTTGGAGAGAAGTAAGAGACAATCGTGATTTTGATCGTGTGCTTGACATGGTAAAGGGTGTAAATAAAATGGGGATGGAAGTGTGTTGTACATTGGGTATGTTAACCGAAGATCAGGCCAAAAAATTGGCAGATGCCGGATTGTATGCTTACAATCACAACCTTGATACAAGTAAAGAACATTACAGTGAGATTATTTCTACCAGAACCTATAACGATCGTTTAGAAACCTTAGATAACGTTAGAAAAGCGGGTGTAACGGTTTGTTGTGGTGGAATAATTGGGCTTGGAGAAACACATGAGGACAGAATAAAAATGCTATATACGCTTGCTACTATGCCTGAGCATCCGGAAAGTGTTCCTATTAATGCGCTGGTACCCATAAAAGGAACCCCATTAGAAAACAATGCTAAAGTAGATATTTGGGATATGGTGAGGATGATTGCAACGGCTAGAATTCTAATGCCAAAAACTATGGTAAGATTAAGTGCAGGAAGAACTGATATGAGTATTGCAGAGCAAGCACTTTGCTTTATGGCAGGTGCCAATTCAATTTTTGCGGGAGATAAATTACTCACTACACCAAACCCCAGTTTTGATGAAGACAACAGCATGTTTCAATTACTGGGTTTAAAACCAAGAACTGCTTTTAAAGAAGAAAAACAATACTTACGAGAAGCTGTAGAGGCTTAGTATTTTATTTTAACAATTTATTTGCAAGTTCATAAAGCACGCAAGCACAACATTTTGATAAAATAAATCTTCGAATAAATTTTTATGCAAATCATTGTGCAAATTTACTACTCAAAGAAAATTTAATTTAAACCGATGCGTGTACTAATAGTTGTCATCCTTAGCGGGTTTAGTTTTTTATCAACTACCACGGCACAATCAGATGTACCAAAAGGCTGGCATTTATTAGATTATCAACGGGACTCCTTTTTGGGTATCAGCTTGAATAAAGCCTATCAATTCTTGCAATCAAAAAATAAAATTGGGCAGCCTGTTATTGTCGCGGTGCTTGATTCTGGTGTTGATACTACACATGAAGACCTTAAAAAAATATTGTGGCGCAATCCCAAAGAAATTCCCAATAATGGAATTGACGACGACAAAAACGGTTATATAGATGATGTATATGGATGGAATTTTTTAGGTGGAAAGAATGGAAAAAGTTTGAAAAAAGCGGCTGATGAAAGATCTCGCGTATACCATCGATGGAAAGAACAATTCCTTGGAAAGCTGATTGATACCAACCAACTTAATAAAGGCGACAAGCAAGCTTATAAAATTTGGCGAAAAGCGGCTGATGAATTGAATTTCAGCCAAGAAGAACAAATGGATTTACTTTTTATTGAAGTCACCGCTAAAGCATTGCATAGACACGATAAAGTACTGCGACAGGAGTTGGGTATAGAAGAATTTACGTGTGAAAAAATTGAAAGTTTCGAGCCTATTACCAAAACAGGAAAAGACGCAAAGCTGGGTTTCCTAACAGTGATGAAAATGATGGGAATAGATCCAACTGAAAAAAATACAAATACCCTAAATGAATTAGACGAATATATTGAAAGTAAAAAAACCAGTTTTGAATCTAAAGAAAAAGCGCCTTACAATTATCGGCAAGAAATTGTAGGCGATGATTATTTTAATTTTGCGGATCAATTTTATGGCAATAACGATGTAATGGGGCCAGGGCCGATGCACGGAACACATGTTACTGGTATTATTGGGGCACAAAGAAACAATGGAATAGGGATGGATGGGGTGACAGATCAGGTAAAAATTATGACGTTACGTGTTGTGCCTGATGGTGATGAATACGACAAGGATATTGCGCTAGCCATACGTTATGCAGTTGATAATGGAGCCAAGATTATTAATATGAGTTTTGGCAAATCATTTTCACCTGAAAAAAGATGGGTAGATAGTGCTGTACGTTATGCAGAACAAAAGGATGTATTGTTAATACACGCATCAGGTAATGAGTCAGAAGACTTGGATATCAAAGAAAATTTTCCAAACCCGTGGTTGGCTCAATGGCAGACCAAGGCGACCAACTATATAACAGTTGGTGCAAGTAGTGATGAAAGAATTGATAAGAGTATTGCTGCTGATTTTAGTAGTTACGGAAAAAATAATGTCGATATTTTTGCTCCAGGTGTAAAAATCTATTCCACTTTTCCTGGTGGCAATCAGTATGGAAATTTAAAAGGTACCAGCATGGCTACTCCTGTGGTAACAGGATTGGCCGCACTACTTCGCTCCTATTATCCAATCCTTACGGCAGTTGAAGTAAAAAATATTATTGAACAATCGGCCTATATTCCAAACACCACCATGGATTGCATTAAGCCAGGAATAGAAAGTAAAACAAAGCAATCAACCACACTCAGTATGCTCTGCAAAACAGGTGGTATTGCCAATGCTTACAACGCAGTAGTTATGGCCAGTGAATTAAAAATTACAACTGTACCTACAAAATCAGAAAAGATGGTGGGTACAATTAAAATTAGAAAATAATCATGTCTAAACCGAAACTTGGCGACTACGGCGCTTTCTACGAGACTTATATAAAACTGGTTGGTGTAGATACCGCCAAGGAAGCTGTAACCACATACGCACACCCACTTTGTTTTTTCTTTGTGAACCTACCGGAAGAAAAAGCCAATTATTGCTATGCTGAAGGGAAATGGAGTTTGAAAGATCTTTTGCAGCATATGATTGATACGGAAAGAGTAATGTGTTACAGGATGATGAGAATTGCCAGAAAAGATGGTACCCCGCTTGCAGGATTTGATGAGAATTTATATGCTATGAATGCTTGTGCAGGAGACCGAAGTTTTGTATCGTTAAAAGAAGAATTCAGAGCACTTAGAAAGTCAACCGATCTTTTATTACAATCATTAACCGAAGAGCAGTTAAACAATGAAGGCACGGCAAATGGTCACAAAATAACGGCGAATGCATTGGCTTTTATTATTTTCGGTCACCTTATGCATCACAAAAATATAGTTGAAGAAAGATATCTTTAATCAGTGCTAATAATAGGTTTATTGGCTATTTTACTGTTCACAAAAACAGCTCTGCTTAAAAGTCAGAGCTGTTTAATTTATAGGGGGATATAAGCGGTTTATTTAGCAAATAAATGGACTGCTATCTGCACATCTTTTGCCACGTTACCAACGCCATAATTGATACCAAATAAGGTTCTATCCATACTGAAAAAAGCTTCTCCAAAAAAACCTTTCTCATCTGCATTTCTAATATTAGCTTGAAAACTAACGGGTAAGCTGGCTCCTTTAAGGCTTAAAATACCATTAATAGTAGCAGCAGTTTCTCCACTGTATGAAACTGTAGTTATTTTATAAGTGGCTTCGCCATATTTGGCTACGTCAAAGAAATCGGCCGCTTTCAGGTGGCCTTCTAATTTTACTCCCGCCCCATCTGTTACTTTCAAATTGGCAAGATCAATAATAAATTCGCCACCAACTAATTTTCCAGCATTCACTTGAACAGAACCGCTTTTAATGGAAAAATAGCCCGTATGGAAGTCGTTCTTTTTAGAACCAACCCAATCAACGCGACTCTTATCGGTTTGAACACTATAAGTCACTACTTCTTTGGTCTGCTTGATTTCACCAAATGAGTAAATTCCAACTAAAAATGCAGCACTAAGTAGTACTAAAAATAATTTTTTCATTTTGTTTGATTTTAATAGTTTCTGAATGACGAAGTTAAGGTAAATTAATGTTACAACATTAATAATAAAAGGTTTAAAAGTGATTTTGCTTTCTCTTATCTTCGCAAAAATTGTTCCATATGAATCTTCATGAGTACCAGGCCAAAGAATTACTCAAAAAATACAATGTTCCAGTGCAAGAAGGCATTGCTGTAGACACCGTAATGGCTGCAGAAGAAGCTTATCGCCAAATAAAGACCCAAACAGGCAATAATTTTGCTGTTGTGAAAGCGCAGATTCATGCAGGTGGTCGCGGTAAGGGTAAAATTGTTGGCACAGAACAGCGTGGGGTAGCCGTAGCTAAAAATGGGGAAGATATTACCAATATAGCTAAAAATATCTTAGGTGGAACTTTAGTTACCATTCAAACAGGAGATGCTGGAAAAAAAGTAAGTAAAATTTTAATTGCGCAGGATGTTTACTATCCTGGTCCCAATCCGGTAAAAGAATTCTACTTATCCATCTTATTAGATAGAGCTAAGGGTATGAATGTAGTGATGTATAGTACCGAAGGCGGAATGGACATTGAAGAGGTTGCGCATAATACCCCTGAGAAAATTTTTAAAGAGTGGGTACACCCCAGTGGTGGTTTACAAGCTTTTCAGGCAAGGAAAATTGCTTTCAATTTAGGACTGAGTGGCGATGCATTTAAAAGTTGTGTAAAATTCGTTACCAATTTATACAACGCTTATATAGGACTTGATTGTGGAATGTTAGAAATCAACCCTTTGTTTAAAACCAGTGATGAAAAAATAATTGCAGTTGATTGCAAGATGAATATTGATGAGAATGCATTGATGCGTCACCCAGATATTGCCGCACTTAGGGATGTAACCGAAGAAGATCCTACGGAGGTTGAAGCGGGTCAATATAACTTGAATTTTGTTAAACTAGATGGTAACGTGGGATGTATGGTAAATGGGGCTGGACTAGCTATGGCTACCATGGATATGATTAAATTAAGTGGCGGTGAACCTGCCAACTTTTTAGACGTAGGTGGTAGTGCGAATGCACAAACGGTAGAAGCTGGGTTTCGCATTATCATGAAAGATCCAAACGTAAAAGCTATTTTGATTAATATTTTTGGCGGTATTGTTCGTTGCGACCGTGTAGCGGCTGGTGTAATTGAAGCATTTAATAAATTGGGTAATATTAATATACCCATTATTGTTCGCCTACAAGGCACCAATGCTGTTGAAGCAAAAAAATTAATAGATGAAAGTGGATTGAAAGTGCAATCTGCCATTCAATTGAGCGAAGCAGCCGAGTTGGTGAAGCTGGCTGTTGCTTAAGAATGATAAGTACCCACGGTAAGTGCCTTTACTTCTGTAATAGCACTTACCGTATACTGCAAACCAGTTTTTAGTTCTACACAAGCGAAACGTTTTCTGCGCAATAGTCCCTTCTTAAAAATCTTACCGTTTTCTAAAACGAATAAAGCACCTAACGGAAGCGCAGATAAAAACAGTACCCCCTCTTTTTGTTTTAGATTATATTTACGTAGTACCAATAACAAATCGGTTTCTCCATTTGCGGTGGCGGCTGGGGAAATAATCGACTTTTGCAAAGCGTTTACGATTTCATTGGGGAAAACACCAAATCCAATAAAATCTACCAGTAATTTGCTGTAAGCTGCTTTCCATTCTATTCCATGAGGATCTACCCTATTTTTATACCTTTCAAAAGTAAGTAAATGGCCAATTTCATGTAATAAGGTAATTAGAAATTCATAGGGATTCAAGTTGCCATTTACACTAATACGATGATTACTTCCTTGATGAGCGTGACGATAATCGCCCAAAACTGATTTCCTACTTTTAGCTATAGTAAGGTGTACTTTGTATAGATACAAGTATTCTACCACTTTTTCAAAACTGTGCTCAGGAAGGAATCGCTCTAATTCCTTAAGTGGATGTTCAGTTGCCGCCATCTTTAGTGGGAGGTTTTAATTTCATTGCAATTCGAACTTCTATCCATGTATAAATTAGATAAAGTGCCATACTGATAAATATTGCACTGGTGCTTTTTCGCTCACCTGCGAAATATATGTAAATAAAAGCTGCCGCACCAAGCAAAAATAATTTCATCACCATCGACCCCATCACTCCCCTAATCATTGCATATGGATTTTTATTTTTCATTGCAATCAATTGTAAAATGATCCCCACAGTCGCGATAAAAAACAACAATAAATTAGCCAAAAATACAACTCGAGTATCTACGCCTTCATCTGCAGTACTCGTAAACTTTGCTACAATACAAAAGGTAGTTACTAATAGGAACACCCATATCAAAGGTTTAAAAACATACAATTGCTCTTTTTTCATATCAACGGATTCAATAATTAGAAGGCTCTTCTTTTGGCAATACAAGTGGAATGGTATCAAGTGTAGCGGGCATATTACCCGATAATACTTTTTTTACACCCTCAAGGTATTGCTCTTTGTAACGAATTTCTTGATCTAGTGAGTCGGTACGCAATTTTAAAACCTGAAGCGCAGTTCGGCTTTCCTTGGTACCATAACCAGGAATATAATATTTTAAAGGAGAAAAGGCAATCAAAGCAATGGTTAGACCAACCAATAATACAAATACAGTACTCAATCCAATATAAACACTTAACCTGGATAACCGAAAAGCGACTACTTCTTCATAAGTATCATCATTCATTACCACGAGTCGGTAAGTATTCCTCAACCGCTTAAATGTATTTCCAGTATCTAGCTGCTTCATTTTATAAAAACTGGTTAAAGGTAGTGATTGGTGTGGTTTTATGCTGTGATGGTAACGAAATATCTGTAATTTTAGTCGATTTTTATGCCCCAATTAACCCATATTAGCCGAATAGCCTTAGTAAGTTGTATAATATGCTGCTGTTTTCAGTCGTTCGCTCAACCATACACCAGTATTGAAGTGAGCAAGCCTGAAAAATACCGGAATCGACTCTTGCCAGCAGAAAAGAGTGGAAACAAAAAATTCACCATCCCCAAGCGATTGTACAATAATACGGTAAGTGAGTACAATTATTATTTTAATGCAAATAATAAACTCAATGATATTATTACCTTTGCAAAACAAAATTTCAAGGACGATTATACCCAACTACTCCCTTTTTACAATTACAGTCTCTCCGAGACGGCAAAGGGGCAAATTGACAGTGTTTTATACAAATGTACTGCTGGTATTTTATTGCATGATCTGAGAAGCGACTGGGTTGACCGTTTCTATCTATTAATGGGAAATGCCTATCTACATCGGCAAGATTTTGATTCTGCTTATCAGGTATTTCAATACATCAACTATTCGTTCGCACCTAAAGATGATGGCTATGATATTCCAATTGGTAGTAATATTAGTAGTAGGAATGGATCTTTCTCTATTGCTACCAATGAGAAAAGAAGTATCTGGAAAAAAATCAGCTCAAATCCACCGGCTAGAAATGAAAGTTTTTTATTGCAAGTCCGGAATTTAATAGAACAGAAAAAGTTGCCAGAAGCTGAATCTCTACTAGAAATTATCAGGGCCGACAATCAGTTTCCAAGCAGATTAAAAAATCAGTGGTATGAAATGGAAGCATACCTTAACTATACAGAGCAGCATTATGACACTGCTGCTTATTTTATTATCAAGGCGCTACCAACTACAGAAAATAAAACAGAAGCTGCCAGATGGGAATATTTAGCCGCACAAATGTTAACTATATCTGGTAAGGATTCTATTTCAATCAGCCTTTTTGAAAAAGCAATTAAACATACTACAGATCCATTGATGGATGTAAATGCACGACTAAATATTGCGTCTTTATCAGCAGAAAATAAACCCAATGCATTACAACAAAATCTGAAAGAACTTTTAATAATGGCCAAAAGAGATCGATACCAAGGTTATCGTGATATTATTTATTATGCGGCCGCTGAACTTGAAATAAAACAAAAAAGATTACCCGCCGCAGAGATCCTATTGAAAAAAAGTATTGATGCAATTGACAATAATGAAACACAAAAATCACGTTCATTTTTGTTACTTGGAGATGTTGCATACGATCAAAAAAAATATATTCCTGCCGCTGGTTATTACGATAGTATTAATACTGCATTACTCTATCCATTGTTACAAAAGAAAGTGGATTTTAGACGACCGCACTATAAAAACATAGCTGCGAATTTTTTAATAGTCAACAAGGAAGATAGTCTTCAAACAATTGCCAATATGCAAGAAGCTGAACGAACGGTATTGGTGAAAAATATATTGAAGAAATTAAGGAAAGAAAAAGGACTAAAAGAATCCAGTACCGAAATTAGTTACGGCAGCAATTTTATAGAAGCTACGCCCAATGATATTTTCCAAGTTGCCAATACCGATTTTTATTTTGCAAGCAGTAATTTAAAAACAAAGGGGTTGAGTGATTTCAAGTCAAAATGGGGCAATAGGCCCAATATAGACCAGTGGAGGCGGCAATCGGCAGTAGATAAAAGTTTCAGCAATATGATGGTGGAATCCGATGCTTTATCTCAGATTGACCAACAACCAACCACTGAAAAAGAAATAAGCCTTGAATCCTTGCTTTCTGATTTACCACTTAGTGCTGAAAAAATCATTCAATCCAATAAAACCCACATTGAAGCAATGTTGAAAAATGGAGCTATTTTTCAATACCAGTTGGAAGATATACCCGCTGCTATTGATGTATATGAAACTTTGTTGAATAGATTTCAAGAGCACCCTGTTTTGGAAGAAGTATGGTTCGAATTGAGTAATTGTTATAGAAAAATGGGTGATCTGTTAAAAGCAGATACCATGAAAAACCAACTGGCTTCATTTTATCCCAAGGGTAAATTCAACTCCTTATTGCAAAAAGCTCACGATCCCGTAAATACAAAAGCAGTAAATATTTATACCAATATATATAATAAGTTTATTGAAGGGCAATTTGAATCGGCCAAAGAACAAAAACTACAAGCTGATCAATTGTATGGCAAATCGTTTTGGACTCCACAGCTATTGTATATAGAAGCCATTTACTATATCCGTAAAAGAAATGATAGTACTGCTATTAATAGGCTGCAGCAAATCATTAGTCTATTTGGCAATTCTCCCATAGCTGAAAAAGCAAATAATATGATTTCAGTATTGAACAGAAGGAATGAAATAGAAAATTATTTAGCACAACTAAATATTGAAAAAGCAGAAGAACTTCCTACCAGAAATATTGATTTGAACAATACCAATACCGCACCAACTCCTGTATTAAAAAGGGACAGTATACGAATTAAAATACCAGAAAAAATAGTGCCTTCCAATCCTATTACTGAGGTAAAAAAACCAGCAGTAGCAGCATCACTAGAAATCTATCAGTTCAATGCAAGTGATTCTCAGTATGCAGTTGTGGTATTGGATAAAGTGGATCCTGTTTTTATAACAGAGGGCAAAAATGCATTCAATCGATTCAATCAAGAACGCTACTACTCGCAGAAAATATCTTTGACTGTTTTACCTATAAATGACTCATCACAACTACTGTTAATGGGGCCTTTTTTGAATGCCGCAGATGCAAGCACCTATATAGATAAAACCAGACCACAGGCAGATAGTAGAATTATTCCATGGTTGGCAAAGGAAAAATACAGATTCAGCATGATTAGTCCCGCCAACCTTTATTTACTTAAAAGAAAAAAAGAAATACCTAGTTATTTGAAATTTTTGAATG
Organism: Sphingobacteriia bacterium; assembly: GCA_004294135.1. Taxonomy (GTDB): domain Bacteria; phylum Bacteroidota; class Bacteroidia; order Chitinophagales; family Chitinophagaceae; genus Sediminibacterium. The sequence goes on from RDZY01000014.1 coordinate 68,950, forward strand.
GACTTTTCCCTGATAAATTTTAAATTAGCCCGTATAAGAAGCTGTTTGTTTTAAATTGACTTATTTTTAACCTATGACCAGACCGGTAAGTATTTTTTGGCGTATATTTTTTGGCGGATTTGCCTTTGTAATCCTATTGTTGCTCATGCTTAATTTTGGATGGATTGGCAGCATGCCCGATTTGGAGGATATTGAAAACCCCAGTGCATCATTGGCATCGCAGGTATATGCAGAAGATGGCATATTGATGGGCAAATACTATATAGAAGATCGTATTAATGTTCAATACAAAGACATCAGTAAGCATGTAATTGAAGCGTTGATTGCTACGGAAGACGAACGTTTTTATGAACATAGTGGTATTGATGCACGTTCCTTGGGTAGGGCTTTTTTCTATCTTGGAAGTGAGGGTGGTGCGAGTACTATTACCATGCAGACAGCTAAGAACCTTTTTACAGAAAACTGGAGTACAAAAAACTTTATTCTAAGGGGGTTTCAAAAAATTAAAGAATGTATTATAGCGGTTAAATTAGAAAGGAATTTTACCAAAGAAGAGATTCTAACACTCTACTTAAATACCGCCGCATTTAGTGGTAATGTATATGGGATAAGAAATGCAGCAAAAACATTTTTTCAAAAAGAGCCTGATCGTTTAAAAGTAGAAGAAGCAGCCGTACTAATAGGAATGCTTAAAGGAGCTACCTTGTACAATCCAATGAGGAATCAGAAACTGTCTTTTGATAGAAGGAATACCGTACTAAATCAAATGGTAAGAAGTAAATTTTTAGACGCCGCCGAAGCGGATCAATTAAAGCGACAAACCATTGAACTCAACTATAAAAAATTAGATGAAACTACAGGCCTAGGCCCCTACTTTCGGATGATACTTGGTGAGGAAATGAAAAAATGGTGCAAAGAAAATATTAAGAATAATGGTGATCATTATGATTTGTACAGAGATGGTTTAAAAATTTATACAACCATTAATCCCCGTATGCAGATGTATGCAGAAGAATCGGTTGCCAAACATATGAGCTATATGCAAAAACTTTTTAATACTCAACCCAATATTCGTACGGGCAGTATTTGGAAAGGGTTTGAATCAAATTTAGAACAAGCAATTAAACAGACCGATCGCTGGAAAAACCTTAAAAAAGAAGGATTATCAGATGCGGAAACCAAGCGGACTTTTTACGAAAAAATTCCCATGCGTGTTTTTGCATGGAATAACAACCGAGGAATGGATACGCTGATGACTCCATTCGATTCAATCAAATATCACAAACAAATGCTGCAAGCTGGTTTTATGGTTATGGATCCATTGAATGGTCAAATCAAAGCATGGGTGGGTGGAATTGACTTTAAGACATTTAAATACGATCATGCCAATATCAATACCAAGCGCCAAGTAGGTTCTACCATCAAACCATTATTATACAGTCTCGCCATTGAAGAAGCAGGTCTTACCCCTAATTCCGAAGTACAAGATGTACAACAAAATTTTGGTGAATACGGAATGGTTCCCAATACTTCTAAAACCTGTACAGGAGCAAGAATGCCGATGGCAGTAGCTTTGGCAAAATCACGCAATTGTGCATCTGCTTATATCATGAAGCAATTGGATAATACCGCCAATAATGGTGCAAAAAGATTTGTAGAATTCTTACAGAAATGTGAGCTTAAAACTAAGATTGATCCCTACCCCTCCATTGCATTGGGTGCCTGTGAAATTTCTTTGTTTGAAATGATGCAAGGCTATAGTATGTTTCCCGGTAGAGGCTTCAATGCAAAGCCAATGTATATTACAAGAATAGAAGATCGGAATGGGAATGTACTGGCTACATTTGCCCCAAAGCGAAAAGAGGTAATCAGTGATGTTACCGCTTACTCTATTATAAAAATGATGCAAGGGGTATTAACCAATGGAACAGGAGCTGGCATTTGGGGCTATGGCATTCCTGCTGGTTTACAAGTAGCTGGCAAAACAGGAACTACCAACAATAATAGTGACGCTTGGTTCATCGGTTACACGCCGCAATACCTTGCTGGTGGATGGGTTGGATGTGATGATCGTTTTATTCGCTTCAATAGTAAGAATGGTGAAGGCGGAAGAGCCGCTATGCCCATTTGGGCTTATTTTTTTAATAAGGCAGCAGCAGATCCCAATTGTGGTATTGACACCAAATTATCCTTTATTAAACCCGATGTTATGAGCAATGATATCTTTATTGATTATATGAATGGAACAAATCCTGTATTGGGGGGTGAGGGAGAAGATATGGGGACAGGTAGTTCGGAAGATTATGAAATTCCTGTAAATATTAAACCAGAAGAATTGGGTGCAGAGTCACAATATATTATAGAGGACAATAAAAAACCGGTGGATAATAAAGATAAAAAAACAGTAGTACCTCCAAGCTCCAATATACCAGGAACCAAGCCCGCTGATAAACCAAAAACCATTATGCCACCCCCTATTAAAAAACCCGGAGTAAATCGTTAATCTTTCAGTATCAGTATTCCAAATTGCTGTTCCATTCCCTTAGAAATATGGTAAATATGGTTTATCCATTCTCTTCCATATTGTGCATAATAGTTTGAAAAGTTTGCATGCCGTTCCTGTAGATTATCCATAGGAAATAGCTGCGTTTTAAGGGATTGAATTTGCTTGATATCGGTTTCGAATTTTCTTTTTTCGGCGCGCAATACTTTTTTCTCGACTGCTTTAAGTTGTTTAATGGCCTTTACTTGTAGTGCAATTATATGCTCGCCCAATGATGCATCAACTTGATTTATCCTTGCAAGTAAATGCTGATAAAAAATTTCAAGATTTTTTAGTTCGGTTCCCAGTTCAAGTTGATTACTGCTATGCACTTTTACATGCTTATTTATAATTGTGGTTGTGGATTGGAACATGGTTGCATCATCAATTCCCATGACTTTCAATTTACGCGCTTGCTTTTCTTGTAAAAGTAAAAAAGAATTACGCAGCACCAATACAGGATATGCAACCCCAATTGTTTTAAAGAGTTCTTTCAACTCAAGCCAATAGGCCAATTCACCTCCCCCACCAATAAAAGCAATATTGGGAAGAATGGTTTCCTGAAAAGCACCACGCAAGATAACGTTGGGACTAAACCTTTCTGGAAAAGACGATAGTTCTGCTAAAATTTCAGGTTGACTGAATGATTTTTCAAGTGCTACAATCTCGTAACGATCGCCAATTAATTCAATACGTTCACGTTTATCATTCAATAAATAAAATAAATTAATGGGGCGGCCAGCGGCTTGAACTTTGTAATTTTTCTGTAATTGATTGGTCGTTTTTTCAACAATGGATTGTGAAAATTGTTCTGTCAATTCCTTTCGCATTGTATTGGCAAATTCAGCTTTTAACAACCGATTGTCAGGTATCAATACTACCAATCCAAATTCTCCAAATAAGGCATTTACCAACTCCAATGTTGCCTGTTGTATGGTTTTACTTTCGGTGTAACAGGTTGAAAATAATTTAGCCAGTTCATTACCAAAAGGGAGCACACCTATTTGTCCCCTTATTGCATCAATTAATCTAATAAAGTGTTTATCTACTTTCATTCGTCCCACAGCACCAGTCTGTTTGGTTTCCCAAACCAAATGTTGATCTCCAATATTTGCATAGCCTAATTCATCCAAATCCGCGTCTTCGCTTCCCATATAGTAAATGGGTACAAAATTATTTTCTGGATGAAGCTGGGACAATTCTTCTGCCAGTTTAATGGTATGAATGATTTTATAAATAAAATACAAGGGGCCCGTAAAAATATTAGGCTGGTGTGCAGTGGTAACACTGAAAGTATTAGCGCTAGATAATGAGTTAATATTATTTTGAACCGCCTCAGTTAAACCAATACCGATATATTGCGCTTTCAATGTATTTACCAAAACCTCCCGATTAATGGGCTGCAATTTTTTGACTTCCAATGCCGTAGCCAATCCTTTCAAATCAGGTGTATGCAGGTAGAACTCACTCAAATTTTCATGCTGATTCAAATAATCAATCACTATTTTAGAGAAGAACCCAGTGGTTTCGTATGGCAAAAAGGAGCTACTACAATCCATATAGATTGTAAAAATACAAATTCATGGGTTAATATTTATTGATTTCATTTGTCTTGTTAAGAAAGTGGGGCAATCATTGAGTTTGGCTGATAACGATTATTAATGAGTAATATTAATACAAATTAAAACTTATTTTAATCAGAGCAGTTCTACCCCTGAGACCTATTTGTTCAATGGAAGTTAGATTTGAGGCGATTGAAACTCTATTAAAACTATCAATATTACCTAAGTTGGCCAGTATTAGTTCTAATTGCATTTCAGGTTTTTTAATAAAAAATTTTGCAGAAGCATCCCAGAAGAGTATTGAATTTATCTTGTTATTATCGCGCCAAAAAGCAGTTTTCTCCATTAATACTTTTACTAAAAACGAAGATTGGGGTATATATTCGACTGAGTATGCTTGAGTAATTTGGTGAGCGCGTTGCTGGAAACCAGTATGTTGACTAACAGAATTTAGTAAAGAATACTTTATACTACTTGTAAAATATTTTAGAAACTTAGTGGTTAGAGAGGTTGACGTAAAGTGGATATTATTATGGGCGTTAAAAAGTAGTCCATTTTGAAAGATGGGTATATTGCTGCTAATAAACCTGTATGCAAGGGAGACGGTTGATCTTGCAAAAAATAAATATTTTGATGCAGAACTATTTACTGAAAATGAACGATTGGCATTGAATAGGGGTAATGCAATCGTCTTATTGATATTGCTATTAAGATCAGACTGAAGAATAGAATTATTATTTTGAAATGAATAGCGAGCAGTAAGGTTAAAAAAAAATATTTTGATGGGATGTTTAAAATTAAATGTGGTGGAAATTTGATGTATGGCAGATTGAGTTTCTCTGTAATTTAACTCACTCGCCCCAATTTCTCTATAATCGGTTATAACTGCACCTCTATTAAATTGTGTAATATTTCCAAATTGGTTATTGAAAAGATATTTTGCAGATAATTCTATTTTTTGATTGATTTTATTGCTCCAATTAAAAGATGGCTGAATCAACAAAAGCCTAGTATCATCATTTAGATTTCTTATTGTATCTGAGATAGAAATATTGTTGATTGTAATAGGAATTGAAAAGCTTAACTGGGTATTATTATTTTTCCACCTTAATTCATTTTCAGCAAATGCCGATTGGGTAGAAAATTTAAGGTTATTTTGAAATGCTTTCCCTGCTTTGTCAACAATGCCATTCATTTGTTCTATAAAAATATTAGAACCCAATTGATACGCTTCAATAGTAAAACCAGATTTTAAAGCCTGAACCCAGTTTCCTCTGGCCCATCGCATAGAAATATAATTTTTTGAAATAAATGACGAAAGAATTAATTCTTGCCTACCCCGTGTTGATAAATTTCCTTGATTTAGTATACTATCAAATAGTCCTGGCGTAAAAAATAATTTTTGTGGGTTACTTGTATATTTTGATTCAGAGAAAAATTCAATAAAGTTTTTTTTACCAACCAAGGAAATGCCGTTTAGCAGTAAAGTTAAATTTGTATTATTATCAGAAATATCTTGTTTAATGGGTGCTCCGTTTAATTGAATAATTGAACTATTATTTCTTGGGCGAATAATGGCTTCTGCCTTGATATTTATATATCTTTTTTCTGAATTTAGATGTAATACTATTGAACCGCTTGATCTTTTCAAATGATTCTTACTAAAAGTAGAGACGGAATATTCAATCGGACTAGTATTGGGGAAATTAAATACACTTGTATTTTGGTTATTTTGTTGCTGTTTATCAGATATATGTTCTAGGTTAATTCTATAAGTTAATCCTGTTTTATTTTTTAATAAACTATTTAGGCTGGCTATACCCGAATTATTAAATAAATAACGTGAATCATCAAAGTCAATTTTACTGATTCCGCTGTATAAAATTGGAGGTTGGGGCGGGTTTATTTCGCCATTATTTCCTGCTTCTGAAATTGTACCGTTCATTCCATCACCACTAATATTTTGTCCAATATTATTATACTTTAGAACATTAAGCGATTTAAATTTACTTTTAAACACCATTGCGTTCAGCTCAAAAGAAGCTAAATTTTTAACTCCGCCAGCAATTCCAACGTTGTTAATCCAGTTCAATTTGTTTTTATCTTTAAGGGTGATATTGATTCCAGGTTTATCGCTTGAAATAATTCCTGATAATACTTTAATGTGTTGATTTTTTTCAATCACTTGAATTTTATCTACTATTTCGTGCGGGATTGATTGGGTTGCAAGATTGTATCGGTCATCCAATAAATTATCACCATCAATATAAAAATAATTTATGGAAACACCATTAAAAGATATTCTACCCGATTGGTCAATTTCAATACCTGGTATTTTTTTTAATACATCTCCAATTGTCCTATCAGCTTTGGAAGCAAATGTGGTGGTGGTATAATTAATGGTGTCTCCTTTTTGCCTTATTCCAACGTCTCTTGATTGAACTGTTACAGGGGGCAAGTTATCGGGCTCTGGAATTAAACTAAATGTATAATATAAATACTCTAGTGGTTTTATTTGTTTTTCAAATCCAAATGCATTTACAGTAATAATTGATCCTTTTGGGTAGAGGGAATCAGCAATGACTAATTCAAAAAAACCTTTCGAATTGGTCATTGTAAAAAATACAGAGGACTCAGCGTTTTTTTTTAGAATTCGAACAACAGCGCTTTCAATGTCGTTACCCGAGCTGTCTTTTACAATTCCTGTTATTTTAATTTGCGCAAAATTATATTCACAAACTAGTAAAGTAATTAGTAAAACTACGGCTTTCATTTAAGTTAATTCAGCTTTTCAATTGGATTGTTAATACCTTTATTGGGCATTTTCTTTGATCCAGATCCAGCTAAATTTACGCCACTAATTTTAATATCCGAATAATCTTGTGAAACTCCTTGTTTTACATTTCCATTTTCATAAGCTTGCATCATTTTATTGAAATCGGCCTTATTGGTCTTTATACCAATGGTGGGAATATATATAAATGAAAGGGCTGATTTTAAAATACTTTTTGCAATAAAACTTACTTGATCCTTACTGTCTTCTGCTTCTAGTATCAAACCGGGCAATCCATTTAACTTCCATGGTCCAGCATTTGCTGGTAGTTCAGCACTAAACCAAGCGGTGTAAACTCGCCCTTTAAAAGTAGTAGTAGCCATTTGACAAGTAAAGCCTAAAATTTTTTTTGTCTTTTCTTTGATTACCCATTTAATCGGATCTAGTGGTTCGGCAATTAAATATTCATCTCTTTGAAATGGCACTTGCGTTACTAACTTTTTTTCTGAAAAAGAATAATAAAAATTTTCTCTTGTCGTGGGAACAACTACTCCCAGATTGATGCGCCCCCCTGTTGCGTCGGCATTTTCGAATGCTTTCTTCCTAACAGAATCTTGCTTAGCTTTTGTTTGACTGTAGTAATGGGTAATTGTTTTTGCAACAACCAATGCCATTTCTTCTGTGTGACGATAACCAGACACTGTGTCTCTTAAGTGTTCAAAGTTGTAGATGATCTTTAATTGAATTTTTTCTTGAGCCTCGATTTTTGTATTTAACAAAAAACAGAAATATAAAAACAGGATGGATTTTATTGATTTCATAACTGAATTTTAAAGTGCTTACCAGATATTTTGATTAATAAATATACTAATTTTAATTTCTACTAATGAAAACAACCATGACTATCTGTATGGTCGTGGATAAATGCATCTGCGCCGGCTCCCAATGCTCCATAAGAGCAGGATCCACAACTGATGTTGAAAGATAGTTTTTGTCCGCATCTGTCGTATGCTTCAATATGTAAAGACCTAGAATAATGCATAGGTTTTGCATTTTTTGAATTACTGGTTGCACTTGTGGCATTTGCTGTTGTAAGCAATACAATTGTGCCAAGAATAAAGAGGATTTTTTTCATAATTTGTTTTTTAAATTGATAATATCTGGTAAGCGATTTTATTAAAGTTGATGGTTTAAGAGAGTTAAGGATATTCTAAATTGGTTATTATTAGCATTGTTTTATTTAGTGAAATATTTTCAAAATAATATTTTGAAAGAAACCTTCATTTTTCTATTACAAAATCAACTAGTGAAATTTTAATGATAAAATTCGGAGTAAGAAATTTGCAGGTTATTATTATCAAACCGCTGTATGAGGTTAATCATACCAACAAATTCTATAATTTATAGCATTCTTGGATTTTATGGCTGTTTAGCCATATTTAGGAAATTGGTAGATGGATTTAAAAAATTTAAAATAATATTGGATGGAAATTATTGATTAATCACTTTTCAAAAATATTGGTAGATATTGATAAAAAAAAGTACTTTTAATGAAAAATATATACTTTTAATAATATTATTTATACTTTTGATGTAAAAAATTTGAGAGCCATGGATAAAATAGTTGAAAAAATTACGCAGCATCGCAATAAGAAGGGCTACACTTTCGAGAATATGGCAAATGAATTGCAAATTACTGCTGCAGCTTATAGAAAAATAGAAACAGGTGAAACCAAACTTTCGGTAGAGAGACTATTTAAGATCGCTAAAATTTTAGAGAGCCCACTTACTGATTTTTTAGACTTAGATAAGGACTTATTGACACAGCATAATCATGATAATGAAAATGTGTATCAACAAAAAATTGATAACTTTTATCAGGAAAATCAGGAAACTTATAAAGAACTGATTAAAGCCAAAGACGAACAAATTAAACTGTTAAATGAACAAATTATTTTTTATCGGGAGAACAGTAAAATTAGTATTTAAAGGACTTAACTTTTCTATTACTAGAATGATATTTTTAGCTGCAATGTCTAATAAATAAGGTCTTCATAAGCCCCCTGAAGTTCGTTGTAACTGTGCTGGTCTTTTGCATTTTTTGCAGCCGCCATTCCTTGCTCATACCATTTTATGGCCAAGTCAACCTCGCCCTGCCTTTCTAATAATTTGGCCAAATGATAATAGGAACCTATATAATCGGGGAACTGGGAAAGAATATCATTGAATAATAGCCTAGCGGATGCATCATCCCCCGCTTTAATATATTCAAGCGCCAAAGCATGGCGTAAAAAACAATCAGTAGGATTTGATACCAACATTTCTTTTATTCTAACAATTCTATCCATATTCCGAAGTTACGCTTTCAACATGAATGGTTAAAAATGAAGCATTGGCAACAGCTCAACCTTTTAAGAAAAAATATTATTAATATAGTTTGCTAGTCTCGTTTACTCATTATATTTGCATTAGTTGCATAAACAACCATTAAAAGTTAAACCTCAAATACATGAAGATTTTAGTCTGTATAAGTAAAACCCCTGACACAACTTCAAAAATTGCTTTTACTGATGGCAATACCAAATTCGACGAAAGCGGTGTACAATGGATCATTAACCCTTACGATGAATGGTATTCACTGGTTAGAGCCATTGAATTAAAAGAGAAAGACGCAGCAGTATCAATTCACTTGATAACCATTGGCACTGCTGATTCCGAGCCCATCATCCGCAAAGCTTTGGCATTGGGTGGTGATGAAGCCATCAGGGTAAACAGCAACAGCAGTGACGCCTATTTTATTGCTACACAAATTGCAGAAATAGCCAAGCAGGGCGGGTATGACCTAATTTTTACGGGTAAAGAAACTATTGATTACAATGGTTCTTCCATCGGCGGAATGATTGCTGAATTAACCGATGCTCCCTATATTTCATTGGCAACAAAATTTGAGTTAGCAGGAACAACTGCTACTATTACAAGAGAAGTTGACGGAGGTGAAGAAGTTGCAGAAGTTGATTTGCCATTGGTTGTAAGTTGTCAGAAAGGAGTAGCAGAACAGCGTATTCCAAATATGCGCGGCATTATGGCGGCTCGTACTAAACCGTTAAAAGTAGTAGAACCCATTGCTGCCGATACACTTAGTTCCATCATTAGTTACGAGTTACCACCAGCCAAAGCAGGCGTAAAACTGGTTGCAGCAGATAATGTAAGCGAACTGGCTAGACTATTGCATGAAGAAGCAAAAGTGATTTAATCATTTCAACGTGAATACCAGATTTAACCGCTTTAAATACTATAACTCAATCAACTTAATAACTTAATCAACCTTAAATACTATTTATGTCTGTTCTAATATTCATTGATCAAAGTGATGGTCACGTTAAAAAATCTTCACTTGAAGCCATTACTTATGGCGCTGATATTGCAAAACAATTGGGCGTTGCTGCCGAAGGCATTGTATTGGGGACTGTAAGCGATGACCTCACCGCTCTAGGTAAGTACGGAATTAGCAAAGTTCACCAAGTAAACAACAATGCCCTAAATCATGTTGATGCGCAACTCTATGCTAAAATAATTGCTGAAGCAGTTACGCTCAGTGGTGCTAAAGTATTGGTATTCTCACACAATCAAACTGGCAAAGCAGTTGCGGCCAGGGTAGCGGCTCGTTTGAAGGCAGGTATCGTATCGGGCGCTTGTGCATTGCCAGATACCAGCAATGGTTTTGTGGTGAAAAAAACCGTTTTCTCTGGTAAAGCTTTTGCCAATATCAGCATACATTCTGATATTAAAGTAATTTCTCTGAACCCAAATAGTTACAAGACTATTGTTGGTGAAGGCACTGCTACCATTGCTGATTTAAATATAATAGTCGACCCTTCTCGCATAAAAGTAACCGCCATAAATAAGGTAAGTGGTGACGTTCCATTAACCGAAGCCGATATTGTGGTGAGTGGTGGAAGGGGACTAAAAGGTCCTGAAAATTGGGGGATACTTTTAGATCTAGCCAAAGAATTGGGTGCTGCTACCGCATGTAGCAGGCCAGTAGGCGATGCGCATTGGAGACCACACCACGAGCATGTGGGGCAAACAGGCGTACAAATTGCGCCCAACTTATACATTGCCATTGGTATTTCTGGCGCCATTCAACACCTTGCTGGTGTAAATAGAAGTAAAGTAATTGTAGTGATTAACAAAGATTCAGAAGCTCCTTTTTTCAAAGCCGCTGACTATGGTATTGTAGGTGATGCTTTTGAAGTAGTTCCACAATTAACCGCTGCCATTAAAAAGATGAAAGCATCGGTATAAAATATCGCAATTGCTCATTTATAATAAGCAGATCTAATTAAAGGGTCTCGATTTTTTATCAGCATACAAGCCTTTCATTTATTGATGGTATGTATGCTGATATTTTTTTGAGTAATAAAAATCAAATGGACTAACTTGCAACCCTGATGACTATCAATATGCACTTCTTGCACTTCAATTTAGATTTCCTTGACCATCCGGCGGGTGTACAATAATTTTTACCCCTTTCTCAACACAACACTTTAATACTACTCTCTTAATTCTAATTCACATAACCAACTATATGGATACTACCTTATTGTCGCCTAATACAGCATACTATCTTGAACTTGAAGAAAAGCACGGCGCGCACAATTATCATCCCCTACCTGTTGTACTTGAAAAAGGTGAAGGTGTTTTTTTATGGGATGTAGATGGCAAAAGATACTATGATTTTTTAAGCGGTTATTCTGCTGTAAACCAAGGTCACTGCCACCCAGCCATTATAAATAGTCTTGTTGAACAAGCTGGCAAACTCACCCTTACGTCCCGTGCATTTCACAATAACTTATTGGGCAAATACGAACAATTCATTACCGAATATTTTGGATACGATAAAGTATTGCCCATGAATACTGGTGTTGAAGGTGGCGAAACCGCTATTAAATTAGCTAGGCGCTGGGCTTATGTAAAAAAAGGAGTGGAAGAAAATAAAGCTAAAATTATTTTCGCAGAAGGCAATTTCTGGGGAAGAACATTGGCTGCCATCTCCTCCTCTACTGATGCCAGCAGTTACCATAATTTCGGGCCTTTTATGCCAGGCTTTGAAAATATTCCTTACAATGATACCATTGCATTGGAAAAAGCTTTTCAAGATAAAAATGTAGCGGCTTTTATGGTTGAACCCATACAAGGTGAAGCAGGTGTAGTAATTCCTGATGAAGGTTATTTGCAAAAAGTAAGAGCACTCTGCACCGCATACAATGTACTTTTTATTGCCGATGAAATACAGACGGGACTTGCTCGTACTGGTAAAATGCTGGCCTGTGATCACGAAAATATTCGTCCCGATATATTAATACTTGGAAAAGCACTTAGTGGTGGCGTTCTGCCTGTTTCCGCAGTACTTGCAGATGATTTTATTATGATGAATATAAAGCCCGGTGAACACGGTTCTACCTATGGTGGCAACCCACTTGCTTGTGCTGTAGCCATCACTGCACTTACTGTTTTAAAGGAAGAAAAAATGACGGAAAACGCAGCCGCAATGGGTATTTTATTTAGAAATGAACTGGCAAAACTCCATTCAACTTATATTAAAAGTATTCGCGGAAAAGGCTTGCTAAACGCCATAGTAATCAATCACACCAATCCTGAAGCAGCTTGGGATCTTTGTTTGATTTTAAAAGAGAAAGGCCTATTAGCCAAACCAACCCATGGCGACAAGATCCGTTTTGCACCACCGCTGGTAATTAGCAAAGAACAAATTTTAGCGTGCGTACAAATCATAGCATCCGCACTTAAAGAATTAGAAGCCGTTTCCGTATAAAACTGGTGTAAGCTGCTAGCTTTTAGGCTTCTCATTGTCCACTTGCATTTTTGGCAACAGTGCCATCATCATTACCAATATTGTAGCAGCAAGCAGGATGAAAAACCCTGCTTGCTTTTTTGGACATTCACCTCCGTAGCAAGCCGTAATTATTAAATAATTGCGTATGGCCCAACACATTGCAAATGCAGCAATGAATACGTTGATTCGCTTCGACCATATTTTCGGAATTAAAAAAAGCAACCCTGCAATTGAGCAGGTGTACACTATAAATAACCCTGGCTTGCCAAAGCGAGTACCAGTGGTATCAAACCCTGTTATGGTTAGTCCATTTTGCTCAATAATAACCCAAGGCATAAAACAAGATCCGATGGCTATTATAGCAGCTATTAATCCGATGGACTGAGAATATTTCATATGTTTTTTTTTACTGATTTTGATTACAAAGGTATACCCGAATTAAACATTTCCGCTGTCAACAAAATCTATATTAGCTTATTGCATCTGCTTGAATGGCCCAAATTTGTGCTGCTGTTCAGAAAAACTATCTGCATAAGGTGCAAATGGATAGTCCACTGGCTTCTGTTTTATATCTGGCCAATCAGCTTTTACACGATCAAAATGCGGTCGCTTTTGAGATAAAACAAATGCGGCAATATCCCATGATTCATCATTACTAAGAACGGGCTTATTGTGCGTAGTTCCTTGTGGCATATTGCTTTTTATAAATTTTGCTAAATTACTGATCCGATACATTCCCGCCCCATCATTAAAACTATTCTGGCCCCATAATGGCGGATAAACAAATTCACTTCTATCTGCATTTAAAAGCCCTTGTCCATTGCGCTGGTGACATCGCTGGCAGGTTGACATATATAATAACTTACCGCTTAGAGGATCGGCAGCTCTGTCCATAAATGCAAGTGCTTTTAAGCCAGATCCAAATGCTTGTTCGCCTTTTGGAGTATTAGAACCAATATACTGAATATAGGCCAATATGGCTTTCATTTCTCTGCTACTGGTATCTAAGGACTTTCCATTTAGGCTGCGTTCGAAGCAGTCGTTTACTCGCTTATAAATGGGCTCAACAGTTCCACTCCTTGCCCTAAATTTTGGATATATAGATGCCACTGACCCATAGTTCATACCAAATACTACTGTACCTGCGGCCAGGTGGCAATTCTGGCAATTCATGCCATTACTAATCTGCTTTACAATTCCATTTGGCCCAAGATATTTAGCAGTATTGGCTATTAAATTTTTACCGTATACCAACTCTGCTTTATAGGCAGTATCAGCTACTTCATAAATATTGAGTGGATGCCAATATTTTTTTTGATAGAGGTAGTGGGGCAAACTAATCTTAAAATGATAAACCACTGTTGGCAATAGCAGTACAAAAACAATTACTGAAAATACCAATACCATCAATCGCTTTTCAATTGATTTTTTTTTCTTGGGCGGCTCTCTCTTTTTTTCAGTTCCCATAAATAATTAATGAGGAAGTCGATTTTTTAATTAGAAAATAATTCTTTCACTAAAATATATATTCCCATTACCAACACAAAGCAGCCAAATCCTTTTTTTAGTTTTTCACCTGCAATTTTTTTGGAGAGCAGCATACCCACCAATATACCAACAATTGCAAATGAAGTAAATGGGATTAAGAGCGACCAGTCAATTAATTCCTCACCTTGTAAATCACCTAAAAAACCAATCAGTGATTTTGCAGCAATAATAAAAAGCGAAGTACCTACTGCCAGTTTCATTGGCATTTTTGCAAGTAATACCAGTGCAGGAATAATTAGAAACCCGCCACCTGCACCCACCAGTCCTGTTAAGATTCCAACCAAACTACCCTCTAATAAAATCATTGGATAATGATAAACAAGGGAAGTATTTTCATCCATTATTTTATTATGATTGGGTCTGATCATACTGATAGAAACCAATATCATTACCACAGCAAATAAAAGCATCAATGCAATTGCCTTGGTGATTTGTACAGTCCCAATCATGAACAATTCTTGAGGAATAAGGGGTACCAACCAAAAGCGTGTTGCATATACCGCAATAATAGAAGGGAGTCCAAAAATTACAACCGTTTTAAAATCAACTTTCTGTTGAATTGCCGCTTGAATTCCTCCGACTAATGCCGTAGCCCCTACAATAAATAAAGAATAAGCAGTTGCCAATACTGGGTCAACACCCATAATATACACAAGAATGGGAACCGTTAAAATAGAACCGCCGCTGCCAATCAATCCCAAAGAAATTCCTACCAACGCTGCCAATAGGTATCCAAGAATTTCCATAAGGTTTATTTTTAAAATGCAACTGCATATTTGAATGGGGAAGCTTGTTTATCTATTGCCCTCAACATCAGTAAAAGGAAAGACTACCAAATTGGTAGTCTTTCTGGAGGTCCCGAGCGGATTCGAACCGCTGTGGAAGCTTTTGCAGAGCTCTGCCTAGCCACTCGGCCACAGGACCATTTTACGGGAGGCAAAAATAGCGCAAACAAAGTAATTTTAAAATTCTAAATCAGAATTACCGAAATTTGTGGCTTATTTATGCCAATATGAACAGAATTCCTGAAAGTGAACTCATCATCAACGCACGTGGTGCCATTTATCACCTGAATTTGCGACCAGAAGAACTGGCTCAAACCATTATAACCGTGGGCGATCCAGATCGTGTACATGAAGTAAGCAAATATTTTGATACCATTGAAGGCAAATACAACCATCGGGAGTTTGTTACCCATACGGGGACTATTGGAAATACACGCCTATCCGTTGTTTCCACGGGTATTGGAACGGATAATATTGATATTGTATTAAATGAACTGGACGCTTTGGCCAATATTGACTTTGAGACCCGAATTGAAAAAGAAATTAAAACGCGACTAAAAATTATTCGTGTTGGCACATCTGGTTCTCTACAGGCTGATATTCCAGTGGATAGTTTTGTAGCCAGCACCCACGGATTGGGTATCGACAACCTAATGAACTTTTATCGTCAAGACAATAATGAGGAAGAATATGCCATTGTAGAAGAATTTCGCAATCATACCCAATTAGGCCAATATATTGCCGCGCCTTATATTGCTTCTGCTGCACCCTCTCTTCAAAAAGACTTTGTAGAAGGGTTTCATCATGGCATTACCGTTACCTGTCCCGGTTTTTATGGCCCCCAAGGTAGGATACTTAGGCTGCCCTTACAATATCCAGATTTGGTAGACAGGCTACCTACTTATAGATATGGTAATCACCGAATTACCAATTTTGAGATGGAAACGGCAGCCATCTATGGCCTTGGCAAATTGCTCAAACATTATTGCCTGAGTCTCAGCGCAATAGTAGCCAATAGGGTAGAGAAAGAATTCAGCAAGGATGGCGGCAAAGCCGTTGAGCAACTGATCGTAAAAACATTGGAAATATTGTGCGGGACTAAATAATTATTTTTTTTATATAATAAAAAAGAATAATTTCGACAAATGTCCAATATCACTCGACCAGACATATCTGTTTATCAGCATACCATTCAGGTTGCTAAAGAAGTGTACCAGCTAACCTGTACACTTCCGGTTCAACAGCGTTTTGTGCTTACATCACAGTTGAGAAGGTCGATTATTCTTATTTGCAATAGCCTTGCCAATATATCTGCTTCTGATTCCAAATTAGCTATAAAAAGAAACAGTGAGCAATTTATCTGTGTATATGCAGAAATTAAAACCCAGCTTAAAATATCTTTAACATTAGGTAATTTCACAGCAACCGAATTATTTGATTTAGA
>RDZY01000003.1 GCA_004294135.1 Sphingobacteriia bacterium
CTTATTTGGCTGGAATGAATTTTAGCAAAACCTATTTAGTAAGTGCACTCAACAATCGTTGCCCCCGATGCAGAGAAGGTTATCTCTTTAAATCTACCCATGCCTATAAATTGAAGGGAAACACCGCAATGAATGAAACCTGCCCTGTTTGCCACCAGCCTACAGAAATAGAAGTTGGATTTTATTATGGAACAGGGTATGTAAGTTATGCCATCACTGTGGCCTTATCGGTGGCCACCTTTGTGGCTTGGAAAGTATTGATAGGATTGAGTTTTGATATAGACGACAACCGTATTTTTTATTGGCTGGGAACCAATATCTTACTCCTCGTGATACTCCAGCCTCTCATCATGCGATTGGCTCGAACAATGTGGCTTGGCTTTTTTGTTAAATACGAAAAAGATTGGATCCATAAGCCTTTGAAAAAGCCCGAAAGAGTAAATAAAGACCAGTTTGCCAATTGGTAATTTTATTGGCCAATCACACGCTCCATTTTAAAACTTCTCGATCCTTTAATTAACAGGTATGCATCCTTAAAATGCTGTGTTTCTAACCATAATTTTGCTTGCAAAGCATCTTCAAAATAAGTAAATCCATGGGCTATATTTTTAAAATCACCGCCCACCAAAACCACTTCTTTCCAAGTGTATTCACGAATTAATTCCACCAATGCTAAATGCTCTGCCATACTTTCTTCACCCAATTCCATCATGGCTCCGAGCATGATTATTTTTTGTGGTGCATCTAATTTGGCAAAATTTTCAATGGCCGCTTTCATACTCGTAGGGTTGGCATTGTAAGCGTCTAGTATAATTTGATTACTACCCATTTGCATCAACTGGGAGCGGCTGTTAGATGGACTATACGCTGCAATTGCAGTCGCTATTTTTTCGTCCTCCACCCCAAAAAATTTACCAATCGCTGCTGCGCATAAAATATTCGGAAGGTTGTAATCGCCCACCAGTTGAGACGCTAAGGTGGGGGTGCTTAAACCCCTGGTGATAGCCACTTTTAGAAAAGGATTGTTCCATAAAACAGTCCCCTGAATGAGTCCCTCTGACTGCCCATAAAATACTTTGTGTTCAATTCCTTCACTCATGGGTAGAAGATAGTCGTAGTCCGCATACACAAATGCAGTGCCCTTGTGCGTTCGTAGAAAATCAAACAGTTCACCTTTGCCTTTGCGCACGCCTTCAACGCCACCAAATCCTTCTAAATGGGCTTTGCCGCAGTTGGTAATAAGGCCATGAGAGGGAAGGGTATAACTGCAATAACTTTCAATTTCTTTTTGGTGATTGGCGCCCATTTCAATCACGGCCATTTCAGCATCGGGTTGAACGCTGAGTATGGTGAGTGGCACACCAATATGATTGTTTAAATTTCCTTGCGTAGTATAGGTCTTAAAATGCGAAGAAAGTACGGCATAAATCAATTCTTTGCTGGTGGTCTTGCCATTGCTGCCAGTGATGGCAATAAAAGGAATATTCAGTTGTTGACGATGGAATTTGGCCAGTTGTTGAAGGGTGTCCAGTGCGTTTTCAACCAGTATCAAACGCTTATTTGAAACTGAAGGGGCTTCATCAATGATAGCGAAGGCAGCACCCATTTCTAGGGCTTTTTCGGCGAACAAATTACCGTTGAAATGGGGGCCTTTTAAGGCAAAAAATAAATCGTCTTTCTGTAATTTCCGGGTGTCGGTTTGCACCGAAGGGTTTTGTTGGTAAATTTTATAGAGTTGGCTTATTTCCATATTCGTTTTTCAAGGCAATAAAGATACATGCTTGTTTGGTTTTTTTGGAGGGTGGACTGTGGTAGGAAAAAAAGTTTCAAAAAGTTTCAAAAAAAAGTTTCAATAAAAAAGCGCTGCAAAATCATTGCAACGCTCCAAAAATTTTCAAAAAAATAGTTTAAAAATCTTCCCCTAGGTTAAACACCACACCCAAGCGAAGCGTATTGCTCAGCGGATTTCTAGTAACACCATTTCCAGAAGGTACAAGGTAAGAAAGGTTAACGGTCATAAACTTTAAATTAAAGCCAGCACCCGCAGAGAAATACCTTCTATTGCCACGCGATTTGTCCTCATAAAAATAACCACCACGAATCATGAACTGGTCGTTGTAACTGAATTCTGCTCCCAATGAAGCCTGTAAACTATTCAGTTGATTGCTGCCATCATTGAAAGATTTCATCCAACTAGAAACCACCCCCGTATTTCTATAATTACTCAATGCCGTAGAATCGGTGGAGAAAGTACCAGTAGCAATGGGAGAAATAGGCACCAACAATTTATTTACATCCAATGCAAAAGTAATTTTACTGGTCTCATTTAATACAGTCGTGTATGCCATACCCAATCCCAAATTGGCGGGTAAAAAATCTTTGTTTCTTGCGTCGTTGGTATATCCAATTTTGGCTCCTAGGTTAGACAAAACCACCCCCCAATTCAATCCTTGTCCATCCGTATTAGTACCATTGTAAAACAGCGAAACATCACCTGCAACGGCATTTCCAGCACGATATACTACACCAGTACCCACATCACCCACCACCAACCTTGAATTAATATAACGAAGGGCAACGGCTACACTCATCTTATCGTTTAATGAACGGGTATAACCAGCATCCAATGAAAATTCACTGGGACGAACCGTATTCAATATATTACCAGAAAAATCGGTGAGTTGAATATTGCCGAGACTAAAAAAGCGCAGTGAAGTAGAGATCACGCTGTTGTCGTTCAACTTTTTATAGCCCGCCATACTGGCTAAATAAACATCATTCAAGCCCAGGTCGCGCAACCAAGGCGTATAGTTTACTGCAACGCCAGCCGTTTTTTTATTAAAAGCAACTTTGGCCAAATTCCAGAAAGGGGCATTGGCTTCTGGCAAAGTGGCAATACCAGCTTCACCCA
The DNA here is from genome assembly GCA_004294135.1 of Sphingobacteriia bacterium. GTDB lineage: Bacteria > Bacteroidota > Bacteroidia > Chitinophagales > Chitinophagaceae > Sediminibacterium. Next base: position 2,912 of record RDZY01000003.1, read on the forward strand.
TACCACCTGCTCTTGCATCTGCTGAAATGCGCAAGAAAGGCACAGCAGTAGAAACAATATTAATAGGAGCTGTTTGCGCAATAGCGCTCAAGGAAAATACAAATAGTGATGCGGCAACAATAACTTTCTTCATCTTTTATGGATTTATGGTTCAACTACTATACTACCAATTAAACAGCTCTTAAAATGCTGCTGTAATTCCTTTTAAAAAGGAGTAAATAATTAATTCGGTAAATAGTAATAAAAGAGTAGAAATTATGCCATTCAATTGATTTAAAGAAGCAGAAGTTGACCAGCACTTTGAACTTTTTGTGCGTCTGCTGATACAATAATACGATAAAAATAGATTCCACGAATTAATTTTCTACCAAAATTACTGTCGCCCGCCCAATTTATTTGTAAGTTACGCGTGCCTTCCGTTCTCACCGTCTCTTGTATGCGTTTTACAAGGGAACCTTCACTATTATAAATCTGAATCTCTACCAACAAATTGGTATTGGGTTGGTTGTGCTCAAAATCAAAAACAGTGGAATTGGTAAAAGGATTTGGGAAATTCTTGACCAGCTTAATCTTTAAAATTTCTTGCTTCACCACTTCAAAATCCAATGTAGCGGTATTGGAATTGTTGGCCATATCCCAAGCTTTTATGCGCAGGCTATATTTGCCAGCCGATAAAGTAGGCAGTTGAAAACGAAGACTGCCTCGTTGGTAACCATCCTGTTCGGCACTGTAAAAATTATTCAATACCATGCCATTTTTCTCGTTGCCCTCTATCACCAAAATTATATCGTGACCAATACTGTTGCCCGTTGCATTGATACCCGAGGTGTCAAAAAAATTGGCCAAAAGAATTGGATTTTCTGCACTCAAGCCACCATTTTTAAAAAGTTCATCATTCAAAAACAATTCTATTTGCGGCCCTATTTTATCATTAGAAACAACACTGTTATTTCCGCTTATTTTAATTGGTACAATACCAGCCGCGTCTTTGTTTAAAGCAGTATTTGAACTGTCTTTTGCATAGCCACGTATGGCGCCAAAACCAGCCTGAAATTGAATGTCTTTAGGCAATATAAAAGATACCGTAAATCGTCCATTTTTAACCCGGGCTTTACCACTAAAAACCATGCTGTTTTCGGTGGTAAAATTAGTTTTCTTACTCTCAGGTGTATTGGCTAGGGTCTGCACCAGTCGCGACTTATCGTAAATGCTAATGCTGGCAATACCATTAAAATTTTGTTGTAATAAACCTTGTTGCCTAATAGAGCCAGAAAAAGTATAAGGTTTTAGAGAAACGAGGCTGTCACCGGAAGTAAATAAACGATTGTTAATACTATCAATTTGAAGGTCTAATTGCGGAAAAGCAAGCCGCATGGCAGGATCGCCTAGCAATGCAAATTTGCGACTATTTAAAACGTCTCCATTGGTTTGTAAATACTTGTTTTTAGCCACCAAAACAGATTCACCCAGTGAAAGAAAATTACCACTGGCAGTTCGTGAAAGCGCAGTAGATAAATAATTATTATTGATGCTGCTGTTGCTAGAAGCAAACACCAAACGAGTGGTGGTGAGTAGGCCAATTGCACCGTTTGGGTTATTGTACAAGAGGGCAGCACCCAGCGATTTTTTGGAAGGATCATCAAAGGGTGCAAAATCGCAACTGGCCGTAACAAATAAGGGCAGTTTGTTGGCATTGTTAAAACGATTCACCTCAGTACTACTCAATACCGCTTCTTCGGTGAGTCGCAAATAATTTCCGTGACCAGTATAATTAAAAATTAAAGCCCCATTAAAAATAGTATTAACAATGGCTTCACTTACAGCCGGAAAACGCGCCCCACCTGCACCACTTACCAAAGGAAAAGCGTCTAAATAAATTTTATTGGTATGGGTAGAAGGGTTCACTGTAGATGCAGTGGCAGCAATCAATTCAGCGTTATTTAAGTGTAGGTTTTGGTCGCCATCATCGGCCAATAAAACCAATTCATTGCGCCAACTACCAAGTGCAGCAGGCTGGTGGTAACGAATTATTTTATCGACCATTATTTTTGCTTCATTCAGGTTGTTAACAGGGAGGCGGCCAACTGCCAAACTAAGCGGTGCATTGTTCAGCGCATTGATATCATCACGTTGGTTGGTGAGTGCAAAAAAATCATCCGAAGTATAACTCAAAAGAGGATCAATAGAATTACTGCTTTGATAAGTAGGAACCAAATTAATATTGTTGGCAATTCTATTTTTTGAATCGAAAGAGCCAGCTCCAAATAGTAAAATATATTGCAGTTTGGGACTCCTATTTGAGTATTTATCGGCATACATTTTAATACAATCGCGAATTGCCGAAGGGTCGGGAGATCCCGATCCAAATTCGTTGTAAATAGCTTGGGTAGTCAACACCGCGTCTTTGAGACCATATTGCGAAAAATGATAATCAGCAAGTCTACCAGCTTCGGTAAGCAAAGAAGGATGCGTGATGATGAGTCCATTCACCGGTGAGCTATTGTGAATATTTTGGTTGGGAATATTACCCAGTAAAATTGGTGTAGTAAAATGACCAGCATTGAAAGCAATGAATTCATCAACGCCATTGATGGTATGGTTAAAACTTAAGGAAGAGAGTGACTGGCTGGCCGCCATTTTTATGGGAAACAATGGCTTACTAATATTCCATACACTGCAATTGGCGGGCGCATTGCCAATGCTGAAACTTGCAGTGGTATTGGGTGTTAGGGCATCGGCATACCTAAAACAAAGGACTTCATTTTTATTAAAAGCGAGCGCCCGTTCCACAGAAAGGGTAAATTGATTCAACCAACCTCGTGCGCCAGCCGCAGCGGAAGAATAGGAAAAGCGAAGCGAGAGATCGGCCGCCGAAGTATTAAGAATAGAGCTGGTTTTAAGGGTTGTAGCAAAAGCATCTAGTGGGGAGCCCGTTACACCATTTAGCAAATTGTTTTGAACAATCACCTCATTTAGAGCCACAGAAAAAACCGCATTATTACCCACAGAGCGGTTGGTAAGATGGGAATACATGCGAATGGGTTTTGCAGTGATACGTCCAGCAATTGGGAAGTTAAAAATGCGAGCAGCTATGCCACCAAATTCGTTGGAAAAAACTTCACCCACCCAATCTTTACCACTGTGAAGCAGGTTACTCAAGTCTAATTCTTGGGCAAAATGATCGGTAAAACTAGCAATAGAAAAACTAGGGTTGGGGGTAGGTGCAGCCAGGCTGATGCGTTTGCCAGCAGAATTATTGTTTACAGTAATAAAATAAAAAGCGGTATCGGAATATCCATTTTTGTGGTAAGAGAAAATATTGCTGGCAGAATCGAAACGCCAAATATGAGGGCCAGCGGCATAAAAAATAAGGAAATCAGCTCCGTTAAAAATACCGTCACCTCCATCATTTATTTCAATGGCGTTTTCAATCAGGTCGTCGGCGCGTTCGGCAGCATTATTTTCAGGAATGGTAGCACCGCCATTGCCATAGAGTTTAATATCGGCGGTGTTGATAGATCCGTTAAAGCCAAGGGAGGCCAATAGGGTTCTATCAATCTTATATATTCCTTGTTT
>RDZY01000008.1:5000-266924 GCA_004294135.1 Sphingobacteriia bacterium
GGTAAGCTGGTGAAGCAGACCAAAAACTCGAACGGCACTCGCACAGATAACTGGGTGATGAACCAACCCCATGCTCCTTATCTTTTCTTTATTGGCGTAGGCGACTATGCCGTTGTTAAAGACAGTTACAAGGGCAAAGAAGTGAATTATTATGTAGAGAAAGCATACGAAAAAGTAGCTCGGAAAATTTTCGGCTATACCCCTGAAATGATGCAATTTTTCTCGGAGAAATTAGGTGTTGAATATCCTTGGGTAAAATACAGTCAAATTGTTGGTCGCGATTATGTGAGTGGTGCCATGGAAAATACTACTGCCACCCTTCACCAAGAATCTGCGCAACAAGATGCGCGTGAGCTGACTGATAGAAATAGCTGGGAAAGTACCATTGCGCACGAATTATTTCACCAATGGTTTGGTGATTATGTTACGGCAGAAAGCTGGAGTAATCTTACTGTGAATGAAAGCTTCGCCGATTACAGTCAACTACTTTGGTTCGAATACAAGTATGGCAAAGATGAAGCTGCTTTTGAAAACTGGAGTTCTATGCAGAGTTATTTGGGCAGCCGCAACGATGCCAGCAAAGACCTAGTTCGTTTCTTTTACAATAGTCAAGAAGATATGTTTGACCTTGTTAGTTACCAGAAAGGCGGTCGCATTTTACATATGCTCAGAAGTTTTGTAGGTGACGATGCTTTTTTTAAATCGCTTCACAAATACTTGACCGATAATAAGTTTGGCACTGGTAGTGGTCACAAACTGCGACTCGCTTTTGAATCTGTTACGGGCAAGGACCTGAACTGGTTTTTTAACCAATGGTATTTTGGAAACGGCCATCCCAAACTTGATATCAGTTATGGTTATGATGAGGCTACCAAACAGGCTGCTGTTTTCTTAAAGCAAACACAAGCAGATAAATTATTTAAACTTCCTGTTACCATAGATGTATATGAAGGCGCTGCTAAAAAAAGATATATGGTTTGGGCTTCTAACAAAGCTGATACTTTTTACTTTCCAGCAAATACCAAACCTTCTTTGGTGAATGTAGATGCATTGAAATTATTATTAGCTGAGAAAAAAGACGCAAAGTCACTACTTGAATTTGCACACCAATTTAAATATGGTGGCGCATATTTAGATAGAAGAGAAGCCGTTGATTTTGCATCAAAAAATAGCAGCGACCCTATTGCCTACAAAATAATAGCAGATGCACTGAGCGACCCATTTTATAGAATTAGGATGAAAGCATTGGGTAGCTTTGGATCTGCTAAAGTAGATGATATTACACTTGCCAAAATTGAATCTATTGCCAATAACGACCCTTCTAAATTTGCCAGAGCAGATGCCCTACAGTTTTTGGGGAAATTAAAAAATTCTGCTTACGAAACCATGTTTACCAAAGCTGTTTACGATTCTTCCTATACCGTTGCCGGTGCTGCTTTAGAGGCGTTGAATCTGCTGGACGGGAAGAAAGCATTTTCTGTTGCTAATGAATTGCTAAAGACGGTGAATAAGGGGCGACTAAATGCTGCCATCACCACCGTAATTATTGCCAATGGCGACGAATCTTCCTATGATTTTATTATGGGCAGCTTCAATAAAATGCCATTGTCGCAGGTTAAATTCACTGCCTTAGGCTCTTTGTCAGAATTTCTTGCAAAAGTAACAGATGCCGCTAAATTCAAGGCTGGAATAGATGCTATGGCCAGTTTTAGAGATGAAATACCTCAACAAGCAAGGGCACAAACGGATGCATATATCAATAATGTTGTTTTAAAGGGACTCGCCGCCAAAAAAGAAGCAGCGGGAGCACAAGAACTTGCTGATTATGTGAAAAGTAAATTACCTAAATAAGATGGTAGACGGTGGACGGTAAACGGTAGATATTCTATCTTTTATCGTCTACCGTTTTTCTTCAACTTTCAAGCTCGACTTTATCGTTACCCTAACAGGTATTTTTGAGCCATTTATTGCTGTTGATCCCGTTAACAGTGTATTGCTTTCTTCTGTTTTCAATACCCCACTTTTTGTATTATACCACCTAGTGGCGCGCAATATTCCTTTTAATTGCTGCACAAGTCCCGTATTATTTTGCTGAAATTTTTGGCGAATAACCATATCAGCATATACCGTAATTGCAATGGAGTCGGCAGTGATTTTGCTGATCAGGTATTGATATATTATTTTACTGCTATCAGTGTGGGTAGAATCTATCCAATTATATCCAAGTTTAGGATGGGCAACGGAGAAGAAATATTTACCAGCATCTTCATCTGACAAATACAATGCCGCAGGAGTAGTATCTGAAGTAGGAATGGCGTGGTTATTTACCACATTAATATAGACTGGAATATTGAGCAGGTTTTTTATCCACTTTAATTCGTCATTGTTCAACCCGCTGGTATCATTAGAATTGAAGGATTGCTCCTGTGCCCAAGCCAGCATTTTTCCGCTGATATAAGTGGTAATTGCTTTTAATTGATACCCTGTTTCGTGAAGGGATTCTACGGTATAATTTACTTGGGTAATCCTATCGGATTGCATCAACATTTGCGCCTGTGCAATATGCATTTCAGTATTGATTTGTTGGGTATGAACAACACTAAATACTTGCTGAAGCTGGGGTATTTTCACCTGCGCAAATGCCTCCACAGCAACAACTATACCTACAAACAATAAAAATATACGAGACCATAGCATACTGTAAATATACGTTACCAGCTACCTCCAGCACCACCACCGCCACTACTACCTCCCCCAAATCCGCCAAAACCACCGCTGTCGCCACCCCCAAATCCGCCACCACCTCTTCCGCCTCCTAATAAAGTAGACCATAATAAGGCTTCTGCAACATTTCCAGCACCTCTGCGACTCATCATTCCGCCGCCTTTTCCACCACCTCTACCAGCACCGAGAATAAAAATAACTACCATCAAAATCACAATAAAAGTAATCATGGAGTTCCCTTTTTTACCCGATCGCCTCTCTCGCTTCTCTTTGTATTCTCCTACAGCCGCTTTTGTGAGTGCATCAATTGCTTGATCAATCCCTTTAAAATAATCTTTTTGCTTAAAGGCTGGCACTATTTCATTTCTATAAATACTAGAAGCTGTAATATCTGGAATAGCACCCTCCAATCCATAGCCTATTTCTATCTTTACTTTTCTATCTTCTATGGATGCTAGAATCAATATCCCATTGTTGGTCTTCTTATTTCCAATACCCCAATCCCTAAATAGTTTTAGGGCATATTCTTCCACCGCATTCCCATCTAAACTGGGGATAAGCACCACTACAATTTGATTGGATGAACTATCATCTAAAGCCACCAGTTTCTGCTCCAAAAAAGCAACCTGTTCTTTGGAAAGCACACCAGCAGCATCATTCACCAATCTTGGAGGGTTGGGCTTGGGTAATATATTTTGAGCGAAGGCCGTAAACCCGACCATTAACAAAAGGAGTAAGACCAAATATTTCTTCATAGTATAACAGTGACAAAGCCCCTCCTTAGTAGAGGGGCTTTGGATTATTTTCCAAAAACAATATCATCTAGCAGTTCATTCTTATCGCCCTTTTCGTCGTAAGGGAAATGGGTTTCTAATGCAGTACCTATATCTGCTATAATTTGTACAATTCCTGGTACAAAATATTGTTGGTTGAATTGAGCCAACATTTTATCTACCGCATTTTTCCAAAATATATCCCCTACAATTTTATGAATTCCCTGATCTCCATAAACAGCCAGCCGATGATCTTCCATAGCCAGATAAAGCAATACCCCATTGCGAGCAGCGGTTTGATCCATCTTTAATTTAAAGAAAATCTGACCTGCTCTCTGTACAGGATCGGCTTTAGGACATTTGGCTTCAACGTATATCCTAACTTCACCACTGGTGCGCTGTTCGGCTTTGCGGATGGCTTCAACGATGGTATCTTTTTCCGCTGGAGAAAAATACTCCACCTGCTTTTTCTTAAATAGTCCGAACATAAATAGCGTTTAGAATTTTACTTCAGGAGCTTTTTCTGATCCTACTTCAGCCTTGAATCCTTCTTTTACTTTAAAGCCAGTTAATCCTGCCAAAATATTCATTGGAAATGAACGAGCTTTAATATTGTATTCCGCAATTGCAGCATTGAAATCGTTTCTAGAAACTTTAATTCTATTTTCTGTTCCTTCTAGCTGCGCCTGCAAACCACGAAATGCTTCGTTGGCACGTAATGTAGGATAGTTCTCAGTCACCATCAATAAGCGGCCTAAAGCTTGAGATAATTGACCTTGAGAAGCCTGAAATTCTTGTAATTTTTCAGGAGTAAGATCTTTCGCATCTACTTTCATCTGCGTAGCACTTGCCCTTGCTTTCACCACATTTTCTAGGGTTGACTGTTCAAAATTTGCTTCGCCTTTTACGGTATTCACCAAATTGGGAATCAGGTCTGCCCTTCGCTGATAGTCGCTTTGCACATTATTCCATGCTTTATTTACGGTCTCGTCCTGTGTTACTAAACCATTATAACCGTTGCAGCCACATCCTCCTAATAAAAGGACTAAGCCGGCAATTACAATCAGGGTAATGTTTTTTGTGCTCATAATAATTGATAATTTGATGTAAATTAAATGTTTATTGCTTGATTTAGGTATTTATAGCAACAAAAATGCCATATAATGAATTATGACGGAATGACGGTGGCATTTAAGAAAATAGTGATTTAATAGGGAGTTGAGTCTATATTCCTTTTTCACCTATTTTTGCGGCAAAATAAATAAATCTCCGAAAAGCTATGTCAGTACTTATAAATAAACATTCGAAAGTAATTGTTCAAGGTTTTACTGGAACTGAAGGCAGTTTCCACGCTTCGCAGATGATTGAATACGGAACCAATGTGGTTGGTGGTGTTACCCCTAATAAAGGGGGTACTTCACACTTAGACAGGCCTGTTTTCAATACCGTAGCCGATGCAGTTAAACAAACTGGCGCTGATGTAAGTATCATTTTTGTGCCCCCTGCTTTTGCAGCAGATGCTATTATGGAAGCTACAGACGCTGGAATTGCGCTTGTAATTTGTATTACAGAAGGCATTCCTGTAATGGATATGGTGAAAGTGAAAAATTATTTACAAGGAAGTAATACCCGTTTAATTGGGCCTAATTGCCCTGGCGTTATTACTGCTGGCGAAGCCAAAGTAGGTATTATGCCCGGCTTTATTTTCAAACCGGGAAGAATTGGTATAGTATCTAAAAGTGGTACCCTTACTTATGAAGCCGCCGATCAAGCCGTAAAAGCTGGCTTGGGTATCAGCACTGCCATTGGTATTGGTGGCGACCCAATTATCGGCACCCCCACTAAAGATGCGGTTGAATTATTAATGAATGATCCTGAAACCGATGGGATCATTATGATTGGTGAAATTGGAGGTAGTATGGAAGCAGAAGCCGCACTTTGGATTAAAGACCATAAAACCAAACCAGTTGTAGGTTTTATTGCAGGCCAAACGGCTCCTCCAGGAAGAAGAATGGGTCACGCTGGTGCCATTGTAGGAGGTGCGGATGATACCGCTGCTGCCAAAATGAAGATCATGGCTGAGTGTGGTATTGAAGTAGTTGCCAGTCCCGCTGATATCGGCAAGACCATGGCTGCTGCACTGAAAAAATAAACGATAATCAATTGTTAATATAAGCCCGTTCTGTTACACAGCTACGGGCTTTTTTATTGAATATACCTTCTCTTTGCATCCTAGTGACTATTACACCTTAAATTAAGCGCATGCCCAATAAATTATTTTTATTATTCCTGCTTTCTTTCTCCTTTCAATTTTCGTATGCCCAACAAAGTGATACCAGTTATACCCAACAATGGAATGAGATTGACAGTTTAATGATTATACAACAACTTCCGAAATCTGCGTTAGCTAAAATAAATGAGTTGTATATTAAAGCTAAAAATGAAAAGCAATCCGCGCAAATCATTAAATGCAAATTATATCAGTTGAGCTTGGAAGAACAAATAAGTGATCCAAATCCCAATAGCTCTATCCTTATTTTACGAAAAGAGATAGTCGCCACTAGTGATCCTGTTCAATTGGCGATACTGCAAACCATTCTTGCCAAACAATACCTAAAGCATTATAATGAAGCAAGATGGATGATCTTTCAACGCAAAAAAAACAATGCAGTTAACAAGGATGATATCAATACATGGACGGCTGATGATTTTGAAAAAACGGTGGACAGCCTTTTCCAATTTGCACTCATGCCGGCTTATGCACTACAACAAGTAAACACCCGTTTTTACCATGCCATTATTTTAAAGGGATCTGACAGCACGCATCCCAATAATTTGTTTGACTTAATTAGTGCCGAAGCCATTGAGTATTACCAGCAATCCTATATTTTTTCTAGAACCGCACTGCGTGCTTCAAAAATAAATGACACACGCACACTTGCTAGTGCCGATATTTTTATGGAGGCTGATTTTACTGGATCTACTTTAAATTCCAATACTTGGAAAGCCGTTCGCCTTTATCAACAACGCTTGCGCAATCGTAAAAACGATTCCGATAAAACCCTATTTATTCAAGTAAATATGGAAAGAATTAAATGGATTAACAGCATTGTCTCTTTCCCTCAAAAAGAAAGAATATATGAAGCATCCTTACTTGAAATTACTTCACAATACCCATTATTTTCAGCTTCTATTCAAGCTTGGTATTTGCTGGCTGAGCAGTATTTTAACAGAGCACGATCATACAACCCCCTCGCCGATACTACCAACAGATACGCTTATAATAAATCACTCGAATATATAGATGCCGCTAAAAAAATCTATGCTAAAGAAGTCTGGGAAAAAAGTGGACTCTACCGTTTACAAGTTCAAATTTTGGGGAAGAAAAGCCATACAGAAGTAGAAAAAATAAATGCCCCTAATACCTCATTCAGGGCATTGGTTCACTACAGAAATACAGATACACTTTATGCAAGAATTATAAAAATTGATCCGAAAAAATTATTGAGAAATAACTACACGGATGAATACTGGAAAATATTCACCTCATTAAATACATTCAAAGTTTTTTCACAAGCATTACCTCCAACCAACGATCACCAAGCGCATAGTGTTGAAATTAAAATAGATGGATTAGCCAATGGCAATTATTTGCTGCTCACCAGTACTAGCAAAGAATTTATACCCCAGAAAGAAGACTTATCTGCTTCCTTTTTTAACATATCTAACCTTACTTATTTTAGAGAAAACAATCGCGTTTTTGTCCGCGAATTAACCAATGGAAAAGCGGTTTCAAATGCCGCAGTTACCATCTATTCAGTAGACAGAACAAATTATCAATCTACTAAAATAAACGGTAGTACCGAGTATAAGACTGATGAAAAGGGTAGTTTTAAATTTGCTTTTTCAAGCAATTATAGACAGTACTATTTGTTTGAAATTAAAAAAAGAAAAGAGTATCTCTTTTTTGATGAGCTTGAAAACATCAATTTACCATACGACAACTTAGATGATGGTATTCAAAAAGCTATGGCATTTGAAAAAAACACCAAAAGAATTTTCTTTTTCACCGATCGCTCTTTGTACAGACCCGGGCAATTGGTTTATTTTAAAGGCATAGCTATTACCAAAGATTATACTACAAAACGCAGTAAATTAGTAATAGATAAAAACCCATTGACTGTTTTTCTAAAAGATGTAAATGGGAAACGAGTGGACTCCGCTGTTTTTTCTTTAAATGAATACGGTTCATTTGCAGGCCAATTTAAATTGCCCCAACAATTACTAACGGGACAGTTTAGTATTGAACTACCCGAGTACAACCAGTCCGCTACTTATTTTGCTGTGGAAGAATACAAGCTACCAAAATTTAGTGTAGTATTTAACAAGTCCACTAAAAGCCATCCATTAAACGACAGTCTCCATATAACTGGCTCAGCCACTGCTTATGCTGGCAATGCTATTAATGGTGGAAAAGTAGTTTATACAATCAGACAAAATAGTTCGGTTATAAGTCCCTTCAATAAAAGCATCTATCCCCCATCTTCCGATATTGAAATAGTTAGTGGCGAGACCATCACAGATGAAAAGGGGAATTTCACCATCGCATTTAAAGCAGGATATGATGAACCTATAAGCGACTTAGAAATAAATTTGTACTACCATATAGAAGCTACTATTACCGATTTAAATGGAGAAAGTATTACTAGCATTACCACAGCCAATGCAAGTAATGCTACCATAAAATTATCGATACAAAATTCTATGGTCATAGAAAAAAATGCATTTAAGCATATCATCGCGACTGCATTCAACAACAATGGCTACAAAGAAAATACTGCAATTACCATCTCCCTTTTAAAAACAAAAACCCCTGAAACGGCTATTAGAAAACGTTATTGGAGTAAGCCCGATCAGTTTTTATTTACTGAACCCGAATACCACCAATATTTTCCTTACGACGAATACAATAATGAAATGGATCAATCTGGTTGGCCACTAACGCTTTTAATGCAGCAGACCAAAGCTTTGAATACAGATACTATTGCTATTCAAGATGGTATAATTGAAGCGGGTGTTTATAAAATAATGGCGACTGCAACTGATTCTCTTGGAAAAAAAATAAATAGTTTTCTGTTTGTCGCGGTATACGATAGCGCACTAAAAAAAATACCATTCCCAACTTATCAGTTTCATACGGCTGTTTCAAGTACCGCAAAACCGGGCGATACCGCCGTATTTATGAATGGTACTTCATTTACCAATATACCTATTATTAGAAAAATAAAAAGAGAATATCAAAAAAGCGACGAGTATAGCTACTTTAAAGCGGGCACACTAGAAGCGCTCCAATTTGTTCCCCAAGAAAAAGACAGGGGTAATATTATTATAACGGATGCATACGTTTATCATGGCCGCTTTTATACCAACCAATACAGGGTGATGGTACCGTTTACGAATAAGCAATTACAAATAAAATACAGTACCCATCGCAGTAGTTATGAACCGGGCAGCAAAGAAAAATTCAGCCTAGAAGTGAGTGGTGAAAACAGTGTGCAGCAGGCCGCGGAATTATTAACGGGCATGTATGATGCCAGCTTAGACGCCATAAAACCGCATGGTTGGTTCAATCCCAATATATGGGAATCATTAAATTGGAGTAGTAGCTTTGTTAGCAACCTTTTTGCGATAGGAGAAACGCGACAAAACGGTTGGCTCTATCCCAATATTCCCGAAGACTATTTTAGCAGAAATATATTGGCAGCTTCGGGTGAAGAACTTTGGAATGGAAGTCACCATGAACCGTTTAATAGGGGAATGGCCGATACTAAAATAATTGAAATCCAGCGGTTTGCATTCAGTACTAAAAGTGAAGAAGGAATCAAACAAAAATCTATACAAATAAGGGGTGTCAATACCATATCCAATAGTGAAAAAGCAGCATCACTAATAAATGGAGAAAAGGAGAACGGCGTCGTTATTGAAAAAGATGAAGCAGGAATGCCGCCTGAACAAATCAGAAAAAACTTTAACGAGACCGCTTTCTTTTTTCCGCAATTACAAGCCGATAGTACGGGTAAGTTCAGTTTTAATTTTACTTTGCCAGATGCAGTGTCCAAATGGAAATGGATGAGTATTGCGCATACCAAAGACCTTGCTTTTGGCAGTAATAGCGAGACCATTCTTACCCAAAAAATACTTATGGTACAACCGAATGCTCCCCGTTTTTTGAGAGAAGGTGATCGAATGGAATTCAGCACTAAAATTGCCAACCTCAGCAATAAAGAATTAACGGGCACCATTACATTAGAATTACTTGATGCTGCCACTAACAAATCGGTTGATGGTTGGTTTCAAAATGTATTTCCACAACAATATTTTACATCAGCCGCTGGCCAATCTGCTGTTGTTAAATTCCCCATACAAATTCCCTACAGTTTTAATAAGCCGCTTATCTGGAGAATAGTAGCCAGAGCAGATCATTACAGCGATGGAGAAGAAAATACCATACCTGTACTTACAAACCGACAATTGGTGACCGAAAGCCTTCCTATTTTTTTACAAAAAGATACCACCAGAATATTTTCATTTACCAAACTCCTCAATAACAAAAGCGAAAGCTTGGTGAATCAATCCCTTACGGTTGAATACACCACCAACCCCATCTGGAATGCAGTGCAAGCCCTTCCCTATTTAATGGAATATCCTTATGAGTGTGCAGAACAAAATTTCAACCGACTTTACGCCAATTTATTAGGGGCTTATATTGTTGATAAAAATACCCGCATCAAGTCAATTTTTGCAAAATGGAAGAACGATTCAAGTGCATTAATAAGTCAACTCGAAAAAAACGAAACCCTTAAGCAAGTAATTTTACAAGAAACGCCTTGGGTATTAGAAGCAGAAAATGAAGCCAGACAAAAGCAACAAATTGCTTTACTATTCAACGCAATTCGACTTGAAGAGCAAACCGATAAATGGATTCTTGAACTGGAACAATTGCAATTGACCAATGGTGGATTCCCTTGGTTTAAAGGTGGTAATACCGATAAATATATTACCAATTATATACTTACAGGTATTGGTAAATTAAAAAGACTGGGTGCATTATCACCTAATATTGCATTGCGTTTGAGACCGATTTTAGTAAAAGCAATTCAGTTCATGGATCAACAAATTGCGAATGATTTTAAAGAACTTAAACTGGATAAAAATTTCCGTACACAGCAATCCATTTACGGCCCAAGCATCGAATATCTTTTCATGCGAAGTTTCTTTAGCGATATTGCCAATCAATCTGCCGAAGCTCATCAATTCTTTTATGACCAAGGAAAAAAATACTGGAACAAACAGAACACTTATTATCAAGCAATGCTGGCACTGATTTACCATCGCAATAAAGAAGAAAAAATGGCCTTGCAAAATATACTTCCTTCCTTATTAGAGCAGACCATCGTGAACCCCGAACAGGGCATGTATTGGAAAACAACTTATGCAAACAGTTGGTATCAATCGCCCATTATACACCAAGCTATGATGATTAGTTGCTTCAGTGAAATAAATGAACAGGAAAGAAATAAAGCGACTGCACAATCCATCAACGCAATGCGCAATTGGCTGATATTGAACAAGCAGACCAATCATTGGAACACCACCATTGCAACAGCAGACGCCTGTTATGCCATTTTACTGAACGGAAGCGACTGGTTGAATAGCGGCAGAACGGTGAATATTCAATTGGGTAAATTAAATATCAATGGCAGTGAAGAAAACAAAGAAGCAGGCAGTAGTTATTTCAAAAAAAGAATAGATGGTGCGCAAATAATCCCTGAAATGGGGAAAATAAAAATTACCGTAAAAACTGCTGAACCATCAACCCAGCCATCTTATGGAGCGGTACATTGGAAGTATTTTGAAGACTTAGATAAAATTACCCCTGCTGCTTCGCCCTTATTACTGAGCAAAGAATTATTGGTAGAACGCAAGGATAGTACTGGTAAAACTTGGATGGTGCTGAAAGAAAATGAAGCAGTGAAAATAGGTGCTAAAATAATGGTGCGTATGGTATTGAAGGCGGATAGAGATATGGAATACCTGCACCTAAAAGATCTTCGTGCTGCGGCCACGGAACCAATGAATACACTTAGTGGTTATAAATGGCAGGAAGCACTTGGTTATTATGAAAGTACTAAAGACGTGAGTAGTAATTTTTTCATCAGCTTCTTGCCCAAAGGCAGTTATATTTTTACTTATGAATTGATGGCAACGCATATGGGTGATTTTTCGGTAGGCATAGGCAGCATTCAAAGTATGTATGCACCTGAATTCAGTAGTCACTCTTCGGGAATTCGTTTGCGAGTAGTAGAGTAAATTTTTTACAAAAATAGTAGCATGACTTACGATTATATCATTGTTGGCCAGGGGCTCTGCGGCAGTTTTCTCAGTTGGAATTTGATGAAGGCGGGCAAGCGGGTATTGGTAATAGACCAACCTAATATTTTTAGTGCTTCTAAGGTAGCCAGTGGCGTAATTAATCCCGTTACAGGCAGAAGAATTGTGCGCACCTGGGAGATAGAAAAATTGATGCCATTTGCGGTAAACGCTTATACAGATCTGGGTACTGCTATAGAAGCGCCATTGATTCGGCAATGCAATATTCTGGACTTCCATGCCACACCTCAAATGAAAATGGCTTTTGCCGAAAGGCTGCCGCATGAAGCAGAATACCTCCGTATTCCAACAAATATTTCCCAATTGGATGGCTATTTTAATCCCGCTTTTGGCGTAGGAGAAATCAATCCATGCTGGTTGATTCATATTCATCCCATGCTGCAAGGGTGGAGAAAAAAAATAGTGGCGGCGGGTGCTTTGTTGGAAGAGAAATTTGAGTGGAATAATTGCAAAATTCATCCCGATCATGTTGAATATAAAAGCGACACGGCTGCAAAAATAATTTTCTGTGAAGGAATAGCTGGTTTCCACAACCCTTATTTCAAACTCCTACCCTATGCTTGTAATAAAGGCCAGGCAATCATTGCCTCCATTCCTGATTTGCCCAGCTCCCATATTTTTAAACAGGGCATCAGTATTGTGCCTTGGAAGGATGGACTTTTCTGGGTTGGAGCCAGTTATGAATGGAATTATTCACACCCAAATCCCGATACGCTGTTCAGGGAAAAAACCACCATTCAACTGAAGCAATGGCTAAAATTACCCTTCGAAATAGTAGATCATATAGCGGGTGAAAGGCCAGCCAATATGGAGCGAAGACCCTTTGTGGGACTGCATCCTGTGCATTCCTCCGTTGGGCTTTTGAATGGCATGGGAACCAAGGGTTGCAGCCTTGCTCCTTACTTTGCCCATGAGCTCGCTCAACACCTTCTAAACCAGCAACCTATTCACCCATTGGCCCATATTCATCGCTTCACAAAAATTTTAAGCCGATAATTGGCAACAAAAAATTAATATTGTATTTTATTATCTTCCTAAACATTAAGAATGGGTCAACCTCCGTCAGCCGCCGCTGCCTCCGAGCAGCAAGAACAAGTACACCACCTAAGAATTTTATCGTCTACTGCTTCCAGCGACAGCTATACCATCCCACTTCAATTTAGGAAGATGGAAAACCTTCATATTGTATTCTGGCTTTTCAAAGATATTGCTTGGTGTATGGGGTTTAGTTGGTTAGGAATTATCATGATTATTCCAACTTTAATCATTTCAATAGTAATTGCATATAGGACTCGAATGTATGTATCTGAATTATGCCATAATTTGGCTATTTCGGTATGGATTTCTGCCAATTCTTATTGGATGGTAAGTGAGTTTCTGCACTTCGATACCAAGGTTATTTTTGGCGATTTCACTTATAAACACTTGGCATTGGTTCCTTTTATTGCAGGTATTCTTTTGCTCGGTTTTTATTACCTTATTTGGAAACCCAAAAACAAGGCCGCTCTTTAAAGAAACAATCCCCATTCGTCTTCAAAATTGTCTTTCTCAAAAGTAGTTACCCACTGCTTAAATAGTTCCCTGAATTTATCAAGCCCTTCTTCAATAACCCGCTTGTGATTTTCATCGGCCCAGCCCATCAATACCGCAAATCCAATTTGTTCCATCATTTGTTTACAGTTGGTTCTGATATTAGCTGCATTCGCCATTTTGAGTACATATAAATTCATGCTGATTGCACCAATTATTTTAGGTGCTACAATCATTACATTTTCATAAATCAATGCTTTGGTAGAAGCTGGATGTGTTTCTTCCCCATCATCCGCAAGGTTTTCTGCAAATGCCACTACCATTCCAAAAACATCGCGCCATTGGTTGTACATGGCTTTGGCAATGGCTTTCGCAGGCCCTCTACGCCATTGCTCCCCTGCGTCATCAGGACCAATTTTATACTTACTATCATCCCATTCTGGTAAAAAATTAAGGTCGTTCAAATCCATAGTATAAAGTTAGTCAATGTTATTGTTAGCTATTCCATTTCAATTTTTAGAAAGCGAGCAGTGTGACTGGTCTTGTGTTTTACCATTTCTTCTGGCGTTCCTTCAAACAAAATTTTTCCACCACCATCACCACCTTCTGGCCCCAAATCAATCACGTGATCGGCTACTTTAACTACGTCTAAATTGTGTTCAATTACCAATACAGTATTACCCCGATCTACCAATTTATTCAACACATCTAGCAAATGCTGAATGTCCTGGAAATGGAGTCCCGTTGTGGGCTCATCCAATATATAAAATGTTTTTCCTGTATCTTTTTTACCGAGTTCTGTAGCCAATTTAACCCGTTGTGCTTCTCCACCGCTTAGGGTTACAGCTGACTGTCCCAACGTAATATAACCAAGCCCTACTTCTTGCAACACTTTAATTTTACGGTAGAGATAAGGCACTGGTTGAAAGAATTCAACGGCTTCTTCCACCGTCATATTCAATACATCACTGATAGATTTTCCTTTGTATCGAATTTCAAGTGTTTCTCTATTATACCGTTTACCATTGCACTTTTCGCAGTTTACATATACGTCTGGAAGAAAATTCATTTCAATCACCCGCATCCCACCGCCTTCACAAACATCACACCTGCCTCCTTTTACGTTAAAGGAAAAACGTCCTCCACTGTATCCCCTAATTTTTGCTTCGGGTATGGCGGCAAATAAAGTGCGTATATCAGTAAAAAATCCACAATAAGTAGCGGCATTACTTCTGGGTGTTCTACCAATAGGCGACTGATCAATTTCTATTACTTTATCAACCTGTTCCAGCCCCTTTACTCCGTCAAAAGGCATGGGAGTAACGCGACTATTATAGCAATGTTTAGAAAGAATGGGATAGAGGGTTTCATTAATCAATGTAGATTTACCACTGCCGCTTACGCCACTCACTACAATTAATTTACCCAGCGGAAAACTCACTGATACGCCTGTTAAATTATTCCCTGTTGCCCCTTTTAAAGTAAGCAGTCTCCCATTGCCTTTTCTTCTTTCTTGGGGAATGGGAATGCGTTTGCTTCCGTTTAAATATTGGGCTGTATCTGAATTGCTGGCCAACACTTCAGCAGGTGTGCCAGCGGCCACAATATGACCACCAAATTTTCCCGCACGGGGTCCAATATCTATGAGGTGATCTGCTGCCAACATAATGTCTTTATCATGTTCTACTACCAATACACTATTGCCTATATTGCGTAAATTTTGCAGCGCTTTAATCAGTTGTTGGTTATCGCGCTGGTGCAATCCAATAGAAGGTTCATCTAATATATAAGTAATGCCTTGCAACTGAGAACCAATTTGAGTAGCCAGTCTTATCCGTTGCGATTCACCGCCACTTAAAGAGCGGGAGGGACGATTGAGGGATAGATAAGTGAGCCCCACATCTAACAAAAACTGAACCCTTTCCCTAATTTCTTTCAGAATATCTTTCGCAATAATGAGTTGTTTTTTGTTGAGCCGTTTCTCTATACCTTCAAACCAACTGTATAATTTATCGAGGTTAAGATTACTCAATTCGGCAATATTTTTTTCATCAATTTTAAACCAGCAGCTTTCTTTTTTTAGTCGCTGTCCGCCACAAGCAGCACAGGTTTTAAGTTCCATAAATTGTTCTACCCACTCTCTCAATCCTTCGCTATTAACGCCAGCAAACCAGCGTTTGAGCATGGGAATAATTCCCTCAAAAACGCCTTCATAAGGTTTAAATGGAAGGTCGTCGGTAGCATCATCAACCTCCAGTGAACTGCCTTCTGTATTGCCATATAGTAATATATTCAATGCATCAAGTGGGAGTTCTTTAATGGGTTTATCTAGTTTTATTTTATGTTTTTTTGCCAGCAGTTCTACATTTTTAAACATATATGCATCACGCTGCACACCCAAAGGAGCAATGCCACCTGCATTGATGGAAATATTGGGGTCGGGAATTACAGCCAACATATCAATGGTGTATTTATTACCAAGGCCTTTGCAAGCGGGGCAAGCACCATAAGGAGAATTAAAGGAGAATGCATTGGGAGAAGGTTCTTCATAACTGATACCTGTTTCTTCACACATTAACTGTTTGGCATATTGAATGGTTTTGTTGGTATCATTCAATAAAACAAATAAGAGATCCTTACCCATTTTCAAGGTCTGCTGTACACTTTGACTTAGGCGAACTTTCATATCATCGGTAACGGGTAATCGATCAATCACCAATTCAATATCATGAATTTTATACCGATCAACTTGTAGTTTAGGTGTTAAATCCATTATTTCCCCATCTACCCGCACTTTTAAAAATCCTTTTTTTCGAACCTCTTCAAACAGTTCGCGGTAATGCCCTTTGCGACCACGAATAAGCGGTGCAAGCAGGCTAATTTTCGCTTGCTTGTATTTGGTAAAAATGTCTTCCACAATTTCTTCTTCACTAAACTTTACCATTTTCTTACCCGTATTATAACTGTAAGCTTCGCCAATTCTGGCAAATAGGAGTCGCAGAAAGTCGTACACTTCCGTAACAGTGCCTACGGTTGATCGGGGGTTTTTATTGGTGGTTTTTTGTTCAATGGAAATCACGGGTGATAGTCCACTTATTTTATCTACATCAGGCCTTTCCATATCGCCCATAAACTGGCGGGCATAAGCGCTAAAGCTTTCCATATACCTACGCTGGCCTTCATTGTAAATAGTATCAAAGGCAAGGGATGATTTGCCACTGCCACTCACCCCAGTAAAAACAACTAATTTATTTTTAGGGATGCGAATATCTATATTTTTCAGGTTGTGCTCACGGGCTCCGAAGACTTCAATAAATTCAGTCTCGGTTACAACCTGCTGTAAGGGTAATTTCTCTATTATTTTTTTTGCCATAATTAGTTCGTAAAGATACAAACAGTAAAGGGCTGTAAAAGTTGAAATTTATAATAAGCAGTCCATATTTTGCAGAATCACTACCCAGTAGTATATTTGTAATTTACCCAACAGTTATGGAAACACAGAAACAGCTCACCATTGGATTATTTGGTTTTGGTGTTGTGGGAGAAGGATTGTATCAGATATTAAAGCAGACGCCCTCCTTAAAAGCATCCATTAAAAAGGTATGTATAAAAAACGCGACAAAGCAAAGAAATGCTCCTGATACACTTTTCACCACAGACAAAGAAGTAATTTTAAACGATGCTGAAATTAATGTAGTAGTAGAAGTAATTGACGACGCTGAGGCAGCATTTCAGATTGTACAAACTGCCCTGTTAAATGGCAAAGCCGTTGTGAGTGCCAGTAAGAAAATGATTGCTGAAAATTTAGCAGCCATCTTACAATTGCAACAAGAAACAGGATTGCCTTTTTTATGCGAAGCATCTGCCTGTGCTTCTATTCCCATCATTAGAAATTTAGAAGAATATTACGACAATGATTTATTACATTCCATTAAAGCAATTGTAAATGGATCTACCAATTTCATTCTCACTAAAATGTTTGAGGACAAGCTAAGCTTTACAGAAGCATTGCTATTGGCGCAACAATTGGGATTTGCGGAGAGCAATCCAAAGTTGGATATTGAAGGTTATGACGCATTGAGTAAATGGACCATACTTTTGAATCACGCTTATGGAATTGTAACAAAGCAAACTGATATTCTTTTTACTGGCATACAAAATATACAGGGCAGTGATGCCACGGTAGCCAAGGAAAAAGGGTTTGATATTAAACTGATTGCACAGGCTAAAAAGCTGGACAATGGTAAGGTTGCGGCTTTTGTATTCCCCCAATTTATTCCGCTGAATGAGCCCTTGAGTTTTGTAAAGAATGAATACAATGGTGTAGTAATTGAGAGTGGTTTTTCCGACAAACAATTTTTTTATGGTAAAGGTGCGGGTAGTTTTCCAACAGCATCTGCTGTATTGAGTGATATTGCTGCGCTCAGGTACAATTACAAGTACGAGTATAAAAAATTATACCATCACCAACCGCATGAATTAACCAATAATTATTACCTGAAAGTGTACGTAAGTTTCAACGATTGGAAATATATTCCTAGAGAAGATTTTGAGTGGATTGAAGAATGGCATGCACAGGCAGAACGTAAATACCTTATTGGGGTTTTGCATTTGAGTAAGTTGATAAAAGGCGACTGGTGGAAATTAAATGATACATCATTGATTTTAACACCAGACCCTATTATTGACGATTTGTCTATCGTTCATTTAAAAAAGCGAAGTCTAGAACTAGCAGGTATTGTTTATTAGGGTTTCAGTGCCATTGGTAACACCAACAGCATACACAGACAGGTCTAGCCCCGTAGCTTCTCTGTATGCAGGCTTTAAAATTTGCACAAGAGCAGGAATGGCTGTAGTTTCTACCAAATTAATAGTACAACCACCAAAACCACCTCCCATCATCCTTGCTCCTAAAACAGAAGGATATTTTTTTACTTGCTTTACTAAAAAATCAAGTTCTTTACAGCTCACTTCATAGAGTTTACTCAGTTGCATATGGGTTTCAAACATCAAGCGTCCCAAAGTTACTAAGTCGCCTTTTTTCAAAGCTTCACAAGCTGTAAGTAAGCGATTATTCTCTTCAATTACATATTGGCAACGTTTATAAATAATTGGATCTTTAGGGGCAACCATCAAATTAAGCATCTCTATGGTAATATCGCGCAGGCTATTAACTTCAGGATATTTTTCTTTAACCCATGCCACCCCCTGCTCACATTGCTGTTTTCTTTCATTATAAGCGGATGAAGCCAAGGAATGTTTCACATTAGTATTTAACAAAAGCATTTGTTTGCTGCCCATTAAAAGAGGCATATATGCAAAATCTAGACTCCGGCAATCCAATTTAATAACCTGATTTTGTTTGCCAAATACGCTGGCAAACATATCCATGATTCCGCATTGAACACCTGTAAAAGTATGCTCTGCTTTTTGCGCCATTTTAACCATGGAAAGTTTAGAAATTTTCGCTTTAAATAAGTCGTTCAAAGCAAAAATAGTGGCGCATTCAATTGCAGCGGAAGATGACATACCTGCTCCAATGGGCAAATCACTATCTAGAAGCAAATTAAATCCATTCAACTTACAACGAGTTTGCTTCAGTTGATCAACTATTCCAATAATATAATCAGTCCACGAAGATTTTTTCTGCCCCAAATCATTCAGATTAAAGACCAACAACTCTGTGTATTCCACAGCATATAAATGAATTAGGTTATCATCCCGTTCACCCACTGCAATATATGCATAGCGATTAATGGCTGCAGGTAGAACAAACCCTTCATTGTAATCGGTATGTTCTCCAATTATATTAATTCTACCTGGAGATCTTGTGATGATATTTGGCAGCTGCCTAAACTGTTTTTTGAAGAGCTCTAATGTAGATTGTTTTAGTGAAAAATCATTCTGTTGAATCATAGTGATCGTATTCTTTAAATAATTATTATTCAAAAAAATTAAAAACAACGCTCGTTCCATCTAAGTTCATTGCGGATACTCTGAACGGTAGCAGTTGCATTGATATTAATGAATTCAATACCTGCAATATCGGCAAAATCGCGCAAGTTTTCCGCGGTTAAATTTTGACTGTAGCAGGTATGATGTGCCCCACCTGCATAAATCCAAGCAGCACAAGCTTGTTTCATATCAGGCATTGGTTTCCAAAGCACCCTAGCAACAGGTAGTTTGGGCAGTTCTTCACGAATAGATACTGCTACAACTTCATTTATCAATAATCTAAAACGATTACCCATATCAATCAAGCTGGCATTCAGCGCAGCTCCTTCTGCCACATTAAATACCAATCTTACGGGATCTGCTTTACCACCAATACCCAATGCGTGCACTTCGCAACTGGGTTTAGCATTCGCAATAGAAGGGCAAATCTCAAGCATATGCGATCCTAATACCAGTTCGTTATCGGGATCAAAATGGTAGGTATAATCTTCCATAAAAGAATTACCCCCGGGCAACCCAGTACCCATCACTTTCATAGCTCGCACCAAGGCAGCAGTCTTCCAATCACC
The DNA here is from genome assembly GCA_004294135.1 of Sphingobacteriia bacterium. Taxonomy (GTDB): domain Bacteria; phylum Bacteroidota; class Bacteroidia; order Chitinophagales; family Chitinophagaceae; genus Sediminibacterium. The sequence continues at coordinate 25,003 of RDZY01000008.1, forward strand.
TTCGCCTGCAAAGCCATACCCTTTGGCCATAAGTCTTTGAACGGCAATCCCAGGCAATTGAATCATGCCATGCAGGTCTTCAAACGTATCAGTAAATCCTTGAAAATCCCCTTCTTTAAGAAATTTTTCCAGTCCAATTTCAATTCTTGCAGCTTCCTTTAATGAGGCTCTTTTCTCACCATTGGTTTGCAGTTCAGGAGCAAGATTGTATTCAGCTTCATAGTTACCGATTAAGGCATTTATTTCGGCTTCGCTTACTGCATTAATTACAGCCACAAGATCCCCAATACCGTAGGTATTTACCGAAAAACCGAATTTAATTTGAGCTTCTACTTTATCGCCTTCGGTAACTGCTACATTGCGCATATTATCGCCAAAGCGAACAAATTTTGCGGTCTGCATATCTTGCCAAGCTGCTGCTGCACGCACCCAAGTATTCAGTTCTTGTTGAACCGTATTATTTTGCCAATGACCTACAACTACCTTTCTATTGATGCGCATACGGCTCATGATAAACCCAAATTCTCTGTCGCCATGTGCAGATTGATTTAGGTTCATAAAATCCATATCAATAGTAGACCAAGGAATATCACGATTGAATTGTGTATGCAAATGCACCAATGGTTTTTGTAAAATTTTTAGTCCGTTGATCCACATTTTAGCTGGAGAGAACGTATGCATCCATGCAACAATACCAATACATTGATCTTGGTTATTGGCTTCTTTGCAAAGCGTTAAAATTTCATCGGGCGTTTTAACAGTTGGTTTCCAAGTTATTTTACAAGGTATATTACCGCTTTCATTCAACCCATTCACTATTTGTTGTGCGTGTTCGGCTACTTTTTGTAAGGTAGCTTCACCGTATAAATGTTGACTACCTGTTACAAACCAAATTTCTACTTCTTTAAAATGAATCATTGTACTTTATTATTTAAAATGAGTGCGTTTATTTATTGACCATAATAACTATCTGGCCCGTGTTTTCTTTCAAAATGTTTGGCAATTAATGCCGGTTTTAATCGTGGTGCTTGAGCATTAATTTGTTCAGTAACTAAGGCCATTTTAGCAATATATTCCAGTACGGCACTGTTATGAACGGCTTTGGCTGCATTTTTACCCCAAGTAAAAGGTGCGTGATTTCCCACTAAAATCATTTCAACTTCTTCGTAACTCAAGGCATTATTTTTAAGGCAATCCATTATTTGAAAACCAGTTTGGTATTCATAGTTTCCTTTAATCATTTCATCGCTCATGGGAGCAGCGCAGGGAATATCGGCAGTAGTATAATCTGCATGGGTGGTGCCAAAAACAGGGATGCTTCTTTGTGCCTGCGCCCAAGCCGTAGCATAAGTGGAATGGGTATGCACGATGCCGCCAATTTTAGGCCAATATTTGTACAGTACCGCATGGGTAAGTGTATCGGAAGAAAAACGAAGGTCACCCGCAACTTTTTGTCCCTCAAAATCTACTACCACCATTTTATCGGGCGTGAGATCGGCATAGGGAATCCCACTAGGTTTGATGGCGAAAACGCCGAGACTGTTATCGGCAGCGCTCACATTTCCAAAAGTAAAAACTACCAATCCCAGTGCGGGCAATTGCATATTGGCTTCGTAAGCTTCAATTTGTAAGTGACTGTATTTGTTCATAAAAAAAATTAATCATTTAAAATAAAAGACTCCGTAAAATTTCCCAGTGCCTTGTATTTGGCAAAGCGTTTTTCATAAATGGAATATTTGGCACTATTGGGTGAAAAAGTAATTTCAAAACCTTGTCCCATAGCTTTCATAGCGTGTTGAACAGTGGGATAAATACCAGCAACTGTAGCCGCAAACATAGCAGCACCAGCCGCGCAGGTCTGATCGCTTTTATGAATTCGAATGGGCATATTCAAAATATCGGCCATCATTTGCATGATAAAAGGCGATTTTTTAGCCACCCCACCTAGTCCAATTAATCCTTTTACAGGAATGCCTTCGTCTACAAATCTATTCACAATTGCTTTGGCTCCAAAGCAAGTAGCTTCTACCAAAGCACGGTACATATCTACTGCTGTGGTACCCAAATCGAGACCTGAAAAAACACCTTTAAGGGCTTGGTTGGCATCGGGAGTTCTTCTTCCATTCATCCAATCAATACAAAGTGCTGCATCAATGGTGCAATCAATTTTTGCAGCCGCATTATCCAATGTGGGCAAGATGGATTGAAGCAAAAAATCTCGATAGTCTGCAGCTTGTTGCTCGTTTATAAAGGGGGGACAAACCGTGTTTTGCAAAGGAAAAGAAAGTACATTTTTAAACCAACCATAAGCATCCCCAAAAGCACTCTGACCAGCTTCTAAGCCAATCATACCGGGTATTACAGAGCCATTAACTTGACCGCATATTCCTTTAATACAACGATTGTTGATATCGGCACCAGGAGCCACTAAAATATCACAGGTAGAAGTACCCATTACTTTGCTAAGGTGATAGGGCTCAATTTGCCCCCCAACGGCACCCATATGTGCGTCAAAAGCCCCAACACCCACCACTACATTAGTAGAGAGGCCAAGGCGGGTAGCCCATTCGGCGGATAAAAAACCAGCGGCTTGATCGGATGTATAAGTAGTTTGAAATAAGCGATTTCTAAACCCATCGAGTAAGGGATCTAGTTTACTAAAAAAGTGATTGGGAGGTAGTCCACCAAAGCTTTCATTCCATAGGGCTTTATGGCCGGCAGCGCAAACCCCTACTTTCATTTGGTTGATATGGGTAGCACCGGTGAGTAAAAAAGGAATCCAATCGCAATGTTCCACCCAACCATAACAGGCCGCACGCACTTTTTCATCTGTGCGTAAGGTTTTTAACAGTTTAGCCCAGAACCATTCACTGCTGTAAATACCTCCTACAAACTGAAGATAGTTGGTCGGAAATAAGGTGGCGTGCTTATTTATTTCTGCAGCTTCTTTAATGGCGGTATGGTCTTTCCAAAGCAGAAACATAGCATGGGGATTGTGTTCAAAAGCGGGGAGCAAAGCGAGTGGAGTACCCGTTTCATCTACAGCAATAGGGGTAGAACCAGTGGTATCTACAGCAATTGCTTTGATTTTTGCTGCAATAGAATTACCTGCCTTTTCAATACAGGCTTTGATGGTAAATTCTAAGCCCTCAATATAATCGAGCGGATGTTGCCGATATTGTTGAATGGAAGGATTGCAGTAGAGCCCATCTTTCCAGCGGGGATAGTAAAAAGTAGCGGAGCTGATTTCTGTCCCGTTGGCAGCGTTTACAATGATGGCGCGAACGCTATCCGTACCATAATCAATACCGATTACATAATTATCATTCATATAGCAAGCAATATTAAGTGTTAAAATAACATTTAATAATTCAAGAAAAAAAATATTTTTTATGGATAGCGGCAATTCAATCAGCAAGGAGAAAATTATTTAGAACAGTTTATGGGCATTGGGAACAATATACAGAAAGGCTTGGAGGTTAGACCGATAATTCACCCGATTAAGTTTGTAATAGAAAGCCCCTTTTTTAGAACCGTCTTTGTCTTTTTCATTTAGCTTCACCAGCAAGCCAGTAGTTTGTACTTTACGGGTAAAGTTTCGCTTATCTATGCTAGCATCATAAAATGCTTCATATAAAATGAGCAATTGTGGAAGCGTAAATTTAGCAGGCAGTAGTTCAAATAGAATAGGGTGAAGTGCCGCTTTGTATTGTAATTTCTTTCTCCCCATCTCAATCATTGAGGCATGATCGAAAAGTAATTTTGGAATTTCGTTGAGGGCAAACCATTCAGCGTGGTATTCGTGACTGATTTGTTCTTTGTATTTGTGAATATCAATGAGTGCAAAATAAGCCACTGAAATAGTTCGTTCGATGGTATCGCGCTTGGGATCACCAAAACAGTGCATTTGTTCAAGGTAAACGCCAGATAAACCAGTAAGTTTTTTTAAAATTCTTTCGGCAGCCTCGTCTGCACTTTCAGCAGAGCCGATGAAGCCACCCATCAAGCTCCAATTGCCTTTCAATGGCTGAAGCACTCGCTTGATAAGCAGTATTTTTAACTGAGTTCCATCGAAACCAAATATAATACAGTCCACTGCAACCAATAATCGGGTTTGTCTAGCGTATTTATTGAGTTTAGTCATTTTACCATGCATTTGTATAGTATTTATGTCAATAAAAACAAATTTTTAAGCTCTTTATTACTCAAATTACCAATCCAATTTTCACCCGTAGAAACGGTCATATTGGCCAATGCTTTTTTAGTTTGTATCATTTCATTTATTTTTTCTTCGAAGGTATTCTTAGTAATAAAACGATGCACCATTACATTCGTTTTTTGGCCAATTCTATAGGCTCTGTCTGTTGCTTGAGCTTCTACAGCAGGATTCCACCATAAATCATAATGTATTACGTGGTTGGCGGCGGTTAAGTTGAGTCCAGTTCCGGCAGCTTTTAAAGAAAGGATAAATATTTTGTCTGCCCTGTTATGCTGAAAGGAAGCTACCATTTCACTTCGTTTTTTTAAGCTACAGCCACCATGGTAAAACAGGGGTTCCTTATTATATCGTTCGCTAATAAAGTGCTTTAATAAATTTCCCATTTCCGTAAACTGGGTAAAAATCAACACTTTTTCGCCACTTTCTACAATGCTGTCTAATTTACTAAATAAGAGTTCTATTTTGCCGCTTAAATTAGCATCGAGAATATTGTTTTTTAAAAATTGGGTGGGGTGATTACAAATTTGTTTTAAGGCAAGTATCATTTGTAACACCAACCCCTGTCGAACAAACATCGCTTTATTGTCTTTTGTTACAATCCCTTCAATATCGTGCATCGCTTTTTGCAAAGTTATTTTATACAAACTGGCTTGTGATATTGCTAATTTTGAATAGCAGTTCATTTCAATTTTATCGGGTAAATCTGATATAATGGTTTTGTCGGATTTCAAACGACGCATCATAAAAGGAGCGGTTACTTTTTTAAGTTTTTCAGCCGTTTCTACATCATTAAATATTTCAATTGGAGCACCATAAGTATCATTAAATTCTTTTATATTACCTAAGAATCCACGATTGCTGTAGTCCATTATACTCCATAGTTCACTTAATCGATTTTCTACGGGAGTGCCACACATAGCAATAAAATTATTAGCACCTATTGTTTTTATGGCTTTGGTTTGTTCTGTATTGCTATTTTTAATATTTTGGGCTTCGTCAATTACCATACAATGCCATTTCATTTTTTTTAGTTCTTTGGCATCGCTGCGCACAATTCCGTAGCTTGAAATAAGGATATCAAAATCGTCTGATTTTTGTAATTGCCTTCCCGATCCATGATAGATTTTAGTTTTAAAACTGGGTGCAAATTTTTCTATTTCGGCTTGCCAGTTAGCGAGTAAGCCAGTAGGTGCAACAACCAATGCTTTATCTTTTTTAAGTAATCCGTCTTCTTTATATTTAAGTAAAGTGGTAATAACTTGTACTGTTTTCCCAAGTCCCATATCATCGGCAATTACACTACCAAAGCCAATTTTCGCATTGCGATACATCCACGAATAGCCCCGGTGTTGATAAGGGCGAAGATTGGCTTTAATTCCTTTTGGCAATGCTACTTCCGAAAAATTAGTAAGTTCATTAATCATTTTTTGCACTTCATTGGTAAGCGCAATTTTTGCACCTTGGTACTCACCGCTTAAAGCTGCTCTAAGTATTTGAAAGGGCGAAAGCTTTTTAGTTTGTGAAAAATGCTTATAAAGTATCTCCAATTCGTTTTGATTAACATAAATATAATTCGCTTTATATTTAATAAGTCCATCCGATTTTTTGAGTAATTTTTTAAACTCATTTTCATCAATAAGTGTATCGCCAATTGCAACTTGCCAATCAAAATCAAGCAACTCATTCAACCGTAAAAATGATTTATTTTGGGATTTTTTCTTTATACGCAAACTCGATTTTGGTTTTAAAATTTCTTGCAGTGCCTTGGGTAATAAGATAGAAATATCTAGCAATTGTATGGCAGGAATCATTTCCATCAAAAAAGGCGAAAAGGTTGCTGTGTTCATTACAATAGGAGTATTCCCAAATGTATTGATGTAAGTATCTAAGCCCGAAATGAAACTGCTTAATTGCGTAAGGCTTTGTAAAATTTCGTATCTGTTTTTATCAAATTCGCTTTGATTTAAAACATCTTTTAACGAATAAGGTATTGCCAAAGCATTGGCTTTACTATCGTTAATATAAATCTCAATTTTAAAATTTTCGTTGGGTAACTCTGTCACCTCAATTTGAGGCTTAAAATTCCCTTGAGAAAGGTAATATTTTTGTAACCAAGCCATAACACCTCCGCTTAAAGCCTCTTCGCCAGGGCTCTTAAAAGGATAGTGCTCTTTGTTAAAGAATAAATTTAAAAATAAATCTGGCTTTGGGGAAGCCTCTAAAATAGACATGATTTCAGTTAAAAATAGCGATAATAAGTTAAAAGCTTGGTTGTGGTTGATGGGTTTTTGTTTGTCTTTCTCCTCCCATAAAAAAGTAGCAGGGGGCAATACTTCTTCTAACTTTTCTACCAAAAGCCGGACTTCCTTACTTAACATTGCAGGCAACCAACGTATGGCAAAGTCTTTATTTTGTAGTTGAATAATTTGGGGCACTATGGCACCATTTGCCAATAAATGAATAGCGAAATTTAGTATGGTGTGCAATGAGGCAGTACTCGGTTGGTAATCATTGGTTTTTGATGAACTGATTTGTGCCATTTCATTCAAAAATTGGAGAAATGAAAACTGGGTTTTATTTACAAAAACCTTTGATTGGTAGGTTTCATCAATGACAATAGTATTGTTGGAATGGTGGTTAATGTTGTTCCCTTGTTGGGAAGCTTTAAGAAATAAATTTTCAAGTAAAATTTTCCCTTTTACTACTTTTTGTGCAGTTTTTACAGTTTGTGCTATTTTGGCAATGTATTTTTCTTTGAAGTCGCCATTTTCTTGATAAAATGCAGGATAGCTAGAAAGCAATGCAGTTAAAGGCTCGTGTATGGGAGAAAGTTTGGAAAACGACAACTTTTGGTAGGCATTTTCTGGATTGTATTGATTTTTTTTCTTCTTAGGATCGAAATATAATTCAGAAATTTTAGGGATTTCGGTTGTATTTTTTCTTACAAAAATACCCCGCTTATTGAGCTCTTCAATGAGGTTTAGCAAGTGCAAATCGAATACCAAAAATGGGTTATTATCTATCTCTGCGCTTACCTTATATACTACTGCAGCTAAATGTTTACAGGGTACAGCCCAATCGGGACAACTACATTGCATTTTAAAATCTGTCCACTGCTTTGGAAAAACTTTCAACCCTAAGTTTTCTGCAATAGTTAGCACTTCAGGATCTAATTCTCTATTTAAAAGTTTAGAAATAATGGTTGGTCTTTTTGCTAAGGCAGCAATAAAATCGCTTAATTGCGGATCAAAAAAGGGTGGTATAGTAATGTCTACATTATAGGGTTTGGGTTTACTGCCAGCTACTTTAGCTTCTATTCGATTGTCTTTTATGAGAATTTTTTTAACCGCACCAGTGTTTGCATACGTTTTACCACGAGGCAACCTATTTTCATTATCAATATTAGTAAGTGTGTTAAGCCACTGAATTCCCCACCAAGTTTTACCGAAATTTACAGGCATTTTTTCTTTAAAAATATGGTTTAAAGATTATTGTATGTTAAATTATATTTTAAACGTAGGGCAATTGCATCTAAATATCTTTAAAAACAGTTTTTACTAAGAATTCATCGTCTGATAAACTAATAAGCCTTTTCTTTTAATGCTATTCTTTATGACTATAATAATAAAAAGCACTCCTCTTTTTAACAAATTGAATCCTGTTGTTCCGCAAAACTATTACACTATTTTACTCAACTCTTCAAGCATTGCAGGGCGTCTTGGTTTTATTGAAAACTGCTCTTTAAGCTTCCTAGCAATGTCTAATACTTGTTCTTTTCCAAATGTAAAATCTTTCATTATCTGCTCCATCTGACCAACTAAATTTGCATACTCGCCTCTGCTATTAGCCCATTACCCGCTTCTTCCAGTGCTGGCAAATATATCTCTAACAATTCATTGGAATAATCTTTAATAAGGTATTGCTGGTATTGTTTTGTGGCATAAATACATTTCTTTTGTTGTACCAAAATAAATAACCTATCCCAATATTTGCTTTTTATTCATTTTTAGGGGCTTTGTCATTTACTACTTCATTAATTAATCCTTTAAAACACATCTTATATGGGATTTACGAGACCCATTTTTTGTGCGGTTACCTATTACAGACTTTCAATCTCCGCCGCCGATAGTCCTGTAAGTTGAATAATATCCTTGGTAGATAAACCCATCCGCTTGGCTGATTGAGCAGTTGCTAATTTACCTTCCGATATGCCTTCTAGTTTACCTTCATCAAAAGCAGTGTCTATTACATTTTTAAGGTCGCGGTAGACTTTCAAACTGCTTTCATAATTATCTAACTCTGTTTGATTGAATTTAGCCAACTCTGCTTTCTGAAATGCTTTTGTGAATACTTCATCTTTAAAAATAGTGGGGATCGTTTCAAAGTTTTCCAAGTGTTTTATAAAATACAACCACTGGTCTAACCTTGTTTCCAGCGCTGTTTCCTTTTTTTGGAAATTGGGCATCTCCAAATAGATATAGGTGAGTTTTTCATAAAAAACCAATCCTTGTTGATTTTTCAATTGAATGGAGTGAACCACATCGGTTTGTGAAGTTTCATTGGCATAATCATCAAAAGTAAAATCTAGGATGCCCACACAAAAAACAGCTTTAAGGTTGTAGTTCCACTCACCCTTGTCGGCTTGTTCTCGAATGGGGAAAGTAGAATAGTAAACCGTTCTTTCTTTAAAATAGTTCTGCTTGGCTTTTTGTAATTCAACAATAATTTTCTCGCCGCTTTCTGTTTCACAATAGATATCGTAAATGGCTTTTCTATCGGCATCGGTCTGACCGAGCTGTTCTGTATTTTTAAAACTCAGGTTGGTTATTCGGTGTTGTTGGGGCAAAACGGCATTGAGGAAGTCCAGCAAAAGTGGCTTGCTGGCTTCTTCACCAAAGATTTTCTTAAATCCAAAGTCAGTAAACGGATTTACATATTTTGAGCGCATTTTAAAACAATATAAACATAAAATTACAGGATTTCAAGGGAAGAGCCACTTCTAATATATTTCCTATCGCCCTTCTACCCACTGGTAATGAAGGGTGAAAATATGCGGTTTATCTGCATTAAACCTTGAATGAAAAGCATTTATCTTATTTATTCCACAATTTCCCCATCATCCGCAACCAATTACCAGAAAAAATATTATTGAGGTCGTTTTGCGTATAACTTACGTCTGCCGCCAACTCATGGAAGACAATAAGAGCATTGCTGAAATTGCCTTTAAATCTGGCTTCGAAAACCTTTCTAACTTCAACCGCCAATTCAAGAAAATTAAAAAACTTACCCCAAAAGAATACGCCAACCAAGCCGCTAAATCATAGTCCCCTCAACTACCTCTAAAACCTTACCGTAAAATGTTGCTTCGCTTTCTGCTCCTTGCGAAAGAATACCAGCCCCACAAAAAACAAATCTATCGTAAGTGTTACTGAAGTATGCACTTTTACTTGCTCCCAAGCCCGCTCCATCTCCGCACTCCAATGTATATCATCAAAAATAATCAAGGTGTTTTCATGGCATTTCTCCAACACCTGCTCAAAATAACGCATCGTTGGCTCATACCGGTGATTGCCATCTATAAAAATAAAATCGAGCCGATCTAGCTTCGACAATATGGGTGCCAAGGTTTCATCAAAATTACCAATTACCTGTTCAATATTATTTAACCCAATATAGTTAAAATGCTTACTTGCTATGGCCGCCACCGCCGCCGACCCCTCCATAGTTATCACCCTTGCCTCTGGCCTTGCCGACGCTAAATAGGAACTGGTTATACCCAAAGATGTTCCCAACTCTAATATATTTTCAGGCCCAAAATGATTCACCAGCCTAAACAATAACTGACTGTATTTCTTCGGCTTCAAAGATGATTTTGCAATGGCTGAAACAGTCCGTTCTGAACGCTGCTTCAACCTCGATCCTGCCCCAAAATCTTCCAACACAATAAGCGTTTTATTGTGCAACATTTCTGCCCGCTGCGCTTCTATTAAATCGTACCTATAAAAAAAACGATCGTCGTTCAATACGGCTGTGATTAACTCATATACAAACGGCGAATGCATACCATGCCCCCTGCCATTTGAAGCAGTAATATAATAGCGCAGGTATCGCCATGCCAACTGAAATGGTGAATACATTAATTCGTTTTTGGGGGTGCAGGAAATAATTTTAATAACCAAAATAATGCATATACTACCGCAAATAAACTGACCCCATAAGCCATTACAAAAAATATTTCTTGTGGCTGCATATACATCCTCGTATACTGTTTTAATACCAATAAATACACCACCGCAGTAATCCATCTATTGGTTCGCAAACTTTTAAACATAAATAAAAGTGGCAGTAAAAGATGCCCTATCATACGCAGGATATGCGCATCCAAATAATCGCTCCATTTCAGCTGATCAGTTTCTACCCCGCCTACCACTCGCACAACCTGCGCCAGTCCTATTACTACTCGTATTTGATGCAATGCGTGCAATAACAACAGCATATTCAACACTATGAAAATGTATTGACAGTATTTTTTTTGTGGCGCTCTCAACCATATATTCCCCATCACAAAAAAAGGAAGCGTGAAAATATAAAAATCTTGCACTCGCTCCATACTACTATAATTGTTTTATCCATTTTTGAAACCGATACGCATACATATGTTTCTCATCCGCCTCATGAAACTCATCCATCACCAATTTCCACTCACTCGCTTCTATAGCAGGAAAATAAGTATCTCCTTCTATAGCCACTTCCACCCTTGTAAGATACAACTGTTGCGCTTGCTGCATTGCGGCAGCATAAATTTCCCCGCCTCCTATTACAAACACCTCTTTATAATCATTCTCTGCTGCCACAGCAATGGCTTTTTGCAATGAATTTACTACCACAGCCCCCGCTGCCTCATAATTATTATTTCTTGTTATTACAATATTTAAGCGACCATTTAATGGCTTGCCTTTTAAGGATTCAAATGTTTTTCTTCCCATTAGTACCGGCATGGCCCAAGTAGTTTGCTTAAAAAATTTCATATCATTAGGCAGCTTCCACAACAACTCATTGTTCTTTCCTATTGCATTATTGGTACTTGCGGCTACGATAAGGGAGATTAACATAATCTAAAATTTTATGCCTAAATATTACACCGCTACTGGTGCTTTTATGGCTGGGTGACTCTGATAATTTTCCAACGTAAAATCTTCATAGCTGAATTCAAATATATTTTTTATAGCAGCATTCAACTTCATAGTCGGCAATGGATATGGCTCGCGGCTCAACTGCAAATTCACCTGCTCCAAATGATTCTTATAAATATGTACGTCCCCAAAACTATGTACAAAATCACCACACTCCAACCCACATACCTGCGCCATCATCATGGTTAATAATGCGTAGGATGCAATATTAAATGGCACTCCTAAAAACACATCCGCACTGCGCTGATACAATTGGCAACTTAGTTTTCCATCGGCAACATAAAACTGAAATAGGCTATGGCAGGGCATCAAAGCCATTTTAGGCAACTCGGCCACATTCCATGCACTTACAATCATTCTGCGACTATCGGGATTGGTATTGAGTTGCTCAATAATAGCTGTAATCTGATCTACTGTTTGTCCATCCGCACCAGCCCAACTGCGCCATTGTTTTCCATATACAGGTCCTAATTCACCGTTTTTATCGGCCCACTCATTCCAAATACTCACCCCATGATCGGTCAAGTACTTGGTATTGGTCTCTCCTTTCAAAAACCACAACAATTCGTGTACAATACTTTTTAAATGCACTTTCTTGGTGGTCACCATCGGAAACCCTTCTGCAAGGTTAAACCGCATCTGGTAGCCAAAACAACTGAGGGTGCCAGTGCCAGTTCGATCTGTCTTTACAGCACCATTGTTTAATATATACTGAAGTAACTGGTGGTATTGTTGCATGCGCAAATTAACAACGAAATGAGGGGACTAACCAACTCTATTATCCACAATAAATGCCAATGCATGCAAATAAGCCTGTACTATTGTTTCCTGCGCTCCAACTCCCGCTTAATAAGTGCCAATTCCCTGCCCGTTTGTCCACTCACACTGCTGTTCTCTTTAGCACGTCGCATAAGGTAAGGAATTACTTCTTTAATGGGGCCAAATGGCAGGTATTTACTCACGCTAAAGCCTTGCTTGGCTAGGTTAAAACTGATATGATCACTCATACCATAAAGCTGTGAAAAATGCACTTTTGAATGATGGTGTTCCAGCCCTTTCTCTTCCATTAAATTGGCCGCTAATAAATTACTCGCTTCATTGTGTGAAGCAATGATGATAGAGATATTTTCTAAATCATTGAAACAATATTTTACCGCTTCATTAAAATCATCATCCGTTGCTGCTTTGTCTTTCTGCATCAAGCAGGCATAGCCCATTTCCTGCGCTCTTGATCGCTCTTTCTCCATATAAGCACCACGCACCAGCTTCACGCCTAATTTAAACTGTTGTTGCTTTGCAATACGATGAGATAGTTGCAAGAAACTAAGTCGATCGTGTCGATACAACTGTATGGTATTGAAAACAATTACTCGCTCTTTGTTAAACGCTTCCATCAATTCTATTGCAACACGATCAATGGGATCCTGTATCCAACTCTCTTCCGCATCTATTAATACACCAATATTTTTTTCCGCCGCTACTTCACAAATAGAATACATTCTATCCCTCACCCGATCCCATTCGGCCACTTCCTCTTCATGATCATGAATACCACTTCTTAATCGCGGCGCATCATTCAGCTTCTGTAACAAAGTAAGACGAGCCAATGCCGTTACTTTCAGACTGATAAAAGGAATATTAGTTTGTGTAGCTGCGTATTCAATTACTCGAATAAAAGCATCGGTGGCTTCATCAAAACTGCCTTCGTCATTCTTTCCTTCAACTCCATAATCCAATATTACCTGAATACCATATCCCCCTAATGTATTGCACACCATCGCTGTTTCTGCCAGAGTTTCTCCCCCAACAAATTGCTTGAATATGGTTTTTCGAATGAGCTGGTGTACAATTGGCAGACCAGTCTTCATTATAAAAGGCGTTAACCTTGTTCCCAGTTGCACAAACCAAGAATAGGCCATTGTACTAAATAAGAAGCGGGCACTTTTCAATTCCTTATTGGTCTTGTAAGCGAAGGCGTTTTCGGTATTTTCAAAAGAAATATTCATGCTAACAACTGTTCGTGCCACGAATATCGGTACACATTGGTGAAGTACGAAAAGGTTTTACTTAAATTATTCAAAAAATATTAAATGGCCTGGTGATTAAATGGCTGCAATACCATTTCACTCACTACCCCACTGGCTGGCTGCTGGCATAGAAACCAAATGGCTTTAGCAGCTTCTTCTGCTACAATCATTTTATCGCGCTGCACCCTCAAATCAATGGTATCCCAAAAGCTGGAATCTACCCCTCCTAGAAAAAGATTGGTGATGCGAATTTCTGTCCGCTTTAACTCTTCCCGAATACTCTGCATCATCCCTACCAGTCCATATTTACTCGCACTATACGCAGCAGCTCCCGCCATCGGCACTTTCCCCAATACCCCGGGGATATTGATAATAAGTCCCTTTTTTTGCACTTTCATTGCTGGCAACACCGCTTTTACCAAATAGAATGATCCAAACAAATTGGTTTGTAATGTCCGCTCAAAATCTATCGCACTAAGCGTGTCCATCGTTTGTATTACCCCAATTCCAGCCGCATTAATAAGAATATCAATCACTGGTGTTTTTTCCAAAACTTGTGCTATAGCTGCATTCACAGATGCTTCATTGGCTATATCCATCTCAAAAACCCGATCCCCGCCAATACCTAATTCTGTGGCGAGTGCTTGTAACTTGACTGTATTTCGACCCGTAATATAAACAATAGCACCACTTCCACTAATAAGCTTGGCTGCCTGCGCCCCTATTCCACCCGTTGCGCCCACTATCAAAACAATTTTTCCTTTTAATGATTCCATAAAATGATTTAAAATACAAAACAATCACAAATGCATTTTGTTGTATCAATTGTTATTATGAAAGAATTAACCCTGATTTTCCCTCACCAGCTTTTTCAAAATCATCCTGCACTGCATATCGCATCCGCGAATGAAAGGCCAGTGCTACTGGTTGAAGAATGGCTGTTTTTTAAACAGTACCACTTTCACCAACAGAAATTGGTACTGCATAGAGCCAGCATGCAGTGTTATAAAAATTGGTTGACCATCAAAGGATTTGAAGTTGAATATATTCATGCCTTCCAAGATATTTCCGATATAAGATTGCTTATTCCCGCTCTCGCTAAAAAAGGTATTCAGAAAATATGGCTCGCCGAGCCAGTGGACAATTGGTTGGAGAAAAGACTCACCAATGCTGCCGCTGAATCTGGCATTACACTGGATATATGCCCAAGCCCCAACTTTATAACGACTGCCAGTTCCACCAACCACTTTTTTAATGGAAGAAAAACTTATTTCCAAACCGACTTTTATACTTACCAACGCAAACAGCAGAAAATAATGGTCAACGAGGCCCTTAAACCCCTTGGTGGTAAGTTTACTTTTGATGCCGACAATCGGGCTCGATTTCCTAAAGGCGAAAAAGCTCCCCATTTTAACCTGCCCGCAGATAACGAATACGTAATCGAAGCACGCGAATATGTGAAAAAATATTTCTCGCAAAATCCCGGTACCACCAATGCCCCCTTTGAAGATAAGTGCGGAAAAAATCATTTCTACCCCATCAGCTTTGAAGCAGCAGATGCTTGGCTGGAACAGTTTCTGCAAAATCGTTTTGCCCAGTTCGGAATATATGAAGACGCAATGGTGTCCAGCGAACCCCTTTTGCATCATAGCTTGCTCAGCCCCCTCATGAATATCGGATTACTGAACCCACCATATATTATCAACAAAGCATTGGCCCATGCTGCCGCAAATAATATTCCACTCAACTCTTTAGAAGGTTTTGTGCGACAAATTATTGGCTGGAGGGAGTTTATAAAAATAGTATACGAGCGCGAAGGTAGTTTCCAACGTACCCGCAACTACTGGAATTTTAGCAGAAAAATTCCCGCCTCATTTTGGAATGCAACAACTGGTATTGTGCCGGTAGACAATGCCATTGAAAAAGTATTGAAATCAGGATACAACCACCATATAGAGCGCCTCATGATTCTAGGTAATTTTATGTTGCTTTGTGAGTTTGATCCCAATGAAGTGTACCGCTGGTTTATGGAAATGTATATTGATTCGTACGACTGGGTAATGGTTCCTAATATTTATGGTATGACGCAATTTGCAGACGGTGGATTAATGACTACCAAACCCTATATCAGTGGGAGTAATTATATACTAAAAATGAGCAACTATACCAAAGGCCCTTGGCAGGAAATATGGGATGGACTTTTCTGGCGCTTTATGCATATTCACAGAAGTTTTTTTCTGAAAAATCCGAGACTGGGTATGCTCGTACATACATTCGATAAAATGAGTGAAGAAAAGAAAAATACCCATTTAAGAATTGCCAATCAGTATTTAGCTAGTCTTGACAAATCAATTTAAACAAAATGATTTATTTTCCTACCGATATTAAAAGTATAGTGGAACGCGTTCACGCGGTTGATGCAAATGCTTATGCAAAAACAAGAAATTTTTTAGCTGGTGCAGTCACCTATCTCTCACCTTATATTTCTCGTGGTGTGATTTCGCTTCCATTTATTCAAAAAATTATATTAGAAAAATACAGCAAATTCGCTTCCGAAAAATTAATACAAGAACTGGCCTGGAGGGAATACTACCAAAGGGTTTGGCAACACAAGGGCAATGCTATATTTACCGATTTAAAGCAGGCACAACAACAGGTGTTGCACCACCAGCTACCAACAGCAATAATTAATGCAGCAACTGGTATTGAAGGAATTGATGCGGCCATCCATCATTTATACAACACAGGTTATATGCACAATCATGCACGAATGTACACGGTTATGCTTAGTTGCAATATTGGTCAATCACATTTTCTGCAACCCGCCAGATGGATGTATTATCATTTGCTGGATGGCGACCTTGCTTCTAATATGCTTAGTTGGCAATGGGTGGCTGGTAGCTTTAGCAGTAAAAAATACTATGCCAATCAAGAGAATATAAATAAATACACTAGCACAGCACAAAATGGCACTTACCTAGATCACTCCTACGAAACCATAGCAGCGCAAAGTCTGCCCACAGCATTATCAAACACCACTAGTTTTACCCTAACCACCACGCTGCCTTCAACAGCTTTGCCACAAATAAAAAATCACATGCCCACCTATATTTACAATGGATATAATATAGATCCTGAATGGCATAAAGGAGAAGCTGGTAATAGAATTTTATTGTTAGAACCCAGTGTTTACAATGCCCATCCAGTGAGCCAGAAAGTGCTGAATTTTATGGTTCAACTCGCCACCAACAACATTCCTGAAATACAAGTAGTAGTGGCAGAATTTGAAGCACTCTTTCCCGCCTCAAATGCCTATAAACCAGTATTTAAAGAACATCCTTTATTCAATCATTACCATGGAATAAAAGAAGAACGGGATTGGCTGTTTCCACATGTAAGCACCTATTCCCCTAGTTTTTTTAATTACTGGAAAAAATGTGAATCGTATCGGTAAAAAATAGAGATTTGCGAATGCAGATCTCAAAAATTACCGTCTACAAATATGCTATTCCCATGGTGCCTTTTACCATAGCCACTGGCACCATGCACTTTGCTCAGAATATATTCATTCGCATTCATACCAACGAAGGTATTACTGGTGTAGGAGAATGTTCTGCATTCCCCATGATTGTAGGTGAAACACAAGCCACTTGTTTTGAAATGGGCAAAGAATTTGCCGCATTGTGGATTGGAAAAGATCCTTTGGATATTACAGCTAGGCTGCGCGAATTAGATTTGTTTACTGCGGGTAATTATACCGCTAAAAGTGCATTCGATCTTGCCCTATACGATATAGCTGCAAAGCATGCTGGCATGCCACTCTATGCATTTCTTGGTGGCTCCATAAAGAATATTGAGAGCGACTTAACCATTGGAATTGATACCCCTGAAAGTATGGCTGCCCAAGCTGTTGAATTTGTGGCCAAAGGCGTAAATATCATTAAAGTAAAACTGGGCAAAGATCCTTCTACCGATATACTTCGCATTAAAAAAATAAGGGATGCTATTGGCTACCAAACTACCATTCGCATAGACGCAAACCAAGGCTGGAGCTACGATGATGCATTATTCACTTTAAACGCTTTAGCACCTTATCAGATTGAATTCTGCGAACAACCCATGCGTACTTGGAATGATGAACGATTGCCCGCATTGTGCGCCGCTTCTCCCATTGCACTTATGGCAGACGAAAGTGTTTATACCCACTATGATGCTGAAAGAATAATTCGCAACAATGCCTGCAAATACATCAATATTAAATTTGCAAAAAGTGGTGGTATTGCAGAGGCACTGCGCATTCATGCAGTAGCCGAAGAAAATCAAATAGCTTGTATGATGGGTGGCATGCTGGAAAGCAGAATTGCCCTCTCCGCCAAAGTACATTTTGCGATGGCAAAACAGAATATTAAATTCTACGATTTAGATACTTGCTTATTGGGGCATAAAATTGATCCTGTATTAGGCGGTGTTCAGTACAATGGAATGAAGCTGATACTCTCCGATGCGCCAGGCATTGGTGCTGATGTAAATGAAGATTTTCTAAGCAACCTTACCCAAGTAATATGCTGATTTTTGAACCATAAATTTGAATCCCCCTATCTTCGCCCCTCAAATGAAGCAAATGGAAGCAAAAAATGCAAGTGAGAGTTTTACCATCATGAATGAATTGGTACTACCCAATGATACCAATACTTTCGGAAACCTCATGGGTGGGCGACTCATGTACTGGATGGATATTGCCGCTGGTATTGCTGCGGGCAAACACTCTAATACGCCTTCTATGACTGCTTCTGTTGACAACCTTAGTTTTAAAACGCCTATAAGACTTGGCAATGTGGTACATATAGAAGCCAAAGTGTGCAGGGCTTTCAACACTTCCATGGAAATACATATTAAAGTATGGGGAGAAGATTTATTGCACCAATACAAATACGAGAGCAATGAAGCTTTCTTCACTTTTGTAGCATTAGATCCCAATGGCAAGCCACGAACTGTTCCCCAACTGATTCCACAGAATGAAGACGAGCAACGTTTATTTGATGGAGCTTTAAGAAGAAGACAGATCCGATTAATTCTTGCTGGCAAAATGAAACCCGATGATGCCAACGAATTAAAAGCACTTTTTTTTAAAGATTAAGCAGCAGTTTGAATAATTATTTATCCAGCAGATTAATAAAATGATGCTTACTCTTGAGCATATAATTTTTGCTTTGCTCTATGGCTTCCATCACTTGGTCTAGTATTTCATCTACTGACTGTGTATAATCAATAATCATCGGCTCTTTAAAGCGCACCGATAAAATAGATCCTTTCTTTTTAAATGCCAGCCCCTTCTTATTAAATGCCCTCCAAAAGCCGTTGATTACTACAGGCACTACCGTGGGTTGGTTGTTCTTAATAATATGCGCCGTTCCCTTTCTGCCAGGAGCAAAAGGCTTTGTAGTTCCTTGTGGGAATGTGATTACCCAACTACGATGCAGTGCTTGGTCAATCTTTTGTGTATCAGACTCCTCCCGGTTGCGGTTCACATCCTGCCCCTCAGCCCTCCAAGTCCTTTTTACCGTAAGTGCTCCACCCATCTTAAAAAGGCGACTGATAAAACTACCATTCATGGTTTCTTCTGCGGCCACAAAAAACACATTGGTAAACGGATTAAGGAGATAATAGGGAATCCCCAGTCGATTTATCTTTCTCCACTTTACGGCACAGAAAATATGAATAAACGTAATCACATCAGCAAAATAAGTCTGGTGATTGCTCACAAACAACACATTGTTGTTGGGAAGCTTACGCAAATGCTCTGTACCCTCAATCTTAATCTTATTCACCCATGCAAGACCAGGATAAGTAGCCATGCCCACAATACCGTACACCAGTGAGCGAATGGGGCGAATATGTTTAATTTTATCTATTAAACTCATATGGTAATATTAACAAGCGGTGCAAAATAAGCAATGTAAAGAAATTGTTAACCAATTATTTATAAATAGCAATTTTATGCACTGATTCTATTGAGCTTCCACAATACCTTTGCAACAGAAAAATATTGTATGCCTTTAACAACTGTTATTTTTGATATAGATGGGTTATTAATTGATAGTGAACCATTGTGGAACCAAGCAGCCGCAGAAGTTTTTCAGCAATATGGTATAAAACTAAGTGATGCCTTGTACAATACAACTACGGGACTCCGAACCAAAGAGTTTGTAGCATGGTGGTTTGGCTATTTTAATATTTCTATGGATCATGCTGCTAGTGCAGAACAAAAAATCGTTGCTTCTGTACTCCAAAAAATTGAAGAAAAAGCCAATATCATGCCTGGCGTTGCGCATATATTTGAGTTTTTTGCAAATAAAAAAATAAAGATTGGATTAGCTACTTCCTCTCCACCTGCATTGATTGACTTGGTGGTAAAGATGACTGGTATCGGCCCTTTTCTATCCGCTACTACTTCCGCTGAATCCTTAGCTTTTGGCAAGCCTCATCCACAAGTTTACCTCGATTGTGCTGCTGCTATGAACAGCAACCCAGTAGCATGTATTTGTTTTGAAGATTCTTTCAATGGGATGATTGCCGCCAAAGCTGCTCGCATGAAATGTGTGGTAATTCCACATCATGCGCAAAGCAAAGAAGAACGTTGGGCTGCCGCTGATTTAAAACTAAGCTCGCTGCAAAATTTCGGTCAACTACATTTTGACGGGTTGAATTACTAAAGTATTTTCCGCACAAACGCTATTAAACAAAAAAGCCCCCCAATTGCTTGAGAGGCTTCGTAATAAATATTAGTTTCCCTAATTCTTACTCTTCAAATTTGGATGCGGTGCGGGTACTGCATTGGGACCTTCTTCTGTAGTACCTTCTAAATCTACTGTTCCTGCATCACCATCCTGTGCATAAACAAACAATAACCTGCTTTCTGCAATTCCTTGTTTTTCTACCAAATATTTAATCACCGCACTTACACGCTCCCAACTTTGTTGTTGAGCCGCTTTGCTGGTAGCACCATAACCGATCACTTTTACATTGCAGGTAGGATTCGCCCTTAGCTTGGTTGCAGCAGCAGCCAATACCGCTTGTGCGTCTTTACTCAATTTGGTAGTGTTTTTAAACTGTACACTCGGCAAAGCACCAATTGCACAAGTTTTAGCATTTTTTTCTACCGTCTGCATATTGGCCATCATGTCTTTAATTTCTTTGCAACATGCAGGCTCGGGACAATTACCAATACCATCATTGTTCACTGGGAAACATTTTTGTGGAGTCAGCAATTCTTTGTCTCTATAATCAGGTACCCCATCTCCATCGGTATCTTTTGACACACCATGCGTATCAACCGGTGCACCTGCTGGTGTATTGGGTTCCATATCAAATTGATCTGTTACACCATCCTTATCATTATCCGGCAACATTTGTTTTGCCAGTTTCATATGCTTGGGCGAATTGAGTTCGCTGTAAACAAAGTTGTTTGGATTTATCCAATACAATGGCTGCACTTTCTTAGAACTATTTCCAATATTGATATTAATTCTAATAGTGGTCATGCTGAAAAAATCATTGTTATTATCAGCCTTCCAAGCATCTAAATAATCATATCCCGGTGCAGTAATAATAAATTTCTGCTCTACACCAATATTGAGTTTTTCATTTACCCTAAAAGCAATACCCGCACCAATATTTAAAGCGTGTAAAATAGACCATGACTTCCTTCCATTCACCGATGCCCCAAATGCAGTAGTAATCAAGCCTTCTTGGGTATTGGTTTGTCCCGCACGCTGACCATAAAATATACTGTATCCATCAGGTTGCGCTCCACCAGTATTCTTAAATTGAACCTTGCTGCCTACCAAACTATAACCACCCAATACATATATATTGGCTTTGGGATTTCCTCGGTAATAGCTGGGGGTATTTAAAGAAGCTATTAAATCTACACCCAATGCATAAGCCATATTTTTATAAGCGACTTGACCAACACTGATACCATAACTACTGGGACTTCCTGAATTACTCATTGCAGACAAGGACCCTCTTAATGAAAGCACATGACCCAAAGCTTTACGCATAGATATATTGCCCCCAAATCCAATCTTAGGATTCACATCACCCAAAATAAAAGAAGGCCCTACACCAAAACCCAATTCCCACTGATTCCTTGGCTTTGCAGGATAAGGATACTGGTTATTCATAAACTCATTGTGTTGAGGCAGGTTTTTTACCGCAATTTTAGAAGTGTCTTTCCAATCCCAACCCCAATCTGTTTGTGCCAATGCTGCCATCTGTGCGAACACCATAAATGCAGCTAGTAAAAAAAATTTTTTGATTGCCATAATTGTTACTTGATTTTGTGATAGATAATAAGCGATGTAAAAATAAGTTATCTGTAGTAAACAACAAATTGAGCAGGGAGCAAACCGAATTTCATTGATATGACCGCAAATATAGACCAACCGCTGCTTTTATAGGTTATTTTTAGTTTTATCAGGCATATATTGCAGTATAATTATAACATGGATTTAGCAAAAAAAATAATTTCAAGCGAATTGATTCAGTTTGAAACCCATTTTAGGGAGGCTGTAAAGAGCCGTGTGGCACTACTGGATAGAATCATGCAATATATTGTTAAACGCAAAGGCAAGCAACTGCGCCCTATGTTTGTGTTGTTAAGTGCGCGATTGGGTGGCGAAATCAGCGACCATACTTACCGGGCTGCTTCACTCGTTGAACTATTGCATACTGCCACCCTTGTTCACGATGATGTAGTGGATGAATCGATGGAAAGAAGGGGTTTTTTTTCCATCAACGCACTCTGGAAAAATAAAATAGCGGTTTTGGTGGGCGACTACCTGCTCTCAAAAGGTTTACTACTCTCACTCAACAACAAAGACCACGAAGTGCTGCGCATTCTATCAGAAGCAGTCAAGCAAATGAGTGAAGGCGAACTTTTACAGATTGAAAAATCTCGCAACCTCAACCTCAGTGAGTCGGTTTACTTTGATATTATTAATGGGAAAACCGCCTCCCTACTCGCCTCGGCCTGTGCGGCAGGTGCAGCTACCACTTTCTCCGATGAAGCAGATATTGAACGAATGCGTTTATTCGGCGAAAAAGTGGGCATGGCTTTTCAAATAAAAGACGATTTATTCGATTATAGCAACCAAAATATTGGCAAACCCACTGGCAATGATATCAAAGAAAAAAAACTCACCCTGCCCTTGATTTATACCCTAAATAATTGCCCCCTACCCATCCGTAAAAAAATCATTTATATTGTAAAAAATCAGAATACTGATAAAGTCAAGGTAGCTTATATTATTGAACAAGTTGAACTATACGGTGGTATTCAATATGCCACCGATAAAATGTTTGCCTACCGTGATGAAGCATTGGCATTACTCCACCAATTCAACCCATCCATCGTAAGAGATGCATTGGAAGAATTGGTTCGATACACAACCGATAGAAAATATTGATGCAGAAAAGATGGACCATACTCCCTACTGATGAAGCTGAAGTAAGCCAGCTTTATAGTTCACTGAACGTAAACAAGACCTTCTGTGGTATATTGATTCAAAGAGGCATCAATAGTTTTGATAAAGCGAAAGAATTTTTTCGCCCCGCTCTCAGTAACTTACACAGCCCTTGGCTGATGAAAGACATGGATAAAGCAGTGGATCGATTGTTCCGTGCATTTGAAAATAAAGAACCCATACTTATCTACGGAGATTATGATGTAGATGGAACCACTGCAGTTGCCAGCGTGTTTCAGTTCTTACAAAAAATTCATTCCCCAATCGATTTCTATATTCCACATCGATACCGAGAAGGATATGGAATTTCAAAGGCAGGAATTGACTTTGCCTATGAACAAGGATTTACCTTAATTGTGTCGCTGGACTGTGGTATTAAATCGACCGAATTAATTTGTTACGCCCAAACACTTGGCATTGATTTTATTGTTTGCGACCACCATTTACCTGACTCAATTTTACCACCTGCCATTGCCATTTTAAATCCCAAACAAATCAATTGCAATTACCCTTACAAAGAACTCTGTGGATGCGGTGTAGGATTTAAATTAATGATGGCTTTGAGTGAACGAATGGGTTTGCCAGACTCCAGTTATTTGCATTATCTTGACCTTAATGCGCTGGCCATTGCAGCAGATATTGTTCCCGTAACTGGAGAAAACAGAACACTGGCTTTTTTCGGTATTGAAAAAGTTAATACCAACCCATCAGTTGGCATTAAAGCACTGATGCAATTGGCTGCTGTTAAAAATAAGATGAGCTTAACCAGTCTCGTCTTTACCATTGCTCCCCGCATTAATGCAGCAGGCAGAATGGATGATGCCAGAAAAGCAGTGCAGTTATTCATTGCACAAGATGAGGAGGCTGCCATAAAATTTGCTGAAATACTTCACAGCGACAATACCGATAGGCGTGAGGCTGATAGCAGCATTACCCTAGAAGCTTTGAAAATATTAGAAGCCGACCCTAACAATGCGACTAAAAAAACGACCGTAATTTATCAACAACACTGGCATAAAGGCGTGGTGGGTATTGTAGCGAGTAGACTTATTGAAACTTATTACCGACCCACCGTTGTACTCACCAATAGTGGTGAATACGCAGCAGGTAGTGCCCGTAGTGTAACCGGATTTAATTTATACGAAGCCATCTATGCTTGCAGAAAACACTTACTGGGTTATGGTGGTCATTTTGCGGCGGCTGGGATGACCCTTGCGACCGAAAATATAGCAGCTTTTGCAGCTGCATTTGAAGCAGAAGTAAGCAATACCATTCCACCCGAACTACTATTTCCCGAACTGGTAATTAATGCCGCTATTGACCTACACGAAATCACTAAAAGCCTTTACCACTTACTCTGTCAGATGGAACCATTCGGCCCCGATAATATGCGACCTGTATTTATTGCGCGTAAAATTTACAACAGTGGTTATTCTAAAATTGTAAAAGAACAGCATATTCGTTTTGTAGTGAAGCAAAACAATACCACCATCACTGGTATCGGATTCAACCTGGCCGAAAAATTTCATTTATTGCAAAACAACCAGCCCATCGACCTTGTATTCACTATTGACGAGAATGAATGGCAGGGAGAAAAATCATTGCAATTGAAAGTGATTGACCTGCGTGCATCCCAATAAAAAAGGCCACCCTGCAAACAGGATGGCCAGGCATATCAAAAGTATCCAGATTTAAACGCTTGCAGCTTCTTTGGATTGCATCATCTCCACACTTCTATTGATGAAGTTGGTGAGCTCTGCTCCCTTTAGTAAGCCTTGTGATAATAATGCCAAATCAGCCAAATTCCTCACCTGCTTGGTTTTCACCGCTTCATTGCCTTCTTTTAGCAAGGTCTGAAACACAGGGTGATTGCCATTCACTGTAAGGGTTACTTCATCTGGCATCTGTGCATAGAATGCAGTCATTCCGCCACCACCAGCTCCCATATCTTTCATCCTACGCATAAACTCGGGACGAGTAGCTACAACTGGTGCAGCATCTACACTTAGTCCTTTTATTTCCGTAGTCACATTCAACTCGGGAATCTGTATGGTGAAAAGTTCTTTTAATTTTTCAGTCTCTTCTTTACCCAATACCGATTCATTGCCTTCTTGCTTATCAATCAGATTGTCAACTATATCAGCATCTACTCGTACAAATTGGGTATTCTCCCATTTCATTTCCATGGTGTTTAGAAAAGCAGCATCTACCATAGTCTCCATCTTTACTACAATATATCCCTTGGCTTTACAAGCTTGAATATAGGCGTCTTGCTGTACGGGATTGGTAGTGTACAAAACCACTTGCTTGCCATCCTTATTTTTCTGTATGGCTTCTGTTGCAGTCTTGTATTCTTCTACGGTATAAAATTTAGCATCCACGTCTTCCATTACCAAAAACTTATTGGCTTTCTCTAGGAATTTATCATCGGTCATCATACCATACTTCACAAATAATCCGAGACTCTCCCATTTCTGCTCAAACGCTGTTCTTTCATTCCTAAAAATCTCATCCAATTTATCAGCAACTTTCCTGGTAATATGCGCATTTATTTTTTTCACATTGGGATCACCTTGTAAATAACTGCGACTCACATTCAATGGAATATCGGGACTATCAATTACCCCATGCAACAACATCAAGAATTCAGGAACAATGTCTTTTACTTCGTCTGTAACAAATACTTGGTTGCAATACAATTGAATTTTATCTTTCTGTATTTCATAACTCTGCTTAATTTTAGGGAAGTACAATACGCCTGTCAAATTAAACGGATAATCTACATTCAGGTGAATCCAAAACAAAGGCGTTTCACCAAAAGGATACAATTCACGATAAAATTTTTCGTAATCTTCTTTAGTTAATTCACTGGGTTTCTTAATCCAAATAGGATTGGTATTGTTGATGGATTTTTCTACTTCATCTTCCTTACGCGGCTCTGCGGCAATATCATTAAAGTAAATAGGAATGGGAAGGAATTTACAAAATTTTTCTAGTATCCCCTTTAATTTACCTACTTCTAAAAAGTCAGCACTCTCTTCATGAACGTGTAAAATAATTTTGGTTCCCCTTTGCTTTTTCTCCACTTCATATAATTCAAATTCGGGACTACCATCACAACTCCAATAAACCGTTGCCGCTTCTTCGTGGTAACTCTGGGTAAGTACTTCTACTCTAGCAGCTACCATAAAAGCACTGTAAAAGCCAAGCCCGAAATGGCCAATAATGCTAGCGTCCTTGTATTTGGTAACAAACTCTTCCGCACCGCTAAAAGCTACTTGGTTGAGGTATTTATCTACTTCATCTTTGGTCATTCCCAACCCACGGTCTTCAATGGTAATTGTTTTTTCTTTGGCATCAAGCGTTACATCAATTCTAAGTTCGCCTAGGTCGCCTTTTGCTTCCCCTATAGATGATAAGGTCTTTATTTTTTGGGTAGCATCCGTGGCATTGCTCACCAATTCCCTTAAAAATATCTCATGATCGCTGTAAAGGAATTTTTTAATGATGGGGAAAATATTCTCCGTCTGTACCCGTATCTGTCCTTTTTGCATAAACTTTTTTTTCCCATCCTGCTCAAAGAAAGTACCAAAATAGGGTTTGCTGACAGGATGGCAACGAAATGGACAGATCATGGTAAAACGACTAAACAATTGACAGTAGCCGCTAATTCCCAACCAGTTTTATCTGGTCGAGATGAAAACCAGTGGTGCGTTTATTGGCTACATTTGCCAAGTCGTTCCCCTCATAGCGAAAGGCAATGGTTATTAAGCCGCTAAAAGCGTTTAAGGGAATATTACCAGATGGCGTCCAAACAGCAGCAATACCATTCACCGATCCCTTTGCCACAGTGGCTTTGAGTACCGTCCACTTTGCTTTCCAAGGCTGGTTGCCGCCATCATAATTACTAGAAAGCAATACTTGTAAAGCAGCCCCATTATCGGCCACATCTTTGGTAATAAAACTCAGTTGTTCGTTACTGGAATTATTTAGGTTGATGGCGGGTAATACCAGCCAAGATATAACTGTAGATTGGGCAGTAGCGGCCGCACTAATTTCTGCAAATTGATTGGATTGAAGCTGTTGAACCTGAAAAAATTTCGCACCCGTTTCTGCAAGATTTTTCCACCCATTGATGGCTATATTGGTTCGCGCAATTCCCGATTCAAAATCTTCTAAAAAAAGGGTGCGCGGCACTGAGCCATTGCACCTTAATCCATTCATACCTATATCACTGGTATCTCTAATAGCCAATTGTTTCTGCGAACCAAATATGGTATATATACCTGTGATGCAACCATTCCCCCTGGGCGTTTTAAGAGCCGCAAATGAAGCAAATCCACTGGTTCGTAAATAAATACTACCCCCATTACAAAATCGGATGGTATGGCTTACTGTGGCCTTATTAACGATATCTGCAAATGTTTTGGCCGTATCACTGGTCACAAATTCAACACTGTCTAATTGAATTAACCTACTCTGCACCGAATCATTCAATTGCTCAAATTTAATTTTCAATGGATTGGGAATTTTCTCCAATGCCCCTTTCACCAACACTTTTGAAAATAGAGGGGTGGGTATGGGAATTAATTCAGGAAATAAAATATTGGATCTATTTACACTTCCTCCCAATTGCAGCATACCACCATAAGCGCCCATCCACAAGCCATTCAGTCGCAGAAAAACCCGCATCCCCAACGGATAATCTGCGGATAGTCCGAACCCATCCAACCTTACCGATATACCAGCAGTACTATCTTGCACAACAATGGTCTTGTAAAAGTTATCGGTGGCGTCATTGGCAATTACAATACCCGTAATAATATCATTATTGAGTAAATGCTCAAAGTTGCCGGGTATATGCGAATTCCTTAATGCCCGAATAGATATATTGGCCACCATATTGGTTCCGTTGTAAAGCGGCGGCTCATCTAAGTTGCGAATACAAGCACAACAAACAGCAATGCAAAATAGCAGCGCCATATATAATGAATTTATTTTTTTAGAATACATAACTTATTGTTTAAATCGGATGCTGAGGGAATAATTGGTGAGGGGACTGTAATAATATTTTGCAGGAAATTTTTGGGTGCTTGCATTGGCCGCATCGTACCTTAACTGCTCATATCCACCAGTAATAATAGGTCGATTGAATAAGTTGTTGATGCTTAAAAAAGATTGTAGGTAAAGCGACGCTCCCGATTTTTTCTTCAGCAGCCGAAATGAATACCCAGCAGATACATCGGCTACGAATAAGTTAGGCAATTGTTCTGGAAGAATAATTGCCGACGAGGATTCACCAGCTGGTAGGTTGCGCAATGCTTCATACGTTCTTCGGAGGGGGTTAAAAGAAATAAAGTGACTGCCCATATAGCTGCCCGTAAAACTGATGAATACATTACGTGGCGATCGGTATTGAATACTCATAGTGAAGGCTTTCTGCGGAGTACCAGTAATTGGAAAACGATTGATATAGACCAGTCCCTCTTCGGTAATAAAATTTTCAGTATCGATCCTTACTTGGTAATTCGGTCTGTTGCTGTATTGGTATCGGCCAAAAGCAAGCGCAGCAATTAAGCTTATGGTATTGGTGACTTGGTATTCACCACTAATCGTAGTGCCTATATGCGTTTGAGCAATATTAGAGAGTGCATAATTTACTAAGTTGCGGTATCCGTCGTGGTAAAAACTCATCACGTCCATACCGTTATAAAATTGAGCCGCATAAATATTCACCCTTAATTTTATAGCGGGTGAATTGAGGGTATAACCAGCTTCTATCATCCTGCTTTTTTCCATCGCAATGGCGGACTGTGTTGCATCATTGGTACGGGGTGAAATAAACCAATCATTCATGAGCGGTGGCTTAGAAAAAATACTGGCGTAACAATAAAAATAATTTCGCCCATTGTGTTTATAAGTGATGCCTGCTTTAAAAGCATAATCTGAAAAAATATTAGCGGTTGATAATCCAAAAGAATTCAATGGAAAAACTCCATTCCGCACCAAGCCTTCCCGCTGGTATATTACTTCCTTCAATTCTGCTGCTGCAAATAAATCTAGCTTATTCCATTTATATACTGACTGTGAAAAGACACTGAATTGCTGAATTTTAAATTGATAATCGTATCCAAAATAATCACCCTTCAACAAAATTCGATCGGGTCGGTTCAGATCATTCTGCCGCGCCATATTATTAGGCGTATTATCATCGGCAAACTGGTTCCAATCAATATAGTATTGAGCACCCAATAAATCATTCACTCGCTTTGTATAACGATACAACTGGTATTGGTATCCAATTCTTGCTGTATAATAAAATCTGTCGTT
The DNA here is from genome assembly GCA_004294135.1 of Sphingobacteriia bacterium. Classification (GTDB taxonomy): domain Bacteria; phylum Bacteroidota; class Bacteroidia; order Chitinophagales; family Chitinophagaceae; genus Sediminibacterium. The sequence continues at coordinate 54,299 of RDZY01000008.1, forward strand.
GATATTACCAGAGAAGCGACTGAAAAATACCAACCGTTTTTGTTGTTCTACCCGGTCTTCTACTATATATCTAGCACGTTTATCTACAGAACTATTGTGGTTCACTGCATACATCCGCTGCCAGTCAACCTGCAGCAAAGCAGGGTCGTTTTGCAGGGTAGTCTGAAGGGTATTTTTTAGTAAGGAATCTTGCTGAAAAGAGGGTAGGTAACGATAGTAATCGGGACGAGGATCAGCAGCATTGAACCAATCCAGCCCCGTTGCATATTTTTCCCCTTTAGAAAATGCGATGCTGGTGACTAAAAAAGATTGGTCGTTTGGCTTGAACTCATGCGAGAAAATAAGTATGGGAAGGTGAATGAATTGCAGGTTGGCATTCCGAGGTTGTTGCTGCTGCATACCCCAACTGGGATTGTATTGTTCACTGCCATAGAGTTGAATCATTTCTTTGGTAACAGCAGGAACCCTGGTTGAGTATTGCCGATTACCAATCAAGTTTAAAGAAAGTAAATGCGTATTTATTTTTTTATCGACCCCTAAGAAATAAGCAATGCTTTGAAACATCGTTCCAACAAATACGGGTTGATTACCCAAACGGGCGCTGGCACTAAGTGCAAATGCCCATCCTTTTTTATTAAAAGAAACTACTTTTGTAAATGCCAATCGGTACTGATAATTGCGATTAGAAAAGTTGAGGGAGAGGGTAGTCTGCGGCCATAGTCGCGAAGCTTTTAGTTGAATAAATTGAGCAGATCCCATTGAGCCAAATGCATATTCATTGTCGCGAAGCCCCACTGCCAACTGGCTATTATTGGCAACTTCATTTAGCCCACCCCAACTATTCCAATTGGCATTACCATCGGTGAATTGGTTCATAGGAATTTCATTTAGTGCCACGGTAAACGCAGACGAAGGCAAACCCCTAGCCCTAAAGCGACGAATGCTGAAATAAAAGGCAGAGGCCGATGTGAACAGGTCTTTGCTGGACTGTAAGATAGAAGGCGTGAATGAATGATGGGAGTCGCTTTCTTCCGTAGAATGAGCTTCGTCATTCAAGTGAAGATCCAGGCTGCTTTTCCACAGTTCAAAATCAGCACTATCCGCAAATACGTTCTTCAGCTTCTGCTGAACAGCACGAGATTTGGGTTGACAAGCACCACTAAAAGATAAAAAATAAAATAGGCAATAAATAATTCGCATAATGATTGATTGAACAACCATTAGGCTACAAACAGAACGAAAGTAAACTAGAATAGCACCTAATGAATCAATATGCGTATAATACCCTATGAAAATACCGTTATAAATTGGTTAATCATTGCGGTTTCTACCTAATAAAATAAAGGGAGAAGATTTACTTTAGCCCATGCTTAAATTCATTTTTTTCATCGTGCTTATACTGGTTGTATCCAATAAGCAATCAGTAAAACGCAGTCCCTTAGTGATTGCATTTTATAATCTAGAAAATTTGTATGACACTATTGATAATCCAATGGTGAGCGACGATGAATTTACCCCACAAGGTGCCAAGCAGTATAATGCGGATATTTACCGCGATAAATTATTTAAATTAGCCACGGTTATTAAAGATATTGGCGTGACAGATCATACAGCAGGAGCAGCTATTTTAGGTGTTGCTGAAATTGAAAATGATACGGTATTATACGACCTTGTAAGGCATTTTTTATTGCGAGATCGGAAATTAAAAATCATTCATTTCGACTCAAAAGATGCGAGGGGAATAGATGTGGGATTGCTTTACAATCCAGCCCTATTTATACCCCATCAAGCCATGCCATTGAGGGTTGAGTTGCCGGGTAGAACAAAGGAAGCAAGTAGTACTAGGGATATCCTATATGTAAAAGGGAATTTAATGGGAGAAACGGTTCACATTTATGTAAATCACTGGCCCAGTAGAAGAGGTGGAGAAGTAAGGTCAGCACCAGCAAGAGCGGCTGCGGCTATTGTATGTCGCAAGCATATTGACTCCATTCTACTTGCAGTGCCATATGCAAAAATGATTGTGATGGGTGATTTAAACGACAATCCGGTGGACAAAAGTATTCGCAAACAGCTCAATACCAGTGGAAATTTGAGCCACACCCAACCCCAGCAGTTATTTAATCCTTGGGAGCAGCACTATAATTTGGGTTATGGCACGTTGGCCAATAGGGATATATGGGGCTTGTTCGATCAGATCCTGCTTTCTTATGCATTTACTGACACTACTCAAAAGGGATGGCAGTATCAAAAATCAGTCATTTATTCAAAGCCTTTTATGGTAGAAAATAGTGGTAGGTATATGGGATATCCCATACGCACTTGGGATGGAAACAATTACCGAGGTGGATTCAGCGATCATTTTCCAACCTATATTGTGCTGCGTTATATTCCGTTTTAGAAACGGGTAATTAATTTGGGGGAAACGCTAATAATACCTACTTTTACAGCCCCAAATCTGTTTTTGGCAGATTTTCTCGCTTGCGGGAATCCACTGGGAAAAAACCAATTTTTAACCACAAAAATTCAAGTAATGAACAATTACGAATTGATGGTGATTTTTACACCGGTTTTATCTGAAGAAGATTTTAAAGCTTCACAGAAAAAATTTCAAGATCTGATTGCCGAACTAGGCGGATCTACGGTGCATACCAATCCTTGGGGATTGAAATCACTCGCTTACCCCATCCAGAAAAAAACCACAGGAATTTACTGGGTTCTGGAATTTACACTTCCTGCTCCAGGAATTGAGAAACTGAAAATTCAGTTGTTACGTGACGAACAAGTAATGCGTCACATGATTAACCGTCTCGATAAAAACGCCGTCGAGTACAACTATGTCAAAAGAAATGGCGGATTTCCTAAAACTGAAAAAGCGGAGGCATAATCATGGCAAAGAATGAAATTAAATACCTGACCGCAATTAAGCAGGAGAAGCCCAAGAAGAAATTTTGTCGCTTCAAGAAATACGGTATTAAATATGTGGATTACAAAGACATTGAATTCTTAAAAAAATTCATTAATGAACAAGGTAAGTTATTACCGCGTCGTTTGTCTGGTAATTCTTTAAAGTACCAGCGTAAAGTTTCTGATGCAGTAAAGAAAGCCCGTCAAATGTCGTTGCTTCCTTTCGTAACAGATTTATTGAAATAGAATCATTAGTTAACCATCCCTAATCACGTTGCAAGCGTGAGACAGTCAAATCAAAATACCCGATTGGGCGCTGGGACTAAAAAATAAAATATGCAAGTAATATTAATTCAAGACGTAGACAATTTGGGCGGTAAGTCTGAACTGGTTAACGTAAAAAACGGTTATGCCCGTAATTTTTTAATCCCACAGAAATTTGCTATTGAAGCAAGTCCCTCTAACTTAAAGCAACTGGAAGAAAAGCTGAAAGTAAAAGCAAAGAAAGAAGCGGCTATGTTGGCAGAAATCAACAAAGTAATTGGGGTATTAAAATCATCCCCAGTTAAAGTGGGTGCAAAGACTGGTACCAGTGGTAAGATTTTTGGAGCAGTTACTTCATTACAAATTACCCGTGCAATTCGTGACCAAAAAGGTTATGAAATTGATCGCAAGCGCATCACTATTAACAATGAAGTGAAGGAATTGGGTACTTATACAGCTACTATTGATTTTGGTAATGGCAACAATACCGAGATTGAGTTTGAAGTAATTGGTGAATAACCCCACTTGTTTTAATCTAATTAAGAGCCACTGTAGATACAGTGGCTCTTTTCATTTGTAGCAGAAATAAATGATTTTTTTGAAAAAAATGCCAAAATCAATAAAAACCCTATCTTTAACCGTCCAAATGCAGAAGTTCCAGTTCTCAGAACGTTTTCACGTAAATGGTTCAGGGTTTTTGGTTACTGATTTCGCTTTGGTTTTTTTGATCACTTAATTTCTTTAAAAATGAACATTTACGTTGGAAATCTAAACTGGAATATGTCCAGTGAAGACCTGCAAAACCTGTTTGCTCCCTATGGTGAAGTAAGCAGTGCAAAAATCGTTACCGACAAATTTAACAACGACCGTAGCAAAGGCTTTGGTTTCGTTGAAATGGCTGATGATGAAGCCGCTCGTGCTGCTATTGCTGCTCTACATGACAATGATGTTATGGATCGCAAAATAGTAGTAAACGAATCTACCCCTCGCCCAGAAGGTGATAGAGGTGGATACAAGAAGAAGCCCTACGGTGGTGGCGGCGGCGGAAGTCGTGGCGGTAGTGGCGGTGGATACGGCGGTGGCGGTGGTGGAAATCGCAGCGGCGGCGGTGGATACGGTGGCGGTAATCGCGATCGTGGAAACAGCGGCGGCGGTGGCGGTGGCTACAACAGATATTAATCTATTCAACCCGTTGATTGATAAGTCCCGCAACAAAATTGCGGGACTTTTTTATGTTTACTATTGAACAAATAAATTGTGAAGTACTTTGATACTCTACTTTTAAATGCTATGCTTCTATGGCTGCGATACCCGGCAATATTTTTCCTTCAAAATATTCCAGCATAGCGCCGCCGCCCGTACTTACATAGCTGACTTCATTGGCAAAACCAAACTGGTTAACTGCAGCCACACTATCTCCACCGCCCACGAGACTAAATGCACCGTCTGCAGTTGCTGCTGCCACAGCTACGGCAATTGCTTTGGTACCGTGTTGAAATTTCTCCATCTCAAACACGCCCATGGGGCCATTCCATAAAATGGTTTTTGACCGCTTAATTACATTGCTGAATTGTTCAGCCGCATTGGGTCCAATATCCAAACCCATCCAACCAGCTGGTATCAGGTCAGAAGGTGCGGTAGAGGTATTTGCATCAGCCGCAAAATTATCAGCTATAATGCTATCACCTGGCAAATGAATACATACTCCTTGTTCTTCGGCTTTCTTTAAAATAGCCATAGCAGTTTCTAGTCGATCATCTTCACAAAGGCTTTTTCCAATCTGCCCACCCATTGCTTTCATAAAAGTATAAGCCATTCCTCCACCAATAATAATATCCGTAGCGCGTGCAAGTAAATTCTCAATTATCAAGATTTTATCACTCACTTTTGCACCACCAATAATAGCCGTAAAGGGCTTCTCGGCTTTATGCAAAACAATTTCAGCGGACTTTACTTCACTTTCCATTAATAGACCAAACATTTTTTTATCTTTCGCAAAAAACTGCGCAATTACGGCTGTAGAAGCATGGGCTCGGTGAGCAGTACCAAAAGCATCGTTGATATATACATTTCCGAGCTTACTTAATTTTTCTGCGAATGCAGGATCACCTTTTTCTTCTTCATTATAGAATCTTAAATTCTCAAGTAATAATACTTCCCCACCCTTTAATGAAGCAGCTTTATTAATAGCTTCATCACCAATACAATCATTGGCAAATTGAATGAGTACTTCCTTATCCATTGCTTTACTGATAAGCATTTGCAGGTGGGCAACAATATGAATAAGAGAGGATTTCTCTTCGGGACCATCTTTTGGCCGCCCTAAGTGACTCATTAATACCACACTGCCCCGATCTTTTAAAATCTTAGTAATGGTTGGTATTGCAGCTCTGATGCGGTTATCATCTCCAACTGCAAAAGTTTGTTTATCAATAGGCACGTTAAAATCTACCCGAATTAAGGCACGTACTCCTGAAAAATTATAGGATGAAAAGTTGCTCATATTTGATTGTTTGTATTTGCATTGGCAAGTTAACCAAAAGATCAACTTGTTGTTTATTTTATGGCATTAAAAAGCCGCTCCGTTTTAGGGAAGCGGCTTTAAAAATATAGCTTAATATTACTTGCTAATTAGGTCAGCAAAATAATGAACGGTTCTAACCAATTGACTCACATAACTCATCTCATTGTCGTACCAGCTAACGGTTTTCACCAGTTGGCTATCCCCTACTGTCATTACTTTGGTTTGAGTAGCATCAAACAAAGAACCAAAATGTGTACCGATGATATCGGTGCTTACAATTTCATCTTCATTGTATCCGAAGCTTTCGTTGCTAGCTGCTTTCATAGCTGCATTAATTTCATCTACAGTAACTTTTTTACTGAGGATTGAAGTCAATTCAGTTAAAGAACCAGTAATAGTAGGAACGCGCTGGGCGCTGCCATCTAATTTTCCTTTTAGTTCAGGAAGCACCAACCCAATGGCTTTAGCAGCACCAGTACTATTTGGAACAATATTAGCGGCGGCGGCTCTTGCTCTGCGTAAATCACCTTTTGGATGCGGGGCATCTAGGGTATTTTGATCATTGGTATAAGCATGAATGGTGGTCATGATACCAGTTACAATACCATATTCATCATTCAATACTTTGGCCATAGGAGCCAAGCAATTGGTGGTACAAGAAGCGCAAGAAATAATGGTTTCGGTACCATCAAGAATGGCGTGGTTAACATTGAATACCACTGTTTTTAAATCGCCTGTTGCAGGGGCAGAAATAACCACGCGTTTTGCGCCAGCTTTAATATGTGCTTCTGCTTTTTCTTTGTCGGTAAAGAAACCAGTAGATTCAATTACCACATCAACACCATGGGTACCCCAAGGAATTTGAGCAGGATCTTTTTGTGCGTATATTTTAACGGTATCACCGTTTACAACAATAGCGTCATCGGTGGAAGAAACGGTGGCATCAAAGCGACCTTGAGCACTATCGTATTTTAACAAATGAGCCAGAACAGCGGGACTCGTTAAGTCGTTGATGGCGACCACTTCAATGTCTTTCATATTATAAATCTGGCGAAAAACCAAGCGACCGATTCTTCCGAAACCATTGATGGCAACTTTAACTGTACTCATTAAAAATCTATTTTAGTTTGAATAATTAGCTGATAAGGATGCAAAATTACAATTTATCACAGCAAAAAGCTATATTTTTTACATTAAATGCTTAATGTAACTCTAAATTTATGTTGGCTAATCACTAATATGAAGCATTTACATATAAAAGAATAAAAAAGTTTGGCAGAAAACCCGCTGACACCTATTTTTGCAACCCGAAAGAACAATATGGCCGGTTCGTCTATCGGTTAGGACAGCCCCCTTTCACGGGGCAAAGACGGGTTCGATTCCCGTACCGGCTACAAACGCCTTTTCAACGAAGTTGAAGAGGCGTTCTTCATTTGGAGACGACCCAAGCTTGCTTGAGGGCGTTGACAAATGGAGAACGACTGCAACAGCGAAGCTGGTGCAAAGGCTTTGGGTAAATCCACATTTTGGGAAGTCGGCGAAACAAAGTGAGGCCGACAGTCCCGTAATAAAAAGACAACGAGCGAAGCGAAGTTGGCAGTCCCGAGGGCTTGCTTAAGGGCGTTGACAAAATATTATATGGCATTTATGTAGAAAACCCACGATAAGAATAGATATTAGTGGTATAATTTATAAGTTAATTGAAAAATATGACTTCGTTTTAATATCGCCTGAAATTTTAAAACAAGTGATAAACTAGTTTATAAGCGGCCACTTATTTCAAATCATCTCCCGTAAAACTCAATGGCAGTAACATTCCCGCATTCGGTATCACAAATACTTTTCCATCCATGCCGCCCATAATTAACCGTATCGGATGCTTCTGCCGCATCTCATACTCTAATAATGTTTGCCTACAAATTCCACAAGGTGAAATGGGCCTATTGCTTTTCCCATTCAAATTGTGATAACTGATGGCTATTGTTTTTATTTGCGTATTAAAATATATGGATGATATGGCCGACAATAACACCCGCTCTGCACACAACCCTACGGGATAGCTTGCATTTTCTTGATTACTCCCTTGTACTATTTCGCCGTTTGCCAATAAAGCGACTGCACCCACCTGAAAATCAGAATAAGGCGCATAAGCAGTCTCGGTTACCACCCTAGCTTTCTCTAATAGTATAATATCCTCCTTTTCTAAGCTTTTTACTGATGGGTACACTTCGTATTCAAATTGCACTGCTTTCTTCTTCATACTTACCTTTTTTACAAAAAAGTCTCCCCCACTTTCGCAGAGAAGACCCTTTCGTAATTCAATATACAAATTTTATCTGATCACTTTAAAAATACGACTCCACCTTGGCCCTTTATTCCAACTAAACCAAATTAATGATGCTTTACCCACTATATACGTTTCAGGAACAAATCCCCAAAAGCGACTGTCCTGGCTCCTATGCCGATTGTCTCCCATCATCCAATAATAATTCAACTGGGGAGTGTAGCTGGTGGTTTCTTTTCCATTAATGATGAATTTCCCACCCAGTTCTTCCAATGTATTTTTTTCATATACCGTAATCAGTCGCCTATACAATGAAATGGTATTGGTATTAATGGCGATTGCAACCCCTTTTTTAGGAATGGTGATGGGGCCGTAATTATCCAGCGACCATGGATAATTGGCCTCATCATTTGGAAAGAAAATACCCATATTAGTATCCACATATTTAGTGACAGATACTACGCCAGGATATTTTTTTACTTTCTGCGCTTCTTCTGCCGTCATGTTAAAATAATAACTCCCTTTTTCTGCACCAGGTGAAAACTGACCATTATTGGCTTCCGCATCTATGCCCAACTCATCTTTCAAAAATTCTTCGCTAAACCCTGTACCTCTGGTAGCTACTATATAATCGGTCTGTGCTCCCTGCGGGATAAATGCAAGTTGTCCGTTAATGAATAGATCTGCATTTTTAACCTGTAATATATCACCCGCAACTGCAACACATCGCTTTATATAGTTATCGGTCTTGTCTGCCGGATGCACTAGAATGGGATATTCAGCAAACAATGCTTCTCTATTATTTTTAAACTGACTGCTGCGCAATACTTCATAATAAGTTTGTTTACTGCCAAACTCTGGTAAATTAATAATGGTATCACCAGCAGGAAAATTAAATACCACCGCATCGTTTCTTTTTACATCAGTAAGCGCTGGCAATCGCTTATATGGCAATTGTACTTCTTTTATATAAGAAGGCGTTGTTAATGAAAAGGGCATGATATTGTGTACAAAAGGAAACGAGATGGGAGTCTGTGGAATTCTAGGGCCGTAACTCATTTTACTTACAAACAGAAAATCGTTTACCAGCAAACTCTTTTCCATACTCTCTGTTGGAATTACATATGCTTCAAAAACAAATGTTCTGATCAGCGTTGCTGCCACCACCGCAAATACACCCGCATCTATCCATTCGCGGGATGCCGATTTATAATATAATTTCAAAGACGCGGATCCATACCATTTTACTTTTTCAGAAAAACCCAGATAAGGAAAGTATATAAAAGGTATGAATACCACTGCGGCATGCGCTGGTACTGATACTTTTTTAAACTGCATCACAAATATAATGGTGATCCAGATGGTAATAAACTGACCAGCAATGGGAATAAACTGCAACCAAAACCAATACTTTGGAATGCCAGTAATATGCACAATCTCCCAAGTATTATAAAATGGCACCAATGCCTTCCAAGGAGCAATTCCAGCTTTTTTAAACATCCCATATAAACCGAAATGCCAACCAATTATACCGACAATAAAAATCAACCAACCCATAATAGCATTGTTTTAGTAGTAGCAAATGTATCTATTTCAAATACAATGCATTCATTTAAAGGCAAAAGTTTTGCTAAATATGATTTTTAACGTCTTCTTCTACAATTTCTTTCCCAGAAAGAATGATGAGTCGCTCCACTACATTCCTCAACTCGCGTATATTACCCGTCCAGTTGTGTTTCTGCAATTGTTCCATCGCTTTTTTTGTAATATTTTTTTTGGATTGACCGTATTCAGCGGCTATTATTTCCAAAAAATATGCTGTAAGTAAGGGAATATCTTCTACGCGCTCATTTAATGAAGGCATATGAATCAGAATTACGCCTAGGCGATGGTATAAATCGAGCCTGAAATTTTTTGCTTCTACCTCCTTCAATAAGTCCTTATTGGTTGCGGCTAATACCCGCACATCTACCGAAATCTCTTTGTCGCCCCCTACCCTTGTTATTTTCCCCTCTTGCAATGCCCTCAGCACTTTTGCTTGTGCGCTTAGGCTCATATCTCCTATCTCATCCAAAAAAAGTGTTCCCCCATTTGCTTGCTCAAATTTTCCAATTCGCTGCTTTATAGCTGAGGTAAAAGAGCCTTTTTCGTGTCCAAATAATTCACTTTCTATCAGCTCGCTAGGTATTGCTGCGCAGTTCACTTCAATAATTGGACTGGCATTGCGTGCACTCTTTTGGTGCAGCCAGCGAGCTACCAATTCTTTCCCACTCCCATTCTCACCCGTTATCAATACCCGAGCTTCCGTGGGTGCTACTTTTTCAATGGTCTCTTTTATTTTTTGAATGGGTAAAGCGTTACCAATCATCTCTTGCACTTTGGCCACTTTCTTTTTCAGCACTTTTGTCTCTAGCACCAATACAGTTCGGTCTAGGGCATTTCGAATGGTAATAAGCAGTCGATTCAAATCTGGTGGCTTTGAAATATAATCAAATGCCCCTTTCTTTACTGCGTCTACTGCAGTATCAATATTACCATGCCCACTAATCATGATCACAGGAATATCAGCATTAAATTCCTTGGCTTTCTGTAAAAATTCAATCCCATCTAGTTTTGGCATTTTAATATCACAAAGCACCGCATCATAAATAGCTGCCTTAAATTTTTTCAGCCCCTCTTCTCCATCGGCCGCTTCCTCTACTTGGTAGCCTTCATTGCCCAGTATGTCTTTTAATACATTCCTTATAGAACGTTCATCGTCGATAATCAATATGCTTGCCATAGAATAAATTGTTTACAAAGTTAATCATTGAAAGCTGAACCTCAACCCCGCATACCAATTGCGCAACGCAGCAGGGTTAAAATAACGATTACCCGCTGCATTAATATCATTTCCGAGACTGTATTTGTGATTCAGTAAATTGTCTCCTCCAATAAAAAAATCAAAGGATTGCCCTTTCATTACAAATTTTCTGCCAATCTTAGCTTGAAGCAATTGATAAGCGTCTGCCGCTAGGGTATTGGCATCATTAAGTGGAATTTTACTGGTTGCATTTATACTGCACTGTACATAACCATAAGTGGTACTGATATCAAATCCTACCACTGTAATGGTTTTGGGAACACCAGTCAACGCGTTCCCAGAATAGTCGGCACTGCCTTGCTTATAATCCATAAAAATATAGGGTTGATAGCTGAAACTTGCCGATATACTTGCGTTGCGAATAAATAAATGAGGATGTTGCAATATCCGATATTTCAATAAAGCTTCTAGTCCCGACTGCCTTGTATTTCCTGCATTAATAAAATATTCAGCCCCAACCGCATCATTTCTTCTTACAATAGCATCTTGTAATTTAAATTGATAGATGCCTATATCAAATAATAGCTTTTGATGGAACAATGCACCTCGAATACCTGCTTCCACATTCCATCCTTTTTCTGCATTTAGGAAGGGATAAAAATTTCCATCTGATGGCCTTATTTCAGCTAGACTAGGAGCAGAAAATCCTTTTGCTAAAATGGCATAAGTGCTTATAGCTGAATTTATTTTATAGGTAATAGAAAGTCGCGGCACAAAGGGTGCATTTATTTTTCTAAGTGTAAACGAATTGTTCATTGTATTCAATCGCTTGTATTCAAACGATTGTTGGTTGATGCTGAAACCAGCTTGTACCAATAAGTTTTTTCTTAATGGAAGTTGAAGTTGGGTAAAAATAAATCCTTGTTTACTTACAATAATATCTGCTGATAGTAAGCTGCTGGCTATGCCCTTATTATTATTGTATTGGCGAATACCGGATTCATTCACCATCCACTCAAACCCGCTCACCCATTGCAATTGCGGCAAGGCCAACAGGGGTTGAACCGAGACTTGCATGCCCACTGCAAGATTCAATTCATTTCGTTTTTCATAATTGGTGATGAAAGGATTTTCGAATAGGGTTTTGTTAATGCTTAAGAAACTATTTAGTTTGACTTTTTCTGCCACCATTTTTTCGTGTTGTAATGCACCCCAAAAAGTCTTGTTATAAATAGCCGTTTTTTGTATTACAGCTCCAGGCAATACCCCTGCCGCTTGCCTTGCTTGTATAGGATTTGCTTGCATTTGTGCAATGGTAATGCCTCCAGGTGTTTGGTAAAACAGATCGGTATAAAACAAAGTTGTTCTGAAAATATTTTTATTCGCCCGTGTGATCGTCCGCCATTGCAATCCCGAACGCAGCATTGCTGATTGCTCCCTATAGCCATTGGATTGAAGTCGATAAAGTTGAATGGAAGATGCAAATTTTTTATTGCTGCTGATCCATTCCAACGATTGTTGGTTATAGCCAAAAGAACCGCCTGTAAATGCTCCCTGAATTATTTGTTTGGCTGAGTTAGTAAACCCCAATGAATTTTCTAGGAGCAATGCACCGCCAGTTCCTGCGCCATATATGCTGGCGGAGGGACCTTTGGCTATTTCTATCTTATCAACTTGGGTAATATCGAGTAGGTTTAAATAGGTATTACCAGTAGCATCGGAAAGTGGAATGCCATTCCAATAAACTTTAATATTGCGCACGCCAAAAGGAGATCTTAACAAGCTACCTCTTACCGATAGCCGATAGCTGCCTGGCGAACGCTCTTCCATTCTAATACCTGGAATGGTATTCATTATGGGTACCAAAGAAGCTGGTGAGTACTGCTCTAAATCTTTTTTATTTAATACTGCAATAGCAGCCGGAATATCTTTCCATTTAGTACTGCTATTGAATGCATGAACCACCACTTCATGAAGGAGTGTATCATTTTTTTCCGTCGCTTTTTGCTGAGCAGTGGCAGCCCTGAAAAACAGTAAGGAGCAAATAAAAATGGACCCTATTTTTAGCTGTAAAAATCGCATATTGATTAAACAACAAAGCCCGAAATAAATCGGGCTTTGTTAAATATTGGGATTCATTATTTTTTTTGGTACATCACTTCTTTCACCAACTTAACGGTTCTACTAATATCGGGCATTGCCAATGCAGTTAAGTTAGGTGCATAGTGCATTGGTGCATCTGCACTGGTAATTCTTCTGATGGGTGCGTCTAAATAATCGAACCCCTCTTTCTGAATCCTATAGCTTATTTCAGAAGAGATAGAGGCAAAAGGCCACTGTTCTTCAACAATTACCAATCGATTGGTTTTTTTAACGCTTTCTAAAATAGTCATCCAATCTAAGGGACGAATAGATCTTAAATCAATTACTTCAGCACTGATTCCTTCTTTCTCTAGTTCTGCAGCAGCTCCCAATGCTACTTTCATCATTTTGTTATAAGAAACTATGGTAACATCGCGACCTTGTTTTTTTACATCTGCTTTTCCCAGTGGAATATAATATTCTTCGTCAGGTATATCTGATTTATCACCGTACATCACTTCGCTTTCCATAAACATTACCGGATCTTGCTCGTAACGAATGGCCTGCTTCATCAATCCCTTTGCATCATATCCATTAGAAGGAGAAACCACTTTCAAGCCTGGTATATTGGCATAATAACTTTCAAAAGCGGTAGAGTGTTGGGCTCCAAGTTGACCAGCACTGCCATTAGGCCCTCTAAAAACGATGGGACAACTGATTTGACCACCACTCATTGCCAGCATTTTAGATGCGGTATTGAGAATCTGATCCATTGCTAATACAGCAAAATTCCAAGTCATGAATTCAACAATCGGTCGAAGGCCACTCTGTGCTGCACCTACAGCTACTGCAGTAAAGCCCAATTCAGCAATGGGTGTATCAATTACACGCTTGGCACCAAATTCAGCCAGCATGCCTTGACTCACTTTATAAGCCCCATTGTACTCAGCCACTTCCTCGCCCATAAGAAACACTTTATCGTCTCTTCTCATTTCTTCACACATCGCTTCCCGAAGCGCTTCTCTAAAAGCAATTGATCGCATAGTCAGTTATTTTAAAATGAGCACAAAAATAGAAGATTAAGGCTTACAAAACCAAAAATCCCCGCTGGACTTTCGCCAAACGGGGATTTTTATTTTTTTATAGCAAATCAACTAAAACACATTCCATCCGTAACTCACATAATACAATCCACCGATTTGTATATTACCGAATCCGTTGTAGTAGTATTTATTAAAGATATTGGTGCCACCAATTTTAATGAGTGATTTTGTTTTGGGCAATTTATAACTCACCATAGCATCTACTGTTGAATAAGAAGGCACTTTTCCAACTGCAAAAGTTCCTTCATAATTAAACTGGTCTACCCATCTGTACATCATATTAAATGCAAAGCGATTGTCTTTCCCGAATCCGCTATTAGCAAACCCAATATTAGTTCTGTATTTAGGAGTATTAAAGTAAGAAACAAATCCTACGGGTAAGTCACCAATTTCATCAGAATAAATATTAGCATTGATAGAAAAATTCTTAGGCATCATGTATTCAACTGAAGCACCCCAGCCCTTTACATCAACCGTACCGGGCGCGTTTACAGAAATACTGTATCCAATGCGGCTATTCGCACTTAACAAATTGAATGGACTTGAAGGAAGTCCCGCTCTAGCTTGAAGCACAGTAACACCACTGATAAAATCTCTGTATTTAGCAGTATATGCATATACATCAATCAATAAACGTTTTGCAATTAGGCCTTTGTAACCCACTTCAAATGAAGTGGTAGATTCTGGTTTGAATTCGCCAAACTGCTGCTGTTGTAATAATGTGGGATTGGGGGCTCCAGCCAATACGCTGGCTCCAAATGCCTGAACACTGGCTACGGTATAAGCTGGGTTTCCTGCAAAATTATATCCATTTCTCAATTCAGGAACACCACCCATTAAACGCTGACCACCACCTACTAAGAGATTGATCCACTGGTTTTGGGTAGTAGGAAAACGGTATGCAGTTTGGTAAGAAAAACGCAGGTTATGATCTTGTGCCAGTTTTACAACTGCAGATACCCTTGGAGTAAAGCGACCTTTAAAGTTGGTATTTTTATCGTAGCGACCAGAAGCGGTTATTTTCAACCGATCTCCCATCAGTTTTTGAGAGATCTGAAGATATGCACCCGACTCCATGATTTTAATCACTCCCATAGTGTCCGCAAATAAAGTACCTTTTGAATTTAATACGTATTGACGGATATTGGCACCTACCAATAAATCAGTTCCGTGCTTAGCCAATCCCAATGCATCTGTAAGGTTGTATTGACCTTCCAACGAATTCAAACCTGTTTTATCTACAAACAAACCACCGCCTTTAGAAATAGGCGTATTAGCTACATTTTGGAAGAGCGGATTATTACCCACAAAACCAATAGGGCGACCAATATCGGCTACCCCACGAGCTGCATTAAAAATATTCACCTCATTCTGAGCTACAATATTTGGCGCACCTGCTTGAGCAGCAGCCAATGCTGCGGCTGGACTTAATCCGGCAGCTAAACCAGCACCATAACCAGCACCCAGTGACTGTATATATAAGTTTGTAGCACCAGAAACAGAAGCTCCTACAAATTGAGGATACCATTGTGTAGCACTTGGTTTCCAAGCCTCATTAAAGAGGCGAGTAGTAATGGTAGCATTATAAGAACTACCAGAGTTTTCACGAGTTACATAGGTTCTGATATACCAATTTTTGGCTTTAAACTCCAATTTATACTGGGCCATTTTAAGTTCCTTCAACGCATAACGATCGGTACCAGTGTAAACCGTATTACCCGTTCCCCACTGACCTGCTAAGATGGCTTCTACCTTATCGTTTATTTTATAATGAAATGCACCACCTAATTTAAAATTCACGGTTGTGGGATCAACTACTTGGTTTTCATTGTACCCAGTTCTAGAAACAAAATTTGGTCGGCTTGCAAAATAACCAAGTACCGCTGAAGATGGAATGGGAGTTGGTGCAGCAATTCCCGGAAATGTACCGCCAGGAATAAGCCCTAAGAAAGGATTAGCAGAAATTACGCCTGCAAATGCACCACGCAAATCTGTATTGGTTTCATCTCCATAAGTATTGATACCGTCATAATTAGGATCAGACAAACGAGTACCACCCTTTACCTCTCCATTTGGAGAAGCAGATAATGGAGTGCGTAGATAGTTGCCTTCATTATTGGCCAACCAGTCTTGTGCTTGTACAAACTGGGCATTGATTTTATACGCAAATTTATCAGATACTTTAGCCGCATATCGAACACTCCAATCGTAATAAGCAGATCTCGGACGTTGCTTACTATCTATATGATTCGCACCTTGTTTAATCTGAAAGCTCAAACCTTGGTGTTTAAAAGGGCTCTTACTATTAATGAGCAAAGTACCATTGGTACCTCCTGGCCCGTATAATGCAGATGAAGCACCTTGCAGGAGTTCTATATTGTCAACGTCTAATTCAGTCAACCCAATAAAACTACCAACCGCAAAATTGAGTCCCGGAGCTTGGTTATCCATTCCATCAACAATCTGGTTTAAGCGATTGTTTCCACTGCTATTAAAACCACGGGTACTAATACTGGTGAAAGTTAAACTGGCTGATACTACATCCACCCCTTTTAGGTTGGCAATCATATCGTAATAATTGGCCGCTGGTGAATTGCGAATTGCTCCAGCACTGATTCTTTCAATAGAAACAGGCGATTCCAAAATACGCTCCGCAACCCTAGATGCTGATACTACAATTTCACTACCTAAGGTAAATGCAGTTTCCAATTCAACACTTACTTGTTGGTTATTTTCTGTGATACTTACTTCTTTGTTGGCAAATCCAACCGATGATACAATAAGGGTGAAGGGTAACTTTTGTACAGTCGAAAATTTAAATATGCCCTTATCATCCGTGTAGGTACCTGCTGTACCTCCTTTTACCGAAATGGACACTGCCGAAAGTAATTCTTTTGATTTTCCGTTCTTTACACTACCTGATATGGTAGTTACTTGTTGTGCTGCTACAGATAATGTAAGCAAAAGCGCAAAAACAGACAAGCCTAGTGGGGTTAATAGTCTTCTCATAATAGCAATATTTGGTTAAAATGTTAGGCAAAATAGGATATGTTAAGTTCTTGTAAAAATTTAATTTATTATTGAATAAATTAATTTGTGGACAAAAAAATAATCCCGCTTTAAGTTTTCGACAATTAGCGTTCTATTTTTGACCCATGTTAATAAATAAGTTCCCCCTTCAGACTGGTTTTTATAAAGGAAAAGTAAGAGATGTTTATTCAATAGGTGAAAACTGGTTGGTGATGATTGCCAGTAACCGCATTTCGGCTTTTGATGTTATACTTCCCAGAACCATACCTTATAAAGGACAGGTACTAAACCAAATTGCTGCATATATGCTGCAAAATACCCTAGATATATGTCCCAACTGGCTGCACAGCTCTCCTGCCCCACAAGTATCCATTGGCAGAAAATGTATTCCATTTAAGATTGAAATGGTGGTAAGGGGTAACTTGGTTGGACACGCTTGGAGAACCTATCAAAAAGGAGATCGTTTATTATGCGGTGCTACCATACCTGATGGATTAAAGGAAAATGACTTCTTCCCTTCCCCCATTATTACTCCTTCTACCAAGGCTTCCGAAGGTCACGATGAAGATATTTCGCCAGCAGAAATAATTGCGCAAGGTTTAGCAACAGCCGAAGAGTGGGCAATATTAGAGCGGTACACATTGGCTTTGTTTGAGCGCGGTAAAACTATTGCGGCTAAAAGAGGATTAATTTTAGCAGACACCAAATATGAGTTTGGTAAACTTGGCAATACCATTTACCTGATGGACGAAATTCATACCCCCGATTCATCGCGCTACTTTTATGCCGATGGATTTGAAGAGCGGCAGACTTCGGGCGACCGGCAGAAACAACTGAGCAAAGAATTTGTACGGGAGTGGTTAATTGCAAATAATTTTATGGGCAAAGAAGGACAAACTGTTCCTGAAATGACCGATGAATGGATTCAAACCATTAGTAAAAGATATATTGAATTGTATGAGAAAATAATTGGAGCATCTTTTATTCCCATTCATATTACCGAAGCAGAGATAGATGCAAGAATAATAGAGAGCATTGCGCAGCTACCCGATTAAAATCAGTCGTTTTTATTGAGTCGTGGACGAAGTCGCTCCTTACTTTTATTAAACACGTTCCTCCCTTTATTAATTCCACTGCGAATTTCGGCCTGCCGTTCTATCGGAAGATGAATAGTTTCTTTACACTCAGCACTACAACATCCATCAAATGTTTGCGCACAGGTTGGGCATTGTATAAACAATAAATGACAGCCGTCGTTTTTGCAATTTGTATGAGCATCGCAAGGTTGGCCACATTGGTGGCAATGGGCAATAATATCGGGTGTAATACGCTCTCCAAGCCGATCGTCGAAAACAAAATTCTTTCCAATAAATTTTGGTTCCATTCCCATCGCTTTTATTTCATTGGCATAATGAATAATACCACCTTCTAAATGAAATACATTTTCAAAGCCTTTGTACAACATATAAGCACTGGCTTTCTCACACCTAATTCCACCAGTACAATACATGATGATGTTTTTCTGCTCCTTCCCTTTTAACATGGAAGCGGCCATGGGCAATTGATCTCTAAAAGTATCTGAGGGTATTTCAATAGCCGATTGAAAGTGTCCTACTTCATATTCATAATGATTGCGCATATCTACCACCACCGTATCTGGATTGTTCAGCAACGAATTCATCTGTTCAGCATTCACATATTTCCCTTTTTGCTCCATTGAAAAATGTGGATCATCAATTCCATCAGCTACTATTTTTTCCCTTACTTTTATTTTAAGTACCCAAAAACTTTTCCCCTGTTGTGTTGCATCGTTTAATCCTGAAATATCAGCTACGGCTATATTTAATCGCAGGTTTTCAAATCCGGGTATCGCATTCATTATAATTTTAAAATCTTCCATCAAATGCGCGGGAACACTTATCTGCGCATTGATGCCTTCTTGGGCTATATAAATTCTTCCAAACACCTGTATGGCATTCAATACATTGTACAGATGATTGCGAAAATTCAACGGATCTTGAATGGGGAAATACCGATAAAAGCTGATGGTGGTTCTTTTAAATTCCTCCTTCATCAGCCGCTCTTTTAACTCCTGATTGGAAACGCGATTGTGTAATATTGCCATACATTACAAAAATACAAATTATCGAATAAGTGGAATTGAAATGCGGAACCCTGTTGGCTTAGCTCCTGCTTTTTCAAATCCCTGCACAAAATCTACCCGTATTATTTTAAATATATTTTCGAGACCAATAAAATATTCTGCGTAATCGGTTCCATTTTTAATATGTAACCCATTTGCCCCTGTAACAAAAAACCAATTCAATTTTCTAAACCCAGGAATTTTATTGCTGATTAATCCATTCAAATGGTATTCAATATGTGCAGTTGCATTAAATGATGCTGTATTACTATAACGATAATAAGTAGCAAGTTGAAAGCTGTTGAGCGCAGCCGCAGATAAGATAGTCTGGTTGCCGAGGTAATGCTGATAATCGGGTATAAAAGTTTTAGCAGCATTTAAAAAACCGCCGACAGTAATATTGTAATTAAACCTTCCCGCTAACTTTAAATTAAGTTCATCACTTACCCCAATTTTCCAACGGGTAAAATCTACATCACTTCCCAATAACCCGTTAATGCCTTGTGTAATAGAAGCAGTGAAAGTAGGTTGGCGTGATCCGATATTTACTTTGCGATCAGGGTATTCAATATATTTTGCGCCTGGCCTCCATGTAAGGCCAAAAGTAACCGTGGCAGCCTGATTTCTTACCATATTTGTACTGGTCAACTCCGTTGGATAATTGGGTGTAAATTGCCTGTTGGGATAATTTTTCCAAACCGTCATATCTGCCAGATTTTCTAAAGGTATCCGATCTTGAAACTGGAAATCACCAGATATATTAACCCCATTGCCAATTCCCTTAGCATACCTTATTGTAAAATAATTCGCTTCATAAATTTTCATATAGTTGTATTCCGATTGCAAAGTGTAAAGTGAATTAATGTTCTCAGAAATAGGCTCTGCATTATTAAATTGGTATACTTTTCTGCCACCTGAAAACGATAAATTCTCAATATACTTTTTACCAAAAATATAATTGACTGATAGTGATGGATTGAAATGTTTATTGGCAAACCCATACCTTAAGCTGGGAGTAATACTGAAGGATCTTCTACCTTCAAATTCTTTTCTAACAATGGGACTGTACTGCAATACCCCACCCTCTACCGTATTATAATTTAAGGATGTTAGCAATGATTGAAATGTAATGGTTGTTTTGTATTTCTGTTTGCTAATGGTTTGCCCCGTTAATAAAAACCCCTTTAAACTAAACTTATTCCTAATTCTATCCAGTGAATCTAAGTAACGAGGGTCTTTGCGAACTACTTCGAGACTGTCTTTCTTTTTATAATCTTTTATTTCTTCAATAGATAGTGGAAGGGGACGAATACTATCCCAATATGCACTTGTTTTTTTATTGGAACTATCGTAATATTTAAGAATAGTATTGTCAAAAAATTTAGGCTTAAATGCAGGTGTCAAATTAAACTTATCGTACACCTGAAGAAAGCTACCGAAAAAGTCGAACCCAAAAAATTTACCCGAGGGATAAATAACTTGGTTTTTAATTACCCACACATCACCTGCTGGTACATATTGTTGTTGAATTACCAATGTGTCTAGCAATTGCATTTGTTGTTGTTTCAGCAGCATTAAATCAACACTTTGAATTCTCCAATCGTTCTCTGTAATATTAATATAGCCACTGAACAAAGGCTCGTACATTCTTTTAGGAATTACTTTAACGCGACTAACCTCTTTTCCAAATTCATAAAAAGTACCTTCAAATTTGTAGCGATAATAATTGAGTGCATTATCAGCAAGTGGAGAGATAAATCCCCTTGGGTTAAGACTTCTACCCATTGAAATGGTATTCTCATAAAATGAAATAATTTGTGGATTACTGAAACCAAATCCATCACTACGACCACTTACTTTGGTGGACAGTACTTCAATTTTTTTCTTATTGGGTACTTCTACCGAATACTTTGCAATGGTTTCTGATAAAAAAAGCATTTTTCTTTTGCTGGTATCTCCGTCTTCAAAATCGACTTTCTCTCCAAAAAATTTTTTAGGAAAACTACGCAATTGCATTTGACCTTTTATATACACTTCTGTACTAAATTCTTTTATCTCTGTAAGGTGTTCTGCTCTTTTTTCAATGGCTTTTCTAATAATAGCATAAGCAGGATCTTCTCCTCCCGACTTCACCACCACATCTTTTAAATCGTATTCGCGGGCATTCAATTCAAAATCAATTATAATATTATCTTTCCCTACTGTTATTTTTTTTTCTTCCGTAGTATAGCCAATAAACTGGCAAACCAATATATATGAACCAGCACTAAGCGAAAGGGTATAAAAGCCATTACTATTGGCAGAAACACCTTTGGTTGAACCTTTTAATAAGATAGAAGAAAAAGGCAATGCCTTACCATCTTTTGCAGAACGAATGGTTCCCGTAACAGTAGCCCCTTGCGCACAAAAACCAATAAACAATAATACAGAAAAAAAATATTTAGTCATAAACAACAGTTTGGGTATTAGTAAGCAAAACAAATCGATTATTATATACAAAAGCCCTGAATGAATCAGGGCCTTCTGAAATCTTTGTAATATCCGTTTGGAAGCATCTATTTCACTATTCGCTCCTGCCATGCCAGCATTCCACCAGTAATATTAATCGTATTTTGAAATCCAGCGGTCGACAAAATAAGACATGCTTGCCCGCTTCTATTACCGCTTCTACAATACACATACAATTCTTCTTCTTTAAAATCTTCTATATTATCTAATTGCATGGTTTGAATATTACCCAATGGTAATAACAATCCACCAATATTAAAATCAGCATGCTCATGTGGCTCACGCACATCTAAAAGATTTATTTTTTCACCACTGTCTAGTTTCGCTTTCAGTGCTTCAACGGTAATAGTCTGCATAAAATTATTGTTGGGTAATGGATGAAATGGTATCTTTTACAGGTGGTTTTTCACTGATATATAAATCCATGATCTGCCCCTGCCTTATTTTATTAAATTGTTTTTCGCCATTGGTACCTGGTATTTCAGAATACAAAGGTGGATTTTGTTTGATCACAAATGCAGAAGCCGAATCGGCAACTACACCAAGTGCTAATACAGAGCCCAGGTTAATATTTAAAGTAACTAAATATGCTTTTGCTTCACCCAAGGTTAACCCAATCAAATCTGGCACTTCTGCTTCATCTCCTCCTACACCACTTCCCAATACAAAACTAATTTGACTGCCTATGGATATTTTGCTACCGGGCTTCACGGCTATACCATTTAACAATTGTTCAAGCACGGCATTACGAGCTATATCTGGTCTATAAGTAATATAACCCAATTTCAATCCTAGACTTTGTAAATACATTTCAGCACTGCGAATAGAAAAGCCAGTAAGATCAGGCATTTCAACCTGTGGTGGAATGGTACGATTGATGGTGAGATAAATGGTTCTGCCTGTCTTCACAACCGCATCGGCTTCTGGTAATTGCCTTATTACTGATTGTTTGGCAACACTGTCTACATAAACAGAATCTTGCAAAACCACTTCAAATCCTTTGTCTTCCAATATTTTTTGTGCAGCAATAATATGCTGCCCAGTTACAGATGGTACTTTTTCGAATTTTCCATACCCAGTAATCATATCCAACGATACGAAGAACAATACAATAATCAATACCACAAATCCTAGGCCGGCAAGTATATTAACCCAAAGTGGTTTACTAGTAATGAATTTGAACAAGGCAGAAATGTTTTAGATTTGAAGGTTATGGTTTAAGTGAATGCCTGCTCAATAACTGCAGAATAAAAATCGGTTAAGCTCATACCCATTGCCCTTACCTGCTGTGGAATAACAGATGCATCGCTTTGGCCGGGTACCGTATTTACTTCCAATATATACGGCTTTTGCTGAGTAGTATCATAAATAAAATCTATTCTTACTATGCCCCTACAATTCAATATTTCGTAAACGCGCTTAGCAGCATCACTTAATTCCGTTTGCATTTGTTCTGTAATAATAGCGGGTGTAATTTCTGTACTTTTTCCTTGGTATTTGGCTTCAAAATCAAAGAAATCATTCTCGGTACTGATCTCTGTAATAGGTAGAATAGTAATCGTATTTTTTTCTTTAAACACACCAATGGTGAATTCCCTTCCACTGATAAATTCTTCTACTAGAATTTGATCGTCTTCTCTAAAAGCCTTTTTCAGTGCAGCTGCCAACTGATCTGCGGCTACTACTTTGCTCATGCCAATACTACTACCCCCATTATTGGGTTTCACAAATAAAGGCAATTTTAGTTGATTTAAAATAGTATCTGTAGCAATTGGCGTATGCTGGAACAAATGCATGGATTTAGCCGTATTTATTCCCCCCGACGCAACTACTGCAACAGTATATCCTTTATTCATGGTGATGGCAGAAGTAGCTGCATCGCAACTGGTGTAGCGCATCCCCAATAAATCGAAATAGCCTTGTAGTTTTCCATCTTCCCCAGGCGTTCCATGAATGCAAATAAGGGCTATATCAAAATTAATTTTTATACCCCCATCCATCACACTAAAATCGTTTTTATCTACAGCAAACTTATTACCCGTTGCGTCTTCATACCACCATCCTGTAGCATTAATGTCAATCTTATAAACATCATACTGGTTGCGGTCAATATGATTGCCCACAGTTACCGCGCTCTTATAGCTGATCTGTGCTTCTCCACTTAGCCCACCTGTAACCAATGCCAGTTTCTTCTTCATGCAATTATTTGAAAAATTCTTAGATATGCATTTTAGTTTTCTTCGCCATCAAATCATCTACCGTTTCTTGGTACAATTCATCGGGAACACAGCAGTCAACGGGACAAACCGCTGCACACTGTGGCTCTTCATGAAAACCTTGACATTCTGTACACTTATTGGGCGAGATATAATAGGTGTCGAGACTAATGGGCTCTAAACGCTTGTCAGCATCTACCATTGTACCATCCATTAATTGAAAACTGCCCTTAATGGTGGTTCCATCGGCTATTGCCCATTCTACTCCACCCTCATAAATAGCGTTATTGGGACATTCGGGCTCACATGCGCCGCAGTTGATACATTCTTCTGTTATTTTGATTGCCATACAAAATGGGATTGTTGGTTGAGTAAAATTACATTTGCAGTATCAAAAATACGGCTGACAAATGATTTTACAAGAACGAATTAAATTATTAACTCAATTAGGTCATTACTTAACTGAAAATGACCCCGAATGGATGGATGTAAAAGAGCGTGCTTTTCAACAAAATCAGTGGTTTATCCCTGAATTTATTGATGCGGCTGTCACTCATATTATTGACCAATTTTTACAGGAACCTGCTTTAAACAACTGGGCCGAGCAGTACCAGCTTCCAGAAATGGTAGAAAATCCCCAATCGGTAGGCATTGTTATGGCAGGAAATATTCCATTGGTGGGGTTTCACGACTTACTTTGTGTTTTTATAAGTGGGCATCAAGCCGTAATTAAAGCTTCTTCTAAAGACGATTTAATGATTAAATTCCTGGTGAAGAAACTTTATGAATGGGAACTAACCATCCAAAATCATATTTCTTTTACAGAGCGACTCAATAATTTAAACGCTTATATAGCTACTGGTAGTAATAATTCCAGTCGATATTTTGAGTATTATTTTGGCAAATACCCGCATATTATTAGAAAAAACAGGACTTCAATTGCCATTTTAGACGGCACTGAAACGAAGCAAGAACTGGCTGCATTGGCAGATGATACCATGTTGTTTTTTGGGCTTGGATGCAGAAATATTACGCAGGTATTCGTTCCAGAAGGATACGATTTCATTCCACTACTGACTGCCTTAAAAAAATATGAAGGGTTTATGGAGTACCATAAATACAAAAATAATTTTGACTATCATTTGGCATTGCTAATCATGGGCGGAAAATATTATATGAACAATGATACGGTGGTACTTACAGAAAATATTTCTCCTTTTTCGCCTGTAAGTCAGCTCCATTACAGTTTTTATACCAACAAAACAGTTTTGATAAACCAGTTGAAAGCAGATGAGAGCATACAATGCATGGTGGGTCATAATTTGGTTGCATTTGGTAGCGCACAAAAGCCTGCACTAACCGATTATGCCGATGGTGTTGATACCATGAAATTTTTAAGGGGACTAACAAAATGACATTTGTTTGCCCTTTTAGCACTGTTTTTTGCGTAAATTATAAAAACATTTGTTAAATGGTGTGGCTGGTGCACTGCCATTTAAACAGCTTTGTTTATTTGTTATCAGAAAGGTATGTAATTTGAGCATGAAATTTAAATATCAACAATTATGAATTGGAAAAATGGTTTAGTAATTGTGGCCATTAGCGCCACAACTGCGCTAGCAAGTGTTTGGGGCTTTGGAAAATATGTAGCCCACCAACAGGCAGGCATTCAAGAATCTGGCAAATTGCCTGTGAACTATGCAGGTTATTTCGGAAACAACAACAATAATGCTGCTGGAACGGTGGACTTCACTGCTGCATCTACTTCTGGAACGGCAGCGGTTGTTCATATTAAAACCCGTACCAAAGCCAAACAAGTAAGTAATTCTCAAAAACAACGGAATCCTTTTTCTGATATGTTTGGCGACGACTTTGGCGATTTCTTTGGTGGCCCACGAGTACAACCCGAACAGCGTGCCAGTGGCAGCGGTGTACTAATTACTGAAGATGGTTATATTGTTACTAATAGTCACGTTATTGATGGCTCGGATGAGATAAGTGTAACACTCGCTAATAAAAAATCTTACAAAGCGGTTCTAATAGGGCAAGATCCCAACAGCGATTTGGCAGTGCTTAAAATTGAAGGAAAAGCATTTCCTTATCTTGTTTACGGCAATAGTGATGAATCAAAATTAGGGCAATGGGTGTTGGCAATTGGGTATCCATTGAATTTGGATGTTACAGTAACCGCAGGTATCATCAGTGCTAAATCAAGATCCATCGGCATCAATTCTCGCCAAGGTGCTAATCCTGTGGAATCATTTATTCAAACAGATGCTGCTGTAAACCCAGGCAATAGTGGCGGTGCTTTAATCAATACCAACGGCGAACTCATTGGTATTAATTCTGCTATTGCTTCTCCTACGGGCTCTTATGCAGGCTACTCGTATGCAATTCCTGTAAATATGGTGAAGAAGATTGTAACCGATATTGTAAAATTCGGTACGGTTCAACGAGCATATATCGGCATCAGTTACCCAAGTGATAATTTAAGTGACGAAGCCAAACGTGAGTTGGAAAAAGAATTGGGTACTGCATTTAAAGAGGGAGAAGGTGTATATATTACTGCTGTTCCTGAAGGCGGTGCAGCGGCTGGGGCGGGGTTAAAAAAAGGTGATATTATTACCAAAATAAATGGCACCAATGTAGCCACTGGGCCTGAACTTCAGGAACAAGTAGCCCGTTTTAAACCAGGTGATAAAATAACCGTGAATTACAAAAGAGGTGGAAAAGATGATATGGTAAATATTACTTTAAAAAATAAAGCTGGTAATACTGATATTGTAAAAACAAGTTCTATTGTAGAGAAGTTGGGAGGTGAATTGGTGAATCTTGATAAAAAAATTGCCGCTGCCAATGATGTTGCAGGTGGAGTGGTGGTAAAAAAAGTAGGCACTGGTTTATTGAGCAAGAGCCGTATGGAAGATGGTTTTGTAATTACAGGCGTTAATGGAAAAGACATCACTAATCTGGAAGAACTAAAAGCGGCACTTACACTAATTAAGTCGGGCACTTTAAGGGTAGATGGTTTTTATCCAGGATTTGAAGGAAGATATACTTATCCGCTTCAGTTGACTGAAGAATAAAATTTATAGGATTGAGTTTTTGAATGGCTTAAGAATTTCTGACATTGAAATTCTTAAGCCATTTTTTTATAACGCTGCTATTCGTTCATATACCAAGTATTCCCCTGCCTGTAATTCGAAAGATTCTTGGTTTTGAAAACTGAATTCAAGTCCCGAAAAAATATTGCGAAACCTTCCATGCAACCACTCATGCTGCACATTAATTTTTAATCGGTTATGGGTAGAGATATTCAATATTACCAAGACTAAATCCTTCTCTTTTTTTCTAAAATAAGCCATCAACTCATTGTCCCTATCCGAAGGAAGAATAAAGGATTCCCCACTATGAATTGCTTTGTTATTCTTGCGCAAATAAGCGAGTACAGTATAAAAATCAAACAACTTCAAAGGCTGCTTCCATTCTATTAAATCCTTATCAAAAAACAACAATCGCTTTTCACTGGGACTCTCCTGTCCGCTATATACCATGGGCATTCCATGCCAAGTAAAACAAAATACAGACCAAGCTTTTGCAGCAATTCCATATTTCTCTATTTCAGTTCCATTCCAACTATTCTCATCATGGTTGCTGGTGAAAAATAATTTGCAAGCACCTTCGGGATATTGCGAATAAGCGTGTAACACATTTCTAATTTCATGCAGGGTACTTTCCTGCTTTGCATGGCGACCTGTTTCGTGCATCCACCACCAAGCGTAAGTGGCATCAAAAACTTGGTGATAATCTACCACTTCACATTCAGCCAGCCAATACAAAGGTTTGATGCGCTCACAATACAACCTTGCTTGCTTCCAAAAATCGAGTGGAACCAGATGAGCCATATCACATCTAAAGCCATCAATATCACAATCACTCACCCAATACTGCATGGCATTCATTAATGCAGTTCGCATTTCGGTGGACTCGAAATTCAAGTCAATCACATCATGCCAGCCGTTTTTTTCTGTAAAATTTCCATCCTCACCCTGCATCATCCATTCGGGATGTTCAATCGTCCAATGGTGATCCCAACCAGTATGATTTGCCACCCAGTCAATAATAACTTTAAACCCCAGCTCATGTGCCTGTTTTATAAGACTTTTAAAATCATCCAAGGTTCCAAATTCAGGATTGATATCTGTATAACTGCTGCAAGCATAATAGCTACCTAAGCTGCCTTGCCTCACTTTTACACTAATTGGAGTAATCGGCATTAGCCATAATATATGAACCCCCATCTGCTTTAATTGCGGAAGATATTTTGCAAATGCATTAAAAGTTCCTTCGGGTGTATACTGGCGAATATTTACTTCATACATGGTGGCATTATATGCCCAGGATACGGTTTTAAAACTTGTATTCATATATTCATTGGATGTGTAAGCAAGGAAGATATGGATTTATCTTTTGAAAAAAGAAAAACAGCCACTCAGTATTACCACAAATAATGCACCTACTACATTCAACCAAAGAAATCCCAATCCGATTATTTCATATTTGTCTAGCAAGAATAATAAAATAACCAATAATTCCCCAATTACTGCTGCCCAGAAAACAGCATTACTGCCAATTTTTTTCAAATAAAATGCTACTAGAAAAATACCGAGAATTACCCCATAAAAAAGCGACCCCAATACATTTACTGCTTCAATTAAACTACCCATTCCTGTGGCAAATTCTGCGGTAATAATACAAAATACACCCCACCCGAATGTATAGTATTTAGACAATTTATATTCTTTTTCATCTTGTAAAATAGCTGTCCCACAGGGCGACTGCTTTACAAACCTTTTGTGAAAATCTATCATGGTACAAGAAGCCAATGAATTTAATGCAGCCGCAATAGAGCCCCATGCTGCCAAAAAAATAATAGCAATTAAGAGACCTACCAATCCCTTTGGAAGGAAATCAACCACAAACCGAAGAAAAATATAATTGGTATCATTAGTATCGCTGTTGGGGACTGCTTTTTTTAATAAAATCTTATATTCTTTCTTAATTCCATCTAGTTTAGCTGCGCCCATTGCAACACTGTCTTTATAAGGTTGCGATTGTTTCAACAAATAAAGTTTACTATAAGCTTGTTGAACCATCTGCTGGTCTTCAAACCGATACCGAACCGATGTAAGTGAATCTTTATAAGGGGTTGATAGGGCCTTTGCTTCCACTGCCTTATTAAAGAAAATAGGAGAAGGATTGAACTGATAAAAAGTAAACAACAGAGCACCCAACAAAAGTATAAGAAACTGCATGGGCACTTTCACTAATCCATTCATTAGTAACCCAATTCTGCTTTCGGTATTGTCTTTTGCGGTTAGATACCTCCCTACTTGCGATTGATCGGTTCCGAAATATGAAAGGGCCAGAAAAAATCCTCCAATAATCCCACTAATAATATTATAGCGGTCTTTCCAATCGAAGCCTTTTTCAGTAAAACCAGTTGTAATGATATTCATTTTACCAGAAGCCCCGCTGATCTGTAGGGCTTGCGTAAAACCAATATTTTCTGGAAGATGGCGAACAATAAGATAGCCTGCAATAAACATTCCTAAAAAAATAATTCCCAACTGTAATTGTTGGGTATAAGCCACTGCTTTTGCACCACCCGATACCGTATAAATAATCAACATCCCACCCATTACAATATTGGTCCAAAAAATATCCCAGCCCATTAATGAAGATAAAATAATGGATGGTGCATAAATGCTGATACCAGTAGACAATCCGCGTGAAATTAAAAAAAGTGAGGACGTGAATACCCTTGTCTTCACATCAAAACGTTGTTCTAAAAATTCGTAAGCAGTAAATACTTTTAAGCGACTAAATAATGGAACGAATGTGATGCAGAGAATCACCATTGCAATTGGCAATCCAAAATAATATTGTACAAAGCGCATTCCATCGGTAAAAGCTTGACCAGGCGCTGATAAGAAAGTGATGGCACTGGCCTGTGTACCCATTATACTCAATAGCACTAGGTACCAAGGCATGCTTCGATTGCTTAGAAAATAGCCCTCTAAATTTTTGCTGGTCTTGCTTTTATAAAGACCATAAGCAATAATACTACCAAGGGTGAATACAAGTACAAACCAATCAATTTTGCTCATTTAAAATAAATTGTAAGCCAAGTAAAAAAAAGAATCAACACCAGTAATACAGCAATTACAAAGTTATACCAGCTATTCCAAAATTTAAAGAAAGGGGGCTTACTCATTTTCTAGGTTTTGAATTAATTAATCCACCTCCAAATAATCCCAATGCTAGGCCAATAAGCAATCCAGCTTTTACATTTTTTAGAAACAATCCTATACCAACCCCAATGAGCATGATGGTAAAAAAACCAATTTTTTTTCTAGGGTGCATAATAATTATGGATGGGGTTTTAATGCAATAATATTGGCCAATAAACGGTAAGCACCTGTTACGCCTGCGGGTAATTGACGAAACAGCGTCATGCTGATATACGTAAAATTACCTTTGCCATATTGGGCTGTAATTAAACTTCCTTCGGTTTGCTTTTCGCCAGTATCATTCATGCTTAAAACTGCATTATAAGGAGCAGCTACAGGCTCCATCTGATAGGTGCTGCGCTCCTGTACCCAGCCTTTAAAATCATTGTCGCTAATTTTATTGGGATAATTCAAGAAAGGGTGACTGGGATTGAGCATATTTACTGGCGCATTTTCTTCTGTGATGCGGGTATTGGTGATGGAAAAAGCATAGGGGCCTACTTTTACTTTTTTATTTCCGACCTGATTGGTCTTTAAATATTGTACAATCAAATGCCCCCCTTTTGAAATATATTGATTCAGTACATCGTTTTTATTGGTAAGCCATTCATGTATATTATAAGCACGAATACCTACCATTACTGCTTGGTATTTACTTAATTTCTCTGGGGTGATATCGGCTTCTTTCAAGTAATCAACCGTATAACCCAATTGGGCCAATGCTTCTGGAACAAGGTCGCCAGCACCAATAATATAAGCAAGCTTTTTACTAACTGTTTTTATTAAATCATTTACTACTATGGTATTGTCTTTATAGAAATAATGAATGGCAGGAATATGGTCGTATTTAATGGCTTTCAAATAATGTACCGCAGCATATTTTTTACCGTTGCCTTCGTAGCTTATTTCAGCAGAAATATTAGAGGCGGTTTTATTTTCAAGTATTTGATTCATGTCAAAAGTATAAGGATAAATACTTCCTGCATTAAGATCCATTAAAGTATCTTTTGAGAACAGGTATTGCTCCCCATCTTTGAGACTGATTTTGATAGGGATGGCGGGCACTGTAAAATTAGATTTAAACTGCAATAGTAGTGGGGTGATGCTGGTATTGCTTTTTCCAGTATTTGAAACTTTGGCTAGCAGCACTTGTTTGTCCAAAGAAATAACCATGGGAGCAATCACAATTAATGGTTGGTGCAATTCTCCCCTCACTGGATCTACGTATTTGTATTGGACTGGCCTAGTGATGGTCCAAGAAATTTCATTCATGCTGAACACAAATTTTGCAACGAATGCTGGATCAGATTCAGCATTACCAATTAGTCCATAATCAGTTACATTAAAAGTACCTATGTCGGCCATTGGCTTTGCAAACCAATAAGGCTGGGAATAGGATGTCTTTAAAGGCACTGTAAAACTTTCACTAAGCAGCCAATTGGTATTGGCAGGTGTTGCTTTGTTTAAAATAGTATCGTAGGATTGTTCCCCCGAAGTATTTAATAGAATACGATCGAGTTGCAAATTCACATCGGTTCTTTTATTCAGGAAAAAATTTACGGTAAGTTTTTCACCAGACACCGCATATTCCGTATCTGTTGTAGCTTCTATAAAAACACCAGCACAGGCAATTATCAAGTCTTCTATTTCTTTTTTCTTCTGGTACCACCAACTACCAATAAAGCTTATGTTTTGAAATTGATGGTATAGTTTTACCAAAGCTTCTACAGATTTTTCGGAATGATCAAATTGATAATGATCTATAATGGCTTGGATAGCGAGTGCAAGTGCGGCTCCTTCATTTGGAATTCTATTCCAATCGGTAACAATTCCATCCATCAATGAATTTTTTGCAGAGTCACCAGCAATGGTCGCAAAATATTCATAAATCTGTCCCTTTCTACGAGGTCTTCCTTCACCTTGACTTTTGTGCATGCTTCTTGCTTCACCCCCTAGTTCTCCATAATTTTTTCCAATTATGGGATTGTAAACACCAGCATCAATTTTTAATTGGGTATCACTGGTAGTATTGGCTCCGCCAAAATTGAATGTATTCCAGAGCAAACGTTTTGCCTGCCAAATAGTTACCCCTTCTTTTAGTTGTTCTGGAAATTGTGTAGCATCGGCTGCTGCTTTAAAAGCTTCGATGGATAGCATGGCGGAAGCGGTGTGGTGGGCGTGGCCAGCACGAGCATCGGGTGGGAATCGGTTGATGATGATATCGGGTTGAAATTTTCGGATTACCCATACCATATCGGCCAGTACTTTTTGTTTATTCCAGTAGCGAAGTGTTTCATTGGCAGACTTGCTGAATCCAAATTCATAGGCACTGCTAAAATATTGTTCAGCGCCATCTATTCTTCTGGCAGCAAGCAATTCTTGGGTTCTGATCAACCCCAATTCGATACCCTGTTCTGGGCCTATGAGGTTCTGCCCCCCATCACCCCTAGTTAGACTCAGATAGGCAGTCCTGTATTTTTTTTCCTTAGCCAGATAAGGGAGTAAGCTATTGTTCTCATCATCTGGATGAGCTCCAATATAAAGCACAGATCCCAATACCTGCAATTGCCTTAATTGCTGATAAATTTCGGCACTCCCCATGGCTAGTGGGGATTGAGCCAGCAAAGGAATTGGGTTGAAAAAAATGGTTATAATGAGGCAACAAAATAAGCACCGTTGTATAATACATTGAAACATAGCTATCATCGTTTAAAGTAACGAAGATAGCTATTGTTTTACCACGGTGAATTCTACCCTTCTATTTCGTTGGCGACCATCATCAGTTGTATTGGTGGCTACTGGCTTGGTAGAACCAAATCCTTGAGCGTTGATTCTACTTTCGTTGAGTCCTTTATCAACCAATGCTTTCTTTACTGCATTCACCCTTTCTGTGCTCAAGGAAAGATTTGCTTTTTCATTACCAATATTATCAGTATGTCCCGACAAAGCAATTTCAATAGAAGGATTGCGAATTAATAAGTCGGCCAACCGCTCAATTTCTCCGGCACTCTCTGGTCGTAAACTCGCTTTACCAAAGTCGAAGAAAATATTATTGAGACTGATGGCTTTACCAATTTCAATAGGTGAAAGATAAAGGTCTCTAATAATTTCAGTGTACTCATTTTGCTTTATAAGGTCGAGACTATTACTGAGTGAAAAAAAACCAGGAGCAGCTGCTAAAAATCCATAATTAAATCCACAAGGTAGCGCAATTTGATATTCACCTGTTTGAGGATTTGCATTAGCCATTCCTATATTTTCGTTGGTCACTAAATTTTCATAGATAATAGATGCTCCCATTACTTTTTTAGTAAGGTCGTTGTAAACTTTACCCTTTATAAGTACAACAGGTTTGGGTCTTAGTACTTCTTTTAATTGTACTTTAACAATATCTCCTTTGCCAAAGCCATCTTGATTAGAAACCATATAAGCAAATTCTGCTTTGGCATCAAGTGTATAATAGGCATCCCAGCTAGGCGTATTTATTTCAGAACCTAAGTTCACTGGTTCCGACCAATTTTGCCAACTATCATCTTGTCGAACTGACATCCAAATATCATTACCACCAATAGATCCAATTCGATCAGAAGAATAATAAAGTGTTTTCATATCAGAGG
Source organism: Sphingobacteriia bacterium (assembly GCA_004294135.1). Lineage (GTDB taxonomy): Bacteria > Bacteroidota > Bacteroidia > Chitinophagales > Chitinophagaceae > Sediminibacterium. Next base: position 88,073 of record RDZY01000008.1, read on the forward strand.
CCAGATAGGGCGTTCCTTCATCTATTCCTTTTAAAGCAAAAACCTTAATGGGCTTGGGTTCACTCCATTCAAATTTAGGGATCAATATTCCTCCACGTCCACCCATACCTAAAGACCCAGATTGTCCAGTTGAGCCTACACCAGAAGTTGAATTATTTTGTTCAGTTTTATGAGGCGTATTTGTGTCACTACTTTTGCCTTTACTAACTTCTTCCTTATTATTTTTACGGTTTTTTTTCTTTAAATCGGCTAGACTGAATTTATGTTTTTTTTCTTCAGGCGCGCCTCCGCCATTGGCACCAGCATCTGGAGTATCTTCTTCTATTCCTGTAGCAGTTCTTTCCTCAAACACTTCTGACTTATTTACTGAAGTACTATTTTTAAAAGAAACATAGATATTACCTTTCATTTTATCTAGTGGATCAGAGAGCGCAATTAACATTGTTTTACCGTCACTACAAAGTGATATATTAGAATATTTAGAGCCAGAGCTAAGTATATTATAATTCTTAATAGTTATAGGAGTGGGAAGTGAAAAACCATTTTCCGTTTTTACAATGTAGGAAAAGCCGCCCTTATTTGTTCTTACCCCAGATGAGTCATAAGATCCCCTGATTATGAATGAATTTTGATCTACAGAAACGCTTTCAATTGAATTGAATTTTCCGCTGTTAAAAGGTTTACCTAAGTTGGAAGCTTCTTGCCATTTATCTTCAATACCGAGTATGGATAAATAGCCATCTTGAGAATCTTCTACGCCACCAGTATTACCCATATAATTATCGCGAACAAAAAATAATTTCTTGCCATCCGCACTAATTATGGGATGTAATTCACCTGCATTCGTATTTACTTTGGCTCCTAGATTAATCTGTTTAGAATTTTGTGCTAAAATACAATTGCCAAGTAATAAGGATAAAAAAAATAAAAAATTATTCATGGTAACTAATTAATGAAACTACACGCTTATAAATAGATATTTAAACACTATCAACAAGCGTGTAGTTATTATTTACAACTTGGTTTTTGCCTTAGTTATTTTGCTCTTTTCAAAGATAAAAATAAATGAACCGTCTTCGGAAACTTCAGTGTCTGCATCTTTTCTTGCATCATAATTGGTATAGCTACCTGTTTCAAGATCAATGGCAATCTGGTCATTTTTTTCTGTCCTATAGAAAGCAATATTTCCAGATATATCATATAAATCACCGCGCTTGGTTCTAACAGCCCAATTTTTTTTACCCTCTGAAAACTTGTAGGATGATACTCCTTTTTCGCAAACCATAATTGCATTATCACCCATTCGAAACAAACTTTCTGTTTGTTTAATGTCATCATCTTTCAAAGACACTTCATACTTTTCGGTGCCAGTAGCAGGATCAAGATTGTACAATTCTTTTCCACTTGCAACAATTAATTGATTGTCATTAATAAAGGCGTTGGTAACTCCTTTAGAGAATCTTTCACTACGCCAAGCTTGCTGTCCATTATCTGCACTAAAACCCATTACACCAAAGGGTCCAAATTCTTTATAAAATCTAACACGCTCATAGGTAACCATACTAGCACTAGGCAGACCTCCAAATCCACCAACGTTTTGTTTTTTCTGAACGAGTGCCTGTACTTCAACTCTTCCACCTACTTGTAAAATAAGTTTATCGCCTGCTTTGTATAAGTTTGGTGCTACTTTCAGATTTTTAATTTCATCGCTTTTCCAAATCAACTTGCCTGTATTTAAATTATACTTTGAAACAAATTGATGCGTTCTATCAGGAATATCAACAACAAAAATATTATCCCCATCAATAAGTGGTTCCGCAATAGCTCTATACACAGCACTTCTTACAATTTTACTTCCACTATAATTCGCTCCAATTCCTCTTTTCGTTTCTTCCATAATACTTTCGTCGTGCACCACACTCCAAAGCATTTTTCCACTGCTTAAATCGAACATTTGAATTCCTTGCAAATAGAGCATTAATTTATCTTCGTTCAATACTTTAAGCGACGCAAGTATATTACCAGTTTTGATCTCTCGCTCAACAGCTCCCCGAATATCTGTCTGCCAAATAATATCTCCATTTTTAATATTCAGTTTTGTCAACTGACTTTTAAATGCACCAAATGCTGTAAATATTTTAAGCCCATTTGCTGCATTTGGATTATAATTTAATGCTATAATGGTATTGTCATTTCTATTAATCAGGTATTTCCCTAAGGTTCCTTTAAATCCTTGTGTTTCCCAAAGTTCTTCACCAGTTCTTGCTTTAATCATGTGGAAAGCTGACTTACTAGAAATTGCAAACATTTCTAATTCTGGCATATATACGACTGCTTCTCCAGAAACATTTTGGTACTTATCAGAATGCCATAACATTTGTCCATTCATAAGATCAATTACTGCCATATCATCTTTACCACGCTGACGATCGAATAAGAATATAACTTTTGCATCCCACATGGGTATGCGTTCATCTACTTTATTCAACTTACCATCCGTTAATTTTTTGAAGGAATTTGTCCATTTTACTTTCCCAGTTTTAGAATCAACTATAGAAATTTCTTTCTCACTACTAGAAATAATTAAACCTAGTTCTTCATTGAGTTCGTTTTGTTCGCATTTGTGCTCAAGTTTACTTTCCCATAATTCGGTCATGTCTTTTTGTGCTGAAACAATAATATTACCTACAAAAAGTAATATTAAAAAGAGGATTGATTTTTTCATTTATTTATTTTTATGATTATTGATTAAAAGACTATTGTTGAAAGTCAAAAGCATAGCGAAATTTAACCCTTCGCCCCTTAGGTATTTCTACCTCAAACTTTTGTTCCTTTATAATATCTTTCAGCAAATTTTGCTGCTTAATATTGGTAAGTTCATCGCTTTCGCAGAACACAGTTAAAACCTTTCCTTTCTCCCCTACCGTAATGTCCATTACATACGTGCCAATAAGATTATTTTTGACTACTTTTTTACCAATATCTCCAGCTTCAATAGATGCAGAAAGTAATTCACTCAACTTCTCCGCCATTTCTTCATCTCCCCCTTGAATTCCTTTTCTACGAAAATGTGGCACTTTCACAAAATCCCATTCATAGATGGTTTTATCCATCCCAATAAATGCTTTGGTAGTACCACCTACTAAAGCAACTGGATTATAGTAAGAGCTAAACTTTAAAAACTTGCCCTTTACTTCATAATCAGCCATTACGGAGGCTATATCATTCAAACTTCTAACCTGAATTTGATGTATTTGTCCCGACATTCCTTCAACGGTAGTATTAATAATATGATCTGCGTTGGCTCTGAAATAAGCATTCATATCACCAGATTTTACTCCGTATGAAAGATCAATTTCCCCAGTTGCCAATTCCATTCTCTCTAATACTTTTAGTGCAGGTGAAGTACTATTTTCTTGTCCCCCCAAGAACGCAGTATAGTATAAGTATTTCCCTTCAGCATCAAACTTCATTTGTACTACAATATCTACTTCATCACTACTAATTAAATAAGGTTTTTGAAGATTCTCCATTTTATAGATGAACAATATTTTTTTAGCCTTCCGAGCATTTTTGATTTCTTTTTTTCGTTTGGTAGCACTAGCTATATTTTTAAAAAATTCAATATCAGCATCAACACTTACCACTATATTTTTCCCGTCAGGCGAAATAGCAGCGCACTCATTTTCTTTCATGGCAAATTCTTGCTTCAATTTTCCATCAGCAATACTGTACCATGCAAGGCCATTGGGAGAGCTTACAAAGGCAATTTCATCATTTACCATTTGAATATTAAAGCATTCATTCACGTGCAATAATTCTTTACCAGTTGATGCGTCTATTACCCATCCGTCATCCGGCAACTGTCTTTTATTTCCCTTGTTTTTTATTAAGTTGGACTTGCCGCCTCGGATGGTAATAAATTTCCCGGAAATGCTATAGTCAACTATTTGCGCTTGGCGACCATTTGTCAACTCCAAATTTCTCCATACCTGAGTTAGCTTTCCCGCAGCAGAAAAATCAAAACAAATCACCCGCCCTCCCGAAACAATACCTGTTAATTGTTTTTGATTGGGAGAAGTTGCCAAATCAACAAAGTAGCTGGCAATTCCTTCCGGCTGTAAGTCAATCAGTCCAGCTTCAATAACCTGTTGTGCATATAAAACAGGGCTAGATATAAAAAGTACGAATACCACACTTATAAATCGCTTAAATAATTGTTGCATTGAATAAATGATTGGGTTAATTGAATTGTTTGTAGGGTAACGAAACCTAAGGGCGAATCGGTAAATCTTTAATGGTGATATACACTCGATCATTAATGCTTGGTATGGATACTATACCTGTTCCACTAAGCTTATTATTTGCATTGATAATAACTGTGATTGACCCCGCACCAGTAGTATTTCCAGATGTCCCTGGTCTTTCATATGCAACTGCATTTCCACTTGTTGACAGAGAATAAATAGCGGGCGCTAATGAAGTAAGATTTATCTCAAAAAAATAGCGAGTAGTAGTAGCCCCCTTATATACAAAAATAGATTTATATTGAGCCGAAGCATACGCTGAATCACATACAATAGGAGTGCCGGCTCCCCCGCCACCTTCTACCCAAGTAACGGCACCTAAGCCATTGGCGCCAACCGTACCGGATTGAATCCCATTTGTAATTTCGTCTTTAGTACAAGAAAAAAGACTACTAGCTGCGATAAACGCAAATAACAATTGCAAAGAATACTTTTTCATAAAATTTAATTATTTTTTTCAAAAATGAGATTTCTGTAGGGTTACACAATACCGTCCGTACGGTATATTTAAAATGATTATCTTTATGCCTATGAAAAATCAATCCAATTATCCAGTATATATTATTACCTATATCGGTCTATTATTGATCTCAATGGGCAATTGTAAAGCCCAATCAACCAGTCGACAAAAAATTCCCATCGACCCTAAAAGATGGTACCAAATTACCAATGCCTCTAGTGGACTTGGTCCATTATTTGATGGTGATTTATACACCAGCATTCATACTGGATATGGTAAAATTCTTTCCAGCTACCAAGCTTTTTACCCAGTACTAGAGGGAGAGTCAATTGAAATCGACAGTATTCGGCTCTTTGATTGGGAAGGGGTACCAGATATTCCAATGCTACTTTTTGCCATAGATGATCAGTGGAATAAAATACCATTGGCCAGCTTTGTTGGAAATCAATACAGTGCTTGGGTAGGTCCTTATCCAGAAAGGCAGGCTGTTTTTTCTTTGGATTCTGCTGTTACTAATATCAAGTATTTATTAATAGAAACCGATGGCTCATTCCCTTCAGAAATTGAATTATACGGATTATACCACCAGCCCAATGCACTTGCTCCAACCCTAAAAAAAACAATTCCACTTAGCAACTATTTTGGTATTAATGCTTACGAATGGGATTTTTTAAACCCCTTTATTAATCCATTTGTAATAGATGAAAACAAGTTTGCCGCAGTCAAAAATTTCACTGGCGTGAGGCATTATATGGACTGGCAAAAATTAGAACAATCGGAAGGGAATTACACATTTAGCCCCACCCATAGCGGTGGTTGGAATTACGATACCATCTATTCGCGTTGTAAGGAGTCTGGCATTGAAGTACTTGCTTGTTTAAAAACGGTACCAGATTGGATTTTAGCTACCTATCCTGAATCAGAAAGAGATAATGAAAATATTCCCTTGCTTTATGGCAAGAATTACAACGACCCGCTATCATATATAGAGCAAGCTAGGGTTGGATTTCAGTATATAGCCCGTTATGGTTACAATAAAAATATTGATTCTAGTTTGGTAAAAGTAAACAGTACGCCAAGGTGGACCAATGATGATATCAATACCAAAAAAATAGGATTGGGATTGATCCGATATATTGAATGTGATAACGAAAGAGATAAGTGGTGGAAGGGAAGAAAAGCGTATCAGACAGGTAGAGAATATGCTGCCAACTTATCTGCTTTTTATGATGGACATAAAAATACTTTGGGAGCAGGAGTAGGCGTAAAAAATGCCGACAGTACTATAAAAGTAGTCATGGCAGGAGTAGCTTTGACCAATACCGATTATTTAAGGGCAATGATTGATTGGTGCAAAGAATTCAGGGGCTATAAACCCGATGGATCTATTAATTTATGTTGGGACATTGCCAACTATCACCTTTACAGCACCGATCCCTCGTTAAATAGAGGTGTTGCACCTGAAAAAGTAATTGCAGGTATAGGAGCAGACTCTACTGCAAAAGCGTTTATAAGTGTTGCTCACCAATACCTAAAAAATATGCCAGTATGGGTTACAGAATCGGGGTATGATATTAATGAAGGAAGCCATAATAAAGTTATTGGTGTTGGAACTAAAACAGTTTTACAAACCCAAGCGGATTGGATACTTAGAACCTCATTATTGTATGCAAGAAATGGTGTTGAATATTTATTTTTTTATCAGCTGCAGGACGACAATCCGCTTTCAAACGCATTGTATGGCACCAGTGGTTTAATTAATCAGAACCTAACACCCAGGCCTGCAACAGATTATATTCGCCAGACCAATAAATTATTTGGCAGATATAGTTATGTAAAAACAATGAGTACCGATCCAATGGTAGATTTATACAGTGTTGGAGATTCGCAGATGCATGTTATTTATGTGCCGGATGAAATAGGAAGAACTGAAATATATACATTAAATTTAAACAATGCCGATTCAGCAATAATCTATACCCCAGCCGAAGGTATGGTAGATATGAATTCAAGCACCGTAAAAACGACCAACGGAATGCTTACCATAACCGCTACAGAAACCCCCGTATTTTTGATAGGAAAGGGACAGCAACAACAGTATAAATCTAGTAATACAATTAGATTATTTCCCAATCCCGCCACTACTAATATTACAGTAGAGGGACTTAGAGCTGGCATAAGATCGCAGATAACCATTATAAATACGGAGGGAAATCCCATTAAAACAGTAACAGGTATTACACCTCAAGTGAGTATAGATATCTCCCCAATAGTACCAGCCGCTTATTTTATGATCATCAATTCTGGAAGAAAGCAAACTGTTTTGCCTTTTATTAAAGTGAGGTAAGAAAATATTTTAAGGAAGTGTAAAATGAACTGGGTTCATGTTTCATTTAATTAGGGGGTTAATACAATACCACTAACACCAATGATGGCAATCTGCTCTTTACTAACTGCGAATACAACCTTCACTGGCAGAAAAGATCCAGTCTCTATTGTTTGCTTGCTTGGATCGTTGTGTATACTGCTCATACCCTGAGCCACTCCTTTGCAACGCACTCACTCGATAATGGCTGTAATATTATTAATAAGAGCATAAATTAGTGATAGTATAAATTATTTTCCGTATATTTTATAATGCAAAGGCGAGGAACAAAATATTGTCAGGAAACGAAACGAATTTTGGTGATAGACATCAAAAGGAGAAGTACGGACTTAATACGGCGATAATACGGAGAATTTGTAGCGTTAAATAAATGCTGCTGACATCCTTTCTTGCTCTGCATTTGAAATTTTATAGTTGGCAGCAACTTTTTTCCAGTCTTTTACAACAGCAGAAACTTGTTGTATTATTTGTGAGGCTTTATCATCTGATAAGCGAAAATAACCGGCTACTTCCATTGCTATATCCAAATCAAGTGAGTTATCTGCATCGGTAATGTTAAGGCTTAATCCCTTTCCGTATTCATTGGGATTAATGTCATAGGCAGGTGAAAGCAGCCATCCTTTTTCTGTCAGCAAAAAACCGTGATTACGCAGGTGGTCGTCTGTATTTTTTACACAGATACTAAATACAATTCTTCGCCAAAGCTCTTCTAAGTCTTTTTCAACTGCAGCACCATGCCGTGAGATAAACTCCATCAACTCAAAATAGCTTGCACCGGAAGCATCCTCTCCATCTATGTGGCCCAGCAATGTCATTGCAGATGCAAAATGAATTCGTTCACCGGCTGCTGTTCTGTCAAAACGTTTTGTGAGGTAGGTATGATGCTTATTATTAAACTGCAGCAGTTTTCCTTCCGCAACATTGATACCTGCGTTTATTGCAAGTTGATTGGTAACCATTTCCCATGCTGCTATGTCTTTATCATCGTTCCTGCTTGGGAATTTTGCAATCCACAAATTATTATGTGCATCCATTACACTTGCTTTTGGCCTGGCACCACCTAATGATGAACCCGGGGCTATCAGCATAGCTACCCATTTTAAATATTCTGGGTCGTCTGTATTATCTTCTTCAAATTTTAAACTTGCATGTTCCAGTTCCCGTAGCGATGTCCATGGTGGGGCAGCCATAGCTTTGTTGTCGTTCAGGAAAAGCTCATCAGTATCTAATTTAAAACGCAGTGCACCCATCCTATGCCCATCATATACACCCAATAAAAAATCTGACTCCAATAATTTTTTTGCAGCCCTGTCTTCTTGTTTTGCAATGGCAGCTTCTCTACGCTGCATCAATACTCTTCCCCACCTGTCCGGGCATGAATCCAGAAAAACACCAAAGTTTGGTTTATCATCCCGTGGATAATATGCTCCTGAATATAGCTGCAAATCAGGGTCTATCATTTGAGAAAAACCAGATTTGAGCCATACATCAGCATACTCAAATGAAAAAGATTCTTTTCCTTTTGCCGGTGATACTGACAGCATACCCATCAGCGACGGTTCCTCTAAACCCTGCCAATATGCATATACCTGAATGTCTTTTTTTGTGTTTACTGCTGCCATTACTATACTTATTTTTTTGGTGCCCTTTCTTTTACTGTTAATTCTGCATCCTGTAATTTTCTGCCAAGGGTATCATCTACTGCTACTTTTAATAAATCCTTTTCCAGGTTCAATACAAAAAGTACCTGGGCATAAGAACCTATAGCAACGCCAGGCAAACCTTTTTCTATTGAAAACAAGGTTGGCCGGCTGATGTTAGCCCTCTCCGCCACCTGCTCTGCACTTAGTTTGCGGCGTAGCCGGGCCAGCTTAATATTTTCGCCAAATTCTGTAAGAATTTTAGCTGTACTTGGCAATATCTGAGATTTCTTATTCCGCATAATGATAATTATATTTTACAAAAATAGCGTATTTTGTAAAATACTATTTACATTATTTAAATAAATGGCAATAAAATGGCATTAGGGGGTCAATTTGAGTGGATTTTCCAGGTTGAGTGCCTATTCTATTTCGATCAAAGTCAAATCTGATTGAAATAGGGGAAAGTCCCTCTTTATTTTTTCTCCACTTTCCTAGTTCTGGGTAAATGTTTAGTTGGTTCATTTGTTCTCCTTTTAAAATGTTGACGCAGATGTTGCAAAATGTTGACGCAAAACATACCGATAAAGGCGTTTTTTGGCATTTATTAACACATAACGAGGAGAACACTGGTTTCCTAAAACGCAGATGGGTCGCTGAAAGTAGCAACCCATAAGGATTCCGTGAATTAATCTTCGCGGACCGGACGGGACTCGAACCCGCGACCTCCGCCGTGACAGGGCGGCATTCTAACCAACTGAACTACCGATCCTTTCCTTTTCAACCTAAATAGGTCGTTTTAGGGACGGCAAAGATAAGGGTAAAAGGGTTTTTGAAACAAATCTTTTCGAAAAAAAAAGCAATCACTATTTTTACCGTCTTAATCGAACAAAATGCCTCAATACCCACATAGACAATTTCTTGATTTTGAAAATCCAATCAAAGAATTATACGAACAGATTGATGATACAAAAAAGCTTTCTGAAAAAAATCCTAAGATTGATTACACTACCACTTTACAGCAATTGGAGGATGCTATCTTGGAAAAAAGAAAAGAAATCACCCAGCACCTTACTCCATGGCAAAGGGTACAACTAAGCCGTCACCCAGATAGACCATATACCCTCAAGTATATTGAGAATATGACTACCAACTTTGTGGAATTGCACGGTGATAGAAATGTAAAAGACGATAAAGCTATGGTGGGCGGTTTTGCCGAACTTTCAGGAAGAACTGTAATGATGATTGGCCAACAGAAAGGCGTAAATACCAAAATGAGGCAGTTGCGCAATTTTGGTATGGCTAACCCAGAAGGATATCGCAAAGCACTTCGCTTAATGCGGCTGGCAGAAAAATTTAATAAACCCGTTGTCTGCCTGATTGATACTCCCGGCGCGTTTCCTGGATTAGAGGCTGAAGAACGCGGGCAAGGGGAAGCCATTGCTAGAAATATTTATGAAATGATTCGCCTTAAAGTCCCGGTTGTTGTAGTGATTATTGGTGAAGGTGCCAGCGGAGGCGCACTAGGTATTGGAGTTGGCGATAAAGTACTCATGATGGAAAATACTTGGTACACCGTAATCTCTCCTGAAAGTTGCAGCTCCATCCTATGGCGTAGCTGGGATAAAAAAGAAATTGCAGCCGAACAACTTAGATTAACAGCAACTGATATGAAAGGTTTTGGTCTAGTAGATGAAATTGTGCACGAACCTTTGGGTGGTGCACACTGGAATTATCAGGAAGCTGCCGATATTTTAAAAAGCTATATTACAAAATCAATTGATGAATTAAGCCCAATTCAAGCATCTGAAAGAATTAATAACCGTATTGAGAAATATGGCATGATGGGATTTTGGGAAGAAACAACCATAACTAATTAAATTAAAAGTAAAAATAGCGGGGGAATGAATATTCAGCAACAATTAGTAGGTACTGGCGTAGCATTGGTTACACCTTTTAATGAAAAAAATCAGGTGGACTTTGATGCATTGGGCAAGGTAATTAACACCATGATTGAAAATGAGGTAGAATATATAGTAACATTGGGCACTACTGGCGAAACACCTGTATTGACCAATCCTGAGAAAATAGCTATCTTAAACTTTACATACGACAAAGTTGCTGGCAGGGTGCCTGTTGTGGTTGGTATTGGAGGAAATGACACGGCTGATTTAATACACGACTTAACCCATTTTCCCTTAGAAAGAGCTACTGCAATTCTCAGCGCATCTCCTTATTATAATAAACCCTCACAAGAAGGTATTTACCAGCATTATAAAATGGTTGCCGCCGCATCTCCTTTACCCATTTTACTTTATAATGTACCAGGCAGAACTGGGAGAAATATGACTGTATCTACCACTTTACGAATAGCCAATGAAATAGAAGGTATTATTGGTATTAAAGAAGCCAGTGGAGATATGATGCAGTGTATGCAGATTTTGAAAGATCGTCCAGAAAACTTTCTTGTTATTAGTGGCGATGATGCACTTGCACTTCCGCAAATTGCATGCGGTATGGATGGTGTAATTAGCGTTGCCGCAAATGCTTTTCCTAAAATTTTCAGTGATATGGTTCGCTTCAGTTTAAAGCATGAGTTTACGAATGCTAAGCAACTCAACAACCAATTGATGGAAGCTTACGATTTGATGTTTGTGGAGAACAATCCAGCAGGTGTTAAAGCATTTATGGTAGAACTATCGCTTATAAGCAACTTCCTCAGAATGCCTAACGTACCATTAAGCAAATCAATCTATCAACAAATTATTGCTTATCTTACTAAACACTAATTATTTAAGCAATGCTATTTAAAGAATTGCCTCACAAAATCATTTTCCTTTAATTCAGCTAAATTTTCAACACTTAATGGTTTGCTTACAAATTGAGCAACTACAGGAAATTTTTTTGCCCTAGAAAAATCTTCTGGATCAATTGTTGATGATAAGATGATTACTCTAGTATTAGGTAATTTACTGGCAAATTCTGGAATATATGCTTCAAGAAAATCCCAGCCATTCATTACTGGCATATTAATATCTAGCAAAATTAAAGTTGGAGCGTCATCAATAGGATTCGTACTTGACGCAAATAATTCTTTGAAATAATCAATAGCATCACTCCCATCCACCGCTGTGATAACTTCATCTGCAAACCCATTTCTTTTGAGCAGAAGCTTGGATATAGTAAGTGAAATACTATCATCATCTACGCAAAGGATTTTATTAATCATTGATTGGATTTTAAAATAAAAGTACAACTATTAATGCAAAATGACTCGCAATTTTAAACGTAATAATCATTTGCGTTTAGCTTTTTCCCAAAGTACGGTTTGTATTCCAAAAAAATATCGATAAAGACCAGCAATAACTGCATAATTCATCAAACAAAAATAATAGGGGATAAAAAATATTTTTATTTTCAACTGCTTCTTCTCTAATTGCCAACCCAAAAAAGAAGCTCCATAAAAAAATAATTGACCAATTGCAATTAATCCATACATCGATGTGAGTCCATATTTATACAAAAACCAACCATTTATTATGAAAACAATAGGCATCAAGTAAGGTGTAACCAACCAACGCAGTATTCGGTGACTTATAAATTCAAAGCTTAGCACTGGCTGCTTAAATGGAAGGAACAACGACTTCAATCGGATGGTTGATTGAACTCCACCAGCGGCAATTCTTATCTTTCTTTTGAGTTCTTCACCCGTATCAGCAGAAGGTTTTTCCAATGCGTAAGCCTCGGGCTCGTATACAATCCTAAATCCTTTTAGTGCTATATTCATAGAAATCATAAAATCATCTAAAATGGTATCAGGCGCTACCGGTTCATATAAATTAGTTCGGATACTAAACAACTCACCTGCCGCACCTACAACTGAATACAATTCCGAATCCCATTTTTTTAACTTTGATTCGTATTTCCAATAGAATCCTTCTCCTGCTGTTGCATCCGCATTATCATCAATCTGAACGCGCTTCTCCCCTGCAACGGCCCCTACACTTGCATCAGCATAATGCCTGCATATATAAAGAATTGCTTCTTTATTCACCATTGTATTGGCATCGGTAAATACTACAATATCAGTTTCAACCTCAAACATTGCACGGTGTACCGCAGCAATTTTACCCGCTCTATCGGGTATATGCATTCCATTTATTTGAGGATATTTTGCAACAATTTCATTGGTTTGATCTGTAGATCCATCAGTGATAAAAATAAAACTAATTTTTTCGGAAGGATAAGTCAACTCCAACGTATTTAGTATTTTTTCTTCTATAATATACGCCTCATTGTATGCCGCAACTATAATAGTTACAGTAGGTGTATAACCCAGTTTCTCCACCAGTCTTTTCCCTCCTATTATATTTTTTATTTTCAGTAACACAAACAATAATAGACCATAGCCTATATATGTATAAAGGATGATAAAAATGGCAACCCAAAATACTATTTCCATAAGATTGATTTATGATTTGAAACCAAGATAAACACTATTAATTCCATTTGTAAAATTCCACCATATTGCCCTCCATAACTGGGTTATAAAACCAACCTGCCCATCTTTCCAATAACTAATCATATTTCTTGGCACTACTACACAAATAAAATACATATAAAAGAATAGCTTCGGTATAAGCGATGCATTTCTGCGGATAAAAAGCAATCGATTTCGATTCATATAATAGATTTTTAATGCACTTTGTTTACCAACAGAAATTGATTCTTTATGATAAATAGTGGCTTTCATATTCACCCATACTTCCATCCCTGCTCGCTTAATACGGTCTGCCCAATCTAATTCTTCATAATAAAGAAAATAGTTTTCCGCCATCGGCCCCACTTTGTCAATTGCCGCTTTTGTAAGCATCATTGCCGCACCATGAGCAAAGCCCGTTGGTCCTACTAAGTGATCATATTGGCCTTTATCTTGCTCAAACTGACCAATGCAACTATTTCTTGCAGTATAATAATTCATCTTCGTATAGCCCGCATACTGAAGCATATCAGGCTGTTCATAATATAAAAGCTTGGGCGAAATCATTCCAATTGCTGAATTTCTCTCCATTGTATTCACCAAAGTAGTTATTAAGTTTTTGGTAAATACCGTATCATTGTTTACAAAAAACAAATAATCTCCGGTAGCCTTAGATAAACCCAAATTATTTCCACCGGCGAATCCCAAATTTTTCGGTGCCCGAATAAACTGTACACTTGAATATTTAACCTCCCACGAGGGTATCGGATTAATAATACTATCATTGTCTACCACAATAATTTCTAAATTCGGATATTCATTCTCTGAGAAAATAGAGTCTAATAAAGCATCGGTAACGTGACTGTGATTGTAGTTTACCGTGACGATTGAAACAGTTTTCATAACACTAAACAGGTGATTGATGCTGTAATTTATTTAAATTAGCACAGAAAGTAAAATTTAGCCCCAAATGAAGAGAGAAAGAGCGTATAACACTACATTAGATAAGATATTTGCCGAATTACTAGCCGAACTAGAAAAGCAACCCATAAGCAGAAATAAAGCCATTGAATTAGAACGTAGGTTTCTTTCTACAATGAACAATGCTTATGGAGTAGAATCCGAAACAAATAAAAGTGTTCTTGATTCGGGCAATTTAAACGAAGAAATTTCGCTAGACATGAACAAACTTTTAAGGGATAAGTCTTTGTTTACACTTAGTAGTATTCCACATAAAGTAACTAGTTGGGTTTTAATATTGGTACTATCTTTTGTAGGTATTCTATTTATAACAGTAGGTTTTTTACTAATCATCACACCCGCTTCTGCAGAATTTGAAATTGCAACGCTTTTCTACTTTAATGAATATGATGGATTTACTGTGATGGACTTGATTGCACTGATTATTGTTTTTATTGGAATCTATTTTTTTCTACGAGCATTTGTAGCAACAGACAAAAGAGATTAATTATTACGCTTCTTGCCAACCAATAGATTCATCTATCAATTTAAAAATATGCTGGTCTATATTTTGATCGAATTTTCTTGCGAAAAAACAATCTGATTCATGTATCTTTTGAAAGTCTTCTGTGACTAATAATTTTGGATTTTTTTCTTTTTTTGACCAATCAATGTACCGCAAATTATTATTAATAATAGATTGCCTATAATCGGAATTAAATAATAAAGTTTGGAAAATAATTTCATCAGGCGCCCAAGTCAATTTAAAAAACCGAGCTATAAATGGACTGGCTTCCATTTTAGCCAATATATATTCCATCTGTCTATAAGTAATGGTAAACCACTGTGATCGGCCGACTGGTACCATATTTTCAGGCATTTTTCGTTTAGGCAATAGTTTATTAATAAAATATTGGATTTTATATTTCCCTGGGAAATCCCTAAAATTAGTAAGATGATATTCTTCTAAACGAGAAATTGCTTCTGTCCACTCTTTATTCACATCTAGGCAATGCATAAACGCTTTGCCAGCATGATTTTTAAGAAATTGGTGAAAATTTTTTATCGGTTGCAGAAGATAATCCTGCCCACTTAATAAATTAATATAATCTACACCCAAACCAGCAGATTTTATTTCAGCAAACCCATTCAAGGTTGCTTGCACCATACTGTATGAAGCCCAAGTAATACTTACTCTCTTTTTAATGAAATACACTTGCTTGTACCCAATAAAAACTTCAGTAAATACCCTTATATCGGCTTTTAGGTCTATATGTATAAAGTAGACCGCTTCTTCACAACACAACCTATCTACCAATCGTTTCAACTGTAGTGGTTCATGATGTGCAAGTATGAGGTGGGCTACTTTCACGAAAATATTCTTTTGGAATTAAATTGTCGAATAGTACTCCTAAGTTGAATATACCCCGACTTAAAAATATCTATTAGTTTAAAAGGAATAAACTTATTGAGTATATAATAGCCATAGAAGATTCCTACACAAAGCGGTAATACTGTGGCGATTGCCACCCCATAAAGGTTATCAAAAACGTAAATACCCACAAAGTCTCCAATTATATTCACCAAAAGCATCAATGTAACTTTAATGAAATTAGCCTTAGGTTGATGTACAATATCTAGTGTTACTGCTATGAAACGATCAATTGGATAAAACACAGCAAAAACCATCATAATTCTATATACATTGGCTGCTTCTGTTGCTGTATACTTTCCACCTCCCAATAATGAGATTGCTAAATCAGCAAACACAAATACGCCCAATGCAATCGGAATAAAAATAAGCGTGAGTGTACCTGCATATTTCTTTAAAATATACCCCACTTCAATTTTCTTGTCCCTATTAAATGCTTTTGCCAATGAAGACATTGCTGTGGCCAAAGTACTGCGAAGTGGTATTTCAATTATTTCCATCAACCTACCTGGCAAATTATAAATAGCAACTGCACTCGCTCCTAGCAGATAGCTAATAATAAAGGTATCAACACTTCTGAGCATATTGGCACTAATAGTTGTACCAACACTGTATTTGCCAAAATGATAAATTTCTAAAACAGTGGATTTTGAACGATAGAAAAAAGTTTTAATAGCTGTCCACCCAGTAAATAAACAAACAGCACTTGCCAAAATATTGGTCACCAAATTCACAATAAATAAAGTTTGCAAATGCATCTGGTCAACTAGAATTAGTAAAATAACGCCAACAATAAAACTGCCTTGACTGATGATACGTAATATCAGCAAGCGATCAAAACGTTGATCTGCTTGAAGTATCCATGAAGCAATACTGGAAGGTAATGAGGCAATAAATGTGATGCCAAACCATTGTATAGTAAACAAAAGTGAGGAGTTACTAAAATAACCAACAAAAGGGGCAAATGCTAGATTTATTCCAGCAAGTACTAAGGTAATAAGAATCGCTAAAAACCAAACCGAACCCAACACTTCTTTAGCTCTGTTATTTTCTGTGCCAGTATAAAATTTAATTAGTGCAACTTGCAAAAAACCAGTTCGGAATGTATCTAATAAAACATAAACTGTTTGATAAACTACCCACTGCCCAATATCTGCTACTGGTAAAGCCCTATATAAAATTGCCACTGTTATCATTGCAAGAACAGCCATTACACCATTGCCTGCAAGCGACATGAAATGCTTATTTTTAAGTTTTTCAATGGCTTTTTTTATCATAGAATACCTGTTTCAACTTTTGGGTAATTTTCATCAGTTTCGAAAAAACAATACTCAATTTTTGCTTGTATCGTTCCAACTCACTAACGGCACCTAAATTATACCACTTGGTGTTTTTCAAATATCCGAAAAATAATTCCTTATACCGAGAATTTCCATTGTAGGAGCCAAATATAGGTTTCCGCCCTACAAAATGAACCAGAAATGGCCTTGGATCATCGCCACAACTAAAATAATTCCACCTTGGATCTAACTGCTTCCATTTTTCTGCAAGTACCACATTCAAACCATATTGGTCGGGATAGTTAGCGTATTGTTTATTTTTACTAATGCATTCAAATACTTTTTTAGTAACCTCAAATGCACGCCAGCTTTGGATATCAATTAACAATAAACCAGTATTAAAATAAGGCAGATCGGGGGACAACCCAAGCATTTTATAATTTTTTATCCCGCCCCATGAATGTCCAAAACTAGTTACTCGTTGATCTTTCACCGCTGCAATAATACATTCCCCAAGATCAGTCTCAAAAATGGAAGAAACACTTTTCAAAACCACCATATCTACATCTAAGTAAAGTACTTTTTGAATTGAAGGATCTAAAATATACGGAATCAACAACCGCATATATATATTTTGCGGATATGAACTCCTATCAAGTGGGAGTTTAAACTTATTTAATAGATCGTTGGAAAGGTGAACCCAGTCTATTTCAATACGACGAGCGTCTACACTATCCTCCATCTGTTTTTTTAGCTGCGGGGTTAGTTTCACTTCAATTATATGAAAACAAATAAGGGCATCTTCCTCAAGCGTATATTCTAAAGACTTTATTAATGCAGCCAATAATACCATATAGTGCGCGTCTGTGGTAGCAACTATATGGTAAACTTTTTGCGGCAACATGAATTTTATTTTCTATTATGAAAGCTAACACTAAAAAATATTTTTATTGAAAATATTCTTACTCAATTTTCAACACACTGATAGAATTGCTTTGTAAATTTCTGAAACACTATTTTCCCAGGTATGTGTACTGGCAAATTTTTTCCGTTCATCGCTTTTAAAATCATCGTTTTCCAGCATTGCCATTGTACACAACCTAATATAGTCGTGTACAGAAACCCCCAAATAGGTATATTCATTAAATACCGCTTCCATAAACGGGGTACTGGTAGCTACAACAGGTTTTCCCATAGCTAAGTACTCATCAATTTTACGTGGATAGTTGCCAATAGTGACTTCACTTATAACTTGCGGATTTAAACAAATGTCAAAAGCGTGTATATACGCAGGTAATTGAAGCGATGGCTTAGCACCTAAAAAGTAAACATTGGGTAATTGATGTAATTCACTTTTTAAGAACGCATCGTCTTCTGGACCTACCAGCACTACACTCCATTCTGGTTTTGCTTTTGCTATTGAAATTAATAAATCTATATCCAGTCTTAGGCTTAACAATGCACCTATATAGCCGAGTCGAGGAAATGGAATATGCTTTATATCTTCAGGGGAATCATCTCCATTGAAATTAGCAAAAATTTCCATTTCGCACCCCTGCCCTACATAAAATGAGTGGGGATTATATTGCTTACAATAATCTGACAAATAGGTAGAATTCGCAACACATACATCACTTTTGGCTATTAATAATGGTTCTAATTTTTCTCCGTGTTTTTTCCAGTAATCTACCGCTAACATATAATCCCTAGAATAATATACACTTGTTTTGGGAGATAGTAATTCTTTTAAATGAAAAGAACGAAATATATCATTGTCGTTAAATAGAATTACATTTTTAAATCCAAGTTGATCTATGGCGTACCGAATATTTTTCGCAATTCTCTTATTATTTATCAAATTAAAATATTCAAATATTTTTTGACTCCTTATCCAATTTATAGATTCGATAATATTTTTGGGGTATAGATTCCATAAATTATTTTCAATAAGAATAAGTGGCGACTCTAACCCTCTCGAAATATTAATTCGCCTTTGAATTTTAGGGTCATTTTTTTGTTTGTACATTGAAAATCTATCTAAAGGGGCATTTACATATAATACCCGATTTTGCTTACTAAATTCAGCAGCAATATTTTTACAATTACTACCTATTTCAGTATCCCAAGGCTGCTGGCCTACAATTATGATGTCCCTATTGGTGATCATATTATTTTACTTTTAAGTTGTAATTGTTGTTCATCATCTATACGCCTTGTTACTACAATAAGCGCTGTAACCAAATAAAAATACACACTAGATGGAAGTTGCACAATAGCTTCCTGCGGATAATTACCAATATGTAATGAAAAGGCAATGAGTAGCATTGCGAGACAATAGGATTTTAATTCAGGATCTTTAATGGCAAAATAGTTAATAATACCAACCCTTAAAATGGTAAACATAAAGCAGCAAAAAATAAATAACCCAAGCCAACCCAACTCTACTGCTACACGTACATAACCACTGTCTGGTGGAAAATTTGCTAGAAAGGAATTGGGCGCAAAACGCTGCCCCCATATTCCAGTTGAACCCAGTCCCCCTCCTATTGGGTGGCTTTGAATATATGGTTGAATTCTTTTTTGATTTATTTTACGCACATTAAACGATGCATCATCTGAAGGTTTAAAAGCCGTTTGAAAACGATAGATTGTTGGATTAGAAGTCGGCATAAAAATAAGTACAATCATACCAATTGCACCTATGATAGCAGCAGTCATTATTTGCTTATTGAATTTTAAGATTACCAACAATATCATTACAACTGGTGGCAATGCAAATGCCCCTCGCGTACCTGAATAAAGCATGGCCCACAAACAAATAATTGCACAAATTCCTAGAACAACTCTTTTATAAGTCTTTAAAGGGCCAGTCATCAAGCCAATACAGAGCAAACTACAGTTAACCATATTATAGGAAAAGGCTACAGGATCACTATAAATAGAAAACCTACGCCATTGACCTCCAATAAACAGGAGCTGCTCTAGATTTGGGTCAGAGTGTACAAAACGTTCTTCAAAGCCTGCAAAGCCAAAAAACTGTTGCTTCAGTCCATACAAAGCTCCAAATATGGACATGGTTAACCAGAGCTTTAAAATTATTTTTATAAAGTCTTTAGTCCTTATATTGTAAACAAAAATAAAATACATCAACATAATAACCGCTACTGACCGAATGGTGTAGACCCAGGCTAGCCGAGATTCTGCTGCGGGGTTTATTACTTCAAGTAAGTTAAAAATAATCCATATTATAATCACAAGTGGAATAGGTCCCTTTATAAAACTCCAGTCGGTTTTTTGTTTTTGCTGAATAAAGAAACCCAGTATCAGAAATACTTCCATGGCGTCCATTAATGTACCCAATGGAAAATTGAGCCCCATTCGCAAAATCCACATAATCAAATTTGCGAGAAAAATAAAAATCAGTATCCCAAATTTTGGATAAACAGTTACCCCATAAATAAAGGGAAGTCCAACAATTATGGCAAGAAATAATACGCCAGGAATGAATCCATATTTTGAAATGGCAAAAGAGAAAAATAACGAACAAGCTAAAAGGAAAAAGAACCCACCAAATCCTGCTAATTTTTTATTGAGAAAAAAATTCGACCATGCCCCCTTTGAAAATAAAAATTTACGAGGAGATACGCTAGCTGCTGGTATTTGAATCTCATTCTTCATTAAAGGAATAATAATTTAAAAAAGAAATAAAATACAGTAACAAATGAAAATACAATAGCCGCCCAACGAGAAAATTTTTCTACTTGCTGGCGGTCATATATTTCTTGCTCCTTAATATTTCGTTTTGGTATGGTTGCATTTACTTTCATTTTATGCTATAGCTTATAAAGATAATACTCTTGGTAGAAAAAAATAATTTAGTGCAGCGCCTTCTTTATAATCCTCTAGCTGGTTATTAACCAATACTTTAACATCATAACCATACTTATTCATTAAGGTTATACACGCATACTTACGCTCATTTTCCCATAATTCTGCAAATACAATAGGTTGATACTTTGCAATTAATTTTACTGCACCTTCCAGCACAAATACTTCATAATTCTCTACATCAATTTTAATTCCCATTATTTTATTATTCCCATTATTAAGGGCCTGCAAATCTAGGGTAGACATAAAAACAGATTCTTCCAATACATGATCCATTACTGGTTCTCCATTGTACACTTCTCCCTTAATAAAACTGAACCCTTGCTTTTTTACTCCTCTCAATATTGGAGTAACCATCTGTATATTTTCAGCTTTATTGCCCAATGCTATTTGATGGATTTTCACTCGCTTTAATTTAAAATAAGTGCATAATTTGGTCATTACCTCTGTATGAACTTTTACTGGCTCAAATGCCATTATAGTAATACCAGGCAAATATTGTGAAAAAATAGCAGTTGTATAACCAATATTCGCTCCAGCATCTATAATAATACCATTCGCATTATTCCCTATTAAACCAATAAAATAGGCCAGTTCCTTATCTTGCTTTAAAAACCTATACTTGTAGACTTGATAGATTGCAAATAAAAAAAGATACTTTTTATATCCTAAAATAAGCTGCGCAACTCTCTGAATAAAACTTTTTAAATAATCTGTCATAATTCATTGCTTTATTCAGCTTTCTTTTCATCATGAAAATGCTTAGTGGCAATTGAATGCTTATTTGCATTTCTAACTTTCAATAAAGATAAAACTTGAAAGAAGATAAACTTAGGAATGCCCCAAAGCGACTTATATATTTTAGGATTGGTTTTGTTCATTACCAATGAAAGTATAAATCCAGCTATAAATAGCATAAAGCCAATCAACCAAATCATAGCTATAAATGGATTCAGAAAAATATTAATGACCATACAGAAAAAACCCAATATTAAAAATATAAACAAAGGTGGCCGAAGTAAGATCAGTCCAAATAACAACTGATTGAGGTTTCTTTTAAGGAGCCCTTTTCCAACAAGTCCAAATCCAAAAGAGAAATATTTAAACCATGTATTAATCCATCGAGCTCGTTGATTCACCAATTGATCGGATTTAGAAGTCTTTTCATCATTTACAATAGCACCTTGAGCAAAAGCTATTCTATACCCTCTATTCACAATTTCCTTTTGTAAAATTTTATCGAATCCAGCGCCCGTAATATCTTGGTGGGCTAAACAGGCTTTGTATAAACGGGTTGTAAAAGCCATTCCAGAGCCCGCTAAAGTTGCTGATGAACCCATTGCAAACAATACTTTTCCATCGTAAAAATGATAATAAATGTCTCTAGCTGCGTCTAGACAAGCATATAGTGTATCTAGGTTTTTTGCGTCTCGAAGCCCTTGTACAGCATAAAAACCTTGATCAAAACTACGGTTCAGCTCATTTAAAAAATTAGGGTCAACTAAATTATCACTATCAATAATAGCCAATCTTTCATGATTGCGCTTAAACCTGTTAATGGCATAGAAATGAGATCGAGTATTACTTGCTAATACTTCTTCTGGTTGCAATACAATTACTCGCTCATCTTCAAAATGAAGATTTGTTACATCGCATTTATCCGCCACAATATAAACCAGATAATTATTATAGTTTAACTGCAAAATTGATGCTATTACACCTGATAACAAATCGGTCTGTTCATAAGCAGTCACAATAATTGCATAATCTGCTTCATTAGCAGAGTCCGTTGGATAATGATTGGTAATTTGCTGGGATTTTACCAATAAATACCCAATAAGTAACAATATGGGAAGCACTAAATTATACCCAATCGCTATTTGCAGTATAATCCAGAAAGTATTAATTAGATTTTGTATCAGCATAAAATAATATTATAAATTATTTAGGAACTTTTTCTAATCTATTAATATAGACTTTATTCAAAGCCCATCCAGCAAATCGATCTCCCAAGCCTTCTAAATATTTCACATTCTGAATCTTGCCATTTCGAATTGTTCCTCCTGATTCAAAAACGGCCATCACTTTATCTGCAATTACAATCCATTCCTTGGCTTTATTCAACTTTGCAAGCGAAGGCGCTTCAATGATAATTACATCAAAAATATCCCGCAAATGAGCCAGCTTAGGCTTAACAATCAATTCATCGCAAAACTCAAAAATAGAAGTATCGCCACCTCTATTTCCCAATACGCTGACTTTCCCATCACGTAAAATTTCAGAGACAGAGATTCTATTTTTCAAATAATCTTCTAAATAATAAGTTGTTCCTGTTGTTGCTGTAATAGTGGGTTGATCGAAATTACCATCAATTAATAAAACTCGTTTATTTACCATTGAAAATGCATATGCCAATCCAAGCGCAATCAGTGTTTTTCCTTCCCCATCTACCAAACTGGTAATAACAAGTTGTTTCTTTCCATTTATTTCCCGCTCTACTTCAAAACGCAATGATCGTATCAGATTTTTAAATGCAATAGTCACCCTATTTGCTCCTTCATTTTTCCAGAGGTTGGTTAAATCAAGCATGGAGGTATTAATAAAAGGCAGATAGGAAAGTACAGACATTCCCGTTCTATTGGCCAAATCCAGTGAATTTTGGACTGCATTGTCCAGATAAAATACTACAAAAAACGCTACAATACAGAACACAAAACTTACTATGCCAGCCAATGCCACCAATAATAATTTCTTTGAAGGCAAAGCAGGACCTGGCATTGCAGCTTCTATCTGCCTCAACTGAGTGCCTAAGCTAGATTCCAACCTTGTTCTGTTGTATCTTTCTTGTATATCTAAGTATTCTTTTCCAGCAACATCAACGGAACCTTCAAAACTCTGAATCAGTGCTTCATGGGGCACTAATAAATCGAATTTTTCATTGAGCGTACCGATCTCATTATTCAAAGAAGCCAAGCCACTTCTTGCCTGATCCAATGATATTTCAAGGGTGATTCTTTGTTGTACCAGCAATTGTTTATTTGCGTATGGACTCACCAGTAATCGATCGGTTGAGCGCAATACTTGTTGTTCGATAACTCTTTTTAATGAATCTAATCTAGCTTTAACAATGGGGTCGTAGTTGCTTTTAATGAGTTGATTGGTTACTATTTTAAGCTGTTCTCGAGTAGCTATGATATCTTGATTAACGTCTACCATAGTACTCTCTAAGTACCTACGTTCTTTTGGATCAAATTTAGCATCTATACCCTTTAGTGCACCTTCAAAAGCAGCAACATCTTTTTTTGCCTCCTGAAGTCGCTTTTCAAAATCAGTAATTTGTTCATATAAACTTCTTGCTTGCTCATCTAAATTTAATACCCGATTTTTAATTTTATAATCGCGAAGCAAGCGCATCTTAGCGTTCATAGAATCATACTTTTGCCGCATAAGCGTATCTAAGAAATTAACCGCTTTTTGCTGATTGCTTTTAATATAAACTCCATAGTAATCTAAAAATTCCTTGCTAAGCGTATTCACTACAAATACAGATAAAAAAGGGTTTTCAGATTCAAATTCAATATCAATAAAATCGCTGTTATTTACCCTATAAACTAGAATTTTCTTCTGTAGCGTTGCTTCATCATAACCCATAGAAATCAGTACCTGATTAATTCCGGACTGATCTTTGTCCCATAACGATAACGATTCTTTTGTTTGAATATGTTCTCTGTAAACGTCTAAACAGTGAGCCCTAGCTTGGGGGCCAATCTCTTTCAATAGCTTACTTGCATTTCTGAATGGTTTATCAGAAGTAAGATCATGCACCATCAACTTAAATGAAACTTGCTCAAAGATCCGTTTTAGCCTAAACACTTCAATTAAATTACTGAACTGCTGCGCAATTTTTGACTCCTGAGATTGGTCTACTGTTATTAAAATTTGTTGAGACTGATCTACCAATCCCGTAGATATTCTGGACCGAGAATGAAAAGTATCTGGAAGCTTTCGCACCAAAAAATAAGTTATAAATACGGTTATCATTGGAATGATGACCAGTACATATTTTCGCCTGTAAAGAAGTTTAAAAAATTTGCTTAGTTCCATTTACTTCACTTCTTCTAACTTTTTTCCCACCAATTCTTCTAAAATTGTTTTTGCTACCAATACTGACCCTTCCGTCTCTATAATTTTTTGTTTCTGTTCTCCATTCTGAACCAATGCCTTACTATAATTTTCAAAACTATCTTCCCCCCTTTCAAATTTAAACTTAATTTGCTTTACTAGGCTTTCAAAATCAATCGCATTTTGATTGTGTATTCTCAAAATAGTTAACTGTTGCATATACCTAAAATACCTGCTTTTTACTTCAGATTCAATGGTGAGTGCGTATTCGTCAAACTGAAGTTTTGCAATGGCAATTTCTTCCCGATTTTGTTTTAAGATAGTCGGTTTTTGAACAAGGTTAGAAATATTGATGAATGCCCCAATCTGTATCCCAGTTAAAGTTGCATTGGTTAGTGTAACTGAAGTGCTGGGACTGTAAAATGCAGATATCGTAAAAAAGTCAAACCAACTCAATCGATTTCTTTTAAGTGTTAATTCAGCAAAATTAATTTTTCGCTGATTCACTTTCATACGAGGATAATTCTGTTTAGCAGTAAAAATAAGTTTCTCCAAAAATGGGTAGGAAAGTTCAGGAATCATTGACTCTTGTGCCTTTACAGAGGCATTACTAAATACGAATATGACAATGAAAATCACGGCAACAATCCCTCTTTTTTGTCTAGGTTTTTCCCTAGAAACAATCGTTCCAACGGAAAAAGGATTATTTTTATATAAACCAATGATACTCATATGAGTTAAAGATAATAAATTTACTAATCAGCGGGGTATTTTTAAGCGTATTACTGATTTAATCTACAACAACCGATCAATCTAGTCTATGTCACTAAAAAATAGCATCAAACAAAATCCCAGTTTAAAGAAATTAGTCCACTGGATGTTGGTTCCAACCAATGAAGCTAGGCCAAGACTTTGGGTAAAATTATTGGTCAACCCCTTCCTTCATAAAAGAGGCTCCAACTCAAAAATCAGGTGGCAGACTCGTATTGATGTGCTTCCATTTAATAAATTTACACTTGGCTCAGGCTCAGTTATTGAGAGTTATGCTACCATTAATAATGGAGTTGGTAATGTTGTAATTGGGAGCAACACCCTTATCGGTATGGGAAATGTAATTATTGGACCTATCACAATTGG
This sequence comes from Sphingobacteriia bacterium, assembly GCA_004294135.1. Lineage (GTDB taxonomy): Bacteria > Bacteroidota > Bacteroidia > Chitinophagales > Chitinophagaceae > Sediminibacterium. The sequence goes on from RDZY01000008.1 coordinate 114,165, forward strand.
GAATAAGGTGATTTTTGCTCAGAATATTGTTGCCAGTGCGCTCAACCACGAATACAGAGACCCCAATACTGCAATTATGGAACAACCAATATTAACTGCACCTATAGTGATTGAAGACGAGTGTTGGATTGCGGCCAACACCGTAATAACTGCGGGAGTAACCATTGGCAAACATTCTGTAATTGCAGCAGGAGCTGTGGTCACAAAAAATATTCCTCCCTATTCTATTGCAGTTGGCAACCCCGCAAAAGTGATTAAAAAATACGATTTTGATAAAAAAGAATGGATAAGGGTCTAAAATAAATTAGACCGATTCTGATTGTAAAAGTGCGGGAATAGTCCTCAAAATAAGCTTTATATCGTTCCCAAAACTGTGATTCTCTGCATATTTATTATCAAGCATCAGTCTTTCATCTTCCGACATTTCCCCTTTCCCTCTTTTTTCTACCTGCCATAAGCCAGTTATACCAGCAGGTGCCATAAATCGCATCGCATATTTATCGGTAGTCAATTTCTCAGCCTCATACAAAGGCAAGGGACGATTTCCTACAATACTCATATCTCCAATTATTACATTCCACAACTGTGGCAACTCATCAATACTAGAATTGCGAATAAACTTTCCTACTTTGGTTATTCGCGGATCGTCTTTTAATTTAAAAAATGCAGAGCCAGCTTTCGCCTTTCTATTATCATTATATTGCTTTTCGCACCAGCGGATGGTGTCAGAATAAATCGGGAATCTACAACCTGTTCCTGCAGCTTGGCATTCACTACATAAAAATTCTATCGGTCCATCACTTTTAACATTCGGTGTGTCTTCATCCGCAACATTGTATTGATTCAAATGTTTTAAGTCTTTTAAACGCTGGTCTGCATTTACAAACATAGACCTGAACTTATAAAACTTAAACGTTCTGTACCCAGACCCAACTCTCAATGCATAGTAAAAAATTGGGCCCTTAGATTCTAACTTTAATAGTACACAAACCACTAGTAAAACAGGTGAAAGCATTAGAATGGCTAGTCCCGCAAAAAACAGATCAAATACCCTTTTAATTAAAGGGGTTTTATATTTACCAAACTGTAACCCTTTTGCATTGGGGTTCTTCAATAAATCCCACTTTTCAATCATCATCGGTACCCGAATGGCGATATGATCTTTTTTAATCGGAAGCCTGAAAACGTCTGCTACGCCAGCTTTAAGGGCTAACTTGGCAATACTATCACTGAGTTGTTGGCTCACCAAAAAGTAGGGTATATTAATCCCTTTTTTTCGTGTAAGTGTTTCTAATAATGCAATGCCACCCGTTCCCAATACTTCACTTTGTGATATGATGGCTACTAAATTAAAATGTTGCTTTTCCCAAGCTGCAAAAAAAGCAACCACATTTTCAAAAGCAAGCAGTTTTCTACCCCCAAAATCAACTGAGGATAAAATAAGAAACACATTTTCATCACAGTCAATACAAGCAATTATTTGTTCTTCTAAAGGCACAGCTATATTCATGTTTCTATGATAAATTATTTACGAATTCTTCTCATCACCACTTTCAATCTGGCTTCTAATTCTTTGGGATTAAAAGGTTTCACCAAATAATCATCCGCCCCTGCTTCTAAACATTGTATGATGGTTTCAGAACTTTCCTCCCCTGATAAAATCACAATCGGAATCGCATTAAAAAAATCACTCGCCCTTAGCTGGCGGGTAAGCTCCATACCTCCCATTACTGGCGTATTTAGATCAGAAATAATCAAATCTGGTATATTGCCCTGCTGTAGAAAAGCAAGTGCGTCTACCCCATCTTTAAAAATTTCTACCTCATACAGATTACTCAAATATTTTTTCAGTATCAATTGCATCGTCATCTCATCTTCCACTACAACTATCTTTAATTGATCTGAATTACTGAATGCCATATTTTAAAATTTTGTCTTTTTGTAAAAAATAAATATATTTAAATATATATATAAAATGTGATCGCATAAAAGAATTGTTTTTTTTCATAAGAATTACTACATTACCATTAACTATGAGACCAATTTACCAACCTGCATATATACAGGAATTGTACAATACCAACCCAAAAGAAATAGCCACCACTGTACTTGTTCAGCAAGCTTATCAGCAACTGCAAAAAGGCTATCCTGAGGTTTCCATTGTAATGCCAGCTTATAATGAAGAAGAAAATATTCTTCAAACCTTACTTTCATTGAGCAATAATACTACCAAATGGTCGGTCGAGATTATTGTAGTAAACAACAACTCAAAAGACAATACTGAGCAAATGGTAGTAGCTGCAGGCATTCCCTGTATTACAGAAATGCAGCAAGGCATTACCGTAGCTAGAAATGCTGGACTAGCAGTTGCAAAAGGGAAATATATCCTGAATGCCGATGCAGATACCATTTATCCCAAAGATTGGATAGAACAAATGATTAACCCATTGGCAGAAAATGAATATACAGCCGCAGTATATGGGCGATTCTCTTTTATTCCCATCGGATCTACCGGAAGATTTACCTATTTCTTTTATGAATATTTTGCCGACTTCATGCGGTGGCTCAACAAGACTTTTAGAGATGAAGCCATGAATGCTTATGGTTTCAATTCTGGATTTCGTAGAGAACAAGGCATTTCAGTTGACGGTTTTAATCACCCTCCGGGCACCAATGAAGACGGCTGGCTGGCACTAAAACTTCGCAACAAAGGATATGGCAAACTTTTTTACGTCACCAATATTAGTGCTTTGGTATGGACTACCGACCGCAGAATACAGATAGATGGCGGTTTATGGAAGGGTATCATTAAAAGGCTAAAAAGAATGATCGGCCTATAATAGTTAGATACGTTTAACTGAATAATATTCCTTTTCAAGGGGGTTGATTTAATTATCTTTACCAATATATTCAAGATTATGTTGAAAGTAGGTGTATTTGGGGTTGGGCATTTGGGTAAATTTCACCTGAATAACTGGAAAGAAATAGACGGTATAAAATTGGTCGGTTTTTTTGATCCGAATAATGAAAATGCAAGGGAAGTAGTGGAAAAATACGGACTAAAGCGTTTTATGGACGAGGAAAAACTGATTGACGCTTGTGATATTATTGATGTAATCACTCCCACCAATCAACACTTTGATATTTGTATGTTGGCAGTAAGAAAAGGCAAGCATGTTTTTGTAGAAAAACCCATCACCCATACTTTAAAAGAAGGTAAAGCCTTGGTTAATCTTGTTAAAGAAGCAAATGTAAAACTTCAAGTGGGGCATGTTGAACGATTTAATCCAGCTTTTTTAGCCATTAAAGAAATGAGCCTTAACCCAATGTTTATTGAAGTGCATAGGCTGGCCCAATTTAACCCAAGAGGAACCGAAGTAAGTGTTATCCTAGATCTGATGATTCACGATATAGATATTATTCTAAGTCTCGTTAAAAGTGATGTTAAAAGTATTGCAGCAAGTGGCGTAACTGTGATGACAGATACCCCAGATATTGCCAATGTAAGAATTGAATTCAATAATGGATGTGTTGCTAATCTTACCAGCAGCAGAATCAGTATGAAAAAAATGCGCAAAATGCGTCTTTTTCAAAAAGACGCTTATATCGGAATTGATTTTCTAGAAAAGAAAACAGAAATCATCAAACTCAAACAACCCGATGATACCAATGTTTTTTCATTTGATATTGATACCCCTAACGGGAAAAAGACCATTGCTATTGCAACGCCTTCCATTGCACCACAAAATGCGATCAAGTTAGAACTGGAGTCCTTCATAAACGCTATTATTCATAATACACCAACACAGGTTAGTGAAATTGATGGCTACTTAGCCATGGAAGTAGCTCACCAAATTCTTGAAAAAATTAATAGTACAACTATATTAGTCTAAATATTTTGAGGTTGATTATGCAGCATCGAAAAAAAAATATCAGTCTCTATATATCCAGCGATTATTCGCTTTCCCTTATTGCCACTATTGCATACAACTTATATTTTCCCAATAACTTACTCGAAGTAATTGAAATTTTTGGAATACCCATCAGCGGAACAAGACTCGTACGTGCTGTGATACTCATACCTCTTTTCTGGTGTTGCCTTTATTTTTTCACAGGCAGCTATAACAAATCGCTTTATGAAAAATCAAGACTAAGTGAACTAACTGCTTCATTATTGCATAGTTTTTTCGGTTGTATCATCCTCTATTTTGTTCCCAGCTTTAGCAATATGCACGGTGTTCAGCAATTTTTTATATACCTAATAATACAAGTCGCGCTGATTAGTACAGGTAGAACCATCTTACTTTTCCAGACTAAAAAAACACTCAAAGAAGGTCAGGTTTATTTCAATACATTAATGGTCGGCAACAATATAAAATCAGTTAATATATTCAGTGCCCTCGATAGAAATTTTCGCTATCTGGGTTTTAAAACAGTAGGTTTCTGCTCCGTTTATCCCGATGAAATGAAAAATGGGCTTGCAAAATGGCTTCCACACTTGGGTAATATTCATCAGGTAAAAACAATTGTAGAAGAATACCATATTGAAAGGGTAATTATTTCTATTGATAAGAAAGATAAGCACCTCATTGAAGCTCTCATCAGCAGCTTGACTGAAAAAGAAATAGATATTAAATTGATTCCAGATACCATTGATATTTTAGCAGGCTCAGTAAAGTCCAGCAATATACTCGGTGCTATGCTCATTGATATTCAAACTGCAGCACTTTCTGCGCGCGAGCAACATATTAAGCGATTGATTGATATTGTTGTAGCAATGATAGGGCTTATAGTACTTAGCCCTCTGCTCGTTTTTTTTGCTATAAGAACTGTATTTAGTTCTTCGGGTGGAGCTATTTATCAACAGGAAAGAATTGGATACAAAGGCAAGCCATTTACCATCTATAAATTTCGAAGTATGTTTTCCGATGCAGAGAAAAATGGCCCAGCACTTTCCAGCGACTTCGACGAAAGAATTACCCCTTGGGGCAAAACCATGCGAAAATGGCGACTCGATGAATTACCCCAATTGTGGAATATCTTAATCGGAAATATGAGCTTGGTAGGACCAAGGCCAGAACGAAAACCGTATATTGATTTACTGCTCTCCAAAACACCTTATTATCGATACCTTTTTAAAGCAAAGCCGGGACTCACTTCATGGGGAATGGTTCAATTTGGGTACGCAACCAGTATTGATGAAATGGTTGAGAGAATGCAATACGATTTAATTTATATAGAGAATGCTTCTCTCCTATTAGATTTTAAAATCATGATGCATACCCTCCGTATTATTTTATCGGGCAAAGGAAAATAATTTTAACGTGCATTACCATATTAATCTCATTTCTGCTTCTAATATTAACTCAGCAAAATGGGATAAATGTATATTGAATGCTTCGAATGGTTTAATATACTCGCAGTACAGTTATTTAAATGCAATAGCCGATCATTGGGATGCAATTATTATAAATGACTATGAAACTATTATGCCTATACCTTGGCGAATTAAAGCCGGTATTAAATACGCTTATACACCAGCTTTCATTCAACAATTGGGCTTTGTAGGCGAACTGAATAATATACCTATACAACTAATAATAAAGCAAATACAGCAAAGGTTTAAGTATGGTACACTTTTATTTAACAATGGAAATGATTTTATAGAAAAAATATACCCTACTCATAAAAAGCTCAATCTCATTCAACCATTAAATCAAACACCCAAATTAATATTTTCGAAATTTAGAAGCGACCATTCCCAAAGCATTCTAAAAGCCAAGGAAAGTGGAATGATTTATTTAAGCGACCTGCCTATTCATAAGACCTTTGAGCTTTATAAAAAATATCACGCAAAAAAAACACCACATATAACCAATGGTAATTATGAGCAGTTCGAAAATTATTGTTCAAGTGATCTGGCAAAAAAAAATAAGTGTTTTACCAGAACTATTTTAAATAAAGAGGGAGCATTATTAGCTACTGCGCTCTTTCTAAGCGATCATAAACGACTTTACAATATACTCAATACCACTACATTGGAAGGAAGATCGATGAAAGCCAATCATTATTTGTTTTACCTACTCATGAATGAATTCAGCGAACAGCATTTAATACTAGATTTTGAGGGATCATCTCTGCCTGGCGTGGCTGAATTTTATGGTGGTTTTGGTGCAGAACAAGAATACTATTATAGTTATCATTATAATAAGCTCCCATTCCCTTTATCCCTTTTCCGCTAAGAGCATTTCTGCCATTAATAAATCTACCGGCCGAGTAATTTTAATATTCCGATACTCCCCTTCTATCAACGCTACTTTTTTACCCGCTGCTTCTACAACGGTAGCTTCATCGGTAAAGGAATCACAGTAATCCTGTTCAAATGCGGGCAAGAGTAATTCACTCAAAAAAGTCTGCGGAGTTTGAACAATATGTACCAGATTTCGGTCAATAGATTGGCTGTATCCACCTTGATCCAATCTGATGCTATCGGTTGAAACAACAGCAGGAATGGCACTACCAGTTTGCATCGTTTGTTCGTAACATCGTTTGATTAAATTGGGGCTCACCAAACAACGCACTCCATCATGTACAAAAATTACAGCTGGTTCTTCAATTTTCTTTAACCCATTCTGCACCGAATGAAAACGAGTTGACCCTCCTGCTACAATAGTTGTTCGGTGACCAATTTGCAAGTCAGCTATCAATGCTTCAGCACCATCTAAATAATGAGCTGGCAATATCAATATAAAATCAATATCATTAAATGCAGTTAAAAAAGATTGAATGCAATGCCATAACAAAGGTTTTCCAGCTAGTAATAAAAATTGTTTGGGCGTATCAATACCCATTCTATTTCCAATACCACCCGCTGTTATAACTGCAATTTTTTTCAACTGTTTCTATTTATATATTTTAGCCAGAAAATTCTATACGAACTATTTCTGTTGGGAATAATTTTTATTAACCCTCATTGCAAAATTTAATCATTACTTATAAATTGCAACCGCATTTAATCCATTACTATTTCTTACACCGCGATACATGCCAGCACTATTAAATACCAGTACTGCATTGCCCTTTGCATCCACCCCAATCATTCCACCCTCTCCTTTAATAGCAACGAGTTTTTCGTGTACCACTTTATTCATTGCTGCTTCCAAAGTAAGCCCTTTGTATTCCATTAAGCAACTCACATCATAAGCGGCAACAGCTTTAATAAACATTTCTCCATGCCCAGTACAACTAATGGCACAAGTTAGGTTATTGGCATAAGTGCCTGCACCAATCATGGGACTATCACCTATTCTTCCATATTTTTTATTGGTCATTCCACCGGTAGAGGTAGCAGCAGCAATATTACCATACTTATCACAAGCCACTGCACCTACAGTCCCGAATTTTTTATCCCGCATCAACTCTTCCAATTGATGGTTGGTATGATCGAGTGAATAGTTGTCTGAGTCTCGAATTGCTTTCCATTGATCGTAACGAAATGCTGAGAAAAAAAACTCATCGGGTTCTAACTTTATTCCTTGTTTGATGGCAAAATCATTGGCACCTTTCCCACTTAAAAAAACATGATTGCTGTTGATCATTACCTCAGTAGCCAATTCAATTGGATTGCGAACATTCCGAATCCCAGCAACCGCACCTGCTGATAAATCCATTCCACTCATAATGGCTGCATCCATTTCTTGTACCCCTTTCTTAGTAAATACGGAACCCCTTCCAGCATTAAAAAGTACATTGTCTTCTAAAATAACCAACGCTGCTTTCACTGCATTTACAGCAGTTCCACCTTGTTCAAGCACTGCATAACTAATATCTAAAGCCTGTTGCAGTCCTTCAAAATAAGCCGACTCCAATTCTGGAGTCATGTCTTCTTTAAGAATCGTACCTGCACCACCATGAACTGCTATTGTAAAATTTTCCATATTGTATTTATTGAAAACGAAAGTAGAAATTTACACAGCACAAAAATTCGAATTAATTATCCAGTCTATTAGATAGGTTTGAATGGATTGGGGGTTTTGTTTGAAAGCATTTATATTTCCGATAACAATAGGTTACACTCTTCTAATAATTTTTGCTTGTCAATTGCAACCGTTCCCACTTCCTCACAAACCAACCCTCCTGCAATATTGGCCATTTCTGCTGCAAGTTGAATATTACGCGTAGCGGCATATACCAGTGAAGCCACGGCAATAACTGTATCACCCGCTCCACTAACATCGGCAATATTCCGAATATGAGTAGGAATAATAAATGAATCATTTTGGGACTGGTAAAAAACTCCTTTCTCAGACAATGTAATCAGCGATATACTATGCTGAAGTTCTTTTCTCAAACTTTCATGAATATCAGAGAGACTTTGTTGATTCAATTCTTCTACCAATAAATTCAACCCATCTTTCACCTCTTTCAAATTAGGTTTGAATAAGGTAACCCCTTTATAACTCAGAAAATTTTTCCTTTTTGGATCTACTGATGTAATGATGCCTTTTTTATTACAAATTTCAGTAACTGCTGCTATTATACTTTTAGTGAGTACCCCTTTATTATAATCTTCAAAAATAAGTACGGCAGGACTGTATAATTCTATATATTTTTCAACCGATTCTATGAGTGCTAATTCTTGAACTAAATCAATATCATGCGTAACCTCTCCATCCAAGCGCATCATTTGTTGATTTCTTCCCATCACCCGCACTTTATTGGTAGTAATTCTATTTGAAGCACGCAATATTCCTGTTGTATCAATGCCAAATGCTTTCATTAATTCCAACAATTGATCCCCATCCGCGTCGTCTCCAATAACAGAAATGATGCCTGTTCTAGCTCCCAGTGAAGCGGTATTGAGTGCAACATTTGCAGCACCTCCAACTCGGTATTCTTTTTTTACCAGCGCAACTACTGGCACAGGTGCTTCTGGAGAAATACGATCCACCGTTCCCCACCAATAAGTATCGAGCATAATATCCCCTAGAATAAGAATATTCGTGGAAGAAAAAGAATTAAATAGTTGATCAAAATTCATTCAGCTACTTTTTAACATTGCGAACTGCAATAAAGTACAAAGGTATGCCGAGTAATGTTATGATCAAACCCGGCCAAGTAAATTCAGGCTTATAGATCACCAATAAAACGCAAAAGCTAACCCCCATCAGCATATACAATGCGGGTAATACAGGATACCCTACCGCTTTGTAGGGCCTAGGAATATCAGGGCGTTTTTTTCTAAGAATAAAAATACCTGCTATGGTGAGTACATAAAAAATCACTACAATAAAAGAAACCATATCAAGTAGATCTCCGTATTTACCACTTAAACAAAGTATTGAAGCCACTGCACATTGTGCCCATAATGCCCACTCAGGTACTGCATTTTTATTGAGGGTTCCCGCTTTTTTAAAAAACAATCCATCCTTTGCCATAGAATAATATACCCTAGCACCAGAAAGTATCAATCCGTTGTTACACCCAAAAGTTGAAATCATAATCATGGCAGCAATAATATAAGTACCACTCTCCCCAAATATTACTTTGGAAGCCGATACAGCAACCCTATCGGATGGTGCAAAAGCAATTTCATTCAGTGGTAGTACACTTAGGTACATCAGGTTGGTAGCCACATAAATAAGCGTTACTATAAGTGTTCCCATAAAAAGACTCAACCCAATATTTTTTTGTGGACTTTTTATTTCACCAGCTATAAAAGTAACATTGTTCCAAGCATCACTGCTGAATATAGAACCTACCATAGAAGCTGCAACAGCACCAAAAGCCCCCGCGCCTAGTATAGGCAAAATTAGTGTAGCGGAAAGTGGATCTCCTGCAAAAGTCTTACTCAAGTTTTTCATAGACCAAGCATCGGCCCAGTTGGCATTCCATATTTCTGATTTTGCGGCTAGTAAAAATCCAAATACAATTAACCCAAATAGCGAAACCAGCTTTATAACTGTAAGCACAGTCTGTATTAATTTACCACCTTTAACCCCTTTGGTATTGATAAAAGTCAATAATACAATAATAAGTATGGAGATAAACTGTGCAGGGTAAATTTTAAAGGGACCAATTAGGAATAATATATCTGCTTCATTCATTTCAAGTATTGGGAAAAAATAGGCTGCGAATTTACAGAACGCAACACCAACAGCGGCAATGGTTCCTGTTTGAATAACGGAGAAAAAACTCCAGCCATACAAAAATCCAGTAAGTGGATTGTAAGATTCCTTTAAGTATAAATATTGTCCCCCTGCTTTTGGAAACATGGCACTGAGTTCACCATAACTTAATGCAGCAGTAAGCGTCATAAATCCTGTAAGTAGCCAAACAACAATTAGCCAGCCAGCGCTGCCTACATTGCGCATGATATCTGCACTTACAATAAAAATTCCTGAGCCTATCATACTACCTGCAACAATCATGGTCGCATCCAATAAGCTCAAACTGGGTTTGAATGAAGTTGTTTCTGACATAAAAAATCCCGCCATTTTTTACAAAGGCGGGAATGAAGATAATCAATATCAATGAAGTATTAAGGCTTCTTCGGGTACAACTTATTCAAGCCTTGTATTACATCATCTGTAATATTATATGCGCTGTCTTTTAAATACATAAATTCTGGTGAGCTAGAGAATACATAAGAGAAACTTTTATCTTTATTGTACTCTTTGAGGTAAGCCTCTATTTTCTTTTTTACGTCCTGCACTTTTTTAAACCCTTCATCCTGCATTTCCTGATTCATCATTTGCTCCTTACCTTGGTAAGTGCGTTCTAATTGAACCAACTCTTGTTGTTTACTCGCTAGTTCAGCCTGAGAAAGACTTTGAGCCGACTTCTGCAAGTCCTGATATTTAGCTGTAAACACATTTTTCAATTCATTCAGTTGCTTATTATTCGCTTGCTCTTTTGCTTGAAGTACAGATCGTATTTCTTTATAGTATTCAAAATGATTTTGTATGCTATCCGATTCAAAATAAGCAATTTTAAAAGCAGCTTGCGCTGTAGAACCAGTTTTTGCTGCGCTGGAACTGGCGGCTTTTTTTTCAGAAAAATGAAGATAAAACAATACAGCAACAGCCAATGTAGTAGCAATATTTAGCCCAGTAAAAAAATTTTTCATAAACACAATTTAGAATAAATCAAGTTGTACAAATTTTAAAATATGGATAGCAATCCTATATTCAGTAAAAAAGTAGGAAGTTATCACTCCCTACTTTCTATAATCTTGTTGAGTTATTGATTACTCATCATCATCAAAGCTCATAGCTTCTCTGGTGGTAGCTAATACCTCGTATTCTTCTTTGCTGCCAACAATCATATTATTGAACTCTTTCTGACCAGAGCCAGCAGGAATTAAATGACCAGTAATAACGTTCTCTTTCAATCCCAGCATTGCATCGGTCTTGCCTTGAATAGCAGCTTGACTCAATACTTTAGTAGTTTCCTGGAAAGAAGCCGCTGATATCCAGCTTTGAACACCCAGTGATGCTTTGGTGATACCTAATAGAACAGGTGTAGCTGTTGCAGGTCTAGCATCTCTAACTTCAACCAATTGTTTATCACTTCTGCGGAGAATGGAATTTTCTTCTCTAAATTCACGCAGTGTAACAATTTGTCCAGCTTTCATTTTCGCACTTTCCCCAGCATTGGTTACTACTTTCTTATCATAGATTCTGTCGTTCTCTTCAATAAAGTCAAAACGATCTTCCAAATCTTCTTCTAGGAACTTAGTATCACCAGCGTCTACAATTTCTACTTTCTTCATCATCTGACGAACGATAACTTCCACGTGTTTATCATTGATTCTTACACCTTGTAAACGATATACTTCCTGAATTTCATTCACCACATATTCTTGAACTGCAAATGGTCCTTTAATAGCGAGAATATCCGCAGGTGCAATCTGTCCATCAGACATTGGTGTACCTGCTTTTACAAAGTCCCCATCTTGCACCAAAATTTGGCGTGTTAATGGAACCAAGTATTTTTTAACCATCCCGTCGCGCGACTCAACGATAATCTCACGATTACCACGTTTCACATTACCGAATGATACTACTCCATCAATTTCACAAACAATTGCAGGATTACCCGGATTACGTGCTTCAAAAAGTTCGGTTACACGAGGAAGACCTCCAGTAATATCTCTCAGCTTGCCGAGGATACGTGGAATCTTAACAAGTACTTGTCCCGCTTTTACTTCATCCCCTTCTTCTACCCCAATATGCGATCCAACAGGTAAATTATATTGTTTAATGTCTTTACCTTCTACAATAATAGTAGGAATTTTTGTTTTATCCTTGGTTTCAATAACCACTTTTTCGCGGTGACCAGTTTGCTCATCGGCTTCATCACGATAAGTAATGCCATCAAGGATATTTTCAAATTTGATAGCTCCCAATGATTCAGCAACAATAACGTTGTTAAAAGGATCCCAAGTACAAATCACATCGCCCTTTTTTACTTGAGCTCCGTCTTTCACATTCAAGGTAGAGCCATAAGGTACATTATTGGTAATCATCAATCGATCATTCTTCACATCCATAATTCTTACCTCACCAGTACGACCAATAACAATTTTGTTTTTAACGCCATCATTATTAACCGCATCTACCGTTCTTAATCCATCAAATTGAATCGTACCATCAAACTTAGCTTGTAAAGTAGATTCGATAGACGCAGATCCCGCAACACCACCCACGTGGAAAGTACGAAGCGTTAACTGTGTACCTGGTTCACCAATCGATTGAGCAGCAATAATTCCTACTGCATCACCTCGTTGAGCAAGGTAGCCAGTAGCCAAATTTTTACCATAACATTTTACGCAAACCCCACGCTTACTCTCACAAGTAAGTACAGAACGGATTTCAACGGTTTCAATACCAGCTTCTTCAACAGCTTTGGCATCAGCAGAAGATATCTCTTCTCCGGCTGTAATGATCAATTCATCAGTAACAGGATTGTATACGTTGTGTAAAGAAGTTCGTCCCTCAATTCTATCGGCCAATGCTTCAATAATGTCTTCATTGTCTTTCAATGCAGTTGTTGCATTACCACGCAATGTGCCACAATCTTCCTCAGAAATTACCACATCTTGTGATACATCTACTAAACGACGAGTTAAATAACCTGCATCAGCCGTTTTCAAAGCCGTATCGGCAAGACCTTTACGAGCACCGTGAGTAGAAATAAAGTAATCCAATACGTTTAGTCCACCTTTAAAGTTAGACAAGATCGGATTCTCAATTACTTCACTACCAGAGCTACCACTTTTACGAGGTTTAGCCATCAATCCACGAATACCTACCAACTGTTTAACCTGTGTTTTACTACCACGGGCACCAGAATCCAACATCATGAATACAGAGTTGAAGCCTTGGTTATCAATGGTCATTTCACGAATCAGTGACTCGGTAATTTTCATATCCACCCTGCCCCAAATATCAATTACTTGGTTATAACGCTCATTATTGGTAATCAAACCCATATTATAGCTTTCCCGAACCTCTTCAACATCTACTTTAGCACTTTCTAATAACTGGTTTCTAATTTCAGGAACAATCAAATCATTCACGCTAAAGCTCAATCCACCACGGAATGCCATTCGGAATCCGAGTGTTTTAATATCATCCAAGAATTTAGCTGTCTTAGGCACATCAGTAATTGTGATGATATCACCAATGATTTCTCGCAAGCTTTTCTTGGTTAGCAATGCATTTACAAACCCAACCTCTTCTGGTACGTTTTGATTAAATAAAACGCGACCAACTGTTGTCTCGATTATTTTTTTAGACAATATACCTTTCTCACGAACCGTAGTCTTAACCTTAATATTGGCATGTAATGCAACAACACCTTCATTATAGGCAATGATTACTTCATCCATATTATAGAAAGTCATCCCCTGACCCTTAATGGTTTCTGTATCGGTTGATTTTCTACCCTTGGTAATATAATAAAGTCCCAATACCATATCCTGAGAAGGAAGGGTAATTGGTGTACCATTTTGTGGATTAAGAATATTGTGAGAAGATAACATTAATAATTGCGCTTCTAAAACAGCCGCATTACTTAATGGTACGTGAACGGCCATCTGATCACCATCAAAATCCGCATTGAAAGAAGACGTAACCAATGGGTGTAATTGAATGGCCTTACCTTCTACCAATTTCGGTTGGAATGATTGAATAGATAGTCGGTGAAGCGTTGGGGCACGATTTAACAAAATCGGGTGACCTTTCAATATATTTTCAAGAATATCCCAAATAACCGCTTCTTTACGATCAACTAATTTCTTAGCCGACTTCACAGTTTTTACAATTCCTCTTTCAATTAATTTTCTAATAACAAATGGCTTGAACAATTCTGCAGCCATATCTTTTGGCAATCCACACTCATGAATTTTTAATTCAGGCCCTACCACAATTACAGAACGTCCAGAATAATCCACACGCTTACCGAGTAAGTTCTGACGGAAACGACCTTGTTTACCTTTCAGTACATCGGATAATGATTTCAGAGCACGTCCACCTTCGGCTTTAACGGCGTTTGATTTACGTGAGTTATCGAATAAGCTGTCGATTGCTTCTTGTAACATCCTTTTTTCATTCCGAAGAATTACTTCTGGAGCTTTAATTTCCAACAATCGCTTCAAACGGTTATTACGGATAATAACGCGACGATAAAGATCATTTAAATCAGAAGAAGCAAAACGTCCCCCATCCAATGGAACCAATGGACGCAATTCTGGTGGAATTACTGGAATATATTGCATTACCATCCACTCTGGGCGATTCGTAATACGAGTACTTGCATCACGGAAAGATTCTACTACGCTCAAACGCTTTAATGCATCTGCTTTACGTTGTTGAGAAGTTTCAGTTGCTGCTGCATTACGAAGAGAGAAACTCAATTCATCCAAATCAATTCTTTCTAGCAAGCCATGTACAGCTTCAGCGCCCATTTTGGCAATGAATTTCTGCGGATCTTCATCCGGCAAATACTGGTTGTCTTTTGGAATATTATCAAGGATATCTAGGTATTCTTCCTCGGTCAATAAATCACCCATCACTAGGTTTTCTTTGATACCGCCTTGTAATACCACATAGCGCTCATAGTATACAATGGTTTCTAATTTCTTAGAACTCATTCCAAGTAAATAACCGATTTTATTCGGCAAACTCTTGAAATACCAAATATGTACTACTGGAACTACCAGTTTAATATGTCCCATGCGTTCGCGACGCACTTTCTTTTCAGTTACTTCAACACCGCAACGATCACACACGATTCCTTTGTAACGGATGCGCTTGTATTTTCCACAAGCACACTCGTAATCTTTAACGGGTCCGAATATTCTTTCGCAGAATAATCCGTCGCGTTCCGGCTTATACGTCCGGTAGTTAATTGTTTCAGGTTTCAATACTTCACCAAAACTTCTTTCTAAAATACTATCGGGCGAAGCCAGACTAATGGTGATTTGTGAAAAAGTTGGACGTTGTTTGTTTTCTCTTTTGATTGCCATATCGTGGTTGAGAATTTGAATTGTTTTTGTTAATCAAACTTAAGATCTAAACCTAACCCTCTGAGTTCATGTACCAATACATTGAATGATTCAGGAACACCAGCTTTTGGAATATTTTCACCTTTAACGATGGCTTCATAAGTCTTAGCGCGACCAATGATATCATCTGATTTAAGGGTTAATAATTCCTGTAAAATATTGGCAGCACCGTATGCTTCTAATGCCCATACTTCCATCTCTCCAAAACGCTGTCCACCAAACTGTGCTTTACCGCCCAATGGTTGTTGGGTGATTAAGCTATACGGTCCGATTGAACGGGCGTGCATCTTGTCATCCACCATATGGTGTAATTTAATCATGTAAATCACCCCAACAGTTGCTTTCTGGTGAAAACGCTCTCCAGTTTCTCCATCATAGAGGTAAGTGTGACCATTTCTTGGAATACCAGCATCTATACAATATTGCTCAATTTGGTCGGTAGATGCTCCGTCGAAAATAGGAGTCGCAAAACGTAGACCAAGGCGTTTACCAGTCCATCCGAGAATGGTCTCATAAATCTGTCCAAGGTTCATACGAGAAGGTACTCCCAATGGATTCAATACAATATCAACAGGTGTACCATCTTCCATAAACGGCATATCTTCTGCCCGTACAATTTTAGCCACAATACCTTTATTACCGTGACGTCCGGCCATTTTATCACCCACTTTCAACTTACGTTTTACAGCGAGGTAAACTTTTGCCAGTTTCAAAACACCTGCAGGCAATTCATCCCCAATAGAGATATTGAATTTTTCGCGTTTGTACCTACCCAGTTCTTCGTTAAACTTAATACTGTAGTTGTGCAATAGGGTGTTGATTTGGTCATCTATTTTAGTATCACCAGTCCAACCCAATGGATTCACATTTTGATAGTCAATCGTAGCCAAATTCTTTTGATTGAATTTAGCACCTTTGCCAATCAACATTTCACCAAAATTATTACCCACACCAGCAGAAGCTTTTTCTTTCAGTAAGGTCTGCAACTTATCCAGTAACAGTTCTTTAATGATTTCAACATTCTGTTGGTGAACTTTCTCTACTTTTTCCAACAATGCTTTCTCACGAATTTTTCCGTTCTTATCTTTCTTGGCGCGTTGGAATAATTTTTTATCAATCACCACACCTTCAGTTCCGTTCGGAGCTTTTAAAGAAGCATCTTTTGCATCACCTGCCTTGTCGCCAAAGATGGCACGCAATAGTTTCTCTTCAGGAGTAGGATCAGATTCTCCTTTAGGAGTAATCTTACCAATCAAAATATCTCCTTCCTTAATGGTAGCACCAATTCTTATGATACCGTTTTCGTCGAGATCCTTGGTAGCTTCTTCAGAAACGTTTGGTATATCTGGTGTTAATTCTTCTTCACCTAATTTGGTATCTCGTACTTCTAGTTCATATTCTTCAATGTGAACAGAAGTAAACAAATCTTCACGTACTACTTTTTCACTAATTACAATCGCATCTTCAAAATTGTAACCCTTCCATGGCATAAAGGCCACTTGCAGGTTACGACCTAATGCGAGTTCACCTTCTTTGGTAGCATATCCTTCCGTTAAGAAGTCACCTTTCTGAACTTTCTGTCCCTTTTTAACAGCGGGACGAAGGTTAATACAAGTAGCTTGGTTGGTCTTTATAAACTTAGTCAATTTATAAATTTGCAAGTCGTCGTTAAAGCTCACTAAACGATCTAGATCGTTTCTATCGTAGCGAACATGAATTTCATTTGCATCTACAAATTCTACAATACCATTGCCATCTGCGTGAATCTGAATACGTGCATCGCGTGCGGCTTTTCCCTCTAAACCAGTACCCACAATTGGAGCTTCAGGAATAATTAGTGGAACAGCTTGACGTTGCATATTCGATCCCATCAATGCACGGTTGGCATCATCGTGTTCTAAGAAAGGAATTAAGGAAGCACTCAAACCAACAATCTGATTAGGAGCAACGTCCATATATTCTACATCTTCTTTATCAAGTATAGGGAAATCACCTGTTTCGCGTGATACTACTTTGTCTTCCGCAAATTCACCCTTCTCATTCAAAGGGGTGTTACTCTGCGCAATCTTAGCACTATCTTCCTCTTCTGCACTCAAGAAAGTCAATTCTTTCATGTCTACTTTACCATCAATTACTTTACGGTAGGGCGTTTCAATGAAACCCATATCATTGATTGCGGCGTGTACACACAAGGTAGAAATCAACCCAATATTTGGCCCTTCTGGCGTTTCAATGGTACACAAACGACCGTAGTGAGAATAGTGTACGTCACGTACTTCAAAACCTGCACGCTCTCTGCTCAAACCACCTGGTCCAAGTGCGGATATACGACGCTTGTGCGTGATCTCACTGAGGGGGTTGGTTTGGTCAAGAAATTGAGACAACTGAGAAGTACCAAAGAATGAATTAATTACAGAACTTAAGGTTCTAGCATTAATCAAATCTACTGGCGTAAATACTTCATTATCACGAACATTCATACGCTCTCTAATGGTACGAGCCATACGGGCAAGACCAACACCAAACTGAGCATACAATTGCTCACCAACGGTACGAACACGACGATTGCTTAAGTGATCAATATCATCTATCTCTGCTTTCGCATTGGTTAAGCGAACCAGGTATTTAATAATTTCAATGATATCTTGTTTGGTCAACACCTTTTTGGTTAAAGGATATTCAAGACCTAGTTTTCGGTTGATTTTATAGCGACCAACTTCTCCAAGATCATAACGCTTGTCACTAAAAAATAACTTATCAATAATACCACGCGCAGTTTCATTATCCGGAGCATCTGCACCACGCAATTGGCGGTAAATATGCTGAACGGCTTCTAATTCACTGTTCGAAGTATCTTTATTTAATGTGTTGTAAATGATGGCATAATCTCCACCCACATCTTCTTTCTGAATGAATACACTTTTCACTTCCATTTCAATAATGGTAGCTATGGCTTCTTCATCCAATACCGTATCACGCTCCATCACAATTTCATTCCGCTCAATACTCACCACTTCACCAGTATCTTCATCTACAAAATCTTCTACCCAAGTACGTAGTACGCGAGCAGCTAATTTGCGACCAACTTGGTTAGCCAGTGTTTTCTTATCGGCTTTTACTTCGTCGGCCATTCCGAATAATTCAAGAATGTCTTTATCGGTTTCAAAACCAATAGAACGCAATAATGTGGTTACTGGGAATTTCTTCTTACGGTCGATGTAAGCATACATCACATTATTGATATCGGTAGCAAATTCCATCCATGCTCCTTTGAAAGGAATTACACGGGCAGAATAGATCTTAGTACCATTGGGGTGAACCGACTGTCCAAAGAATACACCTGGTGAACGGTGAAGCTGGGATACAACCACACGTTCAGCGCCATTAATTACAAAGGTTCCGCGAGGAGTCATGTAAGGAATATTTCCTAAGAATACATCCTGTACAATGGTTTGGAAATCCACGTGCTCTTCATCGTTACAACTCAACCTAAGCTTGGCTTTCAGCGGCACAGCATAGGTTAGTCCTCGCTCCATACACTCATCAATAGTATAGCGTGGGGGATCAATGAAATAATCCAAGAATTCCAGTACGAAGATGTTGCGCGTGTCTGTAATCGGAAAATTTTCCTTAAACACACGAAACAGCCCTTCCACATTACGTTTGTCGGGCGTAGTCTCTAACTGAAAAAACTCTTTGAAAGATTCTAACTGGATGTCGAGTAGGTCTGGGGCATCGGCCAAGTGTTTAGTTTTACCGAAGCCGACCCTGTTGTTCAATGTTGTAGTAGACATATATATGTAAAACCGGTTTTTGTACAAAAAAGATGGACAGTGCTGGCAAATCTTCAATATATTGAGAATCAGACCATTATCAAAGGTTTTATCCCCATAATATAGATCTTTATGCTAGCTAGCCCAAAATAAAGGATGGCAAAGGTAAGGAATGGTAATAAAACGCAAAAACAAATTTTGCGCCAAACTGATATTTGGGGATAAATACTTAACGAATCTGCTTTTAGTGACCCCTATTGTAAATTTTAGCCGCTCTATCGTCCGATTTCAAACCACTAATTTACAAGTAAAAATAGTATTTCCCATTCCAATAACCCATAAAAAAACCGCCGAGATTGAATCAAGGCGGTTTTTAGAATTGAAGTCTCATTCATTATTTTACTTCTACTTCGGCGCCAGCTTCTTTAAGCTTGGCAACTAATTCGTCAGCTTCTGCTTTAGACACACCTTCTTTCACTGCTTTTGGTGCACCATCAACAAGATCTTTAGCTTCTTTCAATCCTAAGCCAGTTAATTCTTTAACAATTTTAACCACGCCTAATTTGCTTGCTCCGCCGCTTACCAAGATTACATCGAAAGATGTTTTCTCTTCAACAACAGCAGCTCCGCCGCCATCGCCACTAGATACAACCACTGCTGCTGCTGCTGGTTCAATACCGTAGTCAGCTTTCAACACATCTGCTAATTCTTGTACTTCTTTTACTGTTAAGCCTACTAATGTTTCGGCTAGTGCTTTTACGTCTGCCATAATGTTTAAATTTTTTCCGTCTTCATTTTCTTTAGTGAATCCGACGGAGGGTTTAAAAAAATTGACCTTTATTTTCCCTCAGGTCTGGGATATTGAGTTATTCAGTTATTGGAAATAACAATTACTCAGCCACTGCAGTTTCAGCTTGCTTTTCATGATGGTGCAGTAATGCAGCCAATACACGCTTAGCAGGAGATTGCAATAAGCCAATAACTTCTCCAATCAATTCATTCTTAGTCTTGATTTGAGTGAGTGCTTTCAGGTTGGTATCACCAGTATAAATATCACCATTGATGAATGCTGCTTTCAATGATGGCTTCTCACCATTGCCTTTCTTACGAAATGCACTGATGATTAACGCTGGTTCCTTTGGATTCTCAGAAAACATTAAAGCAGTTACATTGTGCAATGAATCGTAGATTCCCGCATATTTTTCTGCATCCAATGATTCAAGCGCTTTGCGAATCAAGGTATTTTTAGCAACTTTCATCTCTACGTTCTTGTCAAAACAAGTTCTTCGTAAAGTGGAAACTTGCGCTACACTTAGTGATTCGGTATCGGTAATATAGAAGTTGTTATACTGAGTAAATTTCTCTTTCAGTAATTCTATCACTTCATTTTTTTGATCTTTAGTCATAACTAATTTTTTATAAACCCGGGTCATTTCACTCTGCCAGTAGCAGATCGATCACCAGGATTAGTTCATTAATGATTTGGTGTCTAATGCAATACCGGGGCTCATAGTGGTGGCCATACTGGCACCTTTCAAATAAATTCCCTTGGCAGAAGATGGTTTCAGTTTGATGATTGCATTAATCAGTTCGATACTGTTTTCTGAAATTTTCTCTGGTGAGAAAGAAATTCGTCCCACAGAAGCATGAACAATACCTGTTTTGTCCACTTTGAATGCAATTTTACCGCCCTTAACTTCATTTACTGCTGCAGCAACATCATTGGTTACGGTTCCAGTTTTAGGATTCGGCATCAAATTACGAGGTCCAAGTACTTTACCCAATTTACCTATTTTAGGCATAACAGCAGGTGTGGCAATAATCACATCAACATCAACCCAGCCGCCTTCAATTTTGGCAATAAATTCATCCAAACCGATATAGTCAGCTCCTGCTTCTTTTGCAGCAGCTTCTTTATCAGGTGTACAGAGTACCAATACTTTTTTGGTTCTACCAGTACCATGTGGTAATGATACGGTACCACGAACTTGTTGATCAGCTTTCTTTGGATCTACACCCAAACGAATATGCAAATCAACAGAGCTGTCGAATTTGGTACAATTAATTTCTTTAACAAGTGCAGATGCTTCCTTTAGAGAATAAACTTTAGATTTATCCACCTTGGTAACTGCTACTTTTCTTTTTTTAGTAAGTGACATTTTAAATTAGTTAAGTAGGTGTATAAATTAGTTTTCCCAAGGGGCTTGTCCATCAACAGTTAATCCCATACTGCGTGCAGTACCGGCTACCATACTCATGGCACTATTTAATGTAAATGCATTAAGATCAGTCATTTTGTCTTTAGCAATATACTCTACTTGTTCCCAAGTTACTTTGCCCACTTTCTGGCGATTGCTTTCTTTGGAACCTTTTTGAATTTTTGCTGCTTCCATTAACTGGACTGCTGCTGGTGCTGTTTTAATGATAAAGTCGAACGACTTATCCGTATAAACAGTAATTAAAACAGGAACAACTTTTCCCATTTTGTCTTGGGTTCTAGCATTAAACTGCTTACAGAACTCCATAATGTTTACACCCTTAGAACCGAGTGCTGGACCTACTGGAGGTGCAGGGTTGGCTTGACCGCCTTTAACCTGCAGCTTCACAAAGCCTGAGATTTCTTTTGCCATTTTTATTTGATTTAATTGGTAATAGCGTCTGTTTTTGGCAGACTCCCAAATTCAATCGCCCTTTCGAAAAAAAGCTTTTGGGGCGGTAAAGGTAGGGAAAGAATCGATATTTAGGAATAAAAATGAAGAAAATTTGCTCTGTCCCCCTAAGTCACGATATTTGTTATCAATTTTTTTACTAAGATAATTTCAATTAACAAAAAAGGAGCATTAATCTGGCTCTTGACTTATGTGTATCGATAACAAGAATCATCCCAATGCAAGAAAAAACAGCACTTAAATGGAAATTATCTCAATGGCTTGAATACAAATGGTGGAAAAGCTACCTTAAACACAAAGACGTTGAACAGTACCTGAACTCGAAATGCAATTATTGGAATAAGATTCTAGATACCATCTCTCCCTATTTGCCTTTATTAAAGGATCAAAAAATACTGGATGCAGGTTGTGGACCAGCAGGTATTTTTATGGTTGCTCAGGGCAATGAAGTGGTGGCATTAGACCCGCTTTTAGATAAATACAAAACCTTGGCTCATTTTAAACCCTCACTTTTTCCTTGGACGAAATTTAAAAAAGGAAATATAGAAGCCAAAGAGGAGATCAATCATTACGATGTAATTTTTTGCATGAACGCCATTAACCATGTGAACGACATTCATTTATGCTATCAAAAATTGGCACAAGTTTTAAAGCCAGGTGGGCATTTAATTATATCGACAGATGCTCATAGGCATAAATTTTTGAAAAAAATATTTCAATTCATTCCTGGAGATGCCTTACACCCGATACAATTAGATATAACAGAATACCTAAACCTTTTAAATATACACGAGTTTAATATTACTAAAAATGTACTTTACAAAGAAGGCAATATTTTTCATTACTACATAACCATTGCTACTAAAAACTAATCAAAAAAGCATATTGGCCTAAAAAGCATTCAATGCATCAATCACCCGCTCTATATCTAATTCTGAGTGACAAGATGAAATGGGGAGACTAAGCGTGGTCGCATGAATTTCTTCAGATATAGGGAAAGTTAAATGCCCTAGATTTTTTTGCATTGCTTTTTGCTTATTGGGTGGTACCGGATAATGTATTTCAGTTCCAATACCTTGTTTTAATAAATAAGCCCTTAGTGCTTCCCGCTCTGGATGGCGAATATTAAAAATATGGTAAACATCATGATAATCTTCATGTACAACCGGTAGTATGAAATCAGCCTTTATATTTTCAAGATATATTTTTGCCAATTTCCTTTTGTGCGCATTAATAAAATTAAGATAAGGCAATTTAATTCGCAGCAGACCCGCCTGTAATTCGTCGAGGCGACTATTATACCCTACTACTTCATTGTAATATTTTCCGTGTGACCCATAATTGCGAATCATTTTAAGATCTTCACATAATTTAGGATCATTGGTTAGCACGGCACCTGCATCCCCAAGCGCTCCTAAATTTTTGCTGGGATAAAAGCTAAAGCCACTCATAATACCAAAACTACCCGCCATTTGTCCCTTGTAAGTTGCTCCATGTGCTTGTGCGCAATCCTCAATAATATGCAACCCATGCCTATCCGCAATTTCTTTTATTGGATCCATCTCACAACATTTACCATACAGATGTACCACCATTATGACTTTTGTATTGGGTGTTATGGCAGCTTCAATTTTAGTCGAGTCAATATTATACGTATGAATATCTGGCTCTACCAAAACAGGAATATGCCCAGCATGCATGATAGAAATTATTGAAGCTATATAAGTATTTGCTGGAACGATTACTTCAGAACCTCTGGGCAAATGCAAAGCCCATAGCGCAAGAATAAGTGCGTCAAGACCATTCGCCACCCCCACACAATGATTCATTTTTTGATACACAGCAAATTCTTCCTGAAACTGTTTTACTTCTTCTCCTAAAACATACCAGCCCTTGGTTAAAAACTGACTGAATTTTTTTTGGAAAAGAAGGGTGTATTTCTCATTTACTTTGGCGAGATCGTCGTAGGGAATCATGCTTTGAGCGGATAAGGTTGATAAATATAATCAGAAGAATCAAAAGTAGTAGAAGCAAACACGAGTAAAACAGCATCGGCTGAGAATTTATACATTTTATGCCAGTCTTTTGCCTCTAAAATCAAACATTTGGAGGGATTATCTAATAAAAATTCTACTTCATTTTCTCCATCATTGTTCCAAACAGCGCAACTCCCGTTGATGCAAATTGCGGCTTGTATGGTTTCATGGTGTCGATGCCCACCCCTTACTGATTCGTCCACCTTATAAATATAGAATACCCTTTTAATGCTAAAGGGCAACAATCGCTCTGCATTATCTAAAACAGTAAGTTCGCCCCTAGTATCTTTAAAGTTGACCAAATTAATGAGGTATGCCATTCTCTATTTTCTTTTATTAAATTAAATTATCTTTTATAGCAGCATCAATCTGATCCAGTAAAGCAGGTGATATTAATAAATCAAATTTACGGGCATAAATGCGATCAGACGACATAATATCCGCAAAATCACTCTTGGTGAATGTTTTGGGACTGGGTGTTTTAGGCGGATGTTTGTAATAGTGGCAGTTTTCATTCATGACTTGACTGGCAAAATGCGAGTTCAATAAGACTGTCTGAAAAAGAAATTCATCGGATGCCCAAGTAAAATAAAAGAACCGCTTCATTCTCTCATCCCTATTTACTGTGTTTAGCACATATTCAACAGCTTCTGGAGAGAGTGCCCAAAACATGGAACTACCGTAAAATTTCATGCCTTCTGGCAACTTGCGTTTTGGAGAAAACCAGTTCAGTAATCGCTCTATTAAATACTGCCCTTTAAATTTAAAGTTGGTCAAGAAAATTTTATTCACCCGCTCCATCCCCTCTTCCCATTCTCCTTCAAAAGCCCTGTATTTCATTAAAAGTTTCCCTTTTCGTTCCGTAAAAAAAACTTTCATTTGTTCAACAGACTTAATGGGATAATCTTGTCCGCTCATTAAACAAATAAAATCGTAGGTTCTTGCAGAGTCCAATATTTCTTGTAAGGAATTGAAAACGGCTTGCATGGTACTAAAGGCAGCCCATTGAACTTTAATTCTGTTTTTAATTAAGTAAACATTAGGGATTTGAGTAAGGTATTCATGGCCAGTAATGGGCAACTTAGCATCTACATGTATATAAAAATCAAAGTCAGGATCGTGCATCTGCCTGATCATCCTTTCGGTTTGAGCAGGATTGGTATAGGTTACAATCAGGTGTGCAACACGCATTAAAATTGATTTAAGTAGGAGTATAATTCTTTAGAATCGGGCGACTATACTCCTTAAGAAATACGAAGGTATTAAATTTTAATTAAAAAAGCCACTTTACGATTTGCAAAGTGGCTTTTAATCTTAGGAATTAAAGTTTATGATAACTTTTCAACCTGCATATAGTTTAACTCAACTGGTGTTGATCTACCGAATATTTTAACGGTCACTTTTAATTTTTTCTTCTCGTCGTTTACGTCTTCAATCACACCATTAAAGTCGTTAAATGGCCCTTCAATAATTTTTATGGTTTCTCCAACAATGAATGGCTCACTCATGGTTACACCCATATCATTCATTTCGTCCACTTTACCCAACATCTTATTTACTTCTGCTTTTCTCAGGCAAATAATATTCCCTTTAGAACCTTTTCCATCGGTTAGAAAGTGCATTACATTACTTATATTACTGATATGCTGAACCATATCATCATTCAACTTACCTTCTAAAACCTCCATCATCACATAACCTGGAAAGTAGTTTTTTTCGCGCATTACTTTCTTACCGTTTTGTACCTTGTATACTTTTTCCATCGGAAGAAAAATCTGCTTAATAACTTCCTGCCAGCCGCTGCGAATGATATCTTTATCTAGGTATTCTTTCACTTTACGCTCTTTCCCACTTACTACCCGCAACACATACCATTTGGTTTCTTGTTGGGGTACTACAATGGTCTCAACTATTGCTTCTGCTTCCATGAGAATATTACTTAAATAATGAGTATACTAACTTTAATAACTGGTTACTCGAAAAATCCATTATCCATACCATTGCGGTAATAATAACGGTAGCCACCAATACAATAACAGTACTTTGCTGCAATTGCATCCAAGTAGGCCAGGTTACTTTTTCAAGCAACTCGCCGTAGCTTTCTTTGAAGTATAATGAAATTTTATTCATTTCAATTTTTTAAAGGTTAGTAAACTTTCTGTCCATGCCTTTGATTAACGAATGGTTCAACCAATGAATTGATAAATCAATAAACTGTTGCACGGGCACTAGGATTCGAACCCAGATCAAAGGTTTTGGAGACCCGTATGCTACCATTGCACCATGCCCGTAGATAATTTAAAAATCCCTGTTAAGGGAACAAAGAACTTCTTTTATAAACAAAGTACCTAGCAGGTGCTAAGTACTTTGTTTTGTAAAGATATAGAATTTTGCTTTATCCCCATTTCTGAGGAATAGCGCTATTTTACGATTTCAGTAACCTGACCGGCACCTACTGTTCTACCACCCTCACGGATAGCGAACTTCAATCCTTTTTCCATAGCGATAGGCTGAATCAACTTAACGTTTAATCCAATATTATCACCAGGCATAACCATTTCAGTTCCTTCTGGTAAAGTAACTTCACCAGTTACATCAGTAGTACGGAAATAGAATTGAGGACGATATTTATTGAAAAAAGGAGTGTGACGTCCACCTTCTTCTTTGCTCAATACATACACTTCACCTTTGAAATCAGTATGTGGAGTAATAGAACCTGGCTTACAAATTACCATACCACGACGGATATCTTTTTTCTCAATACCACGTAACAATAAACCTGCATTATCACCAGCTTGACCTTCATCTAATAACTTCTTGAACATTTCAACACCAGTACAAGTAGAAACCAATGGAGCATCCATTAAACCAACAATTTCAACACCTTCACCCACTTTAATGATACCACGCTCAATACGACCAGTTGCAACAGTACCGCGACCAGTAATAGAGAAAACATCTTCTACCGACATCAAGAAAGGCATATCAATAGGGCGGGGAGGCAATGGAATATAAGTGTCTACTGCTTCCATCAACTCATCAACCTTGGCAACCCATTGTGGATCTTCTGACAATGCGCCAGTTGCAGAACCTTGAATAATTGGGGTATTATCACCATCAAAACCGTTTTTAGTCAACAGTTCACGGATTTCCATTTCAACCAACTCTAACAATTCAGGATCGTCAACTAAGTCAACTTTATTCATAAATACCACCATACGAGGTACACCTACTTGGCGAGCCAATAGAATATGCTCTCTAGTTTGTGGCATTGGACCATCGGTAGCTGCTACAACTAATATTGCGCCGTCCATCTGTGCAGCACCTGTAATCATATTTTTCACATAATCCGCGTGACCAGGACAGTCAACGTGGGCATAGTGACGATTAGCTGTTTGATACTCAACGTGCGCAGTGTTAATAGTTATACCACGCTCTCTTTCTTCTGGAGCACCATCAATTTCATCATATTTTTTAGCTATATTACCCATCCCTTTTTTTGCAAGGATCATAGTAATTGCAGCGGTTAAAGTAGTTTTACCATGGTCAACGTGACCAATGGTACCTACGTTTACGTGAGGTTTTTCCCTCTTGAAGGTCTCTTTTGCCATTTTTATCGGTTTTTTATTGTTTTTTTAAAAAATTTATATGCTTGTGCTTAATCTTTTCTTTCGATAACTCTTAGTGTTTTCCTTCTCTCAACATGCTAATTCTATTTGTTTCTTATTTCACTTATGCCCTAGAGCCGTTAGTGAGAATCGAACTCACGACCTCTTCCCTACCAAGGAAGTGCTCTACCCCTGAGCTACAACGGCTTGATCAGTAAAAGTCAAACAGTAAAAGTGAACCAAAATAAAGTTTCACTTTTATAATTTTGAGCGGAAGACGAGGGTCGAACTCGCGACCTATAGCTTGGAAGGCTATCGCTCTACCAATTGAGCTACTTCCGCTTGGAACCATGTAAAAGAACGAACACTTTTCAGTGTTTTGTGGGCAGAGTAGGGTTCGAACCTACGTACACGTGAGTGAACAGATTTACAGTCTGTCGCCTTTAACCACTCGGCCATCTGCCCATAACTATTTCAGTTATTGGTTTTTTAGTTATTAGCAGTTTTGTAATTTTGAGACTGCAAAACGTCAGCTAATACATATTAACTACCAAAATACTTGAGCCGAAGATGGGACTCGAACCCGCGACCTACTGATTACAAATCAGTTGCTCTACCAACTGAGCTACTTCGGCAAATAAAGAACTTCCCCATTTTTTGGGATGGCAAAGGTAATGGAAATCTTTATTTGGCAAAATTTTGAAATGATTTTTTTCCACTATCGCTTGTATATTCTTAATAACTAGTGGAATAAGGGCCTAAATATGCGTTTTTAAAGGCTTTTAATAAAAAAGGCTCCCAATGGGAGCCCTATAATTAGGCTGCTAATTTTTCTTTTTTTCGTTTGATTTGAGAAACCAACGACTCCATTGCATGTTCAAAAGATTCTTCAAAGGACTTGGAAGATGCTTTTACAAAGAATTCATGCTTTGGAATATGTACCCGAATCTCAGCAATTTTGTCTTTAATATTGTGGACTATATTATCTAGTTTCAAAAAAACATCCACCTTCAAAATCTGATCATGGAAGGTAGGTAACTTACTCAGTTTTTTGTTTACAAACTCTATCAGTTTTTCATCTGCATCAAAATGGACTGTCTGAATGTTAACGTTCATAATTGGCAACATTTTTGGGTGAAACAATAAATTTTATCAAATGACCCCAACCACATTTCTGTGTTAAAAATCAATCTGAATAGTAAGTTAGTAATTAATTTAAAAAAGACAAACAAAAAAATGAAAAATTATTGCCTTTTTAACGATTTTATCATGCTTTAGGATGGGCTTTTTTAAAAACTTCTTTTAGCTTTTCAATGGTGGTGTGGGTATAAATCTGTGTAGCAGCGAGGCTACTATGCCCCAACAAGGCTTTTACCGCATTTAATTCGGCTCCATTGTTCATTAAATGTGTGGCAAAGCTATGCCTAAGAATATGGGGGCTTTTCTTCTCTATGGTTGTTACAGCGGAGAGTCGCTTTTTTACAAATGTATATACCGACCTTGGTTGTAATGCCATCCCTTTCTCCGTTACAAATAATTGGTTCTCGCCTATTTCTTTTGTAGGTTTTTGATTGATATATTCTGCCAACTGTTCTATTAACGCAGCAGGCACAGGAATAATTCGCTCTTTATTGCCCTTACCCACTACTTTAACCTGCTTTTGTACGGCGTCTAGTTGGGACTCTTTCAGTTGAATCAATTCGCTCAAACGCATACCAGTACTGTAAAATAGCAATAGCACCAACCGTTCTGTTCTCCCCTGCCAGTCGCTTGAAAAATCCATATACTTAAACATAGATTCCATGTCTTTCTGTTCGATATACATGGGTAAGCGCTTGCTTACTTTGGGCGCAATAATAGCACCCATGGGACTTTGCTTTAGTTTCCCCGATTTTAGTTGGTATTTAAAAAAAGATTTTAAGGCCGAAATTTTACGATTGATGGTTTTTGAACTAATTTTTTTCTCTTTCAATCCCGCAAGCCAAGTCCTGATAAGCATTGAACCAATTTGATCAATGGTTGGGGCGTTGTATTGATCTATTAAGAACTGGAAAAATTGATCCAGATCGGTCTCGTATGAAACCAATGTATGCGGGGAATACCTGCGCTCGAACTTGAGGTAATTGAGAAAAATAGTTATTTGTGGGTATTGATATAGGGGCATAAAAAAAGTAGTCAGAATTAAAACGAATCCAAACTACTTTATAGTATTAGAAAAAAGATAAATTATCCTTCTATTTTTCCGCTGGCGATCTGCTGCTTATAAACGGCCTTCAACACTTGTCCACGACGTACTACAGACGGCTTGATAAATGCTTGGCGCGATCTTAATTGCAACAAAGTCTTACTTTTTTCAAATTTCTTTTTGTACTTTTTCAGTGCTTTGTCGATGTTCTCGCAGTCTTTTGAATCTATTATTAACATAACTATTATACCTCCTCAGGTGTTTTTAGGACGGCGAAGATAAGGAGGCGGAAGGAAAACACAAAAAAAAGATTAAACTTTCTACCTTTGCCAAATGTTTACAGGAATCATAGAAACCATTGGTACAGTTGAAGCTATTTCCCAAAACGGCAGCAACTATTCCTATCAAATACGTTCAGCTATTGGCCATGAACTTAAAGTGGACCAAAGCTTGGCTCATGAAGGGGTATGCCTTACCGTTGAAGCTATTGAAGAAAATCTGCACCAAGTTACTGCCATAGCAGAAACCATTTCAAAGACCAATCTTGCGCAGTGGAAACAGGGCACTAAAGTAAATATTGAGAGATGCATGGTGATGAATGGCAGGCTGGATGGGCATATTGTGCAGGGTCATGTGGATTGTACAGCTATTTGCACCAACAAAATAGATAGGGATGGAAGCTGGGAATACCAGTTCGAATTTCCTGAGCAATTTGCCCCATTGGTAATTGAAAAAGGATCTATCAGTGTGAATGGCACCAGCCTTACTTGTTTTAGTATAACAAATAATAGCTTTCAGGTAGCCATTATTCCATACACTTATCACCATACCAGCATTCAACAGGTTGAAGTAGGATCTGTGGTAAATATTGAATTTGATTTAATTGGAAAATATGTTCATCGAAGCAATAACCTAATAACTCAATAACTAAACCGTCTTTCCTTTTAAAGCACCACTCACTGCCTGATCCATTGCTCGCTCAGCAAATGGTCTACTTATATCGTTAAGTGCTTCAATTTTAGATTGAATAAGGTTTTTATCTTCCAATGTTAAAGCCATTTGTAAATTTTGCATAGCAGTAGCTGTTTCCACCAGCTCATATTGAGTAAGCAGCGCAGTATTTTTTGCAATGAATTTCTCTGTTACTTCCAGTATTTGCTCCCCTTCGGTACGGGCTTCTACCAAGGCGCGAATCGTCATGTCTTCTTTTGCGTGGGTGATGCTGTCCATCAACATTTTCTCTACTTCATCATCGGTTAATCCATACTGCGGTTTTACTTCAATAGTCTGGGCTACCCCACTGCGTAATTCCTTGGCACTTACTGATAGTATACCATCTGCATTAATTAAAAAACCGACTTCTACTTTGGGCATTCCGGCGGGCATGCCGGGTATTCCATTGAAATTAAATTCTGCCAACTTTCGATTGTCTTTTACCAAATCACGTTCGCCTTGGAACACAGAAATGCGCATACTACCTTGCCCATCTTTGTGGGTGGTGTACTGCCGTGAAGCCTTATTGGGAATCTTTGCATTGCGAGGGATGAGCACATCCATCAGCCCCCCCATGGTTTCAATACCGAGACTCAAAGGTGTAATATCTAATAGTAAAAAATCTTTGTTGTTGCCCGCTAAAATATCTGCTTGTATGGCCGCACCCAAAGCCACTACTTCATCGGGATTCACACTTAAATTTAGTTCTTGTTGAAAAAATGCTGTTACCATTTCTTTCACCAAGGGTACACGAGTACTACCCCCTACCATAATAACGGCTTCAATATCCGATATGCTGAGATCCGCATCTGATAAGGCTTTGGCACAACAATCGATGGTTTTATTCACCAAAGGTTGTAAAATTTCATGAAGTGTAATGCTGCTGATACTTACTGTGTATTCATTCCATTTACTGCTGAATAATTGCTCCGTGCTCAGTGTTTTCTTGGCTGCTTCAGCCAGCAAACGCAGCGATTGTAATTGTACTTTATCGTTATTAATAGAGTGGAAGTCGATGCCAATTTGTTGCAACCAATATTGCATAATAGCACGATCAAAATCATCACCCCCTAAATAAGTATCGCCATTGGTGCTAAGCACTTCAAAAATTCCACCTGCAATTTTAAGAATAGAAATATCAAACGTACCACCGCCCAAATCGTAAACAGCAATTGTTTTTTCTTCTTCTTTATTCAATCCCATGCCATAGGCAAGGCTGGCGGCAGTGGGTTCGTTGATAATGCGTAACACGTCTAGTCCCGCCAATTTACCGGCATCCCGAGTAGCCTGTCTTTGTGCATCGTTAAAATAAGCCGGCACGGTAATAACCGCTTTGGTAACTGGTGTTTTTAAAATATGTTCTGCCCTATTTTTTAGTTCTTTTAAGATAAAAGAGGACAGGTCAATGGGAGAATAAAACTGGTCGCCTACTTGAACTTTCACTAGTCGGTCTGCATCGTCGTCAATTACTTTATAAGTAAAAAAATCGGCATTGTTTTTCAGGTCTTGGTAGCTCTTTCCCATCAAACGTTTGGCACTAAAAATAGTGTTGGCAGGATCTGTCTCCAAAAAATTGCGCGCCTCCTCGCCTACAGAGGCATTGCCCAAGGCATCAAAATGTACAATACTTGGAACCAAGCTGCTGGAATCAAATTCTTTCAAAGCCACAGGCAGCTTGCTTTCTGGGTGAATAATGGCCACCAAGCTATTGGTAGTTCCAAGATCAATTCCTACTATAATTTCGGCCTGTTGAAGGCTACCGGTTGCTATATTAATGCCAATTTTTGCCATAAATCTGTCTTGCTGTTATCGGCAGTAAATATACAACAATAGTCAGCCTTGCTTTTGCGATTTACGAAATCAATAATTAAACTCACTCGTCTTGCACAACGGTGGTTCCGCTGGCATAGTCGTGCAGTGGTCCATCTAAGAAGGGGCCGAAAAATAAATCAATAATGGTGAGTCGCACCAAGCTTCTAAAAATAATAGCTGGGAAAGAAGCCCTTCCTCCTTTTTTAGAAACCACTTTAGAATGGGTAAACCGCTTACCGATAGTTTTAGCAAAAATAGATTCAAGCACCAAGTAATAAACGAATATGGTAGGGAAGAAAAACCAACCAAAATGGTAAGGCTTATAGTTCCAATAAACCACATACCAATTCCACCAGCGGAATATAAGCATGGCTAATAAGGTAATCAATATGGTATCAATAAAAAAATTCAGTGCCCTCGTTCCATCTCCTACTTTCTTCATAAAATGAATTTGCGTTGCAAAGCTAGGGCATTGAATTGATGACTTCATCTTTTGTACATTTGCCCAAATAGTTTTAAGATGAGTTTAATTGCCGAGTTAAAATGGAGGGGTATGGTGCAAGATATCATGCCGGGAACAGAAGAATTATTAGCAAAAGAAATGGTATCGGGCTATATAGGTTTCGACCCAACATCAGACAGTCTTCATATAGGCAGCTTGGTTCCAATTTTATTGTTGGTGCATTTACAGAAAGCGGGGCATAAACCTTATGCCTTGGTAGGAGGTGCAACGGGCATGGTGGGCGACCCGAGTGGCAAAAGTGAGGAACGCAATTTATTGAGTGAAGAAATATTACTGCACAATCAGGCGGGTGTAAAAAAGCAGCTAGCGCATTTTTTAGACTTTGATCCTAGCAGGATTAATAAAGCCGAGATGGTGAATAATTACGATTGGTTTAAGCAAATTAGTTTCTTAGATTTTATTCGTGATGTAGGAAAGCATATTACGGTAAATTATATGATGAGTAAAGACAGTGTAAAGAAGCGACTGGAAGGAGATACAGGCATGAGTTTTACGGAATTTACTTATCAGTTGGTGCAGGGTTATGATTTCTACTGGTTAAACCAGCATAAGAACTGTAAGCTTCAAATGGGAGGAAGTGATCAGTGGGGGAATATTGTTACAGGAACTGAATTAATTCGTAAAAAAGCCGGTGGAGAAGCGTTTGCATTTACTTGCCCCTTACTTACAAAGGCCGATGGTGGAAAATTTGGGAAGACAGAAAGAGGAAATATATGGTTAGATCCAGAGAAGACATCTCCCTATCAGTTTTACCAATTCTGGTTAAATGCCAGTGATGAAGACGCCACCAAGTGGATTAAAATTTTCACGCTTTTACCAAAGGAAAAAATAGAATACTTAATAGCCGAACACGCTGCTGCGCCGCATACAAGGATATTGCAGAAAATATTAGCGGAAGAAATTACTTGTTTTGTACATAGTAAGACCGATTATGAATTTGCGGTAAAAGCGGCTGAAATACTATTTGGCAATGGGGCAACAGAAATATTATCTAGCTTGAATGAAAAGCAATTGCTGCAAGTGATGGAAGGGGTACCTACGGTAGAAATAGCGAGAACTTTATTAGTGGATGGATATGATTTAGTGAGTTTATTAGCAGATACCGCTATAACACCGAGTAAGGGAGAAGCAAAAAAGCTGTTACAGAGTAATGGTATATCCATTAATAAAGTGAAGTTAGCAGCCGATAAAACGGCGGTATATACAACCGATTTATTACAGGAAAAATATTTGTTGGTACAAAAGGGAAAGAAGAATTATTATTTGGTGAAAGTAGTGTAGTAATATGGGAAATAAAGCAGCAAAACAGGCTCAATCCTCATGGTAAGTTCATGGTATCCTCATGGTAAGCTCATAGTATCCTCATTACATCCTCAATAGTAGTTCAATGGAACTTGCATAAAACATTTAGCCCGTCCAAAAAAACACTTATTTTGGATGCAAATAACGGCCAGGATCTATACTGGCAAAGGAGTTGAAAAAGCATTTTGCGGTGCAACAGAATTTTCAATAGAAGATAATAACGGTTATTTACTGACTTTTACCGAAGATGAAAAATAAGACTAACATAAAACTTCCACTGACGGACATTGAAAAAGCAAATTTGAGAAAGCATAAAATCAAAATTGCCAACATTCTTAACTTTGCCATTGACGAATTGGAAGTGTTGTTAAACTCTACAACTGAACGAGTAAAAGAAATTTATGCATTAGCAGAATTTCAAACCGTTCCGTCAGTCGGAATAAAGTTTGCCGAAGACCTCGTGTTTTTAGGCTATTATTCACTCAACGAACTAAAACAAAAAGACGGTGCTAAACTCACAGACGAATACGAACAGAAAAAAGGTTATTGGGTTGACCCTTGCGTTGAAGACCAATTTAGATTAATCGTGAATTTTGCAAACACAAATGACACGAAAAAAACATGGTGGGACTTTACAGAAGAACGAAAAAAGTTTCGCACTGAAAACGGTTATCCAAAAAGCAGACCTCAAAAAGCGTGGTTTGAAACATTAGGATATGAACGAAAAGTCAGTAAAGGCAGCCACTAATAACTTAGACTCCGTTGGGTGCGTAGCACCAACAATCAAGTGTTATGTTGAACGGAACTGGTAAGTAATTGAAGTGGTGGTTTTACAAACCAATTTAATGATTTAAAAATACCTGGAGCGTACAATATCTTAATAGGAAAATAACAAAAATTTATGCATGTACCCCTATAAAAAATCCAACCCAGCAATTGGATCAAATCCGGGTAGTATATATTTTAAATCTTTGCTTGCATTCATTCGCTTTGATAATACTTCTTGCAAAATAGTTCTGTAATCGGTGGTTACTGCTAGGTCTACCCCATTGTCTAATTGCTCCGTTGCCAACCCCTTCCAATTGCCATACATTTTTCCGCCCTTTACCTTTCCGCCTAATGCCAACATTGCATTGCCATAGCCATGATCGGTGCCGTTGCTTTTATTGCCCTTTACCCTCCTACCAAACTCACTCATCACCAACACAGTAAGCTTGCTGTGGTAACGATTTAAATCATTATAAAATGCATGAAGATTGGCGGAGAGGCTTTTTACCAAATCTGGAAATCGGTAGGCTTGGTACTCATGTGTATCCCACCCACCATAATCTACTGTTGCCACATGCATACCAATATCTAGCTTCACCAACTGCGCCACATTGCGGAGCGATTTGCCAAATTGATCTTCTAAATACTTAGCATTGCCCTCAGGTTTATATGCCACTGCTTCTCCAGTAGCTCGTCGCGCTATTTTTTTCTGTAATAAATCTATCGTATAAAAAGTCTGCAATGCCGTTCTCCCTAATACCGATTCATCCGTGTACGATTTGCGAATAAGATTATTGAAATTACCATCTGCCTGCAAAGCAAAATCACCGAGCCCATTTACTGACACTGCCGTTGGTGATCCCCATAAACTCAATGGCATAGATGCACCAGCTGCAATAGCACTAAAATTTGTTTTATTACTCAAAGTATTCAAATACCTAGCCAACCAACCTTGGTTCATATTGGCTCCCTGCATAGTCTTGCTCTGTATTCCTTTCTCAATCATGTCTTGTGCGTCAAAGTG
The DNA here is from genome assembly GCA_004294135.1 of Sphingobacteriia bacterium. Classification (GTDB taxonomy): domain Bacteria; phylum Bacteroidota; class Bacteroidia; order Chitinophagales; family Chitinophagaceae; genus Sediminibacterium. Next base: position 150,429 of record RDZY01000008.1, read on the forward strand.
ACTCCTAGTTCCATTCGTTAACCCACAAGCGTGTATAATGGCCATTTGATCGGCATCATACAGTTCTTTCAACTGCTCCGCTGCTGCGTGTAACCGAAAATCTACCTGCCCCAATCCATTTTTCAACATCCATCCCATTTTATCTCCACTCTCTGTTACCCTTAGTGCGGGCTCCCTATCGGCTATATAATGCGGATCATTTACAGGTGCTACCAATTGTAGCCCATCACATCCTCCCCTTAAAAATACTAGGACAAATATTTCGTCATTCACAATGGCAGTGGAACGCATGGCCAATCCACTAATACCAGTCAGCATCATGGCTGCGGTTGCAGAACTACAAGTTTGTATAAAATTTCTCCGCTGCATTATCTTATTTGAAAATCGGGTAATAACAATATTGCCGTAACCAACCAACCCACTCGCTGGTCTCTCATACTACCCCTTGCGCCAAATTCTTTCTCCGCCCTTCCCCCATCTGCTAAATATACACTTAGGTTTTGTACGGTATCTTCTGCCGGCAGATAACCCAGTATTTTTCTTAGCCAAAATACTGTTACGTCTTTGCAAGATTTTAAATGATCTGGGGTTTGACTCCCTACATCCGCACTCGCATATTGGTGCCAATCATAATTCAAAAGATTGATGGGAAAATTCCAACGACGCAACAACATTTCTGCGTTTACCCAATAGTTAGACTGGTCTGGATAGCCCGTCGGTGCTGGCCAAGCAAAGGGCTGCTGACCCATCTGCAAGAGTACCCACAATAAATTATCATTCGGCTTTACCGTTGCGTTTACCGCCCTAAAAGAGGAAATAACCAACTCCATTGGTCGCTTTATTTTCTTCCCCCAAGTAAGCCTACACTCTTCTGATCTTGCTATCACCCTTACTACCGATGCGATCTGATCTGGGGCATCTACTTTCAACATCCACTCCCTGGCTGCTAGGTCAACCAATTCTTTACTTGGATAGTCTGACACCAACCTGATACACAATTTTTTACAAATATTTCTTGCAGTACCGGGGTGTTGTGCCAGCAAATCAAGTACTTTTTTTCCATCAGCCATTGGTGGCTGATTGGGATTGAATTCTACCCCAAGTACCCGCTTCTGGTAATTATCATGCCATTGTTCAAAATAAAAAAAATCGCCTGTATTGCCGAATTTACCTCCCTTCCAATCGTCTGATCCATCGGCTATTGTCCACCCCGTAAATGCCCTTGCCGCTTCATACACATCTTCATCTATATATCCTTCTGGCATTCCTTCAGTTGCGCCTGGCACTTCCCTCCAACGGTTGTATAAGTGATTGAGGTAATGATCCGAACCCATGGTATGTAGTTCAAATAATTCCCTTGCATAGTTTTCATTAGCGGGGCTGGCTTTGCTGCTCGCATTGTCTAAATAACATTGCATACAAACACTTTTGGCCACCGCCTCCAACATTTGTCTAAAATTACCCAATGCATTTTTTCGGATCACTTCTCTATCATAGATGGGGAAAGCAATAGCCACCCGATCATCTATATTCACACTTACATTAAAATGATTATGCCAGAAATCTACCAACAATTCTTTCAACTGCCACTGGCTATAAACGCCCCTTAATAAAGTGGCTCCAAATACCTGCTTGACTGGATAAATTTTTTCTTCATAAGCAACTTCGGGCTTGGTTAAGGGCCAGAGCTTGGCTAATTCAGCATCCATTAAGTGATAGGGACGCGCTTCTTTTACTTTTACGTTTTCACCAGTTGCGGTATAGCGTTCGTATTGTATTTTGTAATCAAGTGCTTTCAGCTTCTGGTTCAATACCTGATCTAATGCCGAATCAGGCGAAAGCTGTTCCTCAATATAATCTTTGTACCCAAGGGTCTTGATGCGGTTCAGCGACCATTCATCGGGGCCGTAGCCGAGTTTATTCAGCATCAAGTGCTCAATAGGAGGAACAGTGATTTTACTGAAAAGCATTGAAGACATTGGCTAAAGTTACGCTTGTTGTTCGGCTACCTTATAACGCAAATAGAAGTGGATAAGTATACAGTTCTATATTCATTTATTTACTTCGTTGGTAAAATGAAATACGATGTCTGGATTATTGTTGATTTCTGTATTCAGAAACCATTCGCTTTGTGCCAAATAAACAGGTTGATCGTCTTTGTCGCGAGCAGCATTGGACTGCTTGAAGCGAAGAAAATCGTCCAATTTCTTTGGATCAGTGCTGGTAAGCCAACAGGCTTTAAAAAAAGGCAGCGTTCTAAATTCACAAGCAGCTCCATATTCGTGTAAGAGTCGGTATTGTATTACTTCAAATTGCAGTTCTCCCACACAGCCTATGATTTTTTTATTCCCTCCAAACTGGGTAAATAACTGGGCAACACCTTCATCTGTAAGCTGACTGATCCCTTTTTCCAACTGCTTGGTCTTCATTGGATCTTTATTCACCAACTCTTTAAAAATTTCGGGCGAAAAAGTAGGTATACCACTGAAGAAGAATTTTTCTCCTTCGGTTAAAGTATCGCCTATTTTAAAATTTCCTGTATCAAATAAACCCACTACATCTCCTGCATAAGCGTCGTCAATAATATCTTTACTTCGTGCCATAAAACTATAGGGATTGCTGAAGCGCATTTCCTTACTGTTCCGCACATGGTGATAATATTTGTTGCGCTCAAACCTGCCACTACATACCCGCATAAAAGCAATACGGTCGCGGTGCTTGGGATCTAGGTTGGCGTGTATTTTAAAAATAAACCCACTGAATTTATCTTCCCCTACTTCTACCGTTCTTACCGTAGTTTCTCTGCTGCGAGGTATAGGAGCAATGCGAATAAAACTATCAAGCATTTCTTTTACCCCAAAATTATTTACGGCAGAACCAAAAAATACAGGGGCTATTTTACCCGATAAATAATCTGCTACATTCAATGCTCCATAAACTCCATCAATCAATTCCACGTCTTCGCGCAGTTGGGCTGCATCACGCAATCCCACTTTTGCATCTAATACTTCTTCATTCAGATTATTGATAGCTACAGTATCTTCTTCCGCAGCTTTGGTGCTGGCCTGAAATAAGCGCAGACTTTTATTGTCCAAATTATACACCCCTTTAAATTCCTTGCCACTATTAATGGGCCAAGTCATTGGATGCAGGGATATGCCCAATTCTTTTTCAATTTCTTCCAATAAGTCAAAGCGATTCTTCCCATCGCGATCCATTTTATTAATGAATACAATTACGGGTGTATCACGCATGCGGCAGACTTCCATCAACCTGCGGGTTTGGGCTTCAACGCCATTTACACTGTCAATCACTAATATTACACTATCAACCGCAGTAAGGGTTCTGTAGGTATCTTCTGCAAAGTCTTTGTGACCGGGTGTATCCAATAGGTTAATCAGGGTATTCTGGTATTCAAAAGTCATTACCGATGTAGCCACGGAGATACCTCGCTGGCGCTCTATTTCCATAAAATCACTGGTGGCACCCTTCTTAATTTTATTGCTTTTTACAGCACCAGCCACCTGAATAGCACCTCCAAATAAAAGGAGTTTTTCGGTGAGGGTGGTCTTGCCAGCATCTGGGTGAGAGATGATGGCAAATGTTTTTCTTCTGTTGATTTCTTTTTCGTACTTCATTGTGCTGAATAAAAGCGCCCCAAATGGTTATTTGAGGCGCGAAGTTAATCTATATTGTACGGATTAACACCCGTTTGAAATTGATTTAGTTGAGACTTCTAAAGTCCACCGGCACTAGCTTACTCACGCCCGGCTCCTGCATGGTCACTCCATAAATCACATCTACTGCACCCATGGTTTGTTTGTTATGGGTAACAATAATAAACTGAGAATTGTCGCTAAACTTCTTAATCATTTGGGTGAATTTGCCCACATTGGCATCATCCAAAGGTGCGTCTACCTCATCTAAAATACAGAATGGAGCAGGTTTAATTAAGTAGATGGAGAAGAGTAAGGCAGTTGCAGTAAGTGTTTTTTCACCGCCACTTAACTGGGTAATAGAACTTGGGCGTTTGCCTTTGGGCTTGGCTACAATTTCAATACCAGTTTCTGCTAAATTATCTGGATTCACCAGAATCATATCGGCCGTATCTTCTTCGGTGAACAGGGCTTTAAATACTTTCTGAAAATTCTCTCTTACTTTATTAAACGTGTCTAAAAAGAGCTGGTTGGCCGTTAGTTCTACTTCCAATATGGTTTGGAGTAAGCTCTCTTTAGCAGTAACTAGATCGCTCTTCTGTTCAAAAATAAATTCATACCTTTTTTTCATTTCGGTATATGCTTCAATAGCAGTGGGATTTACTTCTCCCATATTTTCTAATCGTTTGCGCATCCGATCAGATGAAGCCTGTAATTCTTCAAGCGGCGTTTCAGAGGTTCTGGGCTGATCAATGATTTCATCCAGCTCAATCTTAAATTCCACACTTAGGCGTTCTTTCATTCCTGCCAATTGTAGTTTCAATTCATTGAGTTTGTCTTTAAGCTCATTCATCAGGTGATCTATCATTTCCTTGCTCTTCACTTTCATGCGCAGTTCGCTCTCTTTTTCCTGTAATGCATTCCGGAAATTATAGTAAGCCTGATCGGCTTGGTTGAGTTTTAGCTCCTCCGCTTCTTTATTACGCATCAATTCTACCAATAATTGATCTACCGATTGCAGTGCGGCATTTCCTTCTACAATATCCGCTTCCGCTTCTGCCAATTGAGCAGTATTGTTTTTTATTTGCTCATGCAGATCGTTCAGTTGGTTTTCTTTAAATACCAACTCTTGTTTTAGGGTAGTAAGCTTGCTTTGCTGGCGGGTAAGTTGAAGATTGGTTTCATTATACTGACTAGAAGCAAAATGGTAGGCTTGTTCAGCCGTTTGATAGTCCTGCTCAATATTGCGCATTTCTTCGGCAGTGGCTTGTAATTGAGCATTCAGTTCAATTAATAGTTCACGGGTTTCTGCAATTCCATCCTGCTCATCTTGTAGCCTGCCTTCAATATCTGCCAAGCGTTGCTCCCCGTTTTGCTGGGCAGCCAACAGATTTTCTATTTTATTTTTAGCCGCAAAAACTTGGTTGGTCAGTTGGTTGATTTCTTGCTCCGTAGCACGGATAGCGTGTTCTTTTAACTGATCGCTGAAAGTAATTACTTCATTGTGCTTTGCCTGAATATCGGCTTTGAGTAGACTTACCACTGATTCCTGATCGCTGATTTCTTCTGCCAATTTCTCTAGGTTCTTGGCACGCCCTATTTTCTTCCCTTCAAACAATCCAATGCTTCCACCAGTGAGGGTGTATTTTCCTTTTACGTACTTACCCGTTTTCTCCAGCACTACTGCACCATTGTTGTTGTAAATGGCTGCTTCGTTCTCGCCTATATATACATTGCCCAATAGGTATTCTGCCAGTTTGCGGTAGGGCTCATCTACTTCAATAACATCAAGGGCTTTAATGGTATTATTGGGTTGATGGCTTTCGTTTCTAAATTGTTCAAACTGATCCAACAAAAAGAAATTGGCTTTCCCTTTTTGATGGTTATCTAATAAGCGAACCGCTTGCAACCCTTCTTCTAAATTGTTAACTACATAATAGTTGAGGTAGGGCTCTAATACATTTTCTACCGCTGTGCGGTATGATTCTGTTACATAAATAATATCGGAGAGAATGGGTGCTGTATGATTCCAATCGTTGTTTTTGTGCAAGAATTTAATACTTTCTGGATAGCCTTCCATAGAATCAATTAGGCTTTTCAACAAATTGTATTCGTTGCGTTTGGCATCTAGTTTTCTGTTTTCATCGGCCAATTCTCCTCGTAGTACTTCAAGCTGCGACTGTGTTTCGAATATCAGCTCTTTGGTTTTTTCGTGTTGCTCTTGCAACTGCACCAAATCTATCCGCTTCAGATCTAATGCCTCCTCTTTGTCGTTGCTTTCTACCTGTAATTGCTGTAATTGCTGGGTTCTATTTTCTTTTTCTTCGGTCAACTGCAATTGCATGCGTTGTAAATTCTGGATAGAAGTATCTGCCACAGCTACTTTTTTCTCTGCATCAAACTGCTTGCGTTGGTATTGCTGATATTGGTTTCTAACAGCATCAACCCCGGCTCTTTTTTCATCAAATACTTGTCGCTTGGTTTCAACTTCAACCTTGGCTTCATCTACCCTATCCTGTAAATTGCTAAGGTTCGCTTCTTCCTCTCCTACCTGCAACTGGGAATATTCTATTGAGTCACCAATGGTTTTAAGTTGCCCAGTAGCTTTCTCCAGAAAATCTTTAAGGTTGGTTTCTTTTTCTTTGAGGTATTCTAATTTCTGACTGGCCAAATTTCTCTCATTCTCTTTACTGCGCAAATTTTGTTGCAGTTCATTAAAGCCAACCTGCATGGTTTGTAGCGCACGCTCTTGGGCAATAAAGGAGACTTTCTCTTGTTCTATAGCCGCTTCTTCCGTAGCAATAGTTGCTTCGAGTTGCATTTTTTTATCGAGTTCAGTCTCTTGTTGTTCAGAAAGGTTTTTGTAAGAAATATTAAACCCTTCTAGTGCAGCTTTGGCTAATTCAACCGCTACTTCCTTGTATTCTTTTTTTATTTCGTAGAATTTCTCTGCCTTACGGGCTTGACTCTCTAATGTTTTAAGCTGGTTATTGATTTCGAATAAAAGGTCTTCTATACGAGCTAAATCCTGTTCGGTAGCGTCTAATTTGTTCTTGGCCTCTTTTTTTCTGGTCTTGTAAATGGTAATGCCAGCAGCCTGCTCCAACATTTTTCTTCGGCTGTTCTCCTTGTCCTTAATAATATCATCTACCATTCCCAATTCAATAATGGCATAACTATCGGTGCTAACACCCGTATCGAGAAAAAGATTATGAATGTCTTTGAGGCGACAGGTAACATCGTTCAAGCGGTACTCACTCTCCCCATTCTTATAAAAACGCCTGGTAACGGTAACCGTACTAAACTCAGTAGGCAAAAGGTTTTTGGTGTTTTCAAAAGTGAGACTCACTTCTGCCAATCCACTCGCACTTCTTGTTTTGCTTCCGTTAAAAACCAATGCTTCAAGGTTTTCACTCCTAAGAGCGGAAATTTTTTGCTCTCCAATTACCCATCGAATACTATCAATAATATTACTCTTGCCACAACCATTGGGCCCGATGATACCAGTAATACCTTCGTCAAAACTTACCACCGTTTTGTCAGCAAAACTTTTAAACCCCTTGATTTCTAATGATTTTAATCTCACGTTATCCTTGTTTAGTACCTGCGAACATAAGTTAAATGAAGAAGAAAAATCAGAAAGAAAAAACGACTGTTGATAACAGGTGTAGAAGTTGAGTTTGAATTTTACATTAAAAAGTAATTTTTTATATTTTGGGAGATTATTGTTTTATTAAATAATTATTAATCAATAAGTTATAAAATTTTGCTATATTTTAATGTGAAATTATAATAATGCATAACCGGGATTGTTTGTACGGGTTTAAATTCAGAAATATGCGCTGCCGTTTTGAGCCTATATTCGTAGATTAGCAACAATGAGTAAACGCAAACCAAACTTACCAATTATATTACCACGCTTAAACCCATAACAATTTGCAAACAATCGTCTTTACTGTAACCAACAACCTTAATTACGACCAGCGAATGCACCGGATTTGCAGCAGCTTACAGTCCATTGGCCACAATATTCTTTTGGTTGGGGTTGAAAGAAAGGATTCAGATCCATTGGAAGTGCAGCATTTCAGGCAAAAGCGATTGAATTGTTTCTTTCAGAAAGGGCCAGTCTTTTACTTTGAATACAATATCCGCCTGCTGCTTTTTCTGCTTTTTCAGCCCTGTGATGCCATTTGCGCCATTGACCTTGATACTATTCTGCCCGTATTAATTGCGTCTGTTTTTAGGGGTAAAAAAAGGGTGTACGATGCACATGAATATTTTACTGAGCAGAAAGAAGTGAGGGAAAGGCCAATCATACAATGGTTTTGGAAAAGAATTGAAAATTTTGCAGTCCCCTATTTTAAAAAAGGCTATACAGTAAATAGCCAGCTCGCTCACTTATTCAAGCAAAAATACGGTATTGAGTATACGGTTATACGAAATATTCAATTCAAGTATCGATTTGAAAAAAATGATAACCGATTAGTTAATAAATATATTTTGTACCAAGGTGCCGTAAATAAAGGTCGCTGTTTTGAGCAATTAATTCCAGCCATGCAATGGGTAGATGCCCCATTATGGATTGTAGGAAAGGGTAATTTTATGGATCAAGTAAAGGATTTAATTGCGCAATACCAGCTTTCACACAAGGTATTTCTCAAAGGTTCAATTTTACCTGTACCCCTCCGCATTATCACCCAACAGGCTTGTATTGGCATCACACTTTTTGAGCGAGAGGGAGTTAACCAGTACTATTCGTTGGCCAATCGTTTTTTTGATTATATGATGGCTGGCACACCGCAACTTTGTGTAGATTACCCACTTTATGCAGAAATTATTGCCAATTATCCTTTTGCACTACTAATTAGCGATCTTCAACCCAAATCAATTGCGGCTGCATTGAACAAATTGTTGGCAGATGATGTTCTCTATCAAAACCTCCAAAATGCCGCGCTTGATGCAAGTGCTGTTTTGCATTGGGAGAACGAAGCTGTTAAATTGGTCGATTTTTACCACAAATTATAATTTGGAAAAGCATTTACATATCATAGCATTTGACGTTCCCTACCCAGTAGATTATGGTGGAGCTTGTGACGTTTTTTATAAACTCCCCGCCTTTCAGGCACTGGGTATTAAAATACATTTACACTGCTTCGATTATGGCAGAGGCGAACAAACAACTCTAAATCAATACTGTACAACGGTTAATTATTATAAAAGATTAAATGGCCATAAGGGATTTTCTACTCAACTCCCCTATATCGTATCCAGCCGTATTAATGAAACCCTGTACCAAAATCTATTGAAAGACAATTATCCTATTTTCATGGAAGGGGTTCATTGCACTTATTTGTTGCAAGATGAGCGTTTTAAAAACCGCCGTTGTTTTGTACGTCTCCACAATGTAGAATACCGCTATTATAAAGAATTATACCAGAACAGTAGTTCCCCTTTTAAGAAAGCATACTATTGGTATGAATCGCGACTATTGAAGTATTACGAGAAAACGATTGCTGACAAAGCCACTTTTTGGGCTACCAAGGAAGCAGACAATGATGTTTACCGCAATGAATTTGGCTGTGCCAATATTGAAGAATTGGAATTATACCTGCCCAATTGGTCCTTAAGCGGTCAAGAAGGAATGGGCTCTTACTGTTTCTATCATGGTGATTTAAGCGTAGATGTAAATGAGAAAGCGGTTATATGGTTGCTGGAGAATGTGTTTAAAAACATGGAAATTCCATTCGTAATTGCGGGCAAAAATCCCTCTAAAAAATTGGAGGCCTTGGCCTATTCCAGTAAATTTTCTTGTTTGGTTGCCAACCCTTCCCAAAAGGAATTGCAGGATATGGTTGCCAAAGCCCATATCAACTTGATTCCTTCTTATATATATACTGGCACCAAAGTGAAGCTTTTAAATGCTGTTTTTAATGGAAGGCATATTATTGCCAATGATGCTACGGTTGCAGAAACGGGACTCTCAGCTGCCTGTCACATAGCAAATACACCCAATGCTTTTAAAGATTTGATTGCTCAACTCTTCCACCAACCTTTTACTGCGGAAGATATTAATTTGAGAACTCACTTATTAAAAAACAGGTACAGCAATGAGCAAAATGCCATTAAACAAGTAGGATGGATTTGGGGGAATTAAATCCTATCCGCCTGAATTGGCACTATCTGCCACCCTTCCATTTTCAGTCTTTAGCATCCTACCTGGATACCTATTGATTACAATAAAATCATGCGTTGCCATTAGCACAGTAGTGCCGTAATCTTTGGCAATTTGAATGAGGAGTTGCATGATTTCATCGCTGGTTTCGGGATCGAGGTTGCCAGTAGGTTCATCTGCAAGAATTAATTTGGGCGAGTTGAGTAATGCCCGTGCAATATCTACCCTTTGTTGTTCGCCACCACTCATTTCAAAAGGCATTTTAAAGCCCTTTGTTTTCAGTCCCACTTTATCCAATACATCGTTTATTTTTTCTTGAATCAATCGCTCGTCCTTCCAACCCGTTGCTTTCAACACAAATTTTAAATTCTCGTGTACATTGCGATCGGTAAGCAACTGAAAATCTTGGAATACAACGCCCAAATTTCTACGAAGAAAGGGTACTTTTTTCCAATCCATCTGTCGAATATCAAAACCTACTACCGAAGCAGACCCCTCTGTCAATTGTAATTCACCATATAAAGTTTTGAGAAGACTACTCTTACCTGTTCCGGTTTTACCCACCAAATACACAAACTCACCTTTGTTAATGTCAAAATTAACATCTTGCAGAATCAGGCTATTGCCTTGGTAAATATTTACATTTTTGAGCGAGATAACTGTTTCAGACATGGTATTGCTTTAATGAAAGTATTACAAATATAAGCTTTGAGTAAGGTTGATGATCTGTTAATATTGATAGCCTATTTCTCCAAATACTCCTTTAAGTAATAGAGAAGATTTATCTGCCACAGCTGGTTCCACCCTTCCTACAATTTTTGCAGCTATGCCTAGGCTTTCAGAAGTCCCGATCATTTTTGCTGCAGTGGCTTCATTGGTGAAAATTTCAAGCCGATGCCCCATATTAAATACTTGGTACATTTCTTTCCAATCAGCCCCCGAATTGTCTTTAATTAAATCAAATACGGGCGGTGGCGTAAAAAGATTGTCTTTAATAATACTGAATGGCTGGGGCAGGTATTTCATACACTTGGTTTGCCCACCTCCACTACAATGAATAACGCCATTTATTTCATTAAAATGCGTGTCTAATAATTGCTTCATTAGGGGTGCATAGGTTCTGGTGGGTGACAATAGCAGTTTGCCAATTGAAATGGTTTCTCCTTCAATATCAATGGTGTCGGTCATCCTATTCCTACCAATATATACCACTTCCTCATTTAATAAAGGTTCAAAAGATTCAGGAAAATTCAAGCCATAATATTTCTCCAGCACATCGTGACGGGCGCTAGTGAGGCCATTGCTTCCCAGTCCACTGTTGTATTCAGTTTCGTAATTGGCTTTGCCAGCACTTGAAAATCCCACAATTACATCTCCAGCGGCAATTTTATCGTTCGTGATTAATCGGCTCTTTGGCCATCTGCTCGTCATGGTACCATTCACCGCAACGGTTCTAACCACATCACCCACATCAGCCGTTTCTCCGCCCAAATAATGAATACAAACCCCATAAGATTTTAGTGTATCGAAAAACGATTGGGTACCATTAATAATTGCTTCTAATACCGCTCCAGTAATACGAGATTTATTTCTGTCAATGGTAGAAGAAAACAGCAGTTGATCGGTAACACCAACACATAATAGGTCGTCTAGATTCATGGCTACCGCATCTTGTGCAATTCCTTTCCACACAGATAAGTCGCCTGTTTCTTTCCAATAGAGGTAAGCGAGTATACTCTTAGTGCCAGCTCCATCGGCGTGCATGATATTTACCCAGTCCCCATCATTGCAGAGATAATCGGGATAAATTTTGCAAAAAGCGTGGGGATACAACCCTTGATCCAACTTTTGAATTGCTTGGTGTACTTCTTCTTTTTGTGCTGATACCCCGCGTTGTGCATATAATGACATGGAACTAATTTTATTAGAATGGTGAAGGTACAATTGGAATCTGAAACTTGAAATCATCATTCAAAATTCATCCGCTTTAATTCTTCATTCTAAAATCATAATTTCGCTTATTATATGAAGGTATATCGCGAACTGGCAGGCTCTCTTCCCGAATTCAACAAAGCTGTGGTTACTATTGGCACTTTTGATGGTGTACACCAAGGGCATCAGCAGATTCTTGCGCAGATGAGATCGGAAGCAGCACGCATTGGTGGGGAGACCGTAATTATTACTTTTCACCCCCATCCTAGAAAGATTGTTTCTTCTGTACCGGGTGATGTAAAACTCCTCAATACCCTTAACGAAAAAATTACACTGCTTGAAAAAGCAGGTATTGATCATTTGGTAGTGATCCCTTTCGACCACCAGTTTGCCAACCAGACAGCCGAAGCTTATGTAAAAGATTTTCTTTTTACTTATTTCAAACCAGCCATCGTTATCATTGGATATGATCACCGCTTTGGTAAAGGTCGCGCTGGTGATTACCACCTATTGGAACAATATGGCAAGGATCTTGGCTTTAAGGTAAAAGAAATAACCGAAGAAATATTGAATGAAGTAGTGGTGAGTTCTACTCGTATTAGAGAGGCATTACTGAACCAAGATATTGCAGTTGCCAACCATTTTTTGGGTTATCCTTACTTTTTTGAGGGAATTGTAGTAGAAGGCAATCAACTGGGAAGAACCCTTGGTTTTCCTACTGCCAACCTACATATTAGCAGTGAAGAGAAATTAATTCCTGGGAACGGTGTTTATGCAGTAAAGATTAACTGTGGACAGGATTTACTATTGGGCATGATGAATATTGGGGTAAGACCTACCGTTGATGGGAAGAAGCGGGTTATTGAAGTGAATATTTTTGATTTCAATGAAGACATTTACGGAAAAAATCTACTCATCTCTATCGTCGGTTTTTTAAGGGGTGAAGTGAAATTTAGTGGACTGGAAGCACTAAAAGCACAACTGAATGAAGATCGCAATAAAGCCATTCTTCTACTTCAATAATTACTGCATTATTTTTACCACCAACTCCTTCATTAAGGCTGCATCATTGGCAGATCCATTGTGTATACCCAAGGTTCTTAAATTGTATTGGTGTAATAAAAGCAACACTTTTTCTACCCCTGCAAAATCGTATTTACGAGCTGCTGCATTGTACTCCTTCATAAAATAAGGCGACACCCCCAATGCACTGGCAGCGGCACTATCGCTGGTATTAGGCAGCGATTTAAGGACATAGAGTTTACTGAAAAAATTATAGACCGATGGCAGTACCAATTGTATCGGCCCGGCTTTAGGATTGGACTCAAAATACTGTATGATTCGAATGGACTTTGACAAGTCCCTTTGAGCAATAGCAGCCTGCAATTCAAAGGCGTTGAACTCCTTGCTCACGCCAATAAACCGTTCTACCTCCTCCTCTGCAATAGATTTCTTTCCAGCCAAATTCAGCATTAACTTTTCTACTTCGTTTTCAATCCTGCTCAAGTCGTTTCCTATATGATCTATCAACATATGCAATGCCTTAGGCGCTATACTCAACCCATGCCCTTTGATCATCTGCTCCGTCCATTCTGGCAATTGATTATCGTATAATTTTTTGGTAGAAAGCACTTCTACAAGCTTTGAATCCTTTAACTTTTTACCAAGTCCCTTCCGCCCATCTACTTTTTTTTCTTTGTGACTTACTACAAAAACTGTGGTCGGCAATGGGTGATCAATATAAGACTCCAATTTCTCAATATCCCGCATCTGCTGTGCTTCTTTAAGCAATACCACTTGCTTATTGCCAAACATGGGATGTCGTTTACAAGCATTCAACACATCCGCCCAATCTGCGTCTTTACCATAAAAAATGCTTAGGTTAAAATCTGCTTCAGCCGCTGTAAGAATATTTTTTTCTGCGTAATTCACCAGCGTATCTATAAAATAAGACTCTTCGCCTTCTAGCCAATAAATGGACTTGAACTTTTTATTCTTCCAATCTTCTAAAATTTTTTCTGCCGACATATTGCAAAGATCGTTGTGTAATTGGTAAAATCTCACACCTAAACTGATTTTTGTACAAAGAATAAACAATATTTTTCTTTTGGCACGGTTTTAGTAAAATCATTGGAAATGATTATCCAACCTTAAAATAAAACAGATGAGCACAGAATTTAATAACAACGCACCGCAGCGGGACAACCGCAAAGCCATTTATGGAGTATTAATTGCCGCACTGGTACTAACCTGGGGTTATATATTCTACGACAAGAGCAAGTCGTCCGAAACCATTATGGGCCTCGAAACAAAAATCAGTAACGTAGATAGTGCCCGATTGGCAATTCAACAAGAGTTTATGGATGTGTCTTCAAAAGCCGACTCTCTAACACAAGACAACTTACAGTTACAAGGCGATTTGGCTGATAAAAATACCGCCATTCAAAAATTAAAATCCAATATTAGCAGTATTCTTAAAAAGAACGATGCTTCTAAATCTGAATTGGCAGAAGCCAAAAAAATGATTGGTGAATTGAATGGTAAAATTGATGGACTTTTTGCTGAAATTGAACAGTTAAAAGGTGAAAACAAACAATTGACCAATACCAATGCACAACTGAATACAGAAAAAACACAGTTGACCACCGATAAAGCGGGTTTGGAAGATAACCTCAATAAAACAACAACTGAGAAAAAGCAGTTGGAAGAAAAAGTAGATATTGCCTCTACACTGCATGCTTCAAATATTGGAATCAATGCCATAAATATAAAAAATAGTGGCAAAGAAAAAGAGACCACTACTGCAAAGCGTGCCGATTTAATTCGCGTATCATTTAATATAGATGAGAATAGAATCACCCCAACAGGTACAAAGGAATTTTATGTAATAGTAACTGGACCTGATGGAAAAGTAATTTCAGAAGGAAGTACTTTCAATGCAAGAGAAGAGGGCACGCGTACTTATACCAGCAAAGTATCTGTGAATTATGAGCAGAATAAAAATATCCCAGTGAGTTTTGATTGGAGGCAGAAAGATGCTTATAAAGATGGAGAATACAGAATTGAAATTTATAATAATGGTTTCAAGATAGGCCAAAGTGCAAAAACATTGAAAAAAGGTGGTTTATTTAGTTAAATCACTTTCAAAAAAATCGACTAAAAGAACAGCTCCGAAAGGGGCTGTTCTTTTTTATGGCAATATGCTTATTTTAGACAAATGTTTGCATCACTATTCAACTGGAGGACCTTACTGATTTTAATTGCCATTGCCATTGTTAGTGGAACCATTGTATACTCGCAATACGTGGGTAAGCAAATTGCTATCAAAGAACGCCAGCAAGCAGAAGCATGGGTGGAAGCAGAGAGAACCATTATCCGTTCAACCGATTCTGCCAGTATTATTTTGGCGACCAAAATAGCGACTGAAAATAAAGATATTCCTATTATAGAAACCAATACAAAAGATAGCATAACTGGTAACTTTATCAACTTAAATGAAAACCCTTTAAGTGAAAACCCCAATTATTTAAAACAACAACTTCAACTTTTTAAGCAATACAATCCGCAGCCTATTGAATTTATATTAAACGATTCAGCGGGTACTATAATGCGATATTATTATGGACCCAGCAAATTATTAAGGGAAGTAAAATGGTATCCCATTATTCAATTAATGATTGTAGCACTATTTGTTTTAATTGCATTTTTTAGTCTCCAAATAAATTTTAAAAGCAATCAAAACCAGCTATGGGCATCTATGGCAAAAGAGACAGCCCATCAGTTAGGAACGCCTGTTTCCAGCTTGGAAGGCTGGCTAGAAATTTTAAAAGAGAAGCAAGAAAATCAATCCATAGTGTCTGAAATAGAGAAAGATATTAAGCGACTATTATTGGTTACCGATCGTTTTGGAAAAATAGGAAGCATCCCTAAATTAGAATGGGGTAATCCCTATCTGCAAACTGTTTCGGTAGTAGAGTATATGAAAAAGCGAAGCAGTGAACATATATTATTTACCATTAATGCAGGTGATACAAAACAGCTAACCACTTTATTATCACCCACCCTCTTCAACTGGGTATTGGAAAATTTATTGAAGAACGCACTGGACGCACTGGAAGGCAAGGGCAGTATAAATATTAACATCAGCCGAGCTGCCAAACAACTTACGATAGATATTGGTGATACGGGCAAAGGCATCCCCTCTTATTTATTTAAAAAAGTATTCAAGCCCGGATTCACCACCAAAAAAAGAGGATGGGGTATTGGACTTTCATTGAGCAAAAAAATTATGGAACAATCGCATAATGGAAAGCTATTCGTGAAGAAAAGCGAACCAGGTTTGGGAACAACTTTTAGTATTGTTCTGCCGCTACTGAGCAACCAAGCTGAAGTGTAATACGCTTAATGAGTTCACTATTTAAGCACAATTGCACCCAATGCTGGCAAGTGTATTTTAAGCTTATAACATTTAGACGCTTTATCTACCAATTCACTCTCAATGGTTGGATTAAATACATCACCTGTTCCCCAGAATGCTTTAATATCACTATTAAAAACCTCGGCCCATTTGCCTTTTCCGTGTACATAAATTTCCCAATCATGCCGAACAGTGGGTGTTACATTCAGTATCACCATTATATCATCCTTGTCTTTTTTACCCTTTCGTTTGTACACCAACACGGACTCACTTCTATGGTTTAAATCAACCCATTCAAATCCGCCTGGATCAAACTGCTTCTCATATAAAGCAGGTTCAGATCGGTAAAGCTCATTTAGTTTTTGAACACAATATTTCATACCGCTATGACCTTCAAATTTCAGCAAATCCCATTGTAATTCGCTTTTATAATTCCATTCACTGGTGGCTGCAAATTCATCCCCCATAAATAAAAGTTTTGCGCCTGGATGTGTAAACATATACGTGTAGAGTATGCGTAAGTTGGCAAACTTTTGCCATTCATCACCGGGCATTTTGTACAGCATGGGACTCTTGCCATGCACCACTTCGTCGTGGCTCAATGGAAGCATAAAATTTTCGTCGTAGAAATACATCATACTGAACGAAAACTTATCTTGTTGAAACTGTCTAAATACAGGATCAAGTTTAAAATAGTCCAAAGTATCGTGCATCCATCCCATCATCCATTTCATTCCAAAGCCTAGGCCATCTTCAAAAGTGGGTTTACTAATTTTGGGCCAATCGGTAGCTTCTTCGGCAATGGTTTGTATATCTGGAAAATCACGGTAAAGGGTTTCGTTCAAATCTTTGATGAAAGCAATGGCTTCAATATTTCCATTACCACCGTATTCATTGGGTTCCCATTGGCCAGAAGTGCGACTGTAATCTAGTCGCAACATTGAACTCACCGCATCTACTCGAATGCCATCAGCATGAAATTGATCGCACCAAAACCGAGCACTGCTGATTAAAAAAGATTTTACTTCCCCCCTTTTATAGTTGAAAATATAGGAATTCCAATCGGGATGATAGCCTTTACGCATATCAGCATATTCGTAGGTATGGGTACCGTCAAACATAAAAAGTCCATGGGCATCATAAGGAAAATGTGAAGGCACCCAATCTAGAATAACACCAATTCCAGCTTGGTGAAATGAATCCACCAAAGCGGCATAATCCTGAGGCGACCCAAACCTTGAGGTAGGTGCAAAATATCCAGTGCCTTGGTAACCCCAGCTCCCATCAAAAGGATGTTCCATAATTGGCATAAACTCTACATGCGTAAAGCCCATTTCTTTAATATACGGGACCAACCTTTCGGCAATTTGCTCATAAGTATTGTACGATTCCTCGTCGTTTTTATCGGGCCGCATCCAGCTGGCCAAGTGGACTTCATAAACTGAATAAGGTGATTTGAGTGAATTGTGTTTTTTGCGAGTCGCCATCCAATCACCATCTTTCCAAGCATAATCTGTTTGCCAAGTAATGGAAGCCGTAAAGGGACGTTTCTCCCAGAAATGAGCGAATGGATCTCCTTTATCTAATTTAATACCATTGAATCCGTGTATATGGTACTTGTAGGCCTCTCCTGCGTGTAGGTTTGGAATAAAACCTTCCCAAATACCCGAATTATCTAGTCGCACTTTTAAAGGATATGTTGTTTTATCCCAGTCGTTAAAATGACCAGTTACAGCAATAAAAGTGGCGTTGGGAGCCCATACCGCAAAATAAGTTCCTTTAGTTCCCAATACCGTTATCTGCTTATTACCAAAATGGTTGTAAAGGCGATAATGAGTCCCGTTTTGAAAGTTCTTTATATCGGGTTCGGTAAAGAGTGAGTAATTCCAAACAGGCTGCTCGGTATCAACAAAATGTATTTCCTCGTATTTTTTTTCATTTATCTTTCCAACTTTTACTTCTTTAGGTACTCTTGGTGTTGAAACTGCTTTATTTTGATGGACTGAGAGAGACATAGAACATATTTTAACTAAATTTTATAACTAAGAATTTAGTTTGATTTAAAAGATAAATGAAATTTACAACAAATTCGGCTAACTACTGAAGAACTACTTATGAGACTGAGAAAAACCTTGTTGATTTTACTAATCAGCTGCAATTATTTAACCTTATTGGCACAAGATAACAAAGCCATTTTAAAAGGATCTGTTAGTGACACCATCAACAAACAACAATTGGGTAATGCAGTTGTGGCATTGTTGCGGCAAAAAGATTCGGTATTGGTAAAATTTACCCGAACATTAAAAGACGGTTCTTTTGAATTCGATAACCTTGTTGCTGGCAAATATCTAATGATGATCAGCTACCCTAAATACGCAGATTATGTTGATAAGATTGTTTTAGAAAAAAACCAAGTAAATAATGTGGGCGCAATTGCAGTCATTACCAAAGCCACCTTATTGCAAGAGGTAATTGTGAGGCAACGTATTGGTGCAATTCGAGTTAAGGGTGATACTACAGAATATAAAGCAGATAGTTTTAAAGTAAGTGCCAACGCAGATGTTCAGGAATTACTGCGTAAAATGCCCGGAATACAAGTAAATGGCAAAGGAGAAATTACTGCACAAGGCGAAAGGGTACAAAAGGTTTTAGTAGATGGAGAAGAATTTTTTAGTGATGATCCAGCGGTGGTGACCAAAAATTTACGTGCTGATGCAGTTGACAAAGTACAAGCTTTCGATAAAAAAAGTGACCAAGTGACCAAGACTAATCCGCAAAACCAAATATGCAGAATTTTACTGTACCTGAAGCAAAAAAAATATTTCAAAGAGCTTAGTGCCATTTTGGCAAATTAGCTTATTTTCGCATTACGACTCTATTTACACACCATAAGTACAAATCTGGCCAGCAGTTCTTAAAAAAATGGCTGGGATACACTTATGGTGTTTTAGTGAATAGAGTCGTATCGTTCACGTCCCAGCCTACTTTAAAAGGAGTTTAAACATATAATAAAAGCGGCTTAAATGGCCGCTTTTATCGTTAATGGATAATTCGCTGTAATGACCTCTATTTTTCGCTTTTGATAACCGCCTTTAGCATTTACCGAAACCCCCAGCTCAACGCTCCACATGTGCCAGTTATTTGCTTTAGCGTAGGATTTTAGCAATGGGCTAGGGTAACTAGATAACATGAACTTTCCCTTAATGTTAGATAGCACTTTCAATAAGCCTTCAAAGTCCTCCTGTGTGTAGCCATCGTAATGGCCACAGTTCGAATTATAATACGGAGGGTCACAGTAAAAAAACGTATCAACTGTATCCCTGCTCTGAATAATATAAAGAGCATCAGCACACTCGATTTGTGCATTCTGTAATCGAATTGCAAGCTGCTCTGTAAACTGCTCACGCTTGTTGCTTATCTTCTGCGTTGTTGTGTTATCAATTTTATCGTAACCCCACGACCCATCAAGCATTGAGCAGAAACTTTGCGTTGACAGCACCCAAACCGCCCAAGCCCTTCTCACTTCATCGAAGAGTTGAGGCTTGTTGTAAATAATCCACGCATTGTCGTGATCTTCCCTACTATGAAGGGTAATTCGCACCAATGAACTTAGTTCGTGGAATTTGCTCTTACATACTCTGTAGAAGTTTATAAGCTCCTTATTGGTATCGTTGATCACTTCCACCTTGCTTTGCTCCTTAGCAAAAAAGATGGCCGCACCTCCCAAAAATGGTTCGCAATAAAGCGTGTGACCAGGAATAAAAGAAAGAACTGTTTTAGCTAACTTTTGTTTTCCGCCGTAATAGCTTAATGGCGTACGAAGATTCATTTGCTTTTTCATATAAGTTTTGCGCCAACAATTCTTAAATGATGAATAAAATTTTTTTCTATTTCTGCGGCAATTGGTTGGAGACTTTCGTTATTAAATTCGAAATGCTTAACGCTGGTATATCTCTGTAGCTGCGCTCGTTTACGATATTTAAAATAATGCTCCATTCTTCATTTTTCAGAAAAACTGGTACATTAAATTTAAAAGCTGCAACTTGATATACTTCACCATTCGGCATTTTGATGAATTTAAACTGATCGCTTACAATTAGCGTGTCGGATAGTTGCGACTGCTTTAGAACAGAAGCATCTGTTTTAAGTTCTGTTTTTTTTGCGAGTGGATATTGCGCATTAGCAAGATTAAATACGAGTGTGAACGCTACGATACTTAGTAGTTTTTTCATTGTGTTGATTTTATTTTTTTTTAAATTGATTACAGTTTTTTCGTCAATCCCAGAAATGTGAGAATGTAGTTGTCGATTATAATATCGCTATCCCAATCTTGCAAGGTTTTTGCGGGAATCGGAATATTCAATTCCATTACTCTTTTTGCTTTTCGGTCAAAAACTTGCACATAGGTATTACATCCTTTTGAGGTGTCTCTAGTGATTCCGAACGCAGACCAACTTACCTGAAAGGCTGTGTCTTTTGTAAGCGCATTCACCACAACTGGATTAACTAAAATTGCTGATTGAACGGTGTCGATCTTTTGCGCCTGTACTGCAATTGCTGCGAATAGAATTGCGAAAAATAAAATTGTTTTTTTCATTTTGTTTTTTATTTAAGATTTAAAATATTACCAAGTTGTTATCGCAACACGCTTCCAAGTGTTTGTTTTGTTGCCGTTGCGATATAAATAAAATTTGCATCTATTCTAATCTCACCCGTAACGCCTGTTGAAGTTGAAGTTGCAGGAGCAGTATTTAAAGAAGATAGGCGGTATTGATTTGCTTTAATACTTCCATTTGCTTGCAAAGCATTTAACCCATCATTCGTGCTAGTATTTATTAAAACATTGCCGCCTTGTCTTTGAAAAATAATTGGTGTTGAAAATGCACCCCCTGCATAGTACGCTTGCATTTCAGCGTAACAAGAGTTGCCGAATCGCCCGAATTGCCAACCGTACCACCCAACAATGCGAGCTGATTTCCGTTCCAAATATTTAGTGATCCGCCGTCTATACTCATCGCCAATTGCCCCACATTATTGCCCCCCCAGCGTTTTATCTCAATCGCATTTAAAGAAGTATTCCACCGTATATTTTCGTTGCTTGTAATATCATTTGTGCCGCTAAAGAACGCAAGCCTATTAGTAACTCCTGTCCCGCCGATGTAGCGAGGAATTTCTAATATATTTTCACTAAAATTTACGTTACCTGTCGTAATTCCTGTTATTGTTGTAGCTGATAATAGTCTGTTCTGAAATGCGTTATTCCAGTTAGAAATATTTGTCGCAGTAATAGCTTTAACGTTTGCTGGAACTGTAGGATCTGTTTCTGCTGTAATAAATGTGCTATTATCGTACGATACTGTTGTGCCTGCCATTCTAACTAACCCATTTCCGTTTAGCGTAGTTCCGCCACCACCGCCCGTTGAAGATATTACCCCTCCCGAAATTGTTATGTTAGATCCCGCTGTTATTACACTTCCGTCGGCTGCAAGTATTTGAGAGGATGTTCCGCCTGATCGCTTGATAGATGTTGCAATCATAGAGCCGTTTACTTGTACCTGATCTACGCCGTTGTCATTATTAGTTCCGAAAAGTGAACGCCCTTGAACTATCAGACCGTTGGATGGTGCGCTAATGCCTAAATTATTATCGCCTATAGCCAAGGCTTTGGCTATTTCTAAGCTGTTGTTTGAACCAATACTTGGTGGGGTATTAAGTAAGTTAGAGTTTGGATTAATTTGAAATTGTCCGTTATTATTTGATTGAAATGGTGTTTTGTTATTTTGCAAAAACTGAAACCACATTCCTCTTACAACCGCTCTTCCAGATAAATCGCCAACGAAATGTATGCCGTACTCTGAATTCGTTAATCCATTCGAAGATGCTAATGGGGTCGCTTCAACTAAATTTCCTAGAGTCGTCGTTTTCCCATTTCCAACTCCCGAGTAGGTAGGTGAATTTATAGCAGTAGCGTTATATTTATTGAATGCAACATTATTGTCAATTATAGGAGAATTTGGATTTGATTCTTCAAAGTCGTAGACTCTTATGAGATTAGAAGTCGCAGGGATACTCGAAACGCTTAATCCAGCTCCTGAATTGTAAATTAGCGAGACTTCTGCATTTGTTAAATCTCTGTTGTAGACTAATAGCTGGTCAAAAAATACATCTGAATAAAGAATACCATTATATACATATTCTGCTCTGCCAAATGTAAATACATTAGTATCAAAGCCTGTAAAAGGAAAATCATATTTAATGTTGTCGATGTATACTGAATTTGATGTGTAAGCGACATGATGCCACAAGTTGTCAACGTAATTTAATGCGGTTGTTAAATTTGCATACGTCCCGACATTATAATAACTGTAGCACAATAAGTTATTTGAACTATTTATCTCTATAGTTCTTGTGTAATTACCACTACTTGAGCCTAACTGGAATAATCTATGCGTGCCAGCTGATTTTGTTTTAAACCAAAACGAAATACTTAAGCTTTGCGTAAAGCCAGTGGTTGGAATTGTAATATACTGCGATGAAGCTCTGTTTATATTAATCGAATTACCCAAACCTCCGGCACTATATACTTGATTCTTAATAACAAATGCATTATTAGATTCTTTTTGAATGAATGATTTTATTCCATCACGTTCTAAATTCAATACCGAGTTATTTAAAATACTAATTGTGTCTGTGTATCTGTTTTTACCTGTCCATACATAGCTCTTAGTAGTATCTAGTGTTGCCGAAATTGTAACCGATCCGTTATAACTGCCCCCATTAAACCCCCGCCCAAAATTTAAGTTATTTAAATTTTGCCCAAGCGGAATTGACGATATAGAATTATTTAAAAGATCAGCATTGGTTATTTTAGTTGCGCTTCTTCTATAATTTTGAAGCATTGTTCCTGTATCAGCAATATTTAATTTCGTTTGAATTCGAGATTGAACAGCGTTTAAAGAGTCAATAAATCTTTGCGTAGCTGTGTAATAAGTATCAGCATCCGATTTCGTTAACTTATTTTGAACTCTTACCTGAATTGCAGTAGCACTATCAATAAGCCTTTGTGCTGTAACATAATTAGTTAGATCAACCGAGCCTTGTTTAAATGCAAACCAATTTGTGTTATCTAATGTGATAGATTTTAATTGATAAACACTATCTGTATTGCTTACATAAACAAGCATACCAAATGACCTTTGCCAAACGGGAATTGAATCTCTTTGAGTTAATCGCATTAATGGCCAATAGCCTGTTTGTGCTGTTCCAAATCTGGTAATTAAAAAATCTCCTTGCGGTTGAAAGCTACCATCGCCTACGTATTTTCCTTGACCTAAAGAAAATAGAGTGATGAGAGTAAATAATGCTGTGAATAGTTTTTTCATACTAATTAAATATTATTGATGCTACTGTTGAAGTAAATGCGTTATTTGAATACACGTAAGAGTATGTTTGTGCTAATCCTTGTGCGTTTGTAACTGAATATGTAGTAATTGTAAATGCTCCCGTAGCAGGTATGCCGTTCACCGTTACACTCGTTACATTTCCTCTAGTGAAATAAACTAAAAATTGACTGCCACTTGGCGTTGAATTAGATAAGCTTAATGCACCTGTTGAGCCGTTGGCATCTTGAGTTAAAGCAAGTATAGTTGAATTATCAGGGCTAGTGCTTGATGCGAATCCAAAATATCTTTTGTCGAATGGTGTGTAAAAAATAGTACCGCTCACAGTGTTACCTGCATTGATCCTAGCAGAGCAATCCTGTTGACCGAGGTTATTATTCTTACATGCTCCTTGAGCATAACCTAGAACAACATCGTACCCAACCTGCGATGTGAGCGCACTAATATTATCAGTGTTGCCGATTAAATTAGTTCCGTTCTTTCTGTAAGTAGTTCCAGTCAATGCACCAGCATCATTTTGATTTAACGAACTACTAAGCACTACAGATAGTGCTGTGCCTCGCTCGTATAAGCCCCCTGAAGGGCTAGCAGATATATTTGCCGATGGTGCAGAATAAGATGGTGGAATTGCTTTTATTAATGCTGCTTGAATAAGCTCATTCGCCGTTTTACCACGAGCGGGGATCGTTTCACCGTTCCCGTACTTGCCAAATTTATCAGATGTACCAAAATTCGGTATCAAATCTGTCGTGAATGTGTCTCTAACAGATATTGCGCCTACCTTGTTTTTCACATATTCCATCACCGCTTTTGCTGAAGCAAGATCACGATCTGTTGCGTTTAGTAACGCTGTATCGGTGATTAGGAATTTGATCCACTTTCCGTTTAGTAACATTGAATCTCTAACAACAACACGCTTATAATCTGCTTGAGATATTTGCGCATTTGATTTTACAAAAAAAAATAGTGTAATTATAAATAGTAAATGTTTCATCTGTGTATTGTTATAATTGTGTTAGTGGATATTCCAGAGAAGTAATATGTTGTTTCAAAGATCTCATACCTATTTACGCCGTACACGCCATATTGATTTATGTCTTCAGTTGCTATAATATCAGAAGTATTATGCTGTGTGCCACATGCAAAATTTACCGCTACACCATTTGTGTCTACAACAATAAATTTTATAAAACTTTTTGCGGGAATAATAATTTGTGATCCACCAACTAAAACCAACGGTAATACAGCATTTAAAGTAGCATTATTGACTTTACTATTTAATACAGTTAGTAAGTTGTTTACTGATGCAATTGTAATTTCTTCATCATTAAAACGCAAAGCATCAAGCAGCATATAAAAATGCTGCTGAGTAGGCTTGTCGCCTGTCTCAAATAGTTGCTTTAATGTATCTCTAAGAATTGATGCCACTTGTTAATTTTATCCGATGAATTTTATAAACATTACTACCCGATAAGGCTGAAGGTTATTGTGAGGATTTATAACTCCATTTGAATTACCAACATAGCCAGTATTTCTGTTTTGAGAACCAGCCTCTATTCCCAATACATTATTTCCGTCTTGACCTCCTTTATTTAAATACCCGCCGGGTATAAGCGAATGCCTGTGCGTAAATTCGTTTTCGGAAAGCGTATGTGTTTTTGCACCTCCGATTTTTCCAATAAGATTGAATTCATTTTGCAACTCATCAATAACTACTGGTACACGACCTTTCCATTCTGCATCATCTACAGCAACCCACCCAGCTGGTATTTCGATAGCTGGTCTTCCCCAAAACAACCAAGAGCCGTGAACCGTTATTTGTTGACCGGGTAAATTTGGATCTGGAATCTGGTATCCAACCAAAGGACGAAGCATCTTTTCAGCCAGCTCAATTCTTACCACAAGACTAATAAGTGTTCCTGGTCTTTTCAAATTAGCATAAGCATACTGAACATCACTTACACCAAACAAACACTTTTTAGTTATTAACACTTCCTTTATCACACCACCTTGATACACTAATGTTTCTTTTGTTTCTGCTATATAAAAATTAACATCAACCGAACCACCTTCAAAAAAAAGTATTTCACCATTTAGGAAAATCCAACCACTTGTAATTGTATTATTACCAGCTGGGAGCATTCCGGTGATTATCCCCATATTTCCAACCATTGCCGCCAGTGCATCAATTGGATTTGAGTAACTTTCCTGCTGCCATTTCAAAAACTTATCTAGTTCAAGCGGGAAGCCCGCTGGCTCATTTGTTAAAAATCGTTTATACATATTGTATCCGGTATGTGAGTGTTTCTAAATTATATCTAGTTAAATGAAGCCTAACTATTGATTCTTTATATTGTAAATCTACTGGGATATAAACGATGTAATTCACGCCCTCTACCCCTAAATACTTTGGTAAGTATTTAGCGTTATTTTCCATTTCAGTGAATACATACAATACATTTCCACCAGTGCCTCTTGTAATAGTAATACGCCTGTTAACCTTATCAACAACATCGTTTAAACTTCCCCTAAGCCTACATAACTGTGTAGTTCTCACCAATTCACTATCTGTACTTATTCTAAAGATTGTAAAGTCATTATACGTAACCATCAGAGGTGAAATAAGAGCTTTCAGCATTACATAAGCTTTATTCTTACGTAAATCAACAGGCAAATTCCATCTTAACAGACGGATGAAATGCACCTCATAAAAAGATTTGTTTAAGCTTGCCATGGCATGTAGTTTATTTTTAAATCTGCTTCATTATAGTAGCGCAAGAAGCCAGAAAATGGCTTATAAACAACTGTTATTGTAGTTAAATTTGGATTGGTAAAAGCCGCACATCTAGTGTATTTTTCACGAAGAGTTACCACACCAGTCACAGCCTGAATTTTATCTTCCATCTTTTCTTTTATGAACCAGCCATTGAATTCAAGCTGTTTTAAATAGAGTTTAAAAGCTTCTTCAACTGGCTTATTGCCTTTAATAATACTCATCCCATTTGGCATTAGTATAGAGGTATCGTAGTAAACATCATACTCAGTTGTGATGCGATCAGGATCGGTACTTATTACTTGAAGTGGAATTGGGGGTAAGACTTCAAATATATAATTCTGAAATGCTGCTAATTGCAATGCACTTAGCTTATAGTAGTCTCCAGCTACTTCTGTAACAGCTTTTATTTTTACAATTCCATCTTCAGTAACAGCAGCAGCTGCTTTAATAATTAACTGTGTGTTTATTTGCGCTTCACTAAGCGCAGCATTGTTGTAATAATCTTGATCAGTAACCAATGCAGATCCGTATTGAAAATTCATAGCCATGCCACGCATCCAACGAAGAGTTGGAGGTTTCATGTCTAAAATTTGCTTATTCACATCACTTATATGTGTATCTAATACCTGCTCAACTAAGAACCAGCAATACGTAAATACACTAACCCAAAGTTTGCGGACGGAATAAATGCTCCAATTTGCTGGGTTATCGTACGGCAAGCCAGCTACTGATCTTTCATTTATGTAGTTGTTTAAGATGATTTGCTTTATTTCTGCCTTTGTCTTTGCCATTTTATAATACAATAAAGTCTTGTCCAATAGTCCAGTAACCAATACCTTCCTGTAATAGTAAGCTGGTTGTATATTCTGAAGAAGAAGCTGGTATTTTTTTATTTATTTTTAAATATTCCACCATTTTTTTATTATCGGCAATTACAACAGGAACACTTAGTATTGTACCCGGAACCAATTCTTTTGATATAGAGATGCCGTTCAATACTGCAATATCAAATGCAGCGTATGCATCACCAAGGTGTTGCACAGCTACATCAAATATGTTCTGATTATGTTGTACGGTTACTTTCATTACCTGTTTCTAAGTGCTGTATAAATCATTGCAACAACAATTATTGTTGATAAAAATGCCCATCCAACGGCAAACCAACCATACCAAGGCATTTTGTATTCTACTTCAATCGATTCGTTTTTTTGAATAATAGTTTGCAGCTTCTTTACTTCAGCTGCAAGAAGATGTATTGTCTGGTCTTTAGAAATGCAGTTTATTTGAACTCTACCATACTGATCGAACCAAAACCGCAATTCAGCTTTATCATTTTTATCTGAAGTAGTTACTGGTTTTTGAAGGAACAAAGCTTTTTTCATTTGCGAAACAAGTGAATCAACATTCAATGTGGGCGTTCCCTGTGGTTGGGATTTTACAATCTTTAGCGCAAAAACGTTTAAAATAGAATCTAAATTTATTTGTGATTGAACCGACCCGCCTTCTACCTTAAACTGTACCTGCTTATAAGATACCTCTGTTGTGTCTTTCTTCTCATAGAAGCTCACATTTGTAGGCTTACTGGTTTTGCAGCTAGTTATAATAAGCGCAATACATAATACTAATACTGTTGAATTACTGCTGTCTTTCTTTTGCAGAGATAGCTTATCAATACCAAGTGTGAGTATGCTTAAAAGAGGTGTAAATATCATTCTAGCTACTTTAGAATCAGGATTCATGCCTATTAAATTCTCAACAATAGAATACACTTCCGTATATATTATAAAGAGCATAAAGCCATCTGTTACCCATTTGGCCAAATCGTTATCTTTTGGCAAAAAGTTGCCCATTACAATACCGACTAATATCAATCCTACATTTTGTATGAGCTTAGGAATTGTTTTTCTAAACCCCTTACTGGAGATATCATTTCCCTGAAGCTTGCTCTTAATAACACCTGTTATAAAGTCAAATACCATCACGAGGAATACACCAAGCAATAGGTTTAAATTTGGTAGGAATGCAATTTTTGCAACCAGTAAACCCGAATAAGCCATTAATGAGAATTTCATGTTGATTACCATTTTATTGTTATAAATACTTCTATTTCTTTTGCTTGTGCTTCAAATATTTTTTTAAAAAGTCTATCAAATGCAATCTTACTGTTGCCAATAAAATCAATTGTACGTATCGTTCCCGGAAGCAGACACCCCTCTGTATTTTGTGCTTTATTGCCGCTATGTATTCGTATGCCTGAAAATCCGGGTACATCAATTAATAGTGGCAACATTCGTTTAAAGCGATTGCTTCTATTTACTATTACCTTATACCTACCTTCAGGAATTGCTGTTGTGGCAGGTACTTTTATAGCTGCAATTTGCGCCATCGACATACTAGATTTCAAACCACGATCTAGATCTTCGAGTATATAGCATTCAAAAACCCCATCTATATACAGTATACCTTGCGTTGTTTTTTTTGTTCGAACATCTCTATCCAAAAATATTTCCATAACCTTACTTTAACAATATTTTAAAATCAGCCAAACTATTTCCAATAATTATTTCAGCATTATTGTAACCATCTTTCTCTAGCTCTATCTGCAACTCCCTCTCAAATGCAACTTGATCATATTTGCCTTTTAAAAAATTATGAATCCCAAACCCAGCGTGTGGGTTTTCTTTCCATTCATTTTTATCACTCGTAACAAGCAGTTGCACATGCTGCTGATCGGAAGGCCCTTCTATTAAATCGAATGTTACTGGGTCTTCAGCTAAATCAAAATCATCGGTTAATAAAATGTCAGTTCTATTCATCTAGTTTATTTTTCCTTTACCTGTCAGCGACCCGTTAGGGGCAACTAGCGTATTCGGTAGTACCTCCCCTTGGTTTTTGAAATGTTCGATAATCGCCCATGCGATTCGTTTGTTCATCCTTAATCGGGTCGCTGGCAGGTCTTGTTCAGGAATATCAACTTCATTATAATCATTTTCAATAGCTGTTATTACTTCACCTAGTGTATCACCGTTAAGAGCCATTGTATATTTTTTTAAACTTTAATTTTGATTGAGCCATTTTAAGTCTGTCTGGGTTTCTACCCTGAAGAATAATAATCGGTTCGATCGCTTGAAAAAGTAAGTTAATTGCATCCCACATTTCCGCATTACCATTTTTAACAAAATGCTTTGTGCTGTTTATTTTATACTCCACATCCCCAACTTTCATCCAAACTTCTTCTATCAAACTACACTGGAGTATGATGTACTCTTCCTCCTTATTCTGTACCATTCCGACCTGAACTACAGAACCAACAGATGGTTTAACCCTAATAAAATTTGCAACAGAATCTACTATCGATTGCATTAACACTCCCTTAATAACCGGGCCATTATCTATTGAAATGCTACAAGTATTATTATTTACAGCAACTATAACTGCTTCTTTAATTACGATTTTACCAAATCGAAGCATCGAAGCTTTAATCATTTTATCCAGTTCGCTTAAATCTGCCATTATGCTATTTTATAGCTGATATAAACTTCCCTATCAATGCCTCCTGTATCACTAAATAAAAGGTTAACAGCTTCTACTAAATACCTCCCATTTCGTGTTGGCTGTCTTTTATTAACAATCTCAACGCTATCACCCGGCTTAACTCGTGGTACACAATAACCAACCAAGTAGCCTTCAAATCCTTCATAAACATTCTGCTTTAGCAGAGATTTAGCACGCAGCAAGGCATCAGCTTCTGTAATATTTCTTGCATCAATTGAAGCAACTGTGCGGCTGTCTTCTTTATTACGCTCATTTGAATATGCTGTAATTGTTTTGTTTCGGCCATCCGTACCTGTAATTCTAATATTTACCTTTGCGTTGTAATCTTCAATAAACCTGTATCTTAAATACCTTGCATTTTTGGTATTGCCTTCTATGTAATAAGTATGTAGTTTTGTAAATGATGGCTTATAATCAAATGGCCATCCTACTGATAATACATTGTTCTGTATAGTAGTAAACAACCCCCACTTGTCTTTCAAATCGTTTAATATTTCAACAGTGCTAGCATGCCTTATTACCAGCTTGCCTAGGTTTGTATCGGGGCATTCTATTTTGTATGAGCCAGCTATATCATTCAGTAATTGCTTTAAACTTACTTTTTCGTAGCTCAATGTGAAGTCTGTTTGCCTGAGTGGATACAATTCATCACATTCAATTAGTAACGGAAATTCACTGGTAATACCATATTTCACAAACCCAGTAAATTCAGTGTGTAAATCATTCTCATACCCGCATTCAATTTTAACAGCATCCCCTGCTTTTATGTACTCAATCGCTGGCTTACCAGCTAATTTCTTGTATTCTTTTGCAAGCACAACTACAGCAGTATCGCTTATATTCTTAACACTAGATGCGATGCTGAAGGAGTTTACCTGATCAAACACTACGTTACCGATTGTAACACGAGCAAACATGTTTAAGTATGCCATAAGTAATAAGGTTGATAAAATAGATTTCATAAATCGGGTTTAATTATTGTTTAAAAATGAAAGAAATGTCTTTTATACTGCTTGCTTGAATACTAAATTGCCAAGTGTCTGGGTAACCTACAACGCCGGTTGTTTCCAACTCTTTTATGTAAATACTTGTAACACCATGATCAGAAAAAATAACCGACTGAACATCTATGATCTGGTCTTTCTTGGCAAGTGCCACTATCTGTTTTATTTTCTGACCAGGATAAGTATGGTTATCCATATCAATGAGCAATCCTTGTATTGAAATATCCCAAGGGTCGTGATTGTATTTTTCTACCACCACTCCACCTTCAGGTAACTCTTCATAGATTCCAGCCGATACGGGTGTTTCCACAATTCTTTTTCTGAAAGAAAACCGCACTATGGGCGGTGGGGCAAATACATTTATATTGTTTGTTATAAAACCAGCGTAGCCAAAATGCAGTATTTCAGTTGCGCCAATCAGTAATTTTAGTTCTTCAAAAGCAGCTCTGGTGTCTTGAATATATACTTCAGCAGATTTTAAAGCATCAGCAAATCCAGCCCTTTTAAGACCTGTAGACATTGTTGAAGGCGCATACCCAAATGCGTTTTGGTATCTTTTGCCTAAATCAATTACAAGTCCTTTGCTCATTTTTTAATGAATTTTATACCCAGTATATTTTTATCTTCTAACCAGTAAACCTGTCTTGCTTTTTCAATCCAAGCTTCATCATCTAAAGCTTCAGGAAATGGAATGTGGAGGAAATAACTTATCAGTGCATTGTACTCCGAGATAAATGTGGTAACCTCTTCCTCCAAGAGATTATCACCGATTATCTCGTTTATACGTTTTTTAGTACTGCCTTACCCACTGGTATCATTTCAATGCAACCGTTAAAGGCGGCAATAAATAGTTCAGAATTTTGTGGGAGTTCAGCTATTTCTTCTGAAGAGCATAACACGCCTTTGAGTAAAATTTTCTTTGCTTTAGCCGGTGCATTGTCTAAGAATCGTTCAAAGTTATTCAGCACCTGTGCCGATGGTGTTCCGACCAGAACCGCTTTTAATTCGTTGCCATCTTCGTCAAACAAAGTGGCCATTTTTACTTTTGTGTGCTTTTCTTTTGCGGCATCAATCATTTCTTGCGTAATGCCATTTGGTAACTTGTCTTCCATGTGGAGTAGTTTATATTTATGAATAATGAATTACGATCCTATTACCAACCCTGTTACAAACATGTCAAAGCTTTGAGAAATACCATCTACTGGGTTCTCTACTTTTCTGCCAGCAGCTTGAAATTTGCAAGTAACTATATCAACTACTTCTCTTAGGTCATCGTTGATGTATGAAATAACAATTGGGAATGGCTTTAACAGCGTAATATCTCCTACGCCTGATGACCTTGCTATTAATTCAATTCTAGCTACAGCAGTCATAAACAATTCAATGTTACAAGTAGGATTGCTGATTGCACCCATACTCCAACTCGTTAAGCCTTTAAGCGATTCATTGTGTACGTGCTTGCGCTCATAGTTGTACGAGATAGATTTAACCTCGTCTTCTATTGCACCAAATAGAGCGATGTTTAAATCGGCACCTGTGTACTGTTTTCCGTTGATGTTTAATATTAAACCCATTTTTTAAAGTTGAATTGACTTAACTAAATTTATTTTCCCAGCTATATTATCTATAATTTGATAGGCTACTACTTTAAAGTTTGCTAACAAAGTTTTTGGTGGGCTCACCAAATCAGAATCCTTATTGATAAAGGTTTTACCTGCAACAATATGCGCTTGGTTTGCCATTTTTTTAAAAACCTGCTCATCGGCATCTGCTTCTAGGTTTCGAATAACGACAGATGGCAATTTGCCCGTTGCACTGTCTGCCAGCACACGTCTTTTAAGCAGTGTAAGCAAGTGGCTCTTTAAGCGCATAGCTGCCTGATCAAGGGTTCGTGAATAGTAAATCATGTGTTCATTGTAGTTGCCATTGGCATCAATAATGATTGGTGAACACACATGATCATTATTCCACCTTAGTCCACTAGTACGAGGAAATGTAATTGGGAAAATATACCCTTTCGTATCAAGATCTGCGAGAAACGCTTCCGCTTCAGATAATTTTTTGTGATTACTCAAACCGCCGATTACAAAGAAACCTTTTGTAGCATTGCTTAAATTAAACACAGCTACTTCAGCAATAGACTGCTCCATTTGAGCAGCAGCAAGCGTGCCGAGCGCAGCACCGACAGCAGCATATTTATGTACTTTTGAACCTACTGGCTTAGTGGCAATATTAAAGCGATCTTCTGCATATTGCCAGTCTTGACCCACAACAACAGATACCTTTACAGCTTCTAAAATTGCTGCTCCTACTGGTATTGCACGCATGCTAATAGGTGTGGCCATATTATCTGCCATTGCTCTTCCTTCTAGTAATACATGTACTGGTCTATCGGTAGCATAAGCCCAGTTAGCAAAGTCTTGTGCTTTTGCAATAGCAGATCTAATTACTGAACTAAACCCATCTGTAATTACTTCTGCGGTAGCGGCTGAAATATTCCAAGCCAAGCCAACATTCACAATAGCACCTCTCTCATCTGCAATTACTTTTCTAATCATTGTGCTTACAACATCATCAAAGAGGTCAGAAGGTGAAGCAGCAGCAACAATTAGTAGGTTTAGCTTTACCCCTTCACCAGCCATTTCGTAAAAATCAGTAATATGCCTGTGAAACACTACATCGTTGGTGAGATCATACTCTGGAGTAATACCCAGTAGTTCTGCTTGCTTAACAGAGCTTATTTGTACCGATGTGTTAACAGCAATCTTACCTACAATAGCTGGTGCGTTAGTTACCAGTAAAGAAGGGGAGGTATCAGACCCTTCAGCGTTGGGCCCGATACTCCCTTTTGATATGCCTACTCCCATTAGACTACCCATAATTGAAAAAATTTAACTTTTAAAAATGGGAGCGTACCAGTAGCCAACAATTCAATAATACTGGCCGCTCCCTCCCTTGGTGGTTTTACATTTAATCTGTTTCCTTGTCTACTTCAATAGACTTTTCAGCCATATTATAAGTGGTAATATTTTCTTGCTTATCACTCAATAAAGCATGTTCTATTCTAGTGAAGAATTCTCCAGCACTGTTTTTATAAACAGTATCTACTTTATTATCTTTCGCAATCTGCATTGCCATTTTTTTATCCGCATCAACTGGCTTTTTTTGTTGAGATGCGGGTGGTGGTGGTGTGGATTTCGACATTTGTAAAGTATTAATTAGGTTTTAAAAAAGGTTTAAAGTGCAGTTATAAAAACTAAGCAGTTGCAGAAGCAATTACAGATACACCTTCATTTCTGTAACGAGTTACAATATCGTAGTGACGAACATTATAAAGGTTACGTTGCTGAAGTGGATCTTGAGCGGATTGGCTTAAATAATTCTTTGTGAACCCCTTGCCTTGCACCAATCTGCTGATGTGGAAGTAAACAGATGCTTCTGTATGTGTGCCTGCAACTGGTACTGCACCGTATGCAAGTTTTGTTTTAGCAGCTGCGTTGTAAAAAGGGTTGGTAGAACTTTCAAAAAATTCAAAATTGAAGCGTTTGAAAATACGACCATCAGTAGAATCGTAGTACTGATCTGCAAACTTCTGATCTTCGCTTAACAAGTCATTGATATGATCGTTACACAAGATCAGTCGGCGACCATCTCTTGGATGCAAGAGCCTATTTAGGCTATCACGCAATGTGAGTAAATCTTTACCACGGCACATTCTTCTACCATTTACCAAATCACCTGTAGTAAGCAGTACAGGCATGGCTGCAATATTTGCGTTGGGTGCAATATTGTGCAGTGCCATTGAATTTTTATCTTCTTCAATCTTAATGGCATGTGATTCCTGAACGGCTTGCATTTTATTGTAATTCAGTCCAAAAATCTCATCGTCCGTGATAGGTGTAGCTTTTGTTTGAAACTTCTTAACCGTAATCGCTACATTTTCACCGTCTAATTGCTGAATAGCAATAGGATAAGCAGTATTGTCAATCAGTACATCAGGGCTTACACCAAAATAAGTAAGGTTCACGACAACAGTTTCACCATCTTGCAGCATACTAAAATACTTGCCAATATCCCTGATACCTTGTCTCCAACCTGTTTGATCTGAAGTGTCAAATCGTTTAATCAACTGACTGTCCCACGCCTCTCGGTATATGCCTAGTAAAAAACCAGTTGGTTGAGATTTTGAAAAAGCAGGAAATACAAAGGATAAGATAAACAATACCCCAAATACAAGCGCAATAGGAACATTGAATAGCATATTTAAAGACCATGCAGATAACATGATTAACACTAGAGAGTAGAAGAGGTTGTTGATGATTTTAATAGGTTTCATTTTTGTTTGCGATTTTATTTTTAATTGAATCGGCAATCACTCTGGGGAGTAGGCAATATTTTTAAAAATCAGTTTTAGGATTTAGCATTAGGGAATTTGTCGCTGTAGAGTTTAGCAAACAATGCCTTTTGTTCGGGCAATTCGCTATTACTAAGCGATTCTAAGCCTTCGGGATCTTGTTTAGACCATTTGTCTAAATCCCAATCTTTTCTTGCTTCAGCTGCTGGAGCAGCACCAGTACCGCCCTCCAAGTTTGGTTTTGTTTCAGGAAAAATCATACTCGCAATGATGGGCGTTGGCTTTACTGATGCAAGTACAGATTTTAATACTTCAATACCAGCGGTTTCAGCTACTGTAATATAGCTTGCCTTCTCTTCGGCTTTTAATGTTGTATTCAGTTCTTTTTCTTTGGCTGCAATAAGGGTTTCTGCTAAAGATTTTGAAGCAGTAATGGCATTTGCTTTTAGTGCAATATTTTCTGCTTGTATACCTTTAAGCACATCAAGCAGAGCTGTTTCGCTGCTCTCAGCAGTAACCGATGTGAGGTTTAATGCTGCAATAATTGTTTGATTGTCCATAGATCTATTTGTTTTTAATTGAATAGGAAATTTAGTGAGCGCAGTAAACTTTTCAAATACACTCTTCATATCTGTTCCTGCATCGGGCTTGCCAATTACCACATTTGAAGTGTCGATGGGATCAATAATTTCATCTATCAATCCATAACCCAGCATATCTTCAGCACTCAGCCAGTAGTCAGATCCATCCATCCATTCGGCCAGCAGTTCATCGCTAATCTTACCCTTAGATCTGTTTTTAATTTCACGAGAAAAATTCTTTTCCATCAGCTTTAAAAGCTTACCCATTTGGTAAAAATCTTTTGACTGGCCACTCACACCAGAGGAAGGTGCGTGTATCATTCCTAAGCCGTTTCTTGCGCAACGTATTTTTTTGGCAGGAAGCATAAACAACATACTCATACTTGCACTAACCCCTTCAATATCAATGGTTACATGCAGCTTTGTTTGGCTAAGGGCGTGGTACATGGCATTGCCTTCAATTACACTACCACCATAGCAATGCAGCTTTATATGCAGGTTAGCGTACTTAGCTTCTATGGCACGAATTGTTTTTTCAAAATCATCTGCACCTTGGTACCAATTACCAATGTACCCGTAAAATTTAAGGGTTGCTGTGTTGGTATCTTTCTGCCAAAATTCCATAGTTGTTGCTTAATTACAATGCAAGAATACTTTCATAAAAACAGTAAAACAAAGAGTTGTGCAACCCTTGCACTAATATGTGCAACACTTGCATTACTGTTTGCCAACAGCTTCGCTGTTGAATAATATTGTGGTTATGTCTAAGGAGAAAATTAAAGAGCGGCAAGCCGCAGAACAGTTTTTTGTAAACAACCTTTACGATGCTAAAACCATTTCTGATCTGCTCTCTATTCGTGAAGCAACCATAAGTACATGGCGTGTAAAATATGGGTGGGACAAACTGCGAGAAGACACAATCAATAATCCGGTTAAGATGAAATCATTGATTGCAAAGCAGATGCTGCTGATTGCACAAGGTGAAAAATCTACCATTGATGCAGATGCGCTGGCTAAGATGTTTAAAGTGTTTGAGGGCATATCCGAAAAAATAAATCCGGGAATTGTAGCAGCGGTATTAAAGCTGCTTGATGAGTTTCAAGCAAAAGAAAATCCTGCACATGCAATCCTGTGTTTAGATTATCATAAAAAATTCCTTAACAGCATCATTCAGATTTATGGATAATAGCAAATGGGACAAACTGCGTGCATCCTACGATGTCAATTGCCAAAAGATCATTACCACTGCATCTGTTGATAAATCAGAATCTCATGAGCAGCGAGTGAAGCGCATGTCATTACTTGAGAAAGATTACATAAAATGGTTTGAATACTATTTTCCACGCTATGCAAAAGTAAAGTGCGCTTGGTTTCATAAAAAAATGAGTAAAATAATTATTGCCAATAAAAAAATTAAATTCTTTGGTGAAGTGTATCGAAGTGGTGCCAAAAGTGTTCATGGATGTCTAGGCATACCGATGTTTTTATACCTTGTAAAAAAAGATATTTCATTTATGGTTCTTTTTGGTGAAACAAAACCAAAGGCAGCCAAACTACTTAGTGATATACAAGCGGAATTGCAATTTAACAATCGCATAAAGAACGACTATGGTTTAAAATTCAAACAAGGTGATTGGGCAGATGGGGACTTCTTTACCACCGATGCCGTTCGCTTTATGAGCCTTGGATTTGATCAAAGCGCACGTGGCTTACGTGAAGGTTCCGAAAGACCTGACTATATTGTTATTGATGATGTTGACAGCAAAACGCATGTGAACAATGATCGAATTATGTCTGATAGTGTAGATAAAATACTAGAAGAAATAGTTGGTTGTTTTGATGCTAGTGATGATTCTACTGAACGATTTGTTTATACCAACAACAAC
The DNA here is from genome assembly GCA_004294135.1 of Sphingobacteriia bacterium. Taxonomy (GTDB): domain Bacteria; phylum Bacteroidota; class Bacteroidia; order Chitinophagales; family Chitinophagaceae; genus Sediminibacterium. The sequence goes on from RDZY01000008.1 coordinate 188,162, forward strand.
TTTCACAAAAATAGTATTACCAATAGACTTAAAGCAGAATTTGAAAAAAGTATTAAAATAGATCTGCAAAATGATGAAGCAACACAATATTATATACTATCGGTACCAGCTGTTAAAGATATAATCGACTTTATACCCAACTGGCCAGAAAAAACCAGTTCAGAGTATTGGAAGCGAAAATACCAAAAACGCCCTCGTGCATTCTTGCGTGAGTTCATGAATATACACGTACAGGAAGGAAAGATTTTTAAAGCGGAAAATATGCAGCACAAACAAATGCTGCCATTAAAAGAGTACGATGCGCTTATTTTTATTGGGGATTTATCCTATAAAGACAAGGGCGATTACAAAGGCATGTTTCTAATTGGTAAAATAAACCGGGAACTGCATATCATACACAGCTTCCTTCGACAAACCAACCGACCTGAAGTGGCCAGATATGTTTATGATGTTTATGAGCGGCGTAAATTAAGTAGTAAAAATATACGCTATGTTATAGATGGTTTGTTTGCACAAGATGAGTTTATTTCAGATTTTGATCGGGAGGGTGATGAACGTGGTTATTGGATACCAGTACTTGCAGATAAAAAATCCAATGGTAATAAGTACGATCATATTGAATCAGTAGAAGGGCATTTCCTGCGCCGTTGGGTATGGTGGAATATAGAAGAGAAAGATTACCCAGACCAAGTAGAAGCTATTGATCAATTTCTAGCATTTGAAAAAGGCAGTCGAAGTAATGATGACGGACCAGATGCCATTGCTAAAGGATTTAAAGAATTGGAGATAGCAACATTTACAGAAAAATTCGAACCTGCTTTCAGCAAACGAAACGCTTCATCTAAAAATAGATACTAATATGCCCAGATTTTTAAAAGAAACGGACTACGATCCTTTTATTAAAGCAGAAATAAAGAAAAGTATTACTGGCACATTACTGCCAAATAATGTCAGTATAAAACAATTGGCAGCAGAAGAAACAGCCACAGCCATGATTCGAGAATATATTGGTGGCCGGTACAATTGCGACCTTGTATTCGCTGCTGTAGATTCTGCCAGAAATATGTTTATCGTTAAATGTGTAATTGTAATTACCCTTTATTCTCTCTACCACCAAACCGGGATGAAAGACATACCAGAACATCGCCAAAACGATTACGATGATACGGTTAAATGGCTGGAGAAAGTTGGGCAAGGATCTATACCTACCAGTTTGCCACCAAAACTTACCGAAACAGGCAACTATGAGGGTGATATTCGGATAAATTCCCGAAAACCGCAAGATCATAAGTGGTGAGTTCACCCCAACCGTGTTTAAACTATGTTTAATCTCGTTTAAAATTGCCTCAATACCCATTCGTGGTAAAATTACCCCACTAAATAAAATAAGTGGCTTAAAAGGGCTTAAAAACGGTATTTAAACAAACCAAAAACAATCAATTTTTTAAACATCCCCCAAAAAGGGAAAAATATACAAAATGGCACTATTAAACATTCCCGATTCTATTGCTAACCTCCCACTCATTCGAAACCTGCGTTTGAAAATGCCTACAGCGGCCAGCTTAACTAAAGGAGACTTGGTACTCATAAACCGCTTAGCAGCAGAATCTGTAGATCGCTCACGAAAAGGAATTGCACAATGGAGATCTGCAATGGATCAGGCCGATGATCCCGTTAATCCTAACTGGCAACCGTTGCAAGATTTAATTGAATACGTAGAACCTGATGCACAGCTTGGCACCAGTATTGAAATACGTGTTGCTTCAACTTTATCTAAGCGGTTTATTATATACGATAAAAAAACAGGCGAAGAAATTACAGAAAAAACGCAGATACTTCAAGACAAGAACTGGTTCTTTCTGTTTCTCTGGCATATGCTTGATACGATGTTTAAAAAATACACCGTTGCTCAGCTCGTAGATCCTGTAAAAATGCAATTCTCTTATTTGCCTCGTAGAAATTTTGTGCCGCAACGTAAGTTTTTTAAATTCTCCGTTACCGGTGAACTTGGCTATAAATTAGACGATCCAGCTATTGTAGACACCATCATTATTGCAGAAAGCAAACACAAGTATGGTATTTTGAACGACATCATACCTGACCTTATTTGGAAGAAGAACGCTAAGCAGAGCTGGCACGAATTCGGTGAGAAATTTGGTATACCACTAATTTCAGCTACTACAAATAAGCGTGATAAAAAAGAAATAGCAGCAATTGAAGCCATGCTGCGAGCAATGGGAGAAGCCATGACGGCCGTGTTGCCCGAAAATACCACCATTACCATACACGATTCAGTTGCCAAAGGAGACCCATACAAAGTTTATCTTGAGCAAATAAAACTCTACGATGAGTATATAGCCAAAAGGCTTTTAGGTGGCACAATGGTAATAGAACAAGGTAGCAGCCGTGCCCAAGGTGAAGTACACGAGCGCACGCTTAAAGATGTAATCAGTCTTTTTGATAAAATGCTGATTATGGCTATTGTGAACGATCAGCTCCTACCAATGATGGCCAAGTTCGGATATCCATTCAGCGAAAACGATGGATTTAAATTTGATGAAACAAAAGAAATTCCAATTGGTGAACTCTCCGATATTTTAGATAAGCTTCTTAATCATTACGATGTAGATGAAAAATGGGTAACCAAAACTTTTAACATCCCCATTCTTGGTAAAAAGAAAACCGTTTCAGCAGACACAAATTTTAATACAGCCACTACTGCAATGGCAGCAGCTTTGGTGGCTCATGGTATTACGCTGCCAAATTATGCTGCTCGTTGTGGCCATGTTCATAATTCATCATACAGCAATGTTCCACGTGCCGATTTTAGTGCAAACCTACTTGATGAGTTGAGTACTGTTTTAATTAATGAAGTGTTCAACAATAAACCAACGCTGGCCACAGAGCTGTTAAAATCAATTCAAAGCTATTCCATGTTAAGAGATGGTTTGTTTGATAGCTACAGCAATAGAATTGACCTAAGCTATGATACGGTAGATCATCGGTGTTTGCAAATGATGGAATACAACTTGTTTGAGTTTTCAAGACTAAAAGAAAAATCAAATGTATTTGCACTAAATCAACTTTTAATTGATTCAGCTACCCAAAACCGCCGTTCGGAAAAAGAGTTCCAACAGAAGGCAATCAAGTATCTGAAGAACCCTGATGTGAACTGGCTTTCTACAGAATACAACCATACCATAGCAGTTGGCCAAAACGCAAGCCGTTACCATCAGTTTATACGTGAGTCTGATCAATTTCAATATGTGGAGTGGCAAACCGTTGGAGATGGAAGGGTTAGAGCCGCTCATGCTGCTATGGATGGTAAGCTGTTTAATTTAAAAGCCAATGGCGGTATTACGGCTTGGCCTCCATCCGATTGGGGCTGTCGTTGTGAGTTCATACAGCATACTGGTAAACCCGATGCAAATAAAATAGTTAGTAATGCTGAAATGCTTAAGCTATTAAATATTGAGCAAGGCAGCAAATGGGATGTTAACCGTGCAGAAATAGCAAAAGTGTTTACCGCCAACGAAATGTATGTGAAGGAAAAAGGGCTGCTAGATGACCAGGGTAAGCTAAGCTTTAAAGCCTATGGAAAAAAACCTTGGAAAGAAATTAAAGAGCAGTATAAACCCCTGAAGCTGGATGAAAGCATTACTGAAGATAATATTTCGGAACTATTCAAGCCAGAAAAAAACACCGATTACATGGGCTTTAAAGACTATTTAAAACGTAAGCTGGTGATAGATAAAAAAGTGTTTGACTACCATACAAAAAAAAGGTACACCACTAAAGAAGAAAATAGGCATCAGTTGTTTCCGCATATCAAAGAAGTTTTGGCAAGCCCAGACGAAGTTTATTTTACCCAATATGGAACTGGTAATAATATTCGCTTCCAATCAAATTATATAAAATTTTACAACAATGAATCAATAGTTGTGAATGTAGAACCGAGTAATCATAGAATAAAAATAAACTCTTGGTTCTACTTAAAAGTAAGTGAAGATCAGAAAAGAAAAGGGTATTTAATTTACCAAAATAAAAAATCGTAAGAATCCCCCACTTAAGGCTATAGCCAGTTATACGTAGTAAAACCAGCTTTTAAAGGGACAATTACGATTTGCGCGTTACACGTGTAAACACAAATATAAATAAAATTCTTACAAAATGGACGGACAAGCAAAAGTTAACCTGATTTTAGAGCTTAAAAACCGCATCAAAACGGGGTTGCAAAAAGCCAAAGAATCATTAAACAAAGATGTGCAGGATATGAAAAGCCGATTGAAAGACTTAAAAACAAGCCATCTGGAAGCCTTTAAAACAATGGGTGAAAGAATACCCGGTGTGGGATCTGCCATTAGCATGCTGGGTAGTCCTGTGGCAATGCTAACAACTGCAATGCTCGGATTGGGCTTGGCCGCAGGGGCAGTAGTGAACAGGGGCATGCAAATTAATAAGGCTTGGGATGCTGGGATGGCAAAAATAAATGTAACTGCACAACTCTCTAGAGCAGAGTTAAAAAAACTAGACCAGGAGATTGATGCCATTGCAGCAAAAGGAGTAGTTCCGTATGAAGAAGTTCCTGAAGCTTTTAATAGAATTATTTCAGCAGGCTTATCTGCCAAGGAAGCATTAGGCGCATTAGATCCAACCCTTAGAGCCGCAAAAGCTGGCTTTACCGATATTGAAACCGTTGCCGCCGCTGGTGTAAGTGTAATGAACTCCTCTGGCTTAAAAGACATTACACAAGTGTACGATGTACTTTTTGCAACCCTCAATAAAGGCAATGCAGAATTTAAAGACATTGCACAATACTTGCCTAAAATAATACCAGCCGCAAGAGGTGTAGGAGTATCTCTTTATGATACAGCAGGTGCTTATGCCTACCTAACCGCACAGGGGCAAACAGCAGAAAGAAGTGCCACACTGCTTGAAAATGCCTTTAAAGTATTGGGAGATAGCGATAAGGTAAAATCATTCAAGAAAATAGGAGTGGCTTTTTATGATGTAAAAGGGCAAATGAAACCAATACTTGATATTGCAAAAGACCTAAACGTTGCTTTAGGCGGGCTTACCGATCTACAGCGAGCAAAAGCACTTGGTTCACTTGGCTTAGACATGGAAGCTGCAAGCGCATTTTCTGCACTCAGCCAAGATATTGATAAGTTAAAAGACACCATTGATTTTACCACCAAAAGCACCGGGCAATTGGAGCAAGCTTTTGAGAACGCCAAGCAAAAGGGAGATTCATGGATCATCATCAACAATAAAATTAAATCATCCCTAAATGCAATTGGCAGTGTGGCGAACACCGTTTGGGGCAAATTGGGCGATCTATTGTTGCCAGCTTTTACCAACAAATCAAATCCACTAGATCATTTATTTGCAGGTGCTTCGTCAAGCCCTGATAATGCATTTGATAAAGCTAGGAAGCAAGAGCAAGAGAACTGGAAACGAACTCCAGCACCTATAAAAGCCAAAATAAACGCCAACAACCTATCTGCTATTAACAACAACTTTATGCCTGCAACAGTCTACAAAGCTGCCAATAATGCTATGCCAATGCTTTCTGATTTGCTCGCAAAGCAAAAGCAAGATAAAAGCCTTTATGATAAAACCAAACCCAGTGCGACAGTAAAAAAACTCCTAGCAGAAATGGATACCAAAACTCCTGGTACTGGTAGCAAACGTTCAGAAAGCATACAAGGTGCAACTCCAAAAACAGTAAACTTTAATATCGGAAGCATCATCAATGGCGACTGGATTACAAAAAATGAGGAGTTTCAAAACATGAGCCCAGCCATGTTTGAAAAGTACCTGATTGATTTATTAAAAAGAATGCAAGCCAACCAAGATTTAGCCTTCAATTAAAAGCCATGCAAGAAACCCGTGAATTCATATTAATAGTAGAAAGGCTAACAAGGGCTTATGGCTTATTACCCAATTTGGCAGCTACAGAGGCGGTAAAATTTTCGAAAAACCGTTTTCGTGCGGAAAACTGGATTGGTAATACCACAGAGAATTGGAAAAAAAGAGTCAGAAAAGACAAACGCACTGGTAGGGCAATACTGGTTAATAAAGCTATTTTAAAGCGAGACATACATAAAATATATGTAGGACCAGACAGAGCCATTATTGGCACTACAAAGTTATCTGCTCCTTATGCCAAGGCGCACAATGAAGGCTTTAGTGGAAAGGTAAATGTGAAAGAACACAAGCGAAGGAGGTTTAAAAAGGTAGAAGAAACATACACCTCCAAAACAGGTAAAGAGAAGAAAAGAACCAGTAAACAGGTAGATGAATCTGGTGGAAACATCATTGTAAAATCTTACAGCAAAAAAATGAAACTACCCAAAAGGCAGTTCATGGGAGTATCTCCAGTATTAGATAATATTATTCAGCGATCTATTACCGCTGCATTAATCAAAGCAATTAAAAAATAGTATATGGAACTACTCATAAAAAAAATCTACGAAGTGTTTCAAGCCAATCAAGCTGTTTTTTTACAAGCTGGCTTAGAGCCTGTTCAAACCATTGATTTGTTTCGGGATCAACCTTTAAACCCAGAAGCATTTGAATATTTTGCCACACCTGCACTATTCTTAGGCTTCGCCATCAACTGGGAGCGTAATGGACATAATTATACTGGCAAAGCAGTATTAGATGTGCATGTGGTTATAGACAGCCCTTTTGATGGAGTAGCCAACAACTTCACCAACCATGAGGAAGCTTTGAAAAAGGTATTCTATTATAAAATTGTAAAAGCGGTATTAGACAACCTAGAGAGTGCAGAAACCAATAAGCTGATAAGGGCAAGTGAACGGCCAGTAGATACCGGTGTAATAGTGTACAATATCATTTCTTATGAATGTAATATTTATGATGCCCAACGAATTGGCAGCAATAACATTATGGTAGGTGATGCCATAGTAGCAATTACCGGTAAACAACTGGTTAAAGAGTTACCCCAATAAATTTAAGCAATTACTACAGCATATACTGTTAAGCAAATAATCGATACAATCAATGAAACATACCCTAATTTTTGAAATAATGAAAAAATTACATGCGGATTTGAAACGGCAATTTGAGTTTCATATTCATCATCAAAATTCTGTAGCTCAATCTCTTTTTTTACTAAAAGGAAAAGCTTCTTATTGCGAGAAACTTCTTCATATAAAGCTATTGACAATAGCAGGATACCTAATCCTAATCCCAGAAGAGCAACCACAAAAAATAAATGTGAATACCCCATGCTTTCCTTCTGTTTATGCAATGCCACTAAAATACCCAGCAAAGAACTCGACATAAGTAATAACTGCTTTATAAAAGCTTCTACAGATTTGTTTCTGTTATCAGCAATTTCAACCAACTGATTTAAAGTGTATTTAAGTGGCATATTATTTAAAAAGTTATTTATTAGCAATATCGGTTACAGGGGTTTCGCCAAGCCTAATTACTTGCTGCTTGAGCTTGTCAATCATGTACGCCTGGTATTTGACCTGCGTTTGCAAAATCTCTATTAAATCATCGTTACTTTTTTCAACAAGCTTGGAATTGACCCTGATTTTAGCTTCTGCAAGTTCATTAGCAGTTAGTATCATATCTCCTTGGCCCGTCATTAGCCATACAAGATTTAAATCAGGGTATGATAAGATTATTTTCTGTAACACATCGCTACCGATTGAAGCATTATTTTTTATTTGCTTACCAAAGTATCCACCGCCCATATTTAGGCTCTTATCAACAGAATTCAGGCTCATTTTCTTTTCAGAAAAATACAATTGTAGTCGTTCAATTACTTTCATAAAAAAAAATTAGAGAATATTTTATGTAAATAATATTTTTTACAGAAAATAGTCTGTATGTTTGCAATGTCCTTAATACAGGATGTGCAATTTATGAGAAAAAATTCAAATAACACAATAGCAAGGCGTTACGATGATGCAGTTCAAATTGTAGCAGACTTCTACAAAGTTACCCCTAGCTATATAAGAAAGGTGATTAAAGACAAGGATCAAAGAATTTATAAAGGTCCTAACCCAGAAAGAATTCGCACAGTTTACAACCAGTACAAATCAGGTAAAAATATCCTTATTAAGCAAATTGAACAATTAGTAAAATTAGCATGATAAACGCACCTTTATTTATTTATCGCAAAGCAGAAAATGAGCTATGGATTTCAGAAATGCACCTGCTTCATTTATTGCCTACACTATCTGAAACTTACTTACGTGTTAGGGCACGCCCTATTTACAAATCTCAAGTAAGCAAATGCCATAGAGATAAAACCTTTCTGCCTCGGGTAAATGCATCTTGGCGGTTTGCTAAAATAAACGGTACATTCTACTACGAATACGACTCTATTCCAGATAAAGCCCCCAACCGCTACGCCGCACAACTTCCCCAGCGTACTGCGCTCATTCACCTTGCTAAAACTGCTACACCAGAAAAAAATACTGCTATTGAACCATTCTTAAACGACCATTTAAATGACTATAAACAATTCAGCAGCCACTATGGCGACTGTACCAAACAGCAGCAAGAAAATCTTAGCCGTGCAGCAGCGTTCATTAAAGGATGCATTGAATATTATATACAAAATGAACTCAGCGAAAAAGACAATAGCTTCTTCGAACAAGCTTCCATTATTGCAAAAGCAGCAGAAATCAAATACATACCATTACACGTTCGAAATCTCAAAGCACTTATTCTTAAAGATATCATTGCTACTAATCAACAAATTACAGAAGCAATACAACTCTACAGAAGAGGCAATACCAATGCTGTGATTCATATGGATGATGCTGAACTGCGCTCTTGGATTATACAAATGCGTTTCTCGAGCAAAAACTTTACCAACAGTTATATTATTCGCAAACTACAATATATGTGCATGGTATGCGAGAAGCGCACCCCATCTGAACGCTGGATTGGCGGCATAATGGAAGAAGCCAATACCAAATTTCTTACCGCTGCTGGTCGGTACGGTGCTAAAGGTCGACACGGACAATTGTATAGAGGATACACTCCTTTTGCAAATGCGCTATACGCTGGTGATTGCTGGCAGGTAGATGGATCTAGGTTCAATATCATAGATTTTAAACTGAGTGTAGAACAGGATGGAAAGATCATTAAAAAGCAAGTATTCCTATACGTTGTAGCAGTAAGAGATGTACACTCTGGTGATATTTTGGGCTACAGCTTTAACATCAGTGAAAACAGGTGGACGGTTCATAATGCATTAAAAATGGCAGTAGAAGAAGCCGGTTACCTCCCTTACGAAATTGTGTTTGATAGATTCCCTGGTCATAATACTCCAGAAATGATTGAGTTTATTGCGGACTTAGAAAACAGAGGTGTGAAAGTTACTTTTACAAACACAGCACAGGGCAAGCCAAAAATAGAACGCTGGTTTAGAACACTTCAGGAAGTGTTTATGCAAGAATCGGATTACTATTATGGCGAAGGCATACAGAGCCGTAACGAATATGCGCATCGTTCTAAAGAGTACTTGAAAGAAATGCGGTCTAAAGCTAAGAAAGCAGGATGGGATTTTGATGCAGCTTGCAATGAAGCAGCTACCATTATTGAGAATTACCGTTCAACAGCACTAAGCAAGTACAGCCGAAAATTTAAAACAATAGAAGATTCTCCAGCACTTATTCACGATAAAAGTGAGAAGCCCAATGTAATTCACGTGGAACAAAATCAAATTACTTACCTATTTGGTTTAAGGCGCAAAGCAAAAATTGCCAATATGGGCTTGGTTCACTTTGAAATGCAAGGTGTAACATTTAGCTACAGATGTGCAGAGTATAAAGTGAATAGAAAATACGATCAGGTTACCATCTGCTATGATCTTGAAGATATGAGCAATATACATCTGTATGAGATATCTGATAAGCCTTTAAAAAAATACTTAGGTATGGCAGAGGAAGTACCAGCCGATATGACTCCATATGGTCCTGATGCATTTAAAGGGTATGGTAAGCAACAAGCCATTATTAAACAGCTTACCACATTAAGAGATGAAGAAGTGCAATACGCTATGGCGGTTGGGTACGATAGTATGAGCATACTTGATAGTGGCAATGTTTCTAAGCAAGTTTATGAAGAGGCAGACCGCCAAGCAACTTTTACCGAAACATTCGGCAACAGTGGTATTATGGATGATGACGACAGTTTTGAAATAAATATTGATAGAGCTTATTCTTAAATAAAAAAAGCAGCCTAGGCGGACTGCTTTTAATTAACTAAAATTCTAAATTATAAACCAATGATGACAACGAAGTTAACGAATGATCAGAAAAAACAAATTATTTTTTTGATTGAAGAAAAAAAGAAACACTTAAAATCTTACAGATCTGTGGCTGTATTCTGTGGGGTAAGCCCAGCAAGCATTGATTTAATCAGAAAAGGTAAATACCCTACTGAAGGTGATACTGCTATTATTAAAATTGGAACAGCCCTTGGATGGAAAGCTTCTGTTACAAGCAGTAACGCCTGGGTTACAGCTCCTACCCGTGACATTAAAAGCATCATGCGAGTATGTGCAGACGCTAAATCAGATTCATTATTCCTAGCCATCAGCGATAATGGTGGCATGGGAAAAAGTGAAGGGCTTAAATATGTTTTAAACCAGTTTCAAAACCAAGAGGTATTCTACCTACGCTGTATGGATTGGGGCAAACATGAGCTGATGATTAACTTATGTAAAACCCTTGGCATTCAAGTAAATGGGCTTGGTAAAGCCAACGACCTGCTTCAATTAGTAGTAGATTTTTTCCAGCACAGAAGCATGAGCAGCCCACTGCTTATACTAGATGAGTTTAATAAACTTAAAGATTCGGCCATCATGATGGTCATACCACTTTTCAATGAGTGTGAAGATTCACTTGGAATGGTAATAGTAGGCCCGGATGATTTAGAAAAACGAATCACTGCTGGAGTAAGGCACCAGAAAAAAGGCTATGATGAAATATACAGTCGCTTTGGTAGGCTCTTTATCAAATTAAACGGTGCAACCTTAAATGAAGTTATTGCCATCTGTAAAGCCAATGGATACGATAATGAAGAACACATCAAAAATCGGTTTGAAGAAAAGAAGCCAATCAGCAAAATTGTTACAACACCAGAAGGCCGAGAAGTGAGAATCAGGGTGCTCAATGATCTGCGATGGGTGAAAATACTCATTAAAGTAAACCGACGTAAAAACGTAACCCTATAAAATATAAAGTATGTCTACTCCCATTCACCAAACTCAAACTCAATTAGCCGTTGACAGCCTTAAATGGGCGCACAATTGGCTCTTAAAAGTAAACCCTTCATTATACGAAGAACAGTGGGTGACCATGATGTTCGACCACGGGTATCGCTATGCCAAAATATTTGCTATGTCATTTGCTATTGGCGAAGAAAGAATTGAGGAACAACTCATTAAATCAAAACCCGAATCAGGAGAGCCCAATAACTGGTTTTGGATGTGGTGGAAAATTAAATGGATGCAAGATGATTGGCAATACATCACCAACAAAGTTTACAACCAGCCAATAAGCTATGAGCAGTATAAAACATACATGCAAAATTGCGAAACGCTAGAACACGATTTACTAAATCTTTTACACTCAAAAAAAAATATATGACAACAACAATCGATCTGTCAAAACTGACACAAGAACAACTTTTAGAACTTAAAAATCAAGTAGCTGAGGAGCAAAAAAAAGAAGAGTCACAAAAAAAAGCAGGCCGCTTGCTTTACAAGCAAATGGTAAGTGATGAAATCGTAACCCTGTACCCACGGCTACACCTATTAAGTGGTATGCTCTCTGCAATTAAGCAAGACATATTTGATTCGCTGAAAACCTTTATTAAAATGAAGAGCGAACTCTACCAAGCTACTGAAGAGCAGAATACGCACAGTTTCAGCACTTCAGATGGACAAATCACCATTGAAATTGGTTACAATGTTTCAGATAGCTGGGATGATACAGTTAACACTGGTATTACGAAAGTAAACGAATATATGCGGAGCTTGGTTACAGACCAGCCAAGTAAGAATTTAGTAGATACTATTATGAAGCTGCTGTCTAAAGACAACAAAGGCAATTTAAAAGCTTCAAGGGTATTGCAGTTGAGGCAGATGGCAGATAATAGTGGTAATACCGAGTTTATAGATGGAATGCAGATTATTCAAGATGCTTACCGCCCTACTCGTTCGAAGGAATTTGTACGCTGCTATTATAAAGGAGAAACAGGCGATAAACAAGTATTGCCACTCAGCATAACAGAAGCACCAATTATTCAGGTTCCCAATGAATAATAACCAGCAACATATAACTGGTAAAGATGGTTATGGCCAATTACTAGATTTTTTTGGCCATTTTTTTAGATTAGAATGGTTGTCGGTGCGTTTCTACGCACTGACATTTTTAAAAATTCTTTACTTTTTTATAGTTTCTGTTCCGGTATTTATAGCCATTATTTTTTTTATTGAACTCACCTATTTTTTAAAAAATAACTACAAATGAAAGTGTATTTAATTGGTTCTGCTGGCTTGTTCTTTAGCAAGCCAGAAAATCTTAAAGAAATTGTTGATCTGTATGTAAAAGCAGAACATGAGCTTACGCAAAAGGGATATGATGTATTCAATATTATGAATATGAGCTTGCCGAGATACCGTAAAGAAATGTTATTCTATCGTATAAAGCAGCTATTAAAGGCAGATGAAGTATATATACTGCCAAGCTGGGAGCAGGATACTATGGCACAAATTGAACTCGTAACAGCAGTAAATGCTGGCATCAAATTTACCTGCGCAAAAGGTGTTCATATTCCGAATAGGATACTATTTTTTATTTAAAAAAACATGAAAAATGACGAAGCAAAAAAGCAATGCTAATGTCTGTTTAAAAGACTTTATTGTAGCCAACTACCCACGGCTTACACTTAAAAGTATTGGGATGCATTTTGGCGTACCCATATCGGTGGTATTTAGGCAACTGAATAATTTACGCAAAATCGGATTGATGCAGCCAGCAAAAAAGGAGTTTTATCCTAGCAATCAGTATTGTAATAAGATAGTTCGCCCAACGGCGGTTTATTCAAATAAATCAGCCCTAGGATTAGCGAGTGGGCATATTCAATAAATTCAAATCACCCGTTATGTACACCCTTCAAACCGAAAAGTATAATGTTCAAACTGGTATTTATGAAAAATACCAAAAAATACAAATCAAAGATATTAGGGCTGCATCATTAGCACTAAGCTATTGTACCAGAAACCAAAATATACTCAGTTATTATAAGTATACTATTACCGAAAACAATGGACCTATTAAGGTAGAGCATTTTAATATGCATATAGACCTGTTAAACTATGTTCAAGTGTTGGCAGATCAAGCAATAAATAAGCACTATACACCAAAAGAAGGATTAACCGGTTTGATGTGTTTTGAATTAGATCAAATAGCTGCTTCAATTACCATTTAAAACTGCAAAATGAATAATTTATCAACCATACAAAGAAAGGTAATAAAGATAATTCGTGCAGGTGGAAGTATTCGTGTAATGAATGTAACGTTCTATAAATACAGGCTCATGGATAGTAATAAAAATCCGATAGCACCCATCCATGCAAGAACGATAAACGCTTTAATCAACAAACAATTATTAACCAAACAATCAGATGGAACTTTTAGTTCCATCTGAGCGACAAAATCAAAAAAATGAAACTTCAAATTTTCAACACCCAAAATACCCAAACCAGACAACAACTAAAGTCAATGATAGGAATTGATTTTAAAACGGGCGTTTTTAGGATATCAAAAACAGCTTGTGAGTATATCGGTCTTCGCAAAGGCAATCAAATTGAATTTGCTTATGATGAATCTGAAAAACAATGGTATGTAACTAAAGTAGAAACAAATGGTTTTGAACTTCGTGAAGGAACTGCTTCTTCAGGGCTTTTATTTAACAATATTGCCATGTCTGAAAAAATTAAAATTACAACTGATTTTATTGAAAGAAGCGGCAAGTGTTTGGTTGGTTCAGAGCCGATTACCTATTCCGATAAAAGAAAATTCTTTCCAGTTATAACAGCCTCATTAAAGAACAATTAAAACCTTTAAAAATGGTAATAAATAAATCAAACGTATCATTTTCTCAATACATGGATAAGTTCATCAGTTTAGCAAAAGAAGATCATCATTTTACGCTAGGTCACCATTTTCATGAGTCAGGTATCTGGGAACTATTTAATAAAGGGATGGATATACATGAAGCAATTGAAACATACATTGAAAACCTTGGTAATGAAAAATAACTATTCAAGATTTTACGCAATTATAAAGCAGATCAACCAATCAGGTGGTGATATTACTAAAGAAGGAATTGTAAGTGATTTTACCAGTGGCAGAACCAAGAGTTTGGGCGATTTAAGTTTAGGTGAGTTCCAAGAGCTAGAGCGGAGCTTGGTAAAGTTGGCTCCAACGAATAGAAATGCAGCAGATTACCAATTTGAGAAATTAGACCGCTCCAGAAAGGCTATAATAAGCCAATTTAGGAGTATCGGCCGAACTGCCAACGATGCAATAGAGTGGTCAGAGAAATACGGCGTAAATGGGGTAAAAAAGCAGTTTAATAGCTATACTGGTCAAGAATTGTTTAAACTATTGCGCAACGCAAAACAAGTAAAGGCAGATTTTATTAAGTCAGCTAATAAAAAACTCTAATGGCATACACACCTGAAAATAAGTACAAGCGCATATTAGAAGTACAGAAGTACTTTAAAGAATGCTATACACCGGGCATGACGATAGAATGGATCTATAAAAATAAGATCAAGGAAAAGTACCATATCAGCAGACGTGCGTTTATGAACTATATCAATGTACCAGCAGAACGATTATTAAAAGAGCTAAAAAATGAATCAGCAAAAAATAAAGCTGCCTTTAAACAAATTTCAATGGATTTTGATAACGGAGTTGCTACAGAAAGTAATACCGCTAACACCCATTCAGGATTATGAAGTAGAATCTTGTGTATTGACAGATCTCTACAAGAGAAAACTACAGCAGTTTACATTTTATAGCCCAAATCGAAGTGGAAAAATGGTAATCATTTTAAACAATACAGAAGCTTTTGCAATCAATAACCTATTTGGCATATTCAGTACAGAATACAACCAGTTTATACGTATTTATTTAGAAAAACAGCTACCAAAATGCAAGTAAGAAAATTCTTAGTAACCACAGCAGTTTCACCTGAAGGAGTAGTGTATAGCTACGCTTCTGATACTGAAAAAATAGTTGCTTTTGAAATCAAGCAGGAGAACATAAAAGCAGTAGCAATGCAGTGGCTATTAGATAATTTAAAACCCACTTTAAACGATTTTTTAACGTGGGTTAAAAGTTTCAAATGCGAAGTAGTTGAGATCCATCAAAAAATTAGTTTTGATATGTTCTGGAACCAGTATAATGATGGTTCAAGATCATCAAAAAAGCGCAGTTTATCGGTTTGGAATAAACTCAAAGAGGAAGATCAAATAAAAGCCTACTACTATTACCCAAAATACAATAAAAATAGAGGAAACGCTGAAAAAAAGTATTGTGAAACCTACCTAAATGCAGAATTATGGAACAATTAAATGAAGATATTCGTAATAAGCTTTCTAAAATATATGAATTAGTTGTAAATGGCTCATGCGATGGAGAAAAATCGGCTGCAAAAAATGCATTAGATAAGCTTATAAAAAAGTATAATATAAATATTGAAAATTTTTCAGAATTAGAATATCATACTTACACATTTAAGTATAAGACTAAGCTTGATTTGCGGCTACTTACACGAATAATGATTTTTTTTAAAAAAGATGTATTTGAAAGATCAGTAAAAATTAATTACATAGCTGGTATTGGTTCTGTAAAAGCAGTAGAATCAAAAATTACATATTCAGATTGGATAAATATTGATTGCGCTTACGAGTATTTTAAACGGCATATGAATGCTCAATGGAATATTAACTGTAAGCCAATATTAGATAATTGTTATACATCTAAAAGTAAAATTAAACGTAGAAAAGAATTGGAGGGAATTTTCTTTAATAGATATATTATAAAATCTAACCTAGTTCATGATAGTGATTTATCATTACAAAAAGTTACTAAAAAACAAATACAAGACCTACACAAACTAAAAAATATTGAGGGTGGTGCTTACAATAGACAATTGAACAGAGGGCTATTACTCAATTAAATATAAGATCATGACAATAAATGAATTTAATACCGCAAAAAATATTGATGAAAAAATTAGGCATATGAAAGTTAAAAAATATCAACTAGAAGCAATGAAAAAACGTGAGCATGATGAGGAGTTTAATCTTGCTCGTCAACTAGCTCATGATTCTTTGTGTTATTCAATTAGTCGTTTAGAACAGGACTTCTTAAACCTATAATTAAAGACTTTATAAATGAAGTTTAATACCCCTCCTGTAGCAATAGTAGTAACCCTTCCTGCAAGTTCATTTATTGAACAGAATCACAGTGCTTATTTGATTGATATTACCAGTCAAAAAGATAACGCAGAAATGCTTTGGTACAGGGTATGTAAAAACCTTCCAAAACACGATATATTATACGTTTATACAGTGATTAATAATATGGTACATCACCGTGCAAATTTTGCAGGAATTGTACGCAATAAAGACTTGCAATTTACCCTTGATTCTGGTGAAATAAAGGAGTTTAAGAACGCCAATGCAATACTCACTTGCACACCCATAATTATCGCTCCTCACGAGATTTATATTAGGGGATTTCAGGGGTTCAGATACCTCCAAAATGAGCTATTTTAGGCAAAAAAGCACTAAAATACACCTGCCAAACTGGCAATTTCAGCTACACAAAAAACCAAATATGCAAAAAATGTAACAGTTTAAAACTGTTACATAGACTGTTACATTTGCTACCAAAACCAAATATGCAAAAAATGTAACAGTTTTATGCAGAATAAGCCCATTTTAGCCCTACCCCTTAAATTACCCCTATTAGGTTGTTAATTACGGTATAAATGCCATTTTAGGCTATTTATAGCCCTTTAATTACGGTATGATTGCTATTAATTACGGTATCAGCCCCTGAAAAAACGGGCAAAAATTAATTAAAACCTTTGGTGGTATTGATTTATAGACTGTTACATTCATTGTATATTTGGTATTGCCCCCTAGTCAAGCTGCTTTTACGGGAATTGATGATGGCCAAAAAATAAAGACTTTGAACCTTACTTTAAAAGAGGACAAGAAAAAAGGGTTCTTTGGTAAAGCGGAGTTACTTTAAAAGAGGACAAGAAAAAAGGGTTCTTTGGTAAAGCGGAGGCCGGTAGCGACTTTAACAGGTACCGGTATGGTAAATTATTAGGCAATGCTTTTAAAGGGAAAAGAAAAATATCTGGATATATTACCACCGACAATACCAAGTTCGAATCTTTAAACTGGGATGAAAATAGAAACTATGGGGGAGACGGAAATATGACCACCAATGTAAATGATGATGGCGGTATTAGTATGAGCTGGAGTGGTGATGAATTTAGCTGGGGTAATGGATTTCCCAATTCAGTTACAGGCGGATTACATTTCAGCAATAAATGGAATAAAGACAAGTACAATACCAACAACACTTATCAATTTAATCAATTAGAAGTAAGCGGTATTACCACCAATAAAACACAAAATATTTTACCAGATACCAGTTTTATAAATACGAGTGTGCAAGATCAGGTAAGTAATAAAAGGCGGAATAAACTTACGAGTATTTACGAATGGCAAATAGATTCGAGTAGTTCTCTTAAAGTTACCGCTCGTGGAACCATTGTAAACAGCAACAACCGTTCTGCATTTTTAGGAAAAGCCATTAGTGATAAGGGAATTGTTATAAATGCAACGGATAGAAGCACTGCAAATACAGATGATAATCGAACGCTGAATACAAATATATTCTATAGAAAGAAATTCAAGAAAGCGGGGAGAAGTATTTCACTTAACAATGATTTTAATTTTAATAATAGAGAAGAGAATGGTTTTCTACTGGCTGATAATAGTTTCTTCAACAGCAGTGGCAACCTAGTTAGGCAAGATAATATTGATCAACAAAAAATAAATAAGCAAAAAGTTTCCAATATAAATTCTGCCCTAACATATACTGAACCCATTTGGAAAAATACTTTTCTGGTGATGAATTATCGTTTAAATCTGAGTCAAAATAATGCCGAAAGAAATACACTTGAAAAAAATTCAGGCAATAATAAATATGAAAAATTAGTGGATACCCTTAGCAATAATTTTATTTTTAATACTACGGGGCATACGGGAAGTCTAAACATTCGCTACAATGTAAAAAAGTTTAATTTTTCTATTGGAACGGGAATTGGTACTGTAAATTATAGACTAAAAGATCTTGTGAAGCAAACGGATAGAAATGTTATTTTCAATAATTTCATACCAGCTATCAGTCTAAACTATACGCCTAAACAACAACGAAGGTTTATGTTTAACTATACTGGAACTACCAAAAATCCAACACTGGCGCAGATTCAGCCTATTATAGATAATATTGATCCACTTAATTTGACGATTGGAAATCCAAACTTACGGCAATCGTTTGTTCATGCTATTAGTATCCGTGCTTCTGATTATAAGGTATTAAAAAGCAGGGGATTGAATTTTAGTTTTAATTATAATAAGACTGAAAATGCAATTTCTAATTCAAGTTTTGTGGATAGTATTGGTAGAAGGGTGAACCAAGCAATAAATGTTGCTGGCAACTATAATATAAGTGCAGAAGCGGGATTTGGCTTTGAAGTAATACCTTCTCTCAATTTAAACTTTGATATGGGCCCTAGAAAAAACAGGTTTGCAAATCGTGTGAATGGGGTTGAAAATATTACAGAAAATAGCAGCTTCAATTTTAGTATTAATGGTGGATATTGGTCCGACAAATGGATTAATTTTTACTTGAATTTTGATGCCAATTATAACCACTCAAAAAGTTCTATTCGTCCCACTATTGTAACTAAATATTGGTCTTACACTTCTTATGCAAATTTACAGTTCAAATTAAAAAAGATTAAAACATATATCGATTTTAATTTAGAGGCCAATATATACCAAAAAACTGCTGTATTTGCAGACCAAAGAGACATTTATATAGTAGGTGCTTCTGCTAGAAAAGTGATTTCAAAAGATGACAAGTGGGAGGTAAAAGCAGCAGTAAGTGATTTATTCAATCAGAACTTAGGTATCAATCGGAATGTAAATAGCAATTTCATTTCAGAAACAACCAATCAAAATATCCAGCGCTTTTTCCTATTCTCACTGATCTGGAACTTCAATAAAAATGGCAAACCTTCAAATAGTGGATTCTAATATGAAAAAATATATAATAAGCCTCGTATTTTTTACTTGTATTTTATCAGCTAAATCACAAGTGCAATTTATCACTCAAGGAAGGGTTGAGTATGAAAAAAAAATGAACCAGCATACCCCTTTGGAAGATGAAGCGGATAATATTTGGAATGTTGAACGAATGAAAGTCATACCAAAATTTGTAACTGATATTTATGAGCTTAAATTCAATGCGAGTAGATCAATTTACAAACTTGCGAAAGAGAATCCCACCAATCGCTATATGATGTGGGGTGGTAAACCCTCGGAAACCGATATACTGGTTACCGATATATTGAATGCCACTTTTAGTAGTCAGAAAGACATTTTTGAAAACACCTATTTGATTAAAGATTCTGTTCGGAATTTAGAGTGGAAAATTTCAGAAGAGACGAGAGAAATAGCAGGTTTTGAATGCAGAAAAGCGGTTACTAAAATATGTGATTCTGTATATGTAGTGGCATTCTATACCGACCAAATTCCAGTAAATGGCGGCCCGGAAAGTTTCAATGGCCTACCAGGATTGATTCTTGGCTTAGCTATACCCAGATTGTATACTACGTGGTTTGCAACCAAACTAGAATTGATTGAACCTACGGTAGTTCAATTAAATCCCAAACAAAAAGGAAAAATAGTGAATAGGGCTCAACTAATTACTGAGCTAGAGAAAGGATTAAAAGATTGGGGTAAAGATGGTGTAAGACGAATTTGGAATGCGAATCTTTAGGTTCAGTTTGTATATTTTACTGCGGTCAACATTTAAAATTAGAAGTTGACCGCAGTAGAAAAGTAAATTAAAAGCTATTTAGTATTTATTAAATAATAAATCCATCAGGTAATATGGCTGTTTTTTTAACCACCACAATTCCGTCTTTTATCGTATATAATGGATGATCTGTATTGGCCAAGTGTTTACCGCCATTGATTCGCACATCATTTCCAATCCGGCAATTCTTATCAATGATAGCATCTTTAATATAGCAACGTTCTCCAATACCAATCTTGGGTAATCCTTTATTGGTATTGGCTTCCATTTCTTCAATGGTTTCATAATAATCGTTACCCATAATATAGGTAGTAACTACGGTAGTTCCTAAGCCAATCCTGGAGCGAATACCTACCACACTTTGCTCAATTCTGCTAGCGTGTATAATAGATCCTTCGGCAATAATTGTTTTCTCTAAAGTAGTACCACTGATTTTAGCAGGCGGCAGCATTCTGGCGCGAGTGTAAACCGTTTTCTGATTATCGAATAGGTTGAAAGGCGGCATTTCTAGGGTGAGTGCAAGATTGGCCTCATAAAAAGAATAAATATTTCCGATATCGGTCCAGTAACCATCATATTGAAAGCTAGAAACCTTGTAGTTTTCAATAGAGTCTGGAATAATTTCTTTGCCAAAATCTGTCGCACTTGGATGCGCCAAATTGAGTAATTTATCGAGGATTTTTTTATTGAAAATATAGATACCCATTGAAGCCAAGTAGTTGCGTCCCGACTTTTGCATTTCAGCACCAGTATCACTTGTCCATTCAGGTAAAATATCTTTTTGGGGCTTCTCTATAAAGGAAGTGATCAGGTTTTCTTGATTGGTTTTTAGTATACCAAATTCAGGAGCGTCTCTTTCATCTACTGGTATGGTGGCAATAGAAATATCCGCATTATTTTGTCGATGTGCAGTAAGCATTTCACTAAAATCCATCTGGTACAATTGATCCCCACTTAGAATAAGAATATAATCGTATTCTAAATTAGAAATATGCCTCAATGATTGTCGCACTGCATCAGCAGTACCTTGAAACCAGCCCGGATTATCAGGAGTTTGTTCTGCTGCGAGTATATCTACAAAACCAGTACTAAATGCACTGAAATGGTAGGTATTTTTTATATGCTTATTAAGAGAGGCAGAGTTAAACTGAGTAAGCACAAACATACGGTTGATACCGCTGTTAATACAGTTACTAATTGGAATATCTACCAAGCGATATTTTCCTGCTATAGGTACTGCAGGTTTTGATCTGCTAGCCGTTAATGGAAATAGCCTTGTTCCGGCTCCACCGCCTAGGATTACTGCTAAAACTGATTTTGAAAAAGTAGTCATATGGTTCAATTGGAATTTTTAAGGTATTGGAAATTAGTCATTTTATTTCAAACTCAGGTATACCTGTTTGTATTCATTTACGGTTCCCTCCCAACTATGGTCAATTTGCATCATATATTTCCGCATCCAAGTTAAATGGGTTTTATCTTGATAAACTTTAATACCCCTACCGATGGAGTAATTAATATCTGCTATGCTGGCTTCATTAAACCGAATCCCAAAGCCCTCAAAATCTCCCATATCTACTACCGTATCTTTTAATCCGCCTGTGCTTCTAACCACAGGAATAGTTCCATATCGCATAGCATACATTTGGTTCAGTCCACAAGGTTCTACCCTGCTGGGCATTAATAAAAAATCAGCTCCTGCATACATTTGGTGGCTGAGTTGTTCATCATATCCAATTACTGCATTAAAAATACCTGGATATGCGCCAATCATCTGCTGAAATTCTAGTTCAACCGATGTTTGTCCACTTCCTAAAACAAGAAAACTGGCATTTCTATTACCATGATAAATAGCTGTTTTAATAGCATCTGGTAAAAGATCTGCTGCTTTTTCACCCACCATGCGGCCAATAAACACAAATAGTGGCAGGTTAATATCTAACTCAAAACGATTGCATAATACTTGTTTGTTTTTGGCTTTGCCCGTAGTAAGCGTTTTAACACTAAAGGAATGTTGAATATATGCATCAGTGGCAGGATTCCATACCTGGGTATCAATGCCATTTAAGATGCCCACGCATTTGCCTTGTTCAAATTGAAATAATTTTTCCAACCCATTTGCCTGTATCCTAAGTTCTTCCATATAACTCGAGCTTACAGTGGTTACTTTTCCAGCACATTTTACCCCAGAAGCCAAGGGATTGATATTCCCAGCCCAGTCTAATAAACCACGTTTCCACAAATCCCAACGAGGTATATACAAACTCTTATCCCAGCCCATCCAACCTTGGTATTGTGCATTGTGAATGGTGAGCACGGTTGATATGGCTGCTAGGTGTTGAAATGCATAGCAGTGCTGCATCATAAAAGGAATCAATGCAGTATGATGGTCGTGACAATGAACCATATCGGGACTATGTTCCCAACTACTTATCCAGCTTACAACAGCTATTTGAAAAGCGGTAAAACGTTCAGCATCATCGTCGTATCCATAAATTTTTTGACGATCGAGCAGACCATTAATGTCAACCAAGAATAAGTCGAACCCTAATTTATTGGTAGATTCTTTAATGATGGTAAATTCAAAATACAAATTACCCAAATTGGCGTTGCCCTTATAATCAACTTGCCAATCGTTCTCATACAAGAATTTGGTTCTATACATAGGCATAATTACTTTGGCTATATCACCAGACTCGCATTGGTATTTAGGCAAAGCACCTACTACATCACCTAAGCCCCCAGCTTTAGCCACTGGATAGCACTCCGCACTTATATGTATAATTTCCATACCTGCATTTTTGAGTATTGGCATTCAAGTTAGCCATTTAAATGAATCAGTGAAATTACCGATTTAATATTTTTGCTTCCACGAATTATTCTTATTTTACCGCCCATATTCAAAAAAATTAACGATTGTTATGAGCCAACCTACTAAATGGTCACAATTTGGGACACTTATTACCGTATTCTTTTTTTGGGGATTTGTTGCTGCCAGCAATGATATTCTTATTCCCGTTTTTAAGAAAGCATTTAATCTTTCGCAGGCACAAAGCCAATACGTACAACTTGCATTTTATGTGGCTTATACAGTAGGATCCATCATTTATATTTTTGTTTCTAAATTGTTGGGGGATGATTTGTTGAACAAAATAGGTTACAAAAATGGTATCGCACTGGGTTTAATTATTTCCGCTATTGGTACTTTATTATTTTATCCAGCCGCTAATAACGCTTCCTTCACTTTAATGATAACAGGATTGTTTATAGTAGGGCTCGGATTTTCGCTTCAACAAATTGCTGCCAACCCACTAACCATTGCAATTGGAGACCCACAAACAGGCTCGCAAAGACTGAGTATGGGTGGTGGCGTAAATAATTTTGGCACCACCATTGGCCCATTGCTGGTGAGTTTTGCTATTTTTGGAAGCGTTTCTAATGGATCTAATATAGCCAGTATTGAAAGTGTAAAAACCCCTTACTTAATATTGGGCATTGCGTTTGTAGTAGTAGCTATTTTTTTTAAGTTTTCATCCATCCCCAATAAGATAGAAGCAATCCCTGTTTCAGAAGATAAAACAGCTATCGTATCATCCGATCGTAAATCGGCGTTTAGTTACCCCCAGCTTATTTTGGGTATGATTGGCATATTTGTTTATGTTGGCGTAGAAGTTTCTACTGCCAGTAATTTACCAGAATATATGACCCAGAAAATGAATGTAGGTACGGATAAAATTGCGCCATTTATTTCATTGTATTGGGCTAGTTTAATGATGGGAAGATGGACTGGAGCTGTTGGTGCCTTTGATGTAAGTAAGGGTGCGAAAGATGCTTTGAAATTTGTGATGCCCTACCTAGCTTTTGGTGTTTTCCTTGCTGTTAATGCCATTGCCCAACATGATATTAGCATGTTTTATACCTATGGATTTGTAATTATAGTAATGATAATGGGTGATATAATGAGCAAAGGCAGTCCCGCCCGAATGCTATTAATTTTTTCGACGTTGGGAATCATCGCAACTCTTATTGGCATGTTTACTATAGGAATGTTAAGTGTTTATGCTTTTACCAGTGTTGGTTTGTTTTGTAGCACGCTATGGCCCTGTATTTTTACTTTGGCTGTGGCGGGACTGGGAAAAAACACCAATCAAGGCAGTAGTTTACTAATTATGATGATTATGGGGGGAGGTGTTATTAGCACCCTTCAAGGAGAACTTGCTGCTGATACTGTTTTAGGGATACAAAACAGTTATATTATTGGAGTTGTATGCTTTGCATATCTTGCATTTTATGCTATCAAATCTAAATCAATTCTAAAAGCACAGGGCATTGATTATGATGTAAAAATGAGTGAGCGTCACTAGCAATAGTGTATTTATTTTGAAAGATTACCAAACTAGTTAACGATTTATAGCTTGTAAAATGAATTCAAAAAAAGAAACTGGAAGATCCAACCAAGCATTGGAACAATTGGCCGTAGGTATAGATATTGGCGGCACTGGTACAAAATTTGGTATTGTAGACCGGGTGGGCAACCTGCTTTTTTCGGGTAAATTAAGCACCAAAAAACATGCTACACCAGAAACATTTATCGAAGAATTATACAGCAGTCTAGCCCCATTTATAGAACAGGCTGGTGGTATTGGCAGAATAAAAGGTATTGGAGTGGGAGCACCCAATGGTAACTTTTATAAAAACACGATTGAATATGCAGCCAACCTGAATTGGAAAGGAATTATTCCAATGGGCGAAATGATTGAAACAAAATTCAAATTACCTGTTGTACTAACCAATGATGCCAACGCTGCTGCTATTGGTGAAATGATGTATGGTGCTGCAAAAGATATGCAAGATTTTATTATGATTACGCTTGGAACTGGCGTAGGAAGTGGTATTGTAGCCAATGGCAAGCTGATTTATGGACACGATGGTTTTGCTGGTGAGTTGGGTCATACCATTATTATTCCCGATGGCCGTTACCACGAAGGAACTGGAAAAAGAGGTTCACTAGAGAGTTATGCATCTGCCACGGGTGTAAGGCTTACTACTTTAGAAATGTTACAAAAAACAAATGTTCCCAGTTCATTAAAAAATATTCCTGCCGAAGAAATTGATTCCAAAGCGGTATATGAAGCTGCTATGAATGGAGATGAATTGGCAAAAGAAATATTTGAGTTTACGGGTAAAATATTGGGAATGGCATTGGCCAACTTCGTAATGTTTTCTAGCCCCGAAGCCATTATTCTTTTTGGTGGATTAACAAAGGCGGGTGATTTTATTTTGAAACCTACCAGAGAATATATGGAAGCAAATTTGATCCAAGTATTTCAGAACAAAGTGAAGATACTGGTAAGCCATTTAAAGGAATCAGACGCAGCTATTTTAGGAGCTTCTGCACTTGTTTGGGAGATGAAATAAGTACTCTTTATATTTTATTAAAAATAAATTGATATAACTAAAGAGCTTATATTTTCAATATCTCGTTGGGGAAATTCAGGATAAAAATAGCATACAATGGAATAACAGGATTTTACGTTTCATGGTAATGGATTTAGCTTTTTGAAAATTGTTGGGCTAGGGTTATGATTTTATTATAAATAACTCTGTAATCACTGAATACTAAACTCGTTTCTGCAAAAGTGCTTAGGTCTAAATCATTTTGCAAGGCTGCTATATAAGGCCTATAATCGCTTATAATCATTAATTGACTTAGAATCAACATGGTTGGAGTAAATAGACCATATGTTTCTGGATACTTGAGTTTAATATGGTATTTCTCAAGCACTATTTTTGCAAATCTTTTTTTAGCAACAATATCCAATTGGTTTATAATTGAGTCTTGGGTGCAAATCATATCAAATAAATACCATTTTACAGAGTACCCGCCTTTTTCAAAGGGGGTATTCATACAAGCTATAATATTAGGATCTTTCGAGATATAGTATTCCATTATGCTTATACCTGCATTGGCACGCTTATTCAAAGCCCAAGATACATTTAGTCTGGGAAGTACTTCGTTTCTACCTTGAAACCAATTATACCGCAAAAGTATATTCGTCATGCATGGATTATCTTCTAAACTTTGTATCAAGCCCAAAGTGCTCATAGATTGTAATTGCGTAGTTGGCACTTGACATATTTTATACATTGGATCTAGTGGGTGGCGTTGGCCAACACTAGAATCCGAAAGTAACATTGCTGCATTCCAAGCGTCAGTACCTGGTTTTACTGGGTAAATATATTTGTCAGCAGCTTCCAAAGCATTTTGATAGATGCAGGCTTCCTTTTTTTTACATCCTATAGTGCTAAAAAAAAACAGAACCACAATTAGATAAAATAATTTAGTCATTGGTTGTAATTTTAGAGGATAATAAAATAATATCATTCACAACATCCCGATTTCTCATCAATCCCTTTGTGATAAATATTGCTATATCTCTATTCTGAGTCTTTGATTTAATAGTTTCAGAACCCAATAATGCAGCTATTTTAACAATAATTCTTTCTGTATAACTCAACCCATTGAGCCCATAAACTTGATCGACCTGCTTTTCCTTGTTTTCATGGTTTTGGGATTTTATAGTTGGTATTATACATTTTTAGATGCGTTATTTATTGCAAATACTATAAGTTAACTGCCTATTTATATTTTCAAATTAAACTATAAATCCAAGGTATCTGTGCTGGTCTGTACTGGTTAATGTAGTTTATTTTACAGCCTTTATGAGGTAAGCCATTTAAAGGAATCAGACGCAGCTATTTTAGGAGCTTCTGCACTTGTTTGGGAGATGAAATAGTTTGAATCATAAAAACGGCTGGTATGGGTCGCTGTCCCTCTTTATCACTTGGCTTAATCGTTTCTTTGCCATTAATCAGCATGCAACTACTTCCACCCCCATCTAAGTTAATGGCTTCAACACATCCGATATCTAGCAATATTTTTCCCAATTGTAATAAGTCAGCTCCTTCTGCACGTTTAGGGTTTCTCCCCTCTACTACCAATACAATTAATTTATTGTTGGCAGTATAGCCCATAGCCGTTCGGGGATGAAGATCATAAATGGCTTTCCCAACAAATTTCAACTCTTCATTATTAGAAAGTTGGACTTTCCCATGCTGTACCAAAACAGGACCACCGCCTACTGCCGTTTGCATTTTCCATTTTTTAAATTGAGAGGACTTGGACAAGTGTTTTTTTGTGTACCGAGCAATTGAATCTTTAACAATTGGAATTGCATTTTGAGAAGCGAGTGGAAACCTGCTATTACTATCGGTGTACAGCCAAGCAATATCAGCTTCTCTATTTTTATTAATACCTATTGCACTTCCAAATAAATGAATATAAGTAAGCGAATCTCTCCCCTTTCCAACAATGCACTGCTGATTGTATGCCAGCATTTTTCCCTGTTTAATAATTACATTCAAATTCCGATTTTCACGGAAGTCAAAAAAACTGGTATTAACTACCAATAATGGCAACTTTTCTTGCAAATAATATTGCGAGGGCGTGTACCGCTTACCACTTCCAATTTGCGCGCTAAAATTATAGTTAGTATGTTTCAATTCCGCACTTAAATAGTAGGCAATATTGGGCTTACCAGCTAAGCTATCATTGGAATAATAAATATGGACTCCTTCTGGTAAAGGTTGAAAATCAGCATCTACATTTTGCCAGTGAAGCTGAGCGTTCCCAGAGACCGTCACAAAAAGAAATAAAAAAATTATTGAGAACCAGCGCATTCAATTGGAAGGTTAAAATTCAACAATTGGTTGCTTCTCTTCCAACCATTTATTTTTACCATAGCCGGGTATTACATGTTTCTCACTATGATAGGAAGAGCGAACCAATGGACCACTCTCTACATAATCAAACCCAATTGAATAGCCTATTTCTCTTAGCTCCGCAAACTCATCGGGGTGAACAAAACGCTGGACTGGCAAATGCTTTTTTGAGGGTTGAAGGTATTGTCCCAATGTAAGTACATCAGTACCTACCCCTACCAAATGATGCATACTTTCTATTACTTCTTCCTTGGTTTCACCCAAGCCAAGCATCATGCCAGTTTTGGTACGCATACCGCCTCTATGCAAGGTTTCCAGCACTTCGAGGCTTCTCCTATATTTTGCTTGAATTCTTACTTGTTTGGTAATCCGCTCTACGGTTTCCATATTGTGACTCACCACTTCTGGTGCCGCATCTACTATGCGCTGAATCTGTTCTTTGAATCCCCTGAAATCAGGAATTAAAGTCTCCAAAGTAGTATTGGGATTTAAATTTTTGATGGCTTTAATAGTATTGAACCAAACAATTGACCCACCGTCTTTCAACTCATCCCTGTCTACACTGGTAATAACAGCATGTTTTACCTTCATCAAATGGATGGCTTCGGCAACGCGTTGAGGTTCATCCCAATCAACGGCTCCTGGCCGCCCTGTAGCCACTGCACAAAATCCACAACTTCTGGTGCATACATTACCAAGTATCATAAAAGTAGCCGTACCCTCTCCCCAACATTCACCCATATTCGGGCAATTCCCGCTCTCGCAGATGGTATGTAATTTATGGGTATCAACCAATCCCCGCACCTGCTTATAATTTTCACCAAATGGCAGTTTAACCCTAAGCCAATTGGGTTTTTTTAGTGGTTGATCGGTAGAAAGAATGGTATCTGCTGAAATTTTCTGAACTACGGGCAATTCTTGCATACTTGGGTAAATAAATGAAATGCAAATTTAACTACTTTCTTCTTCCAAAAGTAATGGCGACATATGCATTGAAGAAGAAGTTTTTTTCTTTGTTTAACAACAATATGGGCATTTTTTGGGAGTAAAATTCGGTATTTAACCCTACTTCTAAAGCAGAAAGCAACTCATTATAGCGACCATAATCAAATCGAAGGGCGGTTCTAATATGCACACCAGGTACCGGTTTTACTTCCCCTGCTCCCTTAAACAAACCACCTTTACCTAAAATTACATTTGGGTCTAAAAAAAGTGTTTCATTAGAAGGGCTGTATTTAATCTGTTGCCTTAGTCTGGTTGTTGGATCTTCAATTTCAAGATAATATGGTTTTAGTAAGCCAATTGACAATCCACCCCCTAGTATAGCAGATACAGCAACCCCATTTTTATTTCCTTTGCCACCTATTAGTCTTTGTTGACCGATGCCTGCTTTTAAATAGTAAAAATTATTCTGTTTCCCATAAATATATTCCGATATCAGCACAAAGCCTCCGGAAGATGATCTGGTGGGAATACGCTCCTCTTTGGGATGTTTTCGTTCCCCAAATTCAAGCCATACTAAATTGGTTTTGGTAATGGATTTATATTTGCCTTTTTCAAACAAGAATGCCCATCCATCTGTGTTTAGCTTGAATGCATATGCATTCTGTTTTTGGTATATTAACGCCCCTTCCTCTTCTTGTTTTATTAATTGATTGATCTTTTCCCTTCGCTCTTCTTTTTTCTGTTCACGTATTGCATCTTTCTCAGAAAGCGGTTTTTTCTGAGCAAGAAGTCCCGTAGCTGAAATAAGAAAAATCACAAAAATTAGTTTCTTCACTTCTATATGATTAGTTACATGTAAATTTAAAGCAAATTTGATGCAATGACTTCACAAATTATTTATACTGGTGATTTAAGAACCTTAGCTACCCACGTTCAAAGTGGCACCACTATTGAAACAGACGCGCCAACAGATAACCAAGGAAAAGGGGAACGTTTTTCCCCTACCGATCTAGTGGCTACCGCACTTGCTACCTGCATGATTACTACTATGGGTATCAAAGCCCGAACTATGAATATAGTACTGGATGGCACCAAAGCCGATGTAACCAAAGTAATGGCCAGCGATCCCAGAAGGATTGGTAAGATGATTGTTCATATCAGCTTTCCAACAACACTTCAAACCGATGAAAAACAAAGAAGTATTTTAGAAAATACTGCCCGCACTTGCCCCGTTGAAAGAACTTTACATCCCGATGTTGAACTTGACTTCCAGTTTAACTGGTAAACAAGACTCCTCGTTTAAGAATAACGTTGCCTATTGTACAATTTAAGCAAGCTCTTGGCGTACAATAATGCTGGGTTAATTCTAATAATGCCTGTGAGTGTAATGCGGACTGATTGGTAATTCCATTTTCGGACCAGATTTTTAGTATCCGATTCTGCTCTGCTGGTAATGCTGCCAGCAGTTCAACAGCCTGATCTTTGTATTTATTATTGTTTTGTACATCACCATATAAATACAACACCATTACTACTACATTAATAATTAGGCTATTTTGTAAATGCCGTCCAGTTTTTTTGGAGAAAGTATTACTCGGTTCTTCAAAAAGGTAATATTCATTCCAATATTCGCTTGCCGACAAAGAAAATAATTTTCGCAGGGCTTTTATGGGTTGATTTTGTTTAAAAAAATCGAGTAAAGATGGATTTCGCTGCATCAATATTGCCAGTTGCGATAATCGGATCGTGGGGAAAGATGCGGGACGCATTCGGAGAAATGCAGCTGATTGTTTGGGTGGTGAAAGCTGGTATTTATACAACAGATAGTTGTACTCGCTTTTCAATTGCTTGGGATAATCATCTTTAAAATCCTTGGTTAATAATCCCGCTTGCCCCATTAACAAAGCCTCTAGTGAGGTAAGATCGTAACTGTATTTTTTCCATACCGAATAAGGTACTGTTTGAATAATGGCGGCAAATAAATCACCATTTACTTTCCCGCCCATATACCTGGCAATCATTTGCCAGATTAACTGTTCCCAATTACCCCTAAGCTGCTCTAATACTGACTTGAGTTGCAGGGCTCTACCCATTAATCTTTCTGCTACTAGCCGCTCTTTCCAATTGTTCCAAATCAATTCACTTATATTTTCTGCCAATTCCGCACAAGGCAATATTTGGGTAGATTTCATCAATGATCGGTATCTATTGAGCAGCATTTTAGGCACTAAATTAGCAAGTGCTAAAGTAGGAACTTGATTTCCATATGCATCTATTAATGGAATATCATCTTCCCATACCACGTGCAAAATAATTTGCTGGTATCGTTTATCTTTTTGGTGTTGGTGCTTGATAAAATCTGAACTGTAAATATGTAATTCAATATTGCCTACCCAACTAGTTTGGTGGATTTGAATCTGGGCACCTAAAAAATCTGGGCCTTGATTGTGATTAAGTGTACCAGGTATGCGCACAATAATGGGTTCCCCTGCTGTAGTAAAAAGATGGGTACTATTATAATACCGATACCGCCATATAAATTGAAGAAGTTGCTCATTCATACCAGTATATTATTGAATAGCTAAAATTATTCAATGATAGCATGGTATAAATACCTGATTTTTGTTTAAGAATTTAACGTATATAATTCCTGTACAACTGTACTTACGGGCAAACCCATTACGTTGTAAAAATCTCCAGTAATGGCTGCAATTCCAGTTACTCCAATCCATTCTTGAATTGCATATGCACCAGCTTTATCGTAGGGTTGATAATGGTCTACATAAAAACAAATCTGATCTAGGGTAAGTGGATGAAACTTGACGAGGGTTGTAACTGAAAATTTTTTTTCGACTTTATTTTTATGAAGTACTACCCCTGTAATTACTCGGTGTTCATTACCAGATAATTTACTAAGCATTGAAATTGCTTCATCTCGATCAATTGGTTTATTAAGGATTGTTTTGTTAATCACCACAATAGTATCTGCTGCAAGTACAATGGTATCTGCTAATATTTCGCCCGATGCTAATAGATGATTCTTAACTGTAATTGCTTTCTGTTGTGCTATATATATTGGAATTTCAGCCACAGATAAATCGTTGGGGTATGTTTCTGCAGTAGGTTGTACCACCACCCTAAAAGGAATTTCCGCCCACTCTAGTAATTGTTTTCTTCTGGGCGATTGTGAAGCCAAAATTATTTCAGACATCTTCATCATACTTTTAATTGTACAGTCTAAAAAAAATCATAGAAAGAATACCCGTAAACATTACCAACTTAATAATAGTACTGATGCGATGATAATCTATTGGAGTAGACGCTTTAAATAATTTTTTAAGTACCACCATCAGTGGGGCAATAATAAACAGCACACAGTACAACGCACTATGCCACCAACCCAATCCGAGTGCGTAGATCTGCAAAATAATTAGTAAAGCAATAAGTACCACTACCCAAACAGCAACAAATACTTTGGCGGTTCTTATACCCCAAACAATTGGAAGCGTTGTACAGCCATATTTTCTATCCCCTTCAATGTCTTCCATGTCTTTAACTACTTCTCTAATTAATGAAATAATGAACGCAAAAGAAGCATACAATATAGTTAACCTAAAAAAGCGCACTTTATGATGTTCTAACTGAAAGAGCTCGCTTATATGGAGTGGATATTTAGAAAAGAATAAAATAAATATCACCCAAGCTGTAAGCAAAGAGATGAGTATATTTCCTACGAGAAGTTGTTTTTTTAAATTGGTTGAATAGAACCAGAGTGCAATAATGGCCGACATATTTGCCAGCACCAAATGCCAAAAACCCTGCATTGGTAAAGCCAGCATGGTAATGAAAAGCCCCGCCATACTCAGCAATAAATGCCAAAATATTACCCATCGTCTTTTGATGATGCGGTTCACAACCATTTTTTCAGGCTTATTAATCTCATCAATATTTTGATCGAAATAATCGTTGATGATATAGCCAGCGGCGGCAATTAAAACAGAAGCAATTACCAAAGCCGTAAAACGCCATTGACTGTTCAATATTGAAAATCTATCTGCTGTATTTTCCGAAGGATAAATGCGCAGATAAATACAGCACTCAAATAAGTATTGAGTCAACACGATGAAAACCAGATTGGGCCATCTCACCAAACGAAAAAAAGCTGCAATAAGTCTCAATACAATATTTTGAAAATAAAAAATAGAAAACTACTGCGCCCTTACAGTAATATCTTCATTCCAATCGCCTTTTAATACCATCACTTTCTCTACCAGCTCTCTAACACAACCTTCTCCACCTCTAATATTAGATATGTATTTTGACACTTCCCTGATTGCCTGTACTGCATCGGAGGGACAAGCTGGAAAGCCTACCATTTTCATTACTGATAAGTCGGGTATATCATCTCCCATATATAAACAGGAATTTGGATCTACCTTATATTTCATTACTAACCGTTGAAAAACAGCGGCTTTATCGGCCACCTGCATATGCACTTCAACCACACCCAGTTTTTGTAATCGTTCGATTATTTCTGGGGAATTACCACCAGAAATCACCCATACTTGATACCCTTTTTTAATGGCCAATTGCAAGGCATATCCGTCTTTAATATTCATCCTTCTAACCAATATTCCGTTGGGCATTACCAATAAAGAGCCGTCGGTTAATACTC
The DNA here is from genome assembly GCA_004294135.1 of Sphingobacteriia bacterium. Taxonomy (GTDB): domain Bacteria; phylum Bacteroidota; class Bacteroidia; order Chitinophagales; family Chitinophagaceae; genus Sediminibacterium. The sequence continues at coordinate 221,771 of RDZY01000008.1, forward strand.
CGTCAACATCAAAAACAAATGTGTTTATATTCTTCAATTGTTGAAGCATGCAAAAAATTTAGGTTTAACTACTGCTGGTTATCTCTCCACTCATATACCCAAGCACTTTGAATCATTTCAAGGTGGCCTTCTGTACTTTGTTCTTTAGTGCCTTCAAATCGAGGAATTTCTAATATCCATCCTAGTAAGTCGGTAAATCGAATACGATAAATTTTTGCTTCGGTAAAATCATCACCAAATCTTTCATAGAGTTTCATGGCAATATCTTCGTGATCATTCCAATAAATTGGGGGTTCAAAGTGACTCATAATTATTTTTTTTATAAGATAGTTGAATTATTCACCAAGAAATTGAGTTTGGTCGGGTAGGGTAATATGAATTTCACCCGATCCAGGTTGTAAAATACATTGACATCCCAAACGTGAATTAATTCTTGGATTTACGGCACGGTCAATAAAATCTTCTTCGCGATCGCTCAGTTCCGCTATCAATGCTGCGCCATTATTAATATATACATGACAGGTACTGCATGCGCAAACAGCTCCACAGTTATGGTGTAACTCTATTCCATTATCAAGACATACCTCTAGTAGGCTCTGATCTGCTTCAATATTTGTCAAGATTTTCTTCTCAAGTCCTTTTTGTTCAAAATCAATATGAATCGTATACATTACACAATATTTGGTATGCAAAAGTATTTTAAAACTTGCATCAACCCACTATGTACAGAAAAAAGGGACATAAAATAATCAAATTCTCATCCCAGAATGGGAAAGTGATCCCAATAAAAGATTTATTGATGTCGCTAAATAATTTTAATCAATTGATTATCAATATTTTATAACTAATATTATGACTGGTATAAAAATGGCATAGATCATATAGATGGGCAACATTAAATCAAGACAGATAGTTAGACTAGTAGCAATCATTATCATTCTATTAGCAATTCTTTGGGCTTGTCACTCAAAAAATCCTTGTAGTAATTTCTTTTTAATGAAGTAGTTTTTAAAATACAAACAATTCGGTATTGTTTGTATCACAATTGAATCACAATTTTACATCATAATAAACACACAATGAAAAACAACCGCTTACCATTAAACTTTAAAATCCTGATGATATTGGCTACCATATCTTCAGTTGCCTTTTTCTCCTGTCAGAAAAAGATTGAATCAGATGTTCAAAACGGTAATTCATCTGAAAAAATTGCTCCAGATGGATTTGCATTTGTAACTTCTAAATCTGTTGCTATTGACATATCTGTTCAATCGAATACCAACAAAGCTTTGAAAGGGGTACCGTTGAGTATCTATACCATTAAGAGCAAAGGAGTACTTGGAAATAAAATTTATACCGGGTTTTCAGATGCAAATGGTCGCGTTATTGCAAATATTAGCGTACCTGCTTCAATTGATACGTTAATTATTGATCCAAAATATATTGGATTAATTAAAAATGCTAAGGCAGTAATTGCGAATAATACTATTACAGGAACCATCGGAGGCAGCAAAATGTTTTCAGGCTCAATAGTAGGATCGATGAATATTGCCACTCCCAATTACGAGAGAAACTATGTTCGGAGCAATAGTAATACAAAAGGATTGGATATTAATGGCGTTCCCACCAATACTGTTTTCAGCTACTTATCGCCATATGATGTGGATGGTCGCCCCACTGTTCGAGTGCCAAGCGATGAAATTGAAGCAGAAATGTTAGAAAATTTAAATGCCTCACTTCCTGAAGCTGAAGATGTTCGTGATCACCATCCTGCCTATTTAAATAGTAGCTCTGCAACAAATTTAGTTATTGAAAAAAGATCAGATGTTTGGATAACTTTTGTTTCAGAAGGTGCAGGATATATGAACTCTGTGGGTTTCTATACTTATCCAACCAATACCCCTCCTAGGTCTTTAAGTGATATTACCAATATTAAATTTTTCTTTGCGAATGCTTCATTAGCTGGCAGTGATGGAGCATTATTATCTGGTGATAAAGTTTGGTTGGGCAATTTTAATCCGGGTACAAGCATTGGTTTTGTAATTTTTGCAAATGCCTGGGATGGAACAAAAGTAGATATAAACAGCGAAGCTTTTTTCTCAAATGATAATTTAAATTCGGAATCTACTGCAAGTTTAAGACGTCACACCGTATTGCTGAGATATAAGAATAGATATGTAATCGGTTTTGATGATATCAATAGAGAAAGTGGCGGAAGTGATCACGACTTTAATGATGTATTAATTTATGCGAGTGCCAATCCAAGCGATGGTATTTCTAATAAGGATGTGCAACAAGTAGATACTCCCAATGATGCGGATGGAGATGGCATTACAGATATCAACGATGAGTTTCCAAATGATCCTAAAAGAGCTTATACCAATTATTATCCTACAAAAAATACATGGGCAAGTATTGCTTTTGAAGACCAGTGGCCTATATCAGGTGATTATGATCTAAACGATTTAGTAGTTAAATACCAATATAAATGGGTTTGCAGTGGAAGTAATGAAGTAGTAGATCTTTACGGCAGTTTTGCACCTATTGCTAGCGGTGCTACTTTCCAAAACGGTTTTGGAGTTCAGTTGCCTTTTGCTTCAAACAAGGTTCAGAGCGTAACAGGTTATAGACATACTGATAACTATATTCGATTAAACGCAAATGGAACAGAAGCCAGTCAGTCCAATGCAGTAATTGTACCTTTTGATAATTGTCGCTCTCTTATCAGGCCAGTTTCTGCTGCATCCCCTATGATTAATACAGATATGAGCTTGGGTAAAGTAACGGGAGATACTGTGAGATTGTCCATTGCATTAGCATCACCCATTAGTTTTGCAAGTTTTGGAGCTGCTCCTTTCAATCCTTTTATTATCTGCGATAAGAAAAGAGGATTTGAGGTACACCTTCCTGGAATGCTGCCTACCGATTTGATTGATAGAACACAATTTGGAAAGGGAGTAGACAACACAACACCTGCAAGTAATATTTATTTTGTTACCAAACAGAACTATCCTTGGGCACTTAATTTCATGGACAACTTTGTATACCCAATAGAACAACAATCTATTGGCAATGCATACCTAAAATTCTTTGGTTGGGCCGCTTCTGGTGGTAGAGATTATAGAGATTGGAATACAAATACAGCTAGTGGGTATAGGAGCAACTCCTTACTCTTCACTAAATAAATAATTTACCAAATAAAAACTCCCGAAATTCTTCGGGAGTTTTTATTTATACGATCCCACAAATGAATTTCTATCTTTGAACCCATGAAGATGAATCTATGGCTACGGATCATGATTGGGTACTATAAACAAAAACTGCAGATTGTTGGAATGTTTTCAACCCGAAAAGCGGCAATGATGGCGTTTGACCTCTTCTGCACGCCTTTTACTAATACTACACAAAAGAGGGTTCCAACTATATTTCAGCAATCGGATCCCACTTCTTTTAAACTCTATGATTTAACGATCAGAGGTTTTCATTGGAAGTCTAATTTACCCAATTCAAAAAAAGTACTAATTGTACATGGATTCAGCAGTTATGCCTATAAGTTCGAAGGCTTTATAGCACCTTTAAAAGAATTGGGCTTTGAAGTGTTTGCGTTTGACGCGCCCGCGCACGGTAACAGTGATGGTAAAAGAATTAATGCTATCCTTTACAAAGAAATGATACTAGAGGCAGAAAAACTATTTGGCCCCTTCTATGCAATTATAGCGCATTCTTTCGGTGGAATTTCTGCGGCTTTGGCCATGGAACAAATGCCATTTCCAGAACATAGAAAACTTGTACTTATTGCACCAACCACTGAAACAGGGACTGCTGTAAATAATTTTTTTAAAGTAATTACTGTTAAGGAAGCGATTATAAAAGATTTTGAACAATATATTTTGGAGATGACGGGACAATCATTTGCGCATTTTTCTACTGCAAGGGTAATTAGAACCATACCTTCTTCCGTTTTATGGGTTCACGACCAAGATGATAAAATTTGTACTTATAGTGATGTGAAAGATCTGGTTAATGAAGGTATTGACCGAACAGAATTCTTGGTAACCAAGGGGTTAGGGCATAATAAAATATATTTAGATCCATCAGTTAGGCAACAGATTGTAAAATTTATAACCTCCTTAGAATAGTCCTTTTATTTATCATTTAAAGGTTTCCACTAATATTGTATGATAAAAAAGAAAGCTAAACCCTATTTTTACGCTTTAATACTTGATTTAGGTTCTATTATAAAATGAAGAAAATACCGTTGAAACGGTTTTATACATGGCTAAAAATTTATTGATTGTTGAGTCACCCGCAAAAGCAAAAACCATTGAAAAAATTCTCGGAAAAGACTTTGAGGTTAGAAGCTGCTATGGTCATATCCGCGATCTGGAAAAAGACGATATGGGTATTGACCTAAACAACCATTATCAACCCAGATACAAAGTTCCCGACGAGAAATTGAAAGTAGTTAAAGAGCTGAAGCTAATGGCCAAAAAAGCAGATGAAGTTTGGCTTGCATCGGATGAGGATCGTGAAGGAGAGAGCATCAGTTGGCATCTTGCAGAAGTATTGGGATTAGATCCAGCAATTACAAAGCGAATTGTGTTTCATGAAATTACTGCTCCAGCCATTAAAAAGGCAGTTAGCAATCCTCGCATCATTAATATGAACCTTGTAAATGCACAGCAAGCAAGAAGGGTTCTAGATCGGCTAGTAGGCTTTGAATTAAGCCCTGTACTGTGGCGTAAAATTGGTATGCAGAGAAGCCTTAGTGCTGGTCGCGTACAAAGTGTTGCCGTGCGCCTAATAGTAGAAAGAGAAAGAGAAATCAATCAATTTATTACCGAACCTAGTTTTAAAATAGAAGCCCTTTTTAACGCACTTGATATAAATGGTAAATCTGTAAATTTTAAAGCAGATGGCCCTTCAAAACTTAGTACCCCCTCAGATGCTGAAACATTTTTAGTAGGTTGCAAAAATGCAGACTACAAAGTAACGGATATACAAATAAAGCCTGCCAAACGCACTCCAGCAGCGCCTTTCACTACTTCTACTTTGCAACAAGAGGCATCTCGTAAAATGGGCTACAGCGTAAGCAAGACCATGCTGATTGCACAGAAGCTGTATGAAAGTGGTAAGATTACCTATATGCGTACAGATAGTATCAACCTAAGCGAAACCGCATTGGAAGATATCAGCAAGGAAATCAATAGAAGTTATGGCGCTAAGTATCACCAGCCTCGTAAATTTAAGAATAAAAACGAGAATGCACAGGAAGCACACGAAGCCATTCGTCCCACGTATATGGCCAGTCACACTTCCGAAGATGAAGACACGAAACGGCTTTATGAATTGATTTGGAAAAGAACCATTGCCTCTCAAATGAGTGACGCTGCTTTTGAAAAAACAGTTGCTAAAATAAATATCAGTACCAATAGAGAGCAATTGACTGCCAGTGGTGAAGTAATGCAATTTGATGGTTTTTTAAAAGTGTATATGGAAGGCAAAGATGAAGAAGATGAAGAAGGAACAGAGGGCATGCTTCCACCATTAAAAACGGGTGATCAACTGAGTTTTGTTCAAATGAATGCCTCTGAAAAATTCAGTCGACCCGCTGCAAGGTACACAGAAGCTTCCTTGGTAAAAAAATTGGAGGAGCTTGGAATCGGTCGCCCTTCTACCTATGCACCTACCATCTCCACCATTATGAAGCGAAACTATGTGGAGAAGCGAGACAAAGAAGGTATTAAAAGAGCCGCAACCATTTTAACACTTACCGCTAAGCACGAAATTGAGAAAGAAATTATTCAAGAGAATACGGGGGCTGAAAAGAGCAAACTTTTCCCTACCGATTTAGGGATGGTGGTGACCGATTTTCTAAAGCAACATTTTAATAAAGTAATGGACTTTGGCTTTACTGCTAAAATAGAAGCTGAGTTTGATGAGATTGCGGATGGCAGAATGAAGTGGAGTAATATGATTGATGGCTTTTATAAGCCCTTTCACGATACAATTGAACATACACTAGAAAATGCAGAGCGAGCCAAAGGAGAAAGAGAATTGGGATACGATGAGGCGACAGGTAAAAAAGTAATTGCACGCATGGGTAGGTATGGTCCAATGGTTCAGATTGGTGAAACCAGCGATGAAACGGAAAAGCCCCGTTTTGCAAAGCTTAAACAATCGCAAAGCATTGAAACCATCAGCATGGAAGAGGCCATGGAATTATTTGCATTACCCAGAACGCTGGGTGAATATAAGGGATTAGAGATGTCAGTTAATATTGGGCGATTTGGCCCCTATATTAAACTAGGGGAACAGTTTATATCTATCCCAAAGGGCGAGGATCTGCATGAGATGGAGTTGGATAGGGCAATTGTAATTATTAAAGAGAAGCAGCAAGCCGACGCCCCTATTGGCTTTTATGATGAGATACCTGTTACAAAAGGAAAGGGAAGATTTGGCCCTTTTATTAAGTGGAATGATCTTTATATCAATATACCCAAGGCTTATAATTTTGATGAATTAACCCAGCAAGACATTAATGAGTTAATTGATAAGAAAATGGAAAAAGAAGCCAATCGTTTTATTAAACAATGGCCGACAGAGAAAATTTCCATTGAAAATGGAAGATGGGGGCCTTTTATTCGATTCCAGAAGAAAATGCTAAAATTGGGCAGGCAAGAAGATGGCACCAAACACAGCGCAGAAACCTTAATAAATATAGAACTAGACGCAGTTAAGAAACTTATAGAGGAGCAAGTGCCGGGAGCATTCACTAAAAAAGTGAAAGCACCTACAAAAAAAGCTGGTGTAAAAAAAGCAGCGGTAAAAAAAGCAGCGCGTAAAAAAAGCTAAGCCTACTACTTAGCTTTTCCCCATATCGCGTAAGAATCTTACATGAGCAGCAACAGCTTTGCGCATAGTAGGATATTCAATATAATTCAATTGGTATTCGCTGCAAATATTACGAACTATTTCGCTGATTGCGGGATAGTGTACGTGTGAAATTTTGGGAAAAAGATGGTGTTCAATCTGAAAATTCAATCCTCCTACTAACCAGCTAATTAACTTATTTTTTGTAGCAAAATTAGCGGTTGTTTTTATTTGATGGGCCGCGTATTCATCAGGCAGTTTATGTGTTTCAATATCTGCAACCGGAAACTCGGTATGTTCTACTGTATGAGCCAATTGAAATACAATACTCAGAATAAATCCAGCAAAAAAACTCATGGTAATAAACCCAATGATCCAGTTGATCCAACCTAAGGCAACAATAGGAATAACAATGAAGACAGCAGCATGGTATAGTTTAACGCCCCAGAATTCAATATGGTCGTTGATTGACATCTTCTTTAAAGGAACATTGCCTATCTTCTGGGTAAAATATTTTTTATAATCTGTAAAAAAAATCCAGAATACATAGAGTAACATATAAAGTACCCAGAAATAAATATGCTGAAATCGGTGCGCACTGTATCTTTTTTGAGTAGGTGCCATACGCATTAAAATGCCTACTTCAATATCATCATCTACCCCATCCACGTTGGTAAAGCTGTGGTGAATCATATTGTGTTTCATATTCCACATAAAATGATTGGCACCAAGTAGACTGATGGAAGATGCAGCGATTCTATTTACCCAACGATTGTTACTGAAACTGCCGTGACTACCATCGTGCATTACATTAAATCCTATACCAGCCACCAATCCACCTAAAATTAAGCAACCAGTAATTGCTAGGTACCAAACTGGAGTAAAAAACACTAAAAAAGTATACACTGCTATAAAAGCAATAACCATGATGATTGCCTTGGTAAACAGTTTAGGGGTACCCGTTGCTTGTATCCCTCTCTGATCAAAATAATCCTGAACCCTTTTTTTTAGTTCTAGATGGAGCGATTGTTTAACAGAGGGAAATTTAGGCATTACAAATGTGCTCATACATTAGAGTTAATAGTAGGTGCAAGTTAGTCCTTAGCTAGAACTTACAACCATTTAAAGCGAAAATTTAACTTGCAAAATTGTGACAAACGATGAACTGTTGAATTTATTATGTGAAAAATTACAGATATATCCACAAACAGGGAATAACTTATACATGAGAATATAGAAAAAATCAATTTAGTTTGGGCTAGATTAACCCACTAAAATGCAGGAGACCAAAGAATTAAATGCCCTGTTTACGCTTATTGACGATCCTGACGAGGAGGTTTATACCACCGTTACGGATAAAATTGTGGGATATGGCAAACTTATTATTCCAAACCTTGAACAGCTTTGGGAGACCACCCCAAATGAAGAAATTCAAGAAAGAATTGAGATGATTATTCATCGCTTGCATTATTCAGATTTGGTGAGCGATTTTATTGAATGGAAAAATAGTCCATACAACGACCTTTTATTTGGGGCTTTGCTGGTTTCTAAATTCCAGTACCCAGATTTGCAAACCAGTCCCGTTTTACAAGATATAGAAAAAATTAGGCGAAATGTTTGGCTAGAGCTCAACAGTTTTCTTACACCACTTGAGCAGGCCAATGTTTTATCGAGCATTTTGTACAACTACTACAGGTTAAAAGGGGTGGAAGTGAATTACAATAATCCAGATGAATTTTTCTTGCATAAGGTATTGGAAAGTAAAAAAGGGAATTCAATTGCGAATGGTCTGATTTATCAAATAATATGCGAAAAATTAGATATTCATGCAAGGATCATTAATATTCCCAAACAATGTATTATAGCTTATTACCAGTCCGATTTTGATCACAGTGCATATGAGGGTGATCATCAAGATGGAATACACTTCTATGTGGACGCTACTAATGGTCAAGCTTTTGCTCAAAAAGATATTGAGCAATATTTTAAACGGATCAATATAAAATCTGCGGAAGCATATTTTAACCCAATGCCTTACAAAAGAATTATTCAGCTTTTGTTGGAAGAAATTGCCAAATGTTTTAATACTCCTGCAAATGCATATAAAAACTTAGAACTGCTTGAACTAGCTGGCTTACTTGCTTAAAAAAACAGCCATTTACTTTTATCCGTATGTTGTTTAGCCTAGTGCACAAATTCATCCATTTTATTTTAGAAACCAATATAAAATAAAGTTCCTTATCATTTAGTTCTGTATATTTATTGTCCACTGAAGTGGCGAAAAATGAGTGAACTTAATTATACTTATTATGAGAGTCCAATTGGAATGTTGAAAATTGGAGGAACCAAAAACTTTATAGGAGAACTGAGTTTTGTTGAGAATAAAGACCAGCTCACTTACGAAGAATCTGGCATCACTGAATTAATGCATCAATGTACTGAGCAACTTATTGAATATTTTCATGGTAAAAGAAAAAATTTCGAACTGCCAGTACACCAGCAAGGCACTTTATTTCAAGTAAAAGTGTGGGGAGAATTAATGGGGATAGATTATGGTAGAACAATCAGCTATATGGATTTGGCAAAAAAACTGGGTGATCCAAAAGTAATAAGAGCGGCTGCCAGCACGAATGGCAAAAATAAAATTGCCATCATTGTTCCCTGCCACAGAGTAATAGGAAGCGATAGGTCTTTGATAGGATATTCTGGTGGTATGTGGCGAAAAAAATGGCTATTACAACATGAATTTAAAATTGCACATGGCGTACAAACACTTTTCTAAATCTGATGACTATTAAAAAAAATATTACACTCATTTTTAGTCTATTGATTTGCTCCTATTGCATTTCACAACCAACCCCTAATCGTGTAATTGTTTTGGGCACAAAACACAATGGAAATAAACAATTGAACGTAAAAAGTCTATTGTCGATTATTAAGAAAATCAATCCCGATATTATTTTATTAGAATTCGACTCTACCATAATAAAAGATTGTAAAATCATGCCCGTATGGGGTGTAAAGACCGCAGAATTTTTAGGTATTTGGCATAATCCAGTTGAATATAGAGCCGCAAGAAAATATAAAGAGCAAAAAAAATCAGTCTGCTTAGCGCCATTTGATATTTATATTCCCAATAGAAAAAATTATATTGCCTATACCAGCACAATGGAGAAATTACACCAAGAAACGCTTAATAAATTATTTGTTGAGCATATATTTAGCAATACAGATACTGATCAATTTAGCATGTATAGTAACCTCAACAATGCATTTTTAAGTTATCTTGATAGCCGCATAGAAGTGCTGAACAGAAGTTCACTATCAGATACAATTCAGCAAATTATTATGTTAGAAAAAACCATTGTGAAGCATATAACCCAACAATACAACGAATTACAACCATTCGGTAATTGGTATAATTCACATACTAATTTTTGGGAAGAGCGGAATATAGGTATGTGTAATAAAATTGCCCTTGAATTATATGCCAACAGCGGAAGAACCATTCTTGTACTTACTGGATTAATGCATAAATACGCACTGGAAAATTTTTTGAGAAAAAAAGAAATGGCCAATCTTTGTCAACTTCTAACCCTTGAAGAAGCGTTTATACCTCCACCTAATTTTTAATCCCTGTTTTAAAATAGGCCAGTGTATCTGTATAATTTATTTCAGGATGAATTTCCATCAACCGTTGGGTTAATATTGCATATTTTTTTAGAAATGCTTGATGAGCTTGGGTTTCAGCATTAAAAGGCAGGTGCTGATATGCCAAATTAATTTCTTTGATTTGTTGTAGTAATTGTTGGGTATTATTTGACAAACAGGCTTCGGTAAATTTTTCCCATACATACTGTGTGGCATGATAATTCGGATGTACTAGGTCTTCCGAATAAAAACGATAATCACGCAGGTCATCTATTACCAATTCATAAGCAGGAAAATAATACAAATAATCATACCCTTGTACAAGTTCATGAACAGATTGAATCAATGCTGCCTTGCTGCGATTATTTTCAATCACACCTTCGCGTAAATGGCGGACGGGACTAATGGTAAAAATTACCCGTAAGTGTGGATTGAATAGATACAACTCTTGTAATAACTTTTTGAATATATCTACGATTTCACTCGGAGACAATAATTTTTTTTCAAACCAATTCGATGGTGCTTTGTGATTATTGGCCACCGTAGTTCCAATAGCAGCTCCAATGGCTTTATCCGTTAATTGGTAAACCCAAGCAGAACCAAGTGTGATGAATAAGTAGTCTGCCTGCTTCAGGTATTGGTGTGAGGATTGAGTTGATTGGTTTATTTTTTGTAAAGCTTCTGTTGCAGTAATACCAGAGTATCGGCTATGATGGCGCCAACTATGCCAACATTCGTTATAAGAAAAAAGATTTTCAGCAGTTATAATTTCCTTGTTGATATACATTTTCAGTGCTTCTACAACACTTACTGGATTAAATAGAATTCCACTTGGATTTTCCAATACTGTGAACTTCGAATTTTTAAGTAAGTCCCCAATATTTTCGGTAAAGCAAGAACCAATTAATAAAATGGAATGATGATGTGTAATTGGCTGCTCCATTTTTTTTATGGCAAACTCGTAATGAAATTTCATAGGAAAATTTTTATTCAAAAGACTACAGCATTCTTTGTTTCATTGCTTCATACAAAGTAATTCCGGTAGCTACTGATACATTGAGGGAGTCGAATTTTGCAGCCATTGGAATTTTAAAAAAAGCATCAGCAGACTTTGCCAGATGCGGCTGAACACCCCTGCCCTCATCTCCCATAATGATGCAGCAAGGATCGGCAAAGCTCATTTCAAATACATTTTTATCGGCTCTCATTTCACTGGTAAAAACAGAAATACCATTCAAGTGTAAATCATCTACTGCTTTCAGTAGACTATTTACCCTACAGATATGAATTTTTTCCAGTGCGCCAGCACTACTTTTCATAGCTTCTTCATTCAATGCCCCAACACCCTTATCAGGAATAATAATTGCTTGTGCTCCGCAACAAACAGCAGTACGAGCAATAGCCCCAATATTTCTCACATCAGTTACACCATCCAACATTAAAAATAAGGGGGTATCACCAGCAGATACAATATGATCTATCACTTGTTGCAAATCGAGGTATTGAACAAGCGCAGCAATAGCAATTACGCCTTGGTGATTGGCGCGTGAGAGCCCATTTAATTTCTCTATCGGCACTACCTGAATAGGAATATTGTATTCGCGAGAAAGTGAGCGAATTGCTTGTATTACTTCACCACCTGCATTTTTCTGCAATAAAATTTTGTCGATAGCCTTACCTGAGTGAAGGGCTTCAACCAATGGCTGTCGGCCAATAATTAAGGAGCTTTGTTTCAATGCCATATACAAATATATTATTTCAATTTTCCTTGTAGCAATAAGAGTTGAACTTTATAAATGGCGGCTACCGTCATGGAGTCCGTAATCTGCCCTTTCTCAACCATTTCTACTGCTTCAGCAAAAGCAATTTTTTTTACCACCAATTGTTCGGTTTCTTCTGGTTCTGCCTGCGCTTGTCGCAATCCCCTAGCTAAGTAAACAATTCCCAGTTCATCGCTAACTGAATTGGATAAGTGCATTTTAAAAAGGATACTCCATTCTGAGGCTATAAGTCCCGTTTCTTCTAATAATTCCCGCTTACCACTTTCCAATGGGTCGGTACCCAATGGGCCACCACCTTCGGGCATTTCCCAACTATATTGGTTGATTGTGAAGCGGAATTGTCCTACCAAGTAAGTATTGAATACATCGTCCAACACAAATACGCCGACTGCAATATTTTTAAAATGCACTTTACCATAAATGCCTTTACCACCGCCTGGATTAATAACCTTAAATTCTGTTAGGCTGATCCATTTATTATCGTATTTCAGCTCTTCTTGCTCTACTATCCAAGGATTTTCTTCCATTGAGTGACTAATTTATTGGGTGAAGATAAAACCTAATCAATAGGCAATAAGAATATATTGAAATAGCAAACAATTTATCTACTTATTTGTGCCTAAATGGGGAGCGATTTCTAAATAGTTAATCAAAAAAACATGAAACTGAAATTTAATATTGGTATTGTAGCAACAGTAATTATTCTTTTCTTAAGTTGTAACCAAGATATTAAACCTGAAATTTTGGTTAACACAACACTGAGTGGAAAATATTAGGCATGACTTCTGCTCCTGGTTATTCAACGCCAAAAAGCACTCCAAATATTTTCATACATAACGACGTGAAGAAATAAAAAAACAGCTCGAAAAAAAATTTATATAACTGAAGAGCAATTCTAAACTCCAAAAAAGAAGCCGCCCCAAATAAATTTGGGGCGGCTTCTTAAAATTTTCCATCCTATTTCAAACCAAAAGCTTTCTTCACCTTGGTGAGATAATCTAGTTTCTCCCAAGTAAATAATTCTACTTTTATTTTCTTCTCTTTGCCATCCGGAGTCTTGAATGTTTTAATTACTATTTCATTCTTCCTTCCCATATGACCATAAGCTGCAGTTTCACTGTACATCGGATTACGCAGTTTCAACCGCTGCTCTATAAAGTAAGGACGCATATCAAATACACTTTGCACAATCTTAGCAATCTGTCCATCAGACATTTCTACCTTGGCAGTACCATACGTATTTACATTAATAGAAGTTGGTTGAGCAACACCAATTGCATAAGATACCTGTACCAAAATTTCATCGGCAATACCCGCTGCTACCAAATTCTTGGCTATATGACGGGTGGCATAAGCCGCAGAACGATCTACCTTACTTGGATCCTTACCGCTGAATGCACCACCACCGTGTGCGCCTTTACCACCATAAGTATCTACAATAATCTTTCTGCCTGTTAAACCGGTATCACCATGTGGTCCGCCTATTACAAACTTACCCGTTGGGTTAATATGGTATTTAATATTATTGTTGAACAATTTTGCATACTTCTTATACTTCGCTTTCACCCTAGGTATCAAGATATTTACGATATCAGCTTTAATCTTCGCCAACATCTTTGCTTCCGTATCAAAATCATCGTGCTGGGTAGATACCACAATGGCATCAATTCTTACGGGACGATTATTGTCGTCGTACTCTAGTGTAACTTGACTTTTAGCATCTGGTCTCAAATATTTAATGGCTTTGTCTTCTCTTCTTAAAGCCGCTAATTCAATCAAAATCTTATGCGCCAAATCCAGTGCCAATGGCATATAATCATCAGTTTCATTGCTCGCATACCCAAACATCATACCTTGATCACCAGCACCCTGCTCTTCTTTTTTCTTGCGATCAACCCCTTGGTTAATATCTGCACTCTGCTCATGTATGGCAGATAATATACCGCAACTATTGGCTTCAAACATATACTCACTCTTGGTATATCCAATCTTACGAATAACACCACGAGCAATCTCTTGCACATCTAAATAGGCTTTAGATTTTACTTCTCCAGCCAATACCACTTGTCCCGTTGTTACCAAGGTTTCACAAGCTACTTTTGACTGCGAATCAAACGCTAAAAAATTGTCAATTAACGCATCAGAAATCTGATCCGCTACTTTGTCCGGATGTCCTTCCGATACACTCTCAGATGTAAATAAATAGGGCATTGAGTTAAATTTTAATGATAGAGAATGCAAATATATTGTATTCTTTAATATTAGTATAATCTTGAGTAAACAATTCTTAAGCGCATTCTAAAACGAGAATGGCTTCCTCCGCCTAATCTCACACGACCCGCAGAAGTCTCATTTCCTTGAGTGGGACTCAAATAATACATCTGTGAAATAAACCCATTGGGATATGGAGGAAAATAACTTAAAGAATCATTAGAAGGTGCCGATAAACGCAGCACAAAAGAGCTGTCCTTTCTAGTTACAATTCCTTGCACATACCTGCTCAAGTTGAAATTATAATTGATAATTCTATCGTATCCTGGCACCGATTTCAAACTTGCAAAACCGCCAAAAGTGAGTAAGTTTGGCCCTGATTGATCTATGATAAAATCATTCGGTATACTCCGCTTTCTTTTATTTACTGAGTCGTAAATACTTAATAACAAACTGCGAGGTGCTTCAAAATAACGATCTAAAGTAAGTAAATTATTATCGTCTGGTACCTGCTCAGCAATCAGTTCAGCACGGTGAATAATCCGATTACTTAACTGACCTAGATTGGGTATCCTTATTCTAACATAAGTACCAGGTTCTGCTTGAACATATACCAAGGAATCTGGTTTTGAAGTGGTTGTTAAACGTGAATTTATTTCAGCACCTGATCTATTGCGGGTTACAAAATTTGCCATTCCACTGATAATAGGGCTAAACCTAAAATAAATAACATTGGTATCTCTCACAGTAGCTCCTGTTGTACTTGAATTGTAGTAGAGTGCCAGTTTAGTATTAGTGTCTTGTAAGTTCAAATACAACAAAGCATTAGCTGGATTTACTGCATCGACTTTTACAGAGAATCCTGCAAAAAACGACCTAAATGTACTATCGCTTCTATAAGCATTGGTTGAGTCGTAATCCTTAATAAATCGCCGAGCAACATCTTGCCTTAACTTTATTCTAATTTGATTGGTAGCTTTTTCGTACCTGTTTTTTACAGAGTCTTTAATGGTTCTGATATCTAAATCAAATGGATTGGCTAGACTTCCTATTGTATTAACGGGGTTTACATTTGGATGATTTACCGGATAAGCCCTAAACGGATTTAAGGGAGTATTGGTACTAATTTCATCTACTCGCAACCTTAATGGCTTAGCTGAATCACCATAAATTCCCCTATAACTTAAAATAAGCACAGCCGAATCAACAGTTATACTGTCTTTTGTACCAGGAATAAAAAAAGGGAATGAATTGGGATACAATTCAAAATTTACAGAGGCTGATGTGCGACCAAATATGGGATCGTTGGTAATAGCTCCTATAATTACTTTATTAGATCGATAGATACGCGTGGTATCAGGATCGTCAAAATTATCGGTAATTACTTCCATAATGGTGTCTAATGTATTCACACCATCCACTGCTGGAATTAATCCGCTACCCAATTCAGTGGTCGTAATTCGGGTGCACGATGCCACAATTAGCAATAAAACAAAAAGGGATAAATGCGCTCTGCGCAGTTTAAAATTTAATACCATGTTCTGGAAATTACTTGCCCGCAAGGTCGTTGTACAATTCTAAATACTCTGTTAAATCAGAATCCCATCCTTTAAAAGGAACTACTTTTTTCCCTTTTACTTTGGAGAATTCATCTACCAATTTTTTCTCTACCATATCTGATCCAAAAGAAATGGCATCAGCAAAATGAGCCCCACCTTTAAACATAGCGGTATTATTACCCTCTTTAAAAACTTCAAGGTCTTTTTCTTTCACATTTGCATTAATCACCGCACGCTTCATAAATTCAGCACCAAGGTTTTCTTCAAATGTATTCTGTCCTATGGTAAATACTACTTTACTATTTCCAAAAACTGGCTCTTTTTTGTAGGCCGTCTTTATATATGCAGGTATCAATCCAGACATCCAACCACTGCAATGAATAATATCTGGAGGCCATCCAAATTTTTTCACTGTTTCCAATGCACCCTTACAAAAAAATATGGTACGCAAATCATTGTCCTCAAACCACTTTTCATTTTCATCGTGAAAAGTTTGTTTGCGTTTGAAAAAATCTTCATTTTCAAGGAAATACACTTGCAAGCGAGCATTGGGCAATGAAGCAACTTTAATTTGCAAAGGATGATCATCGTTGTCAACAGTTACATTAATACCCGACAATCTAACTACCTCATGAAGCCGATGCCTCCGTTCATTAATTACGCCAAAGCGAGGCATAATACACCTCACTTCCAACCCGCTGTCGTTGCTTTTAATCGCCAGTTTGTTTATCACTTCCGCAAACTCTGTCAATTCCAAATATGGAGACATTTCTGTGGCTATGAATAGAATCCGTTTTTTTATTGACATGAACACATCGTTTTAGAAAACCCAAACTTTAATAAGTTTGCAAAAGTACGAAATCTAGAGAGAAAATGAGATACAAAGGAGATTCCCATTGAAAATCAGCACTTTAAAGAGCAATTTTGGATAGAAAAGTAAAAAAACGAGTCCAATACAACCCCCATGCTTACTTTTTTCTTACCAACAATACAATATATTTGTATGCCAAGTTTTAAACCAGCTTCATGTAATTATGCAAAAAAAATGGTTATCGCTCTTCCAATACCTGTTTTTCTTGGGACTTGGAATTTTTCTTGTTTGGTGGAGTCTGCAACAAATTCCGGCAGAGAAATGGAACGATTTTAAACTTTCTCTAAAGTCGGCCAACTACTGGCTTATGCTCCCCGTTGTATTTATTCTCAGTGCCAGCCATTTACTCAGGGCACTACGCTGGAAAATTTTAATGCAACCCCTTGGCTTCAAACCCAGTTTACCCAATGTATTTTTCGCGGTAATGATTGGCTATCTGGCCAACCTTGCCGTTCCCAGATTGGGTGAAGTTTTAAAATGCACCATCCTTTCCAAATACGAGAAAGTACCCGCTGAAAAACTGGTGGGGACAATATTAGTGGAACGCGTTTTTGATGTGATCTCTTTGGGTATTGTATTTATTATTGCACTGGTAACCCAGTATGATATCATCGGCGATTATGCATCAGCGCTTTTTAACAGTCTATTTGCCAATCAGTTCAATAAAATAAGCTCATTCTTCGGTCTCGCTATAATTATCGGCATTGCAATAATTACGATACTCTTATTCACCTTTATTATAAAACGATACCCACAAAACAAAGTTTCATTGCTTGTAAAAAAAGTGTCCAAAGGAATTTGGGAAGGGCTCACCAGCATTCGTCATCTGCAAAAAAAAGGTTATTTTATGCTTTACAGCATCCTTATTTGGACCTTATATATTGCTGGTACTTGGATTGGCTTGTGGGCCACTGCTGGTACGGCTCATTTGGGTTTACCTGCTGCCATCTCTGCACTGGCATTCGCCAGTATCGGCATGATTATTACACCAGGAGGCATTGGGGCTTATGCTTTTTTTCTGGCTAAAGTGTTAGAAAAAAATAATATTCCTTTTGAAATAGGATTCGCCAATGGCACCATGCAATGGTTTGCTCAATTTTTAATCGTATTAATTGTAGGATTCTGCTGCCTCGGATTATTACCTTGGTACAACAAAAAAAAAGAAACACATGAAAGCAATTAATACCATACCCAATAAAATATATTCGCTTTCCAATTTATTAAAGCAATTGGCCAGTTGGCGTGTTGCCAATAAGACCGTAGCTTTTACCAACGGTTGTTTTGATATTCTACACGAGGGACATATTTTTTCCTTATCGCAAGCCGCCAAAGAAGCTGATTACTTGATTGTTGGAATCAACAGCGATAGTAGCGTGCAAGCATTAAAAGGGCCAGAGCGACCTATTAATAAAGAAAACAGCAGGACCCTCTTGCTCAGCAACCTAGCTATTGTTGATGCCGTAATTATTTTTGACGAAGACACTCCATTGCAATTAATTAAAGCAATTATGCCCGATGTAATAGTGAAAGGGGGCGATTATACAGTGGAACAGGTTGCAGGATCAAAAGAAGTGCTGGCCAATGGAGGCAGGGTTGTCATCAATCCAATTGTGGACGGATTTTCTACTACTGGTATTATTCAACGAATAAAGGCCAGTTTTTCCTAGTCGCCATTATAAATACTTAACATTCTTTTTTTTATCGCTTGCTTATATTTGACGAATGGCAAAAAAACATTTGATTCAACGAGATATTAGTTGGCTTAGCTTTAATGCTAGGGTGCTTCAAGAAGCCAATGACCCAACAGTTCCATTAAAAGAACGAATTCGTTTCTTGGGTATATTTTCTAATAACTCTGATGAGTTTTTTCGGGTAAGGGTTGCTACCCTCAAACGCATGATTGAATTCTCCGAGAAAAGAAAAAAATTAGAAATGTATATGGAGGAAGGCCCACAGCAGATCCTCGACCAAATACAAACCACTGTTTTGCAACAACAAAACGAATTCAACAGAATTTGGGGAGGCATTTTGAAAGAGTTGAAGAAAGAAAAAATCACCCTTATCAATGAGCAGCAACTGAATAAAGTACAACAGGAATTTGTGAGGAAATTTTTTGACGAAGAAGTGCGTACCAATATTATTCCATTGATGATTGAAAGCCTTCCTCAACTCCCCTATTTACGAGATAAAAGTATTTTTCTAGGCGTAGTGATGCGCAAAAAAAACTCAGCTTATCACCAAAAATATGCACTGATAGAAGTGCCAGCAAAATCAATTGGTCGCTTTATAATTTTGCCCAGTAAAACGGGGGAGCGACAAATTATTTTATTAGAAGACGTGATAAGATTTAACCTCCCCATCATCTTTTCTTATTTTGGTTACGACTTTTTTGAATCACATATTTTTAAAGTCACTAAAGACGCTGAAATTGACCTTGACAGTGATATTAGCACCTCTTTTGCAGAGAAAATTGAGAAAGGTATTAAGAATAGACGCAAGGGTAAACCCGTTCGTTTTGTGTACGATAAAGAGATGGACGCTGGCTTACTCGAATACCTTATTAGAAAATTAAGCCTCAATAGAAAGAGTAATATAATTCCTGGAGGTAGGATTCACAACTTCAGGCATTTTATGGATTTTCCCGATGTATTTTCTACCAAAAGCACCAGAAGGGCAGCATTTATTCCTACATCATTACAAACAGCACAAAGGGTTACTGATATTATACTAAAGCAAGACGTGATGCTTCATTTTCCTTATCATGCTTTTGACCCTTTAATAGATTTATTGCGAGAAGCAGCCATTGATCCAGATGTAAGTTCTATTAAAATTACGGCCTACCGATTGTCCACTAATTCAAAAATCATCAATGCCCTAATCAATGCATCCAGAAATGGAAAGCAAGTGGTTGTAATGCTTGAATTAAAAGCAAGATTTGATGAAGAGGCAAATTTAGAGTGGAAAAAAATTTTAGAAGAAGAAGGAGTCACCGTTTTATTGGGTGTACCCAAAATGAAAATCCACGCCAAGTTATGTATTATCAATAAAAAGAAGGGGGCTAGGTCTGTACAATATGGTTTTGTAAGCACCGGCAACTTAAATGAAAAAACTTCTAGGGTATATGGCGATCATTGCTTACTTACCAGCAACAGAAGTATCATGATGGACATCAATAGAATTTTCCGTTACTTAGAAAATTGGAAGCTGGGAATGCAGGGATTAAAAATGTGCAAGACACTCTTGGTTTGTCCCGTTAATATGCGAGCCCAACTATTAATACTTATAGATCAAGAAATAAAAAATGCTAAAGCTGGTAAACCTGCAGGCATTATTGTAAAAGTAAATTCACTTAGTGACGCACAACTGATTGAAAAACTCCACGCAGCAGGAGCTGCTGGGGTAAAAATTGAAATGATTGTGAGGGGTATTTTTTGTGCTGTAATTGAAGGTAAAAAAATTAAACAGCCCGTAAAAGCCATCAGTATTGTAGATGAATACTTGGAACACGCCCGAGTAATTATTTTTCACAACCTTGGCAAAGAAAAGGTATTTATATCGAGTGCTGACTGGATGGTACGCAACCTGAATCATCGGATAGAAGCCGCTGTTCCTATTAATGACCCAATTATTAAACAAGAATTAATTGATATTATCCACATTCAATTAAGAGACAATGTAAAAGCCAGAATACTCAACAGCGATTTAAACAACAACTACGTACCTTTCGCCGGAAAAAAGAGGGTAAGATCACAAATCGAGACCTACCATTACCTGTACAAGAAAAACAATACAGCCAGTGCGGTTAGCAGCAATTGATATAGGAAGTAATGCAGCAAGATTACTGATAGTGGAAATATCCGATAATAAAAACGGAGAACCCCAATTCAATAAATTGAATCTAGTTAGGGTTCCATTGCGGCTTGGATTTGACGTTTTTGAAAAAGGAGAAATATCCAAGGAGAAAAGAGGAATGATTCTTCAAACTATGAAGGCTTATAGCCACCTTATTAACGCCTATGAAGTAAATCATACCATTGTATGCGCCACCAGTGCCATGCGGGATGCTGCTAATTCAGCCGATATTATTCGCAAAGTAAAATTAGAAACTGGTCTAGAAATTGAAATCATTAGTGGCGACTTAGAAGCATCTATTATTTATGAAAACCATATTGCAGAACATATGGATACTGCTAATAGCTACTTGTATATTGATGTAGGTGGTGGCAGTACCGAGCTTAGCTTTCTTACCGATGGAAAGTTGGCATTTAAACAATCTTTTAATATTGGCACCATCCGTTTATTAAAAGATATGGTTGACGATCATAAATGGAATGAAATGAAAGATTTCATCAAAGCCAAGATAAAAGGTAATAAAAAAATGATTGCTATTGGTACAGGTGGTAATATCAATAAAGTTTTTTCTCTCAGCAAAAAGAAAGATGGAAAACCACTTAATCTTGAGTTATTGAAGGACTATTACAAAGAACTCTCCAGCTTTTCATTGGAAGACAGGATTAATATTTATAAGCTTAGAGAAGACAGAGCTGATGTAATTGTACCCGCCCTACAGATTTACATAAATGTAATGAGATGGGCTGAAGCCGATGAAATTTATGTGCCTAAAATTGGCTTGGCAGACGGATTGGTTCAACATCTATACGCAGAGCTTTTAAATAAAGACAATGGCATTATTCCAAGCAAATACGTTTAACAAATTCTTTTATCCCTTCGGCTATCTTTTTACTAATTGAGGAAAACATCCCAACTCTACTATGAAAAAAATATTTATCACGACAATTATTTTATTTTTCTTTCAGCTATCTAAGGCGCAAATGCCCAATAAAAGTTGGTGGACATTCGATTATCCCAATCACCGTTCTCTTGATAGTGGGTTATTAAATCTCCGATACCTGAATGAATCATTTGCGGGTGAAAATGGCTTTATCAAATTGAGTAATACTGGCAACGCATTTGTTCATGGAAGTGGAAAAGAAATCCGCTTTTGGGCGAGCAATGGTGGTAATCTGGCCAACGAATTCTCTGATGCGAGATTAGATACGCTGTCAAAATTTCTTTCAAAAATGGGCGTTAATTTTATTCGATACCATGGATCTATTAATCCTCATGGTAAAGGCACTGATATCAATAGTGTAGACACCACCGAAGCAAATAATATATGGCGTTGTGTAGCAGCTATGAAAAAACAGGGTATCTATACAGTGATCTCTCCATTCTGGCCTCATAATGGGCATATGGGCGGATGGGTACCAGAAGAATGGGGAATTGATGGATACGCTGGCAAAGACGATTTATGGGGCGTAATGTATTTTAACGATCGTTTAAAAAATGCGTATAAAAGCTGGGTAAAATATTTGTATACCACCCCTAATAAGTACACTGGTATTGCTTTGAAAGATGAGCCAGCAGTTGCAGTTATTCAAGTTGAAAATGAAGACGCTGTTTTTTTCTGGACAATGGCGGCAATTAAACCTGCCCTTTCTAAAATGATTGGTGACCAATTCGCTCATTGGTTGAATAACAAGTATGGATCTTTACAAGCGGCTACAAAATATTGGGAAGCAAATGCATCGCTACCAGGCGATACCATTTCAAAGGGTATTGTTGCACTTTATCCTTTCCACCAAATAGCTTTATCAAAGAAGGAAGTTACAACTAGAAGATTAACAGATCAGGTTGAATTTTATGCGCTAAAACAAAAAGCTTTTTATGATGAGATGGTCAACTATTACCGTTATGAACTTGGTTGCAAACAATTAACCAATGGTAATAATTGGAGAACTGCTGCTCAAAGTAGGTTACTAGATTTAGAAAGATGGACCAATAGTGGTGCCGATATTATTGCAGTAAACAAATATTTTGATCCACAGCATAAAGGTCCTAATGATGGTTGGCGTGTGGATCCGGGTGATTTTTATGGCGCTCCCTCTGCCCTCAAAAACCCAGCTGACTTGCCTTTGAATATCAAACATATTGCTGCACATCCAATGATGATAACAGAGAGTGGTTGGAATCTCCCCAACAAATACCAAACTGAGGGTCCTTTATTGGTAGCTGCTTATGGGGGGCTTACTGGTCTAGATGCTTTTTTTTGGTTCAATCCTACCGCACCTACTTACGAGAGGCAGTTGTATTTTCACTATTTTAAAGTACAGGAACAACATCCATTAACCCGATGGAGTAATTCCACTCCAGGCGAGATGGGTATGTTTCCAGCCAATGCACTAATACAAAGATTGGGCTATGTAAAAGAAGCAGTAGCAATTGAAGAATATCGTACAATGAGCAGTATGCTAAACAGGGAAATCCCTAAAATTTTTGAAGAGCAATCTTTCGACCCCAATAGAGATTTTATTAAAACAGATAAAGCAAATGAAGGCGTTGCTGAATTAGGAGCACTCAGCTTTTTAACAGGTGGCGTTACCACTTCCTACAGATCTAGTAAAGACAGTATCTATTTACACGCAAAATTGAACACACTTATCAACACCACCAACAAGACGGTCAAATCCATTACTGGAGAACAATTTTTAGATTACAAGCAGGGTATTTTTATACTTAACACACCTAAGGCCAAAGCAGTGAGCGGTTTTTTAAATACACAAAAAACATTCTCGCTTGGAGAAGTCGTGATAAACAGCAACAACGAATATGCTACAATTGAGTTGGTGAGTATGGATGAAAAAAAATTGAGTGAGTCTAAAAAAATATTATTGCAAGTAGGTACAATTTTTAGGCCAACCAATTGGAAAGAAGAACCTGCTACTCGCACAATAGACGACAAAAAAGTTAGTGGGTTTAACATTATTAATACTGGCAATATGCCTTGGCAGGCAATGCCTTCAATAGGCAGTATTTCAATTCAAAATTCCTTGATACACAAAGCCACTCAACTGGATGCTGCAGGATATCCAATTAAACAATTAAACCTCAATATCAACAAGGGAAAAATAAGTTTAATACTCCCATCAGACGCATTGTATATTTTGCTGGAATATTAAAAAATGCTGGTTTATAGTTGCGTATCAATTCTTTCAGTTGACCATCGGCATAAATTGTGTAGTCCATTGATTTAGGCATGGCTTCAAAAAGATCTGGCCATAGCCCATGCAGGTACGGAATACAATCCCCAATGAATAAATATGCCAAGTTTTGCATTTTTAAACCATTGTGGGGTTGCTCTTTTCTCCAATGATTCAGTATTGGGTAAGTATTTAGTAGATTGAGATTTCAATTCCCCCAAACAAAATAAGGTGAGCAACCCAAATAGGAAAATTATTATAAGTCTAGCATTCATAATATTGAATCAGTTTATTTTAATAAGGTGAGGGACTAACACAGGTCCATCCACCATCAACAACAAGTGTTTGTCCCGTTATATGCTTAGAAGCTGGTGAGAGCAGGAATAGTGCAGCGTTGGATATATCACTCACTTTTGCGGGTCTACCCATGGGTGTAATTTTACTCCAAGTGGCGTGGTATTCAGGGTCTTCACTCGTTCTTTCAGTTTCAGTTGCACCAGGCGCAATTGCATTGATATTAATTTGATGGGGTGATAGTTCAATTACGAGACTCCGAGCAAGCATTTCAAGGCCAGCTTTGGTCATTCCATAAGCCGCCAAATGCTGATGTGCTTGGTGACCAGTAACGCTGCTCATGAATAAAATACTGCCTCCAGTTTGTTGAATTTTCATTTGCTTGGCAGCAGCTTGTGCTAGAAAAAAACTGCCACTTAAATTCAGGTTCATTACTTTCTGTAAAGCTGCAGGTTGGTAATTAAAAAAATCATCAAATAAGGTGATACCTGCATTGGCAACCAGCATAGATAAATGACCATATTCTTTTACAGCCATTGCAACCATTTGCTCAATAAAAATAATATCGGCAGCATCACCTGCAATTGCAGTACATCTACCACCAGATTCAACAATGGTAGCAGCAGCAGCTTGAGCAACAGATTCATCAATATCATTTAATAGAACCGCTGCACCTTTTAGTGCCAACTCACGGGCAATTTCAAAACCAATACCAATACCGGCACCTGTTACAAGCGCTACTTGATTTGTAAATGGCAAAGTCATATCGTAATATTTATTGTATTAATGCGAATCTCTTGTTACTTCAGACCCTGACATTCCTTTGAGAAAATCTAGATCGGCTCCTAAATGCGCTTGCTCCACATGCGACTGATAAAGATAAGTATATCCCCTAGACGCGGGAGTGAAAGCTGCACTCCACAATTGTTTTCTACTCGCCAATTCCTCCTCACTAATATCAACATGAAGGGATCGATTGATTACATCCAACGTGATTATATCACCATTCTGTACCATGGCAAAAACGCCGCCCAATGCAGCTTCAGGAGATATATGCAGTACCACAGTTCCAAAACCAGTACCACTCATTCTTCCATCACTGATTCTAACCATATCGGTAATACCTTTTTCCAATATCTTTTTTGGAAGCCCCATATTTCCCACTTCAGGCATACCGGGATATCCTTTGGGTCCCACATTTTTCAATACTAGAATACTGTTTTCATCTACTTCTAATTCAGCACTATCAATACGCGCTTTATAGTCCTCTATATTTTCAAAAACAACCGCTTTACCAGAATGCTGCATCAGTGCAGGAGTGGCAGCAGACAACTTTAATACCGCACCATCTGGGCAAAGATTACCCTTTAATACAATCACGCCCGATTGCTTATTAAAAGGCGTTGAAACCGCACTAATTACATTTTCATTGTAACTGTTGTGCTGTTCATAATTTTCAGCAATTGTTTTGCCATTCACCGTAACACAATCGTTGTGCAAAAACTGCTTCAACTCTTTTAATACAGCAGGTAATCCGCCCGCATAAAAAAGATCTTCCATAAAATATTTTCCCGAAGGTTGAAGGTTAGCAATTAAGGGAATATTGGCCAATCCAGTATCAAAATCATCAATGGTAAGTGGCACGCCGATACGACCTGCAATAGCGGTTAAATGAATTACAAAATTGGTAGATCCGCCTATGGCTGTATTCGCCATGATGGCATTCTCAAAAGCTTTGCGAGTAAGGATATCAGTAGGTCGCATATTTTCTCTTACCATTTCTACAATACGCATACCTGATAAATGAGCCAAGACTTTTCTGCGAGAGTCAGCAGCGGGAATGGCTGCGTTTTCAGGTAATGATAAGCCCAATGCTTCTATCATACAAGCCATAGAAGAGGCTGTTCCCATAACGGCGCAATGGCCTTGACTTCTAGCCATACAAGCTTCTGTTATTTCAAATTCCGCATCACTCATTTCACCCGAGCGATTGGCATTATCAAAACGCCAAACATCAGAAGTTCCAAGGTCTTTCCCCTTATATTTTCCAGTAAGCATAGGACCTCCGGAAACAACAATGGTTGGAATATTTACACTGCAAGCTCCCATTACCAATGAAGGCGTTGTTTTATCACAACCACAGAGCAATACAACCCCATCCATCGGATTGGCTCTGATGGATTCTTCTACATCCATACTGGCTAAATTTCTATACAGCATGGCAGTAGGTTTAATAAGTGTTTCACCCAATGACATCACCGGAAATTCTACTGGAAAACCACCTGCTTCATAAATTCCGTTTTTTACGGACTGAGCCAACTCCCTAAAATGCGCATTGCAAGGGGTTAATTCACTCCAAGTATTGCAGATACCAATAACTGGTTTCCCTTTAAATTCATGTGCAGGAATACCCTGATTTTTCATCCACGCTCGGTAGATAAATCCATCCTTTCCTCTTTTTCCAAACCAGTTACTACTGCGTAATTTAAGTGACATACTAATACTTATTTTTTATTTACAATATTCACTAATTCAATATCTCTATAGCTACTCACCAAATTGCCATCACCAGTCTCCATTTCTGCAACCAATTGGTAAATTCCATTGTTATTTGGCAAATTCATTCTCAAGATAACACGAGTTTGTTGAAGTGGCAATACTTCATAATGGGTTTTTATACTGCTGATTAAATGGTTGCCCTGCATTAGTTTTAGTTGAATCTTATTCCGATACAATAATTTGGCATCATTGGTAATAATTAAGGGTATATCTACAGCAGTACCATTGGGATTATCTAGTTGAATGGTTGTGTTCCAATAATCAATACTTATACCCACAGGAGCAAATGCACTGGGTATATACTTCAAGAAAAAAGAATCAAAACTAATACTATCAACATCTATAAGATTATCACTTGTTTCTCCTGTGGGAATGGAATAATTTATTCCAAAGGGATATATTACACCGATACAGGTACGCAATGATCGCCAATACTCGGTTACTGCTGCCAAATATTTTGCATATAATTCACGACGTTGATCTGCTGTTGCATCTGCCCCCAAAGCAGCATCATAAAAGCCCTTTGTAAGTGTGGTAGGTTGCCCATTCCTATTGAGCCAAAGATAAGAATATTCATTTATTACAACAGCCTGTTGCCAGTACCAGTTTAGCGGCAATTGTTTGAATGCGTATTGGTAAGGCAAATAAAAAGTAGAGGGAACTTTTGGATGCTTTGGTATATCGGCCAAAGTAAATGGAAGTATATTTTGTTTTCGATCATTTATTTGTTCTGTGCCTTTTACATAAGCTTCAAAATAAGGATGGGCTTCACGAATATCAGTGGCTGATACAGGAGGCGACCAGCCATTGTCCCATGGCCGATCAGAAAAATCTAATTTTCGAACCATTGAGATGGCTTTTCCAATTTCGGGCGACCAAGTTTCGTTTTGTGCATCCCATACTACTACACTTGGATGGTTCCATCTTTCTTGCATCCAATGCGTAAACTCATTGGCAATATGTACCGCTTTTACTTTTGTTTTTACAATACCCCACTTTTTATAGGGATGATTTTGCACATCAGATATATCCCCAAAATCGGGCTGAAAAGCTGACCACAAAGGGAATTCATCAAATACCATCATACCTACTTCATCTGCTATATCATACCATAATTCTGGAGCTGCTGAAATACAAAATCGAACCCCATTCATACCCATTCTAGCGTAGGTAGTAAATAGTTTTCGAACCCATACCCTATCCCAAGGTTGTTGAATACAAAGTGGATCTTCAAAAAAACGATGAATTGCAAAATTAGTCCCCCGAATATAATAAGGATCGCCATTTAACAAAGCTCGATTGGTAAAAGCTGTATCTATCTTGTATGTACGCATTCCAAATCGAGTAGTATAGGAATATGATTCATCTGAAAGCTTTAGAATATATAAATTGGGATTTTCTGGCGACCATAGTTTACAATCGGGTATTGGTAAAATAATTTCTGTACTATTAATTTTTCCCTTTTCAATTTGGTGAATTACAATATTTTTTGACAGGATATTTTTCCCCGTTCCAAAGTCATACAGATTTAACTTTAAGTCCATGGTATTATTTCCAGATTGGGTACTGGTGGTCTCCATTATTATTCGTACCAATTTGCGCTCAATATCGGGTACTACTTGTGTTCTAATTAAATAAGCCGACCCACTTAAAATCAATTCAACCCGATCATAAATTCCGGGAGGATAATGTTGACGCTCAGCTTCGCCCCCACTCAATACGGTATCGGGTACATTACTGATATAAGCACCTACCCTAACAATCAATTCATTCAATTCATTATTACCTTTTAAAAATGGGGTGATATTGAAATACCCAGGCGTGAAATTCAAGGGATTCTCTCCTATCTCTTGTCCATTTAAAAATACTTTAGAGCCGTACATTGCTTTAAATATTTTCAACCTAGCCATGGCAGGAACTGCTCCCTGAATAGAAAATTTTTTCCGATACCAAAATGCTTCTCTAAGGTTAGAAGCCGAGCCTATATTTTTAAAATTTGTTTCTTTGTTATTCACAATACCTGGTACAGAAATGGTATTGAAGTATTTTGTGGGTTGCGTATTAAGCCCGCCCTCTGCTATCTCCCATTTTCCATTTAAAGAAATGGTTTTACCAAATTCTTTACTAAATAGGGTATCCTTATACTTTTTATCTTGAAGATATTTATCTTGATCTGTAATTGCGGCTGGTGGCAAATCACCTTGAGCAAACAGCATTACAGCATTAAACAAAAAAGTTGTTATCAGGAAGGCAGTTTGTATCAAAACTTTCATTGCAGATTTAATTTATTCGTACTCAACCATGATTTTTTGGGGAGACAATGTTTTCAAACTAAAATCTACATAATTCGATTTTTCTATTGCATTCAATTGAAATGGAATGCTTTGTTGATTGAGCGTGACCGTCTTCACTTTTCCCATATTTTTAGGCAACAGAAAATGTGCTTTTAGTTCTGTTCCGCTGCCCGTTAAACTTACTGTAATTGTTTTCTTGAGTTGATTGTGTTTATATTGATAAGCAATATATCCATTAGAAGCTGGCAGGTTAACAGAAATATTAACAGAGTCAATTCCAGCAGCAGTCCACCTTGGCGATAATAATACTTTATCAAATGCAAGTCCATTATTTTTTGCGCCTGCTAGTCCCTCAACAAGTGCAGCCATTCCATTCGCAGCAGCCCAGTTATCCGGTCCGCCAAAAGATTCTCCTTTGGGCGCAATATAAAAAGGCTGGTTGGCCAATGTGATTCCTGCAATGCAATACATACCTCCTTCTAATGGTGCCCCAAATCTTAATCGATCTATTTTTTTTGCAGGAAATGGGTTATCAATTACCGCCCAACAAACTCCCACTTTAGTAGATTTAAGATTTGGCCCATACCAAGCAACACCACTGCGTTCTGTTTTAAGTGTAGGAAACCACCAATTGGAAATTTCTTGATTTTTCGTGAGGTATTGAGATGCTTCAGATCCATCACTGTACAAAAAACTAATGCTGCCAGCAATATTACTTGGCGTATTGTCTGAAGAAGCGTGCAAAAGATAAACAGAGCCAGCAAAATCATTGATGGGCTGATCTAATTGTCGCGGAAAATTTTTAATAGTAGAAACTGCCATTACCGATCTGCGTTGATTGCTATTTGGATCTATTACAGTAAAAGGGATATTTTTAAAAATTTGTTGCCCAATAGGCAATCCACGCATATCATTACCAGCACCAGTTGCAGTCATCCAAGGAAATGATTTTTCACCCCCTTTATCCCATAAATCCATATTGGCATTGGCGGTGATATCTACCGATTTAAAATTGGGTGATGATGGAGGTAAGGGTATAGATCCAGTGTAAGAAAACCATATTTTATCTTGGTATTTTTTCCCCAGTTCCAACATCCGATAAAGTATATCTGTTCCATAATCCTCGTATCCATTCTCGAATGCACCTTTTGCCAATTCACCAATGGCGTGACCAGCAATACCGCCATTCATATACTGCCACTTTTCATCATGTCCACCAAATCCCTTTTCAAAAGGAGGGTAAATAGCATACCATTCTCCGGGAGATCCAATAGGCAAATTTTTTCTTAATTTTTGATAGGTTTCAATGATAGCTGTATTTATTTCATGTGGTAATCCGCGATTGATGGAATACATATTTCCTTGTGCTATTTGTGATTTTTCATCTACTCCTAAATTGCGTTTAACCATCGAATCTTCTTCTATAAAATGGGTGAAATATTTTCCATTCCAACTCAATGCTATCAAATTTTTTAAAATAGCCGCCCCTCTTTTGCGGTAGTTCTCTGCTCGGTCTGTTTCACCTGCAAACGCATACATTTCTGCAAGCTGATTACATGCTTCGTAATAGCCCGTATTATCGCCAAAGAAAACTCCATATTTGGTTTTGCCTGGAACAATTACCATGGTGTGACTCACAGGTGCTGGTGGAGTATATTCATCATCTACTTGGAAATCCCAAGAGTCGATGCAATAAGGACGTTTTAGTAATTGAAATCTTTTACTCCAACGAACTGTATCAGTATAGCAATAATCAAGTGCCAGTGCTGCAGAAGCAAGTGTTTTTTTCATCCAAGCTAAATCTCCACTGGCACGCCAGTGTTTGTAAAACATATTTACATAGTTATAATCGGAATGATTGTCAACCGGTTGACGAACGAAAAATAAGTCTTTGTCTTTTTTAAAATAATGAATCGGGTCGTACGCGGTTTCAAAATATTCGGCATTCCCATTACCACCTTTATAGGTTGAGACAAAACTCCAAATCATTCCATCTTGACGCTGTGTTTCGCGAAGTAAATCGGTTAGCCCATTGCCATAAGGAACAAAATATTGCATCCCATTCATTACATTATTATTATCTAGATCCCAAGGAACAAACATCTTATATGCACTATCCCGCCACTTCATTTCAAAATATCCTTTTTTTTCCTCGTTCATCATCCCATTGTATAAAATTTTGAAAAGAGAGGACATTTTTCCGCCATCATCAATATATGTATCCGTTACTAATTCAAAGCTTGTAGTTGCTACCAACTTACCCTGAATATCTAGCAATGATATCATCTGCTTACCTGCTGCACCGCCTGCAAGAAAGGAAGTATTGGGCATTGCTTTGATACGCGTATATTCTTTACCCTTGCCATCCCTTACAGAGACGGTTCCAGTTCCCAAACAGATTAACTCTACTTTTTCTAATGGCCTATATTGGGCAGTTTTTGATACAAAAATAATTTGCGAATTGGTTTGCGCAGTTACACTAGTAAAACAGCAGGTTATTATCACCAGTAAGATGATAGCAGAGTATAAAAATTTTAGCATGGAAGCAGCGTTTAGATGTTAAATAAACAAAAAAACGATTGAAACACTGTGCCGTACTGTGCTTAAATAGCGAATAAAATAAATGCTTATTCAAAAATAATGACTTCATTGCAATTCATACGATGTATCCGCAACAGACCACCTTGCTCCAAAGCTTGCCATTGGTAGCCTTCATTCGCATTTTGAATAAGTTCAGAAGCAAGTTTCGAATTGAACCATATTTTACTAGGCTTGTGGGTTAGCCTAATTACTTCAATACCTTTACGATGATAGGTTTTATACAATATTTTAAGTCCCGATGGCCTCTCATCGTGATCGGGTCTTTTATAGGGACTATTGGGATATTGAACCATTTGAACAACAGAAGTAGAAGAAAGAATATGGTCTTCATCAACAGGTGCCAATAGTGGCATAGCAGCAAAAGCATTTAGGTAGTGTCGAATATAATCTCCATAGCCATCCGAAAGCCAATGATCATCATTAAGGTATTGGTTTCTACCTTCTGCATCTACCATATAAGTGGCCCAATTAAGCATGCGTATGGCATTCTCTTTATATGTACTATCACCAGTCAATTTCATATACTGAAGCTCTGCTGCTGCTTGGCGCGCTGAGTGACTATTTCCGGGCATCTGATAAGCAGTTTGTTCATTAATTACAATCACCCCATACTTATCCCATTTCTTGTTCCCTACTTTTTCATAAACCCAATCAAATATTTTTTTTACACTTGCTTTCCAGTCGGGGAAATATTGAGGATGATTCATCATAAACTGCGCAAAACTGATGGCATTTATTTGTGTATCACTCCAGCCTACAATATCTTCGAAAAAGGGACCCCAACGATTGTTTTTCAGTGGATATTTCTTCATCCATTGCAACAGCATATCAACCGCTTTTTGATATGCAATGGTATTGCCTGTTTTCATCTCAATAAGTGATAACAATAATTCAATAGTTCCACTCCAGTTGGTGGTATAAGCACTAGATATTACTTTTTCATTTTTCCCATTCATATCTTTAATAACTCCATTTGCCCCAAGTAGGGCATGAACTTTAAAGGGAAGTGGAGAATGATCAGCATCCCCTGGAATTATATTTTTAGTAAGTGTATTGGCTATATCTATGGCAGAATTCAAATAAATATGGGTAGGAGTTTGACCGTGACTGCCATTGCCTACCAACTTATACAAATACAACAATTCATTGGCAAAGGAACCTGCTTTATCTGGCTGGGTATAATTTCTGCCTATCACCATATCTCCATCGTATTTACCTGCATAGAGAAGCGTATTATAGGGATAAGGAATATTAGGCCAAAGCGCATTAGCAGGTGAGAGGCTGTGGCTGAGGTAATAATCAGCAATGAATCGCATATTTTCTACCAGTCTTTCATCGCCAGAAAATTGATACAACAATCTCCATGAATTCAAAGCCATTTCAAACTGTGAACCAGCAACACCTCTTTTATCATTTACACCAGCATTCCAAACCTGGTGATTCATATAGTAAGGAAGCCCATTAAGATCTGTCCGCATGGTATCCCAAAAATGCCACACACGTGTAATGATATCGGTATATGCTTTTCCTGGATCTGAATGATTCCAAGCAATAATTTTTCCAGACAAATCGGTTTTAATTGGATGATATCCCAATTGTTCGGGTTGAGCATCTCCTATTTTACAAGAAATTATTGCAATAAAAATGGCGGTTGATTTGATGATTTTACTCATAGTAGTATTTGATCATTTTAAATTGGCAATAATTCTTTAATTATAGGTAGTACAATTATCACAAGTTTATCCTTGATACCTGCGCATCAACTGACCTTTGCTATTGGTTTCAATTTTTAAAATTTTACCAGCAAGGGGTTCTTTTATTCTCTCTGTTTCAGATAATTCTATTTTTGAAGTAGTAATATAAAGTGTAGATAAATCAGCTCCCCCAAAACAACAACTGGTAGGGTAAGTTACAGGCAAATCAATTGCAGCTATTCTTTTTCCTTGATCATTAAACTGCAATATTTTACTACTACCCCACATGGCTACCCAAAAATTACCAGCTGTATCCATACAAAAACCATCGGGAAATTCATCTTTTTTGAATTCAATAAAATTGCTTCGATTAGAAATCGATCCGGTTTTCAAGTTGTAATCGTATTGGTAAATTACTTGCCTTACCGTATCTGCAAAAAAGAACTGGGAACCATTGGCGCTCCAGTCCATTCCATTACTCAGCATCAGTTCGTTTTCTAAGCATTGAACTGTATGGTTACTGCGCAATTGAAAAAGCTGACCAATAGGTTTTTGTCCATCGAAAGTCATGGTACCCGCCATAAAATTACCCAATGGATCTACTTTACCGTCGTTAAATCTTGTCTCAGGATAATTTGTTTGTGGGTTATTAAAAAAGATGACGGGTTTATTTTCTTCTATTGAAGTATACCCAAATCCTTCATGCGCTGCAAATACAATTCCAGTTTCTTGCCTTAGTGCTATTGTGCCAATAGGCTGACCAATATTCTTTTTTAAAAATACACCTGTTGCTGGGTCACCCTTATAAAAATCACCTGCGAATATATCAACCCAATAAAGGGAATTGGTGGTATTGTCCCATAGTGGTCCTTCACCGTGTTCAATATTTAAATCGAAAACTGTTTCAACAAGCATCGGTATGAATTTTAGCTAATATAATTGAAGTTAGTTATGATCTTCCTACAATGGGTTCAATAAAAATTAATTCGTCTTCACTTTTCGGTCTCAAAAAATCAAAATCACAACCCTCATTGGCCTGTAATACTTCACGAATATACAATGCTGGATACCCACGTTTGTGTTTAGAAATAGGAAGACTGAATTTAGATTTCCTTTCTTCTAATTCATCTGTACCAATTTCAAGATGAATGGTTCTTTCAGAAATATTGATTGAAATAAAATCACCATCTTGAATAAAGGCAAGGTTACCACCCATTGCGGCTTCTGGCGCAATATGCAATATTACGGTACCAAAGCTGGTTCCGCTCATGCGTGCATCACTGATGCGAACCATGTCTTTTACCCCCATTAATTGTAATTTTTTAGGAATCGGAATCATCCCCCATTCTGGCATTCCTGGGACTGCTTTAGGGCCAGCATTTCGGAGTACCAAAACAGTAGAAGCATCTACCGGTAAATCGGGTAAATCAATTCTATTCAGCATATCATCATAATCATCAAATACCAATGCTTTACCCCGATGATTTAGTAATTCAGGAGACGCAGCAGCTACTTTTAATACCGCACCCAATGGAGCAATATTGCCAGTTAAAATTGCGATGGTAGGAGCTGCTGTTAATGGATGAGACAGTGGATATACAATGTCTTTACTAGCAGGTTTAATATGCGCAAGTAAACTGTTTAAGGTTTGACCAGTATAAGTAATTACCCTACCGTTTAAAACCGAATTTAATGCAAGTAAAACAGCGGGCATTCCACCTTCGTTATCAAACTCATCAATGAGTTTGGTTCCCGCTGGTTGCACATTGGTAATGCAAGGAACTTTTTTTCCTATTTCATTAAAAACAGTAGGATATAAATTAATATTCAATCTGCCAGCAATAGCAGTAAGGTGTAATAGTGCATTGGTAGATCCACCAAGTGCCATTAACAGCGCTACCGCATTTTTAAAAGCTGCTTCTGTTAAAATAGTTGCAGGTCTAAGATCTTCTGCTACCATTTCTACAATTCTTTTACCCGCATTGCGAGACATATCCATCCGCAGTTCACTGTCCACCGCCAAGGTACTTAAACCCAGTGGCATCAACCCTAAAGCCTCCATTAATCCATTCATGGTAGATGCGGTACCCATGGTATTACAAGAACCAAAACCACAACTCAATTGCTTTCCAATTTCTTCCCATTCAGCATCATCAATAGTTCCTTTTCTAAGTTCATCCCAATATTTCCAAAGGTCTGTTCCACTTCCAAGTCGCTGACCTTTGTGTATGCCTACTTTTTTAGGACCTGCATTTAATTGTATGGTTGGAAGATTGGCACTTACCGCACCCATTAATAATCCTGGAACGGTTTTATCACAATTTCCCAGAAGCACCACTCCATCAATTGGATAGGAGCGTAAATTTTCTTCCACGTCCATCGAAAGTAGGTTTCGATAAAGCATGGCACTGGGTTTCATTAACTCTTCTCCTAAAGTTATTACCGGAAATTCCAAAGGAATACCGCCCGCTTCAATAATACCTTCTTTTACTTTTTCTGCTACAAGGCGCAAGCTCATATTGCAGTTATTCAACTCCCCCCAAGTATTGGCAATTCCAATAATAGGTTGACCGTGATAGTCGTCCATATTTATTCCACTGGCACGCAATGCTCCTTTGTGTAATAAACCAGTTTCATTGGCGCCATAAAACCATTGGTGACTTCTTAATTTTTTTTTCATTCAAACAAATATTTTATAAGAATACGCTTACTTTATTGCCAGTATTATGATGTAATTTAAGCACGCCTCCAACAGGTAATGGCTGCCAAATAAATCCTTCAATTGCATTGTTTTTTGTTTCTTTAATTATTTTACCATTCACTTTTACAACGACTGGTTTTTTCTTCAGTCGCAGTACCGCGTTTGAAGAAATATCAAAAGTTGTAAAGTCAATTTGTTGTTTACTATATTGTATTTTTTGAATAACAGAACTCGATTTAAGTAGATGATTTTCACCAACGGGCGCCCATTCTGGTACCGCAGCAATGCCTTCCATAAAGTGGCGAATATAATCGGTATAGCCATCACTAAACCAAATTTCACCACCCCAAGAATGTCCAACCTGTATTACACCATCTGGCTCGGCCATATAAGTGGCGTGATTAAAAAATCGCATGGCTTCTTCTTTAAACCATTTTTCACCAGTTCGCTCAAACCACATGGCACAAATAGATGCATAGCGTGCAGTGTGACTACCCATGGGCTGATAACAGCCAGTTTGTTCATTAATGGCATTCATGCCATGCTCCCCAAAAGTATTTTTAACCCACCAAATTAGAGAAGGAATAGTTGTACTTATATTGCTATCTAAAGCAGGATATTTCATTAAGTACCGAGCAAATTCCATAGGAGAATTGTTCACACGGTTTAAGTTAATTGGGTCCCACCGGATGTCTTCAAAATAACCTTTCCAAATAGCAGTTTTTACAGGACCTTCCGCAGAATAAAGCCAGTCCATAACAATTTTAGCCGTCTTGCTGTATGCATTGGTTCTACTGTCTGATAACTGTATTGTATTCTTAATTCTTACCAATTCATGCAGTAACCGAAGATTTTCTACAACGTGTGCCGTATAATCCTCTTCTACTTCGCCAGTTTTGGCTTTTACCCTAAAAGGCCAAGGAGAAGTAATGGCAAGGGTTTGCCAGTTAATATTGGTACCACTATTCGTACCAACTCTAACATGCTTTGCTAATCCATCGGCACAATCTAAAGCTGCTTTCAAATATTTTTTATCGTTTGTAATTTGATAAAATCTTAAATAGCCCATACCCATTTCACCAATTTTATCAACTTCCAAAGAGTAAGAACCATCTCCTCTTCCCCTGTTCTCATCAGTTACGGCAGTATCAAATCTTGACGCCCCATCGTACAGTGCTTCCCCTGCTTCGGAACTGGCATAAGGCATATTTGCCCATACCCAATCTGCTGGCGTAGTACCCATCTTTATCTGATGGTCAAGTGCCAGCTTTGTAATTGAAATCATAGCAGTATCACCAGTGAAATTGTACCAGTCAATTGCAAAACTTTGAACCATTCCAGCATTTACACATATAGGATTATGTGGCCAGGTTGATCCTACAAATCCCCCTTTCCCATCTCTATACATAGAGCAATGGGTAATATATAGTGGTAATTTATTGGTGGGACTATTCGGACATTTTTTCCAAAAGTCCACCGCCAATTTAGCTGCTTTACTATATGCAGCACCAGGTTGACTTGACTGATAGCGGGCGAGCAACTTACCATTTTTATCTAAGTTCACTTTTGCTCCACACATAGTATCTACTTTGTATTGCGAATACCCAAGTAGTGTAGAAAATAGAAAGGCGAGGCATAAAAAATAATTTTTCATATATTATTTTAGTTTTAAAAAAAGTTTCAGTGTAATAAATTGAGTAATTAATTTTCATCATTTACAGTATTCTGTACCGCTATTAATTCAGCATTCTGTTTTGCTTGTTGCTTATATTCCCATAGTGTAATGAGGATGGTACTTAACAATACAAGCACCCCACCTATTACGGAGAGTATGCTTAACTTTTCGCCTAAAAAGATAACCGCAATGGGTAGTCCGAAAAAAGTAATTAGAAAATTAGAGAGTGCCACTTGAATGGCTTCGAGATTTTTTAATGCTTTAAAAAATAAAATCATTGATAAAAAATTATGAAATACAGTAAGCAAAATTAGCCCTACCCAAGTGTTTGTTGTAAAGCTGGGAAAGTGCGCAATTATATTACCCTCATAGTGCCACACAAATGGAAACAATAGTACAATCATAAAAATATAACTGTAAAAAAGCATTTCCATTTCTGTGTATTGATTGGCAATTTTTTTGCACATGGTATTGTAAAATCCACTTCCAAGAATACCAGTAAAAATAAGTAGGTTACCAATGATGTACTGGGTATTTGTGTCAACACCTAAAATGTCTTTCATTGAACAAAGTGAAACGCCAATGATGGCAATAAAGAAACTCAACCAACGAAGTCCATTCATCTTTTCTTTTAATAAAACAACCGCCAACAGTGCAGATACTACGGGTAAAGTGAGACTAATAATAGACCCATTGCTGGCAGTAGATTGTTGCGTACCGATGGTCATTAATACCTGTGCAGGAAATTGTCCCACCAAAGCAAGCAATACAAAAATTTTTAAATCACTGAGTTTTCTATTTTTATTTTTTCGAATGTCTTTATACACAAAAGGCAACATAAAAAGTGTAGCTATTATCATGGGAATAAAAACCGTACTAAATGCTCCTACCTGATCCTGTACCAATTTAATGCAGGTAAATTGAAGCGACCACATTAAATTACAGGCAAAAAGAGCTGTCCAAGATAAAAGAGATTTTTTCATATAAGGTTATTTCTACTATTCCTAACTGTAAATCATTCTGCTAATTTAAAATATCAATATGATCGGTTTTAAAATATTGATATTTTGTAACCAAATATATGATAATTTCGTGTACGATTTTTTTTATACAGAGAACTACCCGTTTAATTCAATTAAAAAATGGCAAAAAAATTTGATCAACAACACGTATTAATTACTGGTGCTGCGAGGGGTATTGGCTTTGAAATAGCCATCCAATTTGCAAAAGAAGGAGCAATACTTTCTTTAGTAGATTTTAATGAACTCAATTTAGCTACTGCGGTAACTGCCCTAGAAGCCATTGGCAACAAGGTTTACCCTTATTTAGTTGATATCTCAAATCGCACAGCAGTTTATCAAATGGTGGAGCAGGCTGAGAAAATTCAACCCATTGATATTTTAATTAACAATGCGGGTATTGCCTCAGAAAAACCGTTTTTAAATATTGAAGAAGCGGAATGGAACCAGATTTTATCGATCAATATAACGGGTATGTTTCATGTTTCGCAAGCGGTATGTAAATATATGGCGGTAAGAAAGAAAGGCGTAGTAGTTAATATGGCCAGCAAAAACGGATTAGATGGTGAATTTGGCTACACACACTACAATGTATCGAAGGGAGGAGTGATTATGCTTACTAAAACAATGGCATTGGAATTGGCGCATTTGGGTATTCGGGTAAACGCCGTTTGCCCGGGTTATATTCAAACACCTATGAGTATGGAAATAGATCCTCCTGAATTTACAGCTCAATTTGTTCACCAATATATTCCTCTGAATAGACCTGGAAAAGTGCAAGAAATAGCACCGATATTCTTATTTCTTGCAAGTGAAGACAGCAGTTTTATAACGGGACAAGTGATTATTGCAGATGGGGGACAACTTGCGGGACAAAAGCCAGGCATTGATCTCCTAAATAAAATCAGCATTGGCTAGCCTTATTGAAGGAAGGCGACTTATAAATCCAATATGGCTGTTGACCCTCTCTTAAAATGCTGTATCATGGTTTTTTTCGCCAAGTCAAAGTCCTTATTTTTTACAGCTTGTATAATCATCCTATGTTCTGTATCTGTTTCTTTGTAATCGTCCATAAAAACAGCGGTCTTACCAAGTTTAGCATGAAAAAGTGGAATATGACTCATTCTATAAATCGAAATAAGCTTTGAATTGCCCGAGCATTCCAATAAAGCTTCATGAAATTTAATATCTGCTTCACAAGCACCTGCTAAATAGCCTTGCTGCGACATTGTAGTGAAATCTTCACATATCTGATCTAATACCGCCAATTCGGTGTCTGTTATTCTTTGAATGGAAAGTTCCAATGCGCCAATCTCTAAAATCTGGCGAAGCGACCTAATTTCTTCTATATCTTCCATGGTTAATCCAGCAACAAAATATCCTCCCTTCTCCCCTTCCACCAATAAACCCTCTCCTAAAAGTCTTGTAAGGGCTTCTCTAATTGACATTCTACCTATTTCTAGCTTCTGCGCCCAAGCGTCTTCTTTTAACCTTGTATTGGGTAAAATTTGACCAGAAAGAATTTTTTTACGAATTTCAGAATAGGCTTTTTTAGCAAAAGAATCGTTTTTCATATTTTCGTATACGTTTTATGTATATTTTTGTAACCAGTTTCAAATAGTTAATAAAAATAAGCTTTTTCATGACTACTCAACCCAATTCATCCGCATCACAATCTATTTTTCAAGAAGCCAGTCAATTTATTGCTGGCGGTGTTGTATCTCTAAACAGAAAAGTATCTCCGAATATTGTTTTTAAGAAAGGCAAAGGAAGTAAAATTTTTGATATTGATGACAAGGAATATATTGATTATCATGCTGGTTTTGCGCCTTATTTATTGGGACATAATTACAGCCCCATCAATGATGCAGTCATTGAAATTTTAAACCAAGAATGGTCGCTAATAGGTAGTGGAACCAATGCACTTGAATTAGAATTGGCAAGTCTTGTTTGTAAGGCAGTTCCATCATTGGAATTAATTCAAGTAACCAATACGGGTAGTGAGGCAACAGCGCATGCCATCCGCCTCAGTCGCGCTTATACGGGTAGAGAAGATATTATTTTAGCTGTTGGTGGTTACAATGGCTGGCACAATGAAGTATCCCGAGCAGTGATGCCTTCTTTAGCGCAATTGGGACCTAGGGTTTGTCCCGGCGAATACCCTTTTGTACAAATGTCTGCAGGTATTCCAGAGAATACAAAAAGAAGGGTACACTTGGTGAACTATAATGACTTGGCATCTATTAAATACCTGATGAAAAGATTTCCAATAGCCTGTGTTTTGGCAGAACCTGTTTTACAAAATGTAGGCGTTGTTTTACCGCAAGAAGGTTATTTAAAAGGATTGATTGATGTGTGTGAAAAAAATGGTACCGTATGTATTTTTGATGAGGTAAAAACTGGCTTCCGCTCGGCCTTAGGAGGATATCAAAGTGTTGCTGGTGTGAAACCACATTTATCGGTATTCGGCAAAGCAATCGCCAATGGATACCCACTGGGTATAGTAGGTGGCAAAAAAGAAATTATGGAACTTTTTGATTCTCCAGATCCTGAAAAAAGGGTACTTATTGCTGGTACTTATAATGCGCATCCTGTAAACGCTGCAGCTGCAATTGCAACGTTAAAAATATTGAATAACCCCGCTATTTACAGCTCAATTCACCAAACAAGTAAAAGATTATACAGCGGTTTAACTCAAATTTTTAAGGAAAAAGGTATTCCAATCGTACTTTCTAATAATGCTTCTGCTTATTGCGTTTATTTTACAGAAAAAACACCTGTAGATTTACACGATATTTTAGAAAATGTAGATTTTGCCTTTGATTTAAAATACAGAAAAGCACTTATAGCAAAAGGCGTTTACCATATTCCAATTGCCTGTAAACAAGGGTCTGTAAGCTATGCACATAGCGATGCCGATATAGATAAAACCCTTGAAATTACTAGAGACGTTTTGCAAGAAATTTAATTCAAGTTTACCCCACAGTACAGTATAGTGGATTTAAATATATCCCCTAATTTTAAGAATTGATAAAGATCTGATTATTAAATCCATTATACTATGATACCCATAACCACAAAGAGATTATTTAGTTTTTGTATCTCACTGTTGCTCTGCATTTTCTTTGGATGCGGAAAAAAAAGCACTTCCGCCATTACCCCCCCGGTAGTTCCTCCTGTTAATGAGAAGCTTAGTACCATTACCATTGATCCATCGGTAAAATTTCAAAATATAGATGGATTCGGTTTCTTTGGTGCACGAGATGTTTGGTGGGGCAATTCAGCAAACTTGTATTCAGATGCTTGGGCCACCCAAGTATTAGAAGACTTAGGTGTAACCATTTGGAGAAATGAATACTACCCTCCTGCTACACCTACAGTTGCTCAAGATGCAGACTGGGCAAAACAAAAGCCTGTTGTAGAAGGACTAAATAGAATTGCTATTTCTAAAAAAATTCCGCTTAAATTTATTTTCACGGTATGGTCGCCACCTGCTTCATTAAAATGTGCATTAGATGCCAACGATAATCCTATTTCAGGAAGCCCAAATCCAGGTGGGGCAAAGAATGGTGGAACGCTAGATCCTGCTAAATATACTGAATTCGGTAACTGGTTAGCAGATGGCATTCAATTGTACAAAAACTCAGGAGTTGATGTATATGCCATTAGTCCCCAAAATGAACCACTGTTTAGACAATCCTTTAATTCTTGCTATTACAAACCCATTACACCAAATGCAGGAAGTTATAATAATATGGTGAAGGGGGCAATACCAGTTGTGAAAACCAGGTTTCCCAATGTCAAAATTTTTGGCTCTGAAAATATGTTGAGTATGGAGGGCGGGAATGATCGTCAGTGGTTTTATAATAAAAGTCTACTTCAAGATGCTACCGCACTTGCAAACATTGATATACTTGCTGTACATGGATACAGTGATGGGATTTCGCCAACAGGCTCATCTCAACTTGCCAAGCTTTGGAATACGAGTAAAGCAGAACATACTTCAATTGCCAACAAACCCTATTGGATGACGGAAACTTCTGGTTATGGAGAAAATTGGTTGGGCAATAGCACGTTTAAATCTGGTGCTATCAATCTTGCAATGGATATGCATGCAGCACTTTATCATGGAAATGCTTCTGCATGGGTATGGTGGCAAGGAAGCGCAACTGATGGTATTAGTGAGTTCACTTTAATGAAACATACGGAACAAAAGGGTAAAAAATATTTTGTTTCTAAACACTTTTATCGGTTTATTCGACCAGGTGCTAAAATGATAAAACTTACTTATGATGAAAGTGCTGGTATTTTTGCCTCTGCGTATCAGCATACTGCAATGGGTGCTTTTACCATCGTTTTAATTAATAATGGCGATAAGCAAGTAAAGTTAAATCTTGCTGGCACTGGTATTCCTAATAATTTTGACTATTATTTAACCACTGCAAATGCTGCTGACAACTGTACTAAAAGCAGTAGCCGCACTTCAAAAGATAATATTATTCTACCACCCTATAGCGTTGTAACATTGGTTGACGGCAACGTGGTTGAACAATAATTACTACTGGTTTACACGCTTATTATTTTCTTGACTTTGAATAATAAGCGTGTAACCAAAGAAAGCTTCCTGCTGTCCAGCCAAACATTTCTGATGCTTTGTATTCGTCATCATTAATAGTTCCATCTGCTTTGTATTTTTCGTAGATGGTTGCTTTTTTTCTATTCACAACTGCTCCCTTTTCTGTGTAAGAAGCAGGATTGGGGTTCAAGTAATTATTTGCCACTAAATCTAAATACTTTGCAGCTATGCGCTTTGATGCAGAAGTGTATCCATATTTAGCCAATCCTTTTACTACCATCAGCTGCATAGGCGCCCACACCGAAGTTTCACCCCACTGGTAATTTTTTATTTCGCCTGTCTTTTCTACTGTGGCTATTCCCCACTCCGTTTCAAGCATCGGTAAATTTTGTACCAATCTTTTAGCTTGATTGCTTGAAGCAATCCCCGCCCACATTGGTTGATAGGCGGTAACAGCCGCAACTTTACTCCTCCTTTTTTGTACAAAATCGTAATCGA
Organism: Sphingobacteriia bacterium; assembly: GCA_004294135.1. Taxonomy (GTDB): domain Bacteria; phylum Bacteroidota; class Bacteroidia; order Chitinophagales; family Chitinophagaceae; genus Sediminibacterium. Next base: position 265,668 of record RDZY01000008.1, read on the forward strand.
GGTATAATCCTCGCGCCTCATCCCAACAATACTGATTGATCAATAATTTTCTTTGTTCTGCAAGCTGTAACCAGTTTTTCGAAACAGGCATTTTCAAGATTTTTTCCATCCACAAAAAATTAATTTCATAGAGATAAAGAAGGCTATTCAACTCTACTGAAATAAAATCGGGACTGCGATGCTCAAACCGAGTAGTAAAATCCATACCCGAAGCAGCTTCCACTGCAAAAGGGGTAGCTATTTTAATTTTTTCACTATCGGATACGGCTCTTGAGAATCCAAATCGATCGGCCAATTCACCATAGAGTATAACCAATTCTTCATCGGTAGCATGGTGAAAAAATCTTTGCAGACCTGCTACACCCGTAGAATGATTCTCAATAGCATTTTTAGAAGTATCCGTCCAAAACAAATATTCTTTCAAAAGTGTTTTATATGCTTTGCGCAGAAAATGAGCGTCTTTAACTTTTGCTTGTTCATAAATAGTTCTTACCATAGTAGATAGGTAGGGCGGCTGTGAACGGTTCATCCCCCAATCGGTAACCACTGCATTTCCAATAAATCCAAATTTATCAACAGCGTACAAAAGATTAGCAGTATTGTTTCTGGCAAAACTGTCTAGCTTACTCATCAATAACCCTTCATTAATAAAATAGCTGTCCCAATAAAACATAAAAGGAAGGCCAGGCCAAACTGTAATATAAGCGAAGGGTAAGTCTTTTGATACGGCTCTTTGCTTACTCCAATTGGCTTTTATATAATTAGAAATTTCATTCCATTTACCAGCATGCTTAGGCTGGTAAGTTTGTGCAAACAATTGTATATGCACTATTAAAACAAAACTAGCAAAGAGGATGATTTTTCGCATCGGTATATTTTAAAATCTGAAATAGGTTTTATAAAAAATCAAGCTTATCACCCAGCTATTTGCATTAATTAAATGCCATTTCATATTTAATCATTTCGGTTATTCCCTTCCAATTATCTGTGCGGAATGGTAGTGCTGGAAAGCCTGCTTTGTTAAATAAGTTAGCCGCTCCAGCATCGTCTGCCCAAGCATATCTAACAGCTACTGGAGCAGGCACTGTTTTGTTAAACACTACCAGTTTATTGGCTCCTACAATCATTGCCTGTGCTGGATAAAATTGCTGGTCGGAGCCTGCTATTTCAATTCCTTGTAAAAGCTTCTTTTCATTTTTAATAAGCAAGCCCCCAGTAGCAAATTTAAAAGTCAATTCAATTTTATTTCCATTCACA